>NZ_JBFUEQ010000016.1:0-85776 GCF_056403835.1 Mesorhizobium sp. P2_E6
GGCGCCGCGATCTGAGTGATCGTGAGAAAAGCCCGCGAAGTGTCCAGTTGTTCGCGCCAGCGAAGCCATCCGCCGAAAAGGACGAGCCCGAGCATCAGCATGCCGCAACCGACCATAACCCGGAAAGCGAAGAAGGGGATCGCGACAGGTGGGCGCTGGTCAGCCGGAAAGTCCTTGAGGCCCTTGACCTCGCCGTCAAGCTCGTGGGTCAGAATGAGGCTGCCAAGCCAGGGAAGGTCGATGACAAAGCGGTTGCGCTCGCCCTTGTCGTCCGGAATGGCGAAAAGCGTCAGTGGCACCCGCCTCGCGGTTTCCCAACGCGCTTCGATCGCAGCGAGCTTGGCCGGTTGGTGCTCAAGCGTGTTCAGACCGTGCTGGTCGCCGATGAAAATCTGGAGCGGGACCAGCACCGTAAGCAGCCAGAGCGTCATGGACAGCATCGTTCGCCCTTCCGCGACGGACCGCCCGCGACGCATCAGATAGGCGCCGACGCCCATGACGACGAAGCCGGTCGTGACGAAGAAGGCGACCACGGTATGCGCCAGCCGGTATGGGAAGGAAGGATTGAAGACCACCTTGAACCAATCCGTCGGGAAGAAACGACCGTCGATGATCTCGTAGCCGGCCGGCGTCTGCATCCAGCTATTGGCCGACAGGATCCAGAAGGAAGAAAGCAAAGTTCCGAGTGCCACCATCAGTGCGGCGACGAAATGCGCCCAGCGTGGCACCAGTTGCCGTCCGAACAGAAGGACGCCGAGGAAGGCCGCCTCCAGGAAGAATGCCGTCAGACCCTCATAGGCGAAAAGCGGGGAGAGCACGTTGGCGGTGGCGTCGGAAAAGCGGCTCCAGTTCGTACCGAACTGAAAGGGCATGACGACCCCGGTGACGACGCCCATCCCGAACGCAATCGAGAAGATCTTGATCCAGAACGTCGAGATGCGGAGATAGATGTCCCTTCCGGTGAAAAAATTGAGGCCTTCCAGCATCGCGATGAACGCCGCCAATCCTACGGTAATAGCCGGCAGCAGGATGTGCCAGCCGATGACCCAGGCGAATTGCAGGCGCGACAGGAATGCAGCATCGAAATCCATCGCTTATCTCCTCCAGGCGCGAACGAGCTGGCAAGAGCGGCCTCAGTCCGACTGTTGGTAAAGCCGCGACAAGTTGTCATGGCTCGTTTTCTAACGCCGTGGTCAGAGCCAAAATCGGATATCGACAGGGTTAGTTCTGGAGCCATTTGACAAACGACATCATGTCCCTTTTCACCGAGCCGCTCAACAACTTTGCCCGAGCGCCCCGACCGCCGATGACATCGATTCATGTCACTCCTCATGGGCAGGACGAAGAATGGGCCGGGCGAGGTATGCGACCCTATTGGACAAAGGCATGGATCGGCCTATGCGAGAGTCCAGGTCGCGCCCTGCGCCCTGCCGGACGCATCGACGCAGGCAGTGTATCCCATGCCGGGATCAACTCGCCGATGACACAAACAGAGGCATCGTCATTGACAATGATGACGAGCGGCTGCTCCGGTGTCCAGCGAGACACGACCTTAGCCCTTCACTCAGGAAGCCTTAAACCAATGTATCGACTGCACGCGTCCTAGGCACGATGGCTCACACCTCGCGAAGGTTTGCATGGTGGTTCGCCTGAACAACCCGCCGAGGAATCGAAAAATGACGATACGGTCCGCACTTTCGAAATTGCTGCCGATCATCCTGAGATTCTGGGGCGTCGCCCCGACAACGCCGCTGGTGAGACACGGCGGCGGCCAGTTTGCTCGCGCGGAATCTACACACGCAATGGGGTGAGGGCCTCGATCTCCCAAGGCGGTGAATGGTCTGGCGAAGAGCCAGACCGCTGCGTCTTGGTGAGCGCCAAAAATTTAGGAAACAGGAAGCAACGGATGAGCGTTGGACACTCGACCTATGTCGCCAAGACCGGGATCGGCCGCTGGTTCGATGCTCGGCTCGTATAGGCATAGTTCAGGTTGCGCGGGACGGGATAGACGATGAAGGAATCATGCACCATGCGTGGCAGCGGCACCACCCCGCCTATTTCTGCTCCGGACGGAGGCGTCACCGGCCTCGTGCTGGCGATACATTGTGCGGCCGACACGACACTCACCCTCAATTCGGTCGAGAAACTCGTGCGCGACGTGAATTCCGGCTGGCTGCGCGAGACACCGGCCATCGATAGCCCGTGCGGTAGTAGGCCACTGCGAGCACGCCATGGGCAATCGGCAGCTCGAAGCGATGTTGCGAGGCATTTTCGGTGATCGCTGGGTTCATGTGAGCATCCTCAGCTATTCGGTTGCAGCTATGGCCCGACGTCTGCTTGCCCCGCCGCGGGCAATCGCAAGATCACTGTTGTGCCTGACCCGAGCGCGCTGTCGATTTCGACACTGCCGTCATGCTGTTCGGCGAAATGCTTCACCATCGGCAAGCCGATACCGCCCAGGCCCTGGCACTTCGTGGTGAAGAAAGGATCGAAGGCGCGGGCCATGGTTTCCTGGGTCATACCGATACCGGTGTCTGCGACGCGCAGCTCGACAAGGGCGCCACGGACTTTATCCGCTAATGCGACGTCTATCGAGATCGAGCCGCCGTTAGGCATCGCGTCGCGCGCATTGAACACGAGATTCAGGACCGCGTTCTGCAGGCCCAAACGATCGCATATCGCGGGAGGCAAATCGGATCCGATACGGACCTCGAGCTGGATCTGCAGTTCCCATGCGCTTCGGATGAGAGTTTCGACCTCAGCCAGGCAGCTACTCAAGTCCGTGTGTTCGATTTCTCTGGGAGCCTCCAAGGCTCTGCCCATTGTATCTCGCACGAGCGCGCCAGCGCGTTGCAGCGCGGTCCTGGCACTGGCGATCACGGGCTCAAGGGCCGGAACCGTTGAGATGCTTGGGTCCCGCGCGACGCGGTTCAGCGCGGATGACGCAACCTGGATGAGATTGCCCAGGTCATGAACGATGCCGGCGGTCGGCTGCTCGGTACGGCGGGCGTGCAGGGCAACTTGGGCCTTCCTATCAAAGCCACTGTCGCCAATCGTGCCTGGTCTTGCTTCTGCGCGTGACAATTGACGTCCCTCCAATCCCCGGGCACGAAACTGCTGTGGTCGTGCCGAAAACACTATGTGGGCAGGCACCCGCGGTCGATTGGGTCGAGGATCAGGACGACGCGCGCAGCCGGATAGGATGGCCTACCGGAAGCTCCCCGGGACGCGGCTCGATGTGTGTGGGAAGATCGACCAGCTACGCCGATGGTCCGTTCGACCAATGCACCGGCACTGCCCTTCGTCCCATACTGTCTAGAATCCCCCAGTCTCTGAAAGCATCGGCACTAGACCTTCGCATCAAACGACAGATGCTTCCGTTCGATAGTTTGGCCGGCGTCTCCGTCGCATTGTTTACCGCGAAGACAGGGTGACGTGCCGGCTGTATGGCCGCTCGGACAGACAACCCCAATCCCTGGAATGCGAACAAGGAGGTTCGACCATGAAAATCGTCGTGATAGGCGGCACCGGACTCATCGGCTCGAAGACGGTCGAGAGGCTGCGCAAGAAGGGCCATGAAGTGCTCGCTGCGTCGCCAAACTCGGGTGTCAATACGATCACAGGCGAAGGATTGACCGAAGCGCTTACGGGAGCGCAGGTCGTCATCGATCTGGCGAATTSGCCATCCTTCGAGGACAAGGCCGTCCTGGAATTCTTCGAGAGGTCCGGCCGAAACCTGCTCGCCGCGGGAAAGGCCGCCGGCGTGAAGCACCACATCGCGCTTTCGATCGTGGGGGCCGAGCGTCTGCCCAAGAGCGGATACATGCGCGCCAAAATGGCTCAGGAAAAGCTGATCCGGGGCTCCGGCATCCCCTACACCATCGTCCATTCGACGCAGTTTTTCGAGTTCCTTGGCGGCATCGCCCAGTCGGGAACGGTGGGAAATATTGCAACGGTTCCGTCTGCCTATTTTCAGCCGATCGCTTCTGACGACGTCGCCGACGTCATGACCGACGTGGCGCTCTCGCCGCCCGTCAACGGCGTGATCGAGATCGCTGGTCCCGCGCCGGTCCGGATGAGCGACCTTGTCGCGCAGTTTCTGAAGGCGACGAACGATCCACGCAAGGTGGCTGCGGATCCCCACGCCTCCTATTTCGGCACGGAGCTGGACGACCGGTCGCTCGTCCCCGGCGATCACCCGCGGATCGGCGCCAAGCGCTTCGAAGACTGGTTCAGCCACGCCTCGCCTCGGCCGCATTGAGCGACCCGACCCGTGGCCGCGCGTCGCCGGATGTCGCGCGGGCCTCGAGCTCGAAACACGAAGGAGCAAACAATGAAAGAGCACCTTCCTTCCCACCACCGAGCATCCCGCCGCGATGTCTTGTTAGGCGCCATTGCCGCAACGGTTGCGGTCGGCCTGTCACGAGCCGCGACCGGACAGGCGGAAGGAAGCAAAACCTTCCCTCCTCCACCTCAACCAAAGGATCGACGACCATGAGCACGATCACCACGAAGGACGGCACGGAAATCTACTACAAGGACTGGGGCACGGGCCCGGTCGTCACCTTCTCTCACGGCTGGCCGCTGAATGCCGACGCCTGGGATGGCCAGATGCTCTTCCTCGCGCAGAACGGGTTCCGCGTTGTCGCACACGACCGGCGCGGGCACGGCCGGTCGAGCCAGGCTTCCTCCGGCAACGACATGAACGGCTATGCCGATGATCTCGCTGCCGTCATCGAAACGCTAGACCTCAAGGACGCCACGCTAGTGGGTCACTCCACTGGCGGCGGCGAGGTCGCCCGCTACATCGGTCGGCACGGAACCGGCCGGGTCGCCAAGGCGGTTCTCATTGCTGCCGTTCCGCCGATCATGCTGAAGACCGAGGCCAACCCTGAAGGCCTGCCGATGGAAGTCTTCGACGGCATCCGTGCCGGCGTCGCGGGCGATCGGTCGCAATACTACAAGGACCTGGCGCTCGCCTTCTACGGCGCCAACCGGCCAGGCGCCAAGGTCTCGCAGGGCACGTTGGACCAGTTCTGGTTGTGGAGCATGCAGGCCGGCGCAAAGAACGCCTATGAGAGCGTCAAGGCATTCTCAGAGACGGACTTCACCGAGGACCTCAAGAAATTCGATGTCCCGACGCTGGTCCTGCACGGGGAAGACGATCAGATCGTGCCGGTTAAGGACTCGGCGCGGAAGTCGGCAAAGCTGATCAAGGGTGCCAGGGACATCTACTATCCGGGCGCGCCGCACGGCATCACCGCCACGCATCAGGACCAGGTCAACGCCGAGCTGATGGCATTCATTAGCTCATAGACTAGCGCCGTACCTGGCGCGAGCCCGATCGCCGGTCGTCCCTCGCCGGCCGGCGATCCCCCATCACACACCCAACTGGAGTCACGACAATGATCAGAACAATCTTCTGCACCGCCGCTATCACAACCAGTCTCGTCACGGTCCCGGCGCTCGCCCATGATTCCCATGGCGACAAGGCCACGCTGATCTACGACCACACGCTGCCGAACGTGCCGGGCAAGAGCATGCGCGCCGTGCTCGTCGAATACGAACCAGGCGGCACTTCTGCTGGACATACGCATCCAAAATCCGCGTTCATCTTTGCGACCGTTCTCGAAGGCGCAATCCGCAGCCAGGTCAATGACGGACCGGTCACGACATATCGCGCCGGCGAAAGCTTCTCGGAATTTCCGGGCGACCGTCACGGCGTCAGCGAAAATGCCAGTGCGACCGAACCCGCCAAGCTTCTGGCCGTGTTCGTCGTCGATACCAGTGAAACGGAGCTGACCACATACAACGACGACTGAGGTCGACCATCTCACGGATCGGTGTTTGAACATGGAGGACCGCTGCAATGCTCATCGACAAACTGCATGCATTGACGTCGCCACGCCTTGCCGTCATCGACGTCAATGCCACCGTGCAGGCGGCCGCCCTTTCGCTTTCCAGGCCCGGCATCGGCCTTGTCGTGGTCCGCAATGGCAACGGCGGCGCCGAAGGCGTGCTGAGCAAATCTGACCTCGTCCGCCATCTCGTCAGTTCGGCCACGTCAGTGCCGCCAATTTCAGCCCTGATGAGCAGACAGATCGTTTCGTGCACGCCGGAGGATGATCTGCATGAGGTGTGGCAGACAATGGCTGCCACTAACCTGCAGAACATGCCCGTGGTCGACGTAGGCGCCCGGCCTATCGGTATTCTCGACATACGCGACGCGATGAAAGCTCTGTTCGAACAGGAAGAGATCCAAGATCAGATACTCTCCAACTACGTCGCCGGTGTCGGCTATCGCTAGCCGAGATCGTCAGCCGTCGGCGCCGACGAAACAACGCCGGCGCCTCGCGAGAAAATGAAACCAACAACCGACATCAGGAGCCTCACATGACCAAACGTCTGAATTTCCTGGCCCGCAAGAACGGCGGCATCGAGGGTCTCGTCGCCATCGAGAGCTGGCTTGCCAACAGCTTCGACCCGAAGCTGCTCGAACTCGTCAAGGTGCGGGTGTCGCAAATGAACGGCTGCGCGCATTGCCTGCACATGCACCGGCAAGACGCCATCAAGCTGGGCGAGACCGACGACCGGCTGCTGCTGCTCGACGCTTGGCGCGAGTCTGCCCTCTACACGGAACGCGAACGGGCCGCTCTCGCCTGGGCGGAAGCCCTCACCCGGATCTCAGAAACCCATGCGCCTGACGCTGCCTACGAGGAAGCCCGGAAGGCCTTCTCGGAAGATGAACTCGTCGCGCTGTCGATCGGCGTCGCTACGATCAACGCCTGGAACAGGTTGGCGATCGGCTTTCGCCTGCAGCACCCCGCAGATCGCATGCGCGCCGCCGCTTGAAACCGGCGACGACACGGGCCGGCGAAACCGGTCGGATTGAGGAGATAGTTCGAGATGAACGGAACCACCAGCCGGATACTTGCAGGGGTCTCGGTACCCGATACCCCGCTCGTGCAACAGGCTCTTGAATATGCGCGGAGAGAATGCGAGGCTTATCTGTTCAATCATGTCGTCCGCTCCTGGTTGTTTGCGGCACGGCTCGGGCAACTCCGTAACATCGACCACGACGCGGAAGTCGTCGCGGTCGGGGCCCTGTTGCACGACATCACGCTCAACGAGCGTTTTGACGGTCCGCGCCGTTTCGAAGTCGAAGGCGCGGATCTGGCCAGGGTCTTCTCACGACAAGGCGGTGTCGACGAGCGCCGGGCCCAGCTCATATGGGACAGCGTGGCCCTCAACTCGACCCCGTCGATCGGCCTCTACAAGGAGGCGGAGGTAGCCCTTTGCACTGCGGGCATCTGCCTGGATGTTGTCGGACTCAAGTACGAGACCATCCCTGCGGCAGAAATCGCCAGGATTGTAGGTGAATTCCCGCGGCTCGAGATGAAGCGACGCATGACACGGTGCTTCTGTCACATCGCCCAGACGCACCCGGAAACAACCTACGACAATTTCGCCCGGGACTTTGGCGAACGCTTCGTGCCCGGGTACCGGGCGCCGTCTTCCGTCGACGTCGTGTCGAACGCGCCCTTTGAGGAATAAGCCCCTCTAATTCCAGAGCGACCGCTTTTGGTTCGCCCGGCCTGACGAATGCGGCTTCCGGCTCTGCGCCGGCGACGGGTTCCTCTTCCGCGCTTAGACATCCCACGGATGACCATGGGATCAAGCCGAAGGCCTGGCCGCGCTGGTATCACGTATCGTAGCCGGCAATGTTTCCCATGCCCGGATCAGCTCGCCGATGGACGCGACCTCCATCTTGCGCATCACATTGCCGCGGTGGAGCTTGACGGTGATCTCGCTGATTCCGAGGTCGAATGCGATCTGTTTGTTGACTCGTCCATGCGCGACTTCGCGCAAGACCTGACGTTCGCGTGGCGTCAGCGTCTCATGGCGTTCTACATTGCGCTTGACGACGACTGCATCCGCCCGCCGAGCGGCGTCCATCGCAATCCCCGCAATCACCGCGTCAAGCAGGGTTTGGTCGCGTGCTGGCTTGGTGAGAAAGTCGACGGCGCCGGCCTTCATCGCCTGGACAGTCATTGGAATATCGCCATGCCCGGTCAGGAAGATGATTGGCTTGGGGTTGCCGCTTTGGGCCAGACGATGTTGCAGGTCGAGCCCGCTCGCTCCTGGCATGCGCACGTCGAGGATCAAGCAGCCGGGGCCGTCCAATACGTCGGCGTCGAGGAATTCGCGGGTTGAGGCAAAGCAGATCGACTGCAAGCCCGCCGACAGGATCAACTCGGACAGCGCCTCACGAACAGCGGCATCGTCATCGACAATGATGACGAGCGGCTGCTCCGTGTCCCACTGCTGTGATAGCGGTGCCGATCTCCGCGGAAGCGGCTGCTCACCTGTCATGATCATCCTCCATTTTTTGATTGCGCAAGGAGTCGCCGACCGCCGCAAGCAGGGCTTGGCCATCGAAGGGCTTGCGGAAAAATCCGCTGATGCCCTGCGCGCGGTCCTGATCGGCTATCTCGTGGCGGCCTGTGATCAGGAACACCGGCAGCTCCGGACGCGCCCTCTTCACCAGGTCACGAAGTTCAAAGCCGTTCATGCCGGGCATCCCGATGTCGGTGATGAGCACGTCCAGGCCCGACAGCCCGCTGACAAGCAACTGTCCCGCCGATGAGAAGCTGCGGGGCACATAGCCGGCGGACTCCAGAAGCTCCTCCAGCGACTCGATCAGTCGTGGATCGTCGTCGACAACCGCCACAACACGCCTGACGTTGCTCACGCTCAGCTCCTTCCCGCCCGGCGCGAGTGGGTGATCGGTATTTCCAATCGCTCCGCGATACGCACGAGATCGGCGAACGACGCCGCCACCATTTTCTGCATGACGTTCCTTCTATGGATTTCCAGCGTGACCTCGCTGATCCCCAGTTCGGCGGCGGCCTGCTTATTGAGCAAGCCACTCACCACCAGGGGCAGCACGTCGCGTTCGCGCGGCGTCAGGTCGAGATAGCGTTGCCTCAACACGCCGAGCTCGGCGCGCTCTGACCTATTTGCCTGATCCTGGGCAATCGCCGCATGGATGGCGGCCATGAGGTCCGCATCACTGAACGGCTTGGTCAGGAAGTCCACGGCGCCGCGCTTGATCGCGCGCACGGATGACGGGATGTCGCCGTGCCCTGTTATGAAAACGATCGGCGGATGATCCCCCTCGGCGATCTGCCTCTGCAGCTCGAGGCCGTTGATATCCGGCAATTCGACATCGAGGATGAGGCAGGCCGGCAAGTCCGGCTTGTCGACGCCGACATAATCGCCGGCCGATGCGAACGCGATAGCGTGCATGTCGTGTGACTCCAGGAGTTCGCCGAGCGCCTCGCGAATGCGTTCATCGTCATCGACGATGTAGACAATATGGTCTTCGGGCTTCATGGCGCCGCTTTCGCTTTAACCGGCAACGTGAAGAGGAACGTCGTTCCGTGCGGTTCGTTCGTCTCCACCCACAGCCGGCCGGCGTGGGACTCGACAATCGAACGGCAGATCGCCAGCCCCATGCCCATCCCATGCCCTTTCGTCGTGAAGAACGGCTCGAATATTCTCTCCGGAAACTCGACGCCCTGCCCGCGATCGCTGATGTCCGTCTGGATCACATCGCCCAGTCGGCGCACGCGCACGCCAAGGACCCTCTCGCCCGCAACAGAGTCCATCGCATCCATACCGTTGCGCATGAGATTGACCAGGACCTGCTGGATCTGGACGCTATCGAGCAACAGAAGCGGAAGATCGCGTTCGACGTCGGTATTGATGCGGACACGATGCCGCCCCGCCTCCTCCGCCATGAGATCCAGCGCCTCGCCAATGACGCTAGACAGCGCTGTGTTGGTCCTCTGGGTTTCCATGGATTGTTTGAACAAGGCGCGGATGTGGCTGACGACATCCGCCGCCGCGTTGGCGTCCCGGATGACGCGCCCCACCGTTTTCTGCGCCCGCTCGATATTGGGAGGGTCGGCGGTGAGCCAACGCTGGCATGCATGCGAGTTCGCCACAACGGCCGCCAAGGGCTGGTTGACCTCATGCGCGATCGATGCGGAGAGCTCGGCCAGGCTGGCCGCCTGGGTCTGACGCGCAAGGTTCTCTTGGGCAAGGCGCAATTGTTCCTGCACCCGAACCTCACCGTCGATGTCCAGGCAGATCACGTTCCATTGCATAATGGCGCCTTCGGCGTTGCGCATCGGCGCGGCGCGTGTCTCGACCCAGCGATATTCGCCATCGAAGCGCCGCAGACGATGCCTCCGCGCATAAGGCTCGCCGGTGGACAGCGAATGGGCATATCTCTCCTTGACGCCCGCCACATCGTCGGGATGAACGCCGGCGTCGAGTGTGCCGACCAGCCGGGACTTTCCTGTCCCGTCTAATTCTTCGAGATTGTATCCGAGAAATTCGCGGAGCTGCTGGCTGCGATAAACCGGCTCGCCATCCGGCGCGGCGCAATCGATCATCGCCGGCAGCGTTTCGACGAGCTGCCAGAGGAAGCGTTCTCTCTCGCGCAGCGCCTCCTGAGAAGTCACATGATCGTGGATATCAACATTGGCTCCGTACCACCGGATAATGCGACCGCTCTCATCACGGAGTGGATCCGCGTGGCCCTCTGTCCAGCGGTATGAGCCATCCGACCGGCGGTTGCGAAACTTCAGCTCGAACGGTTGACCCGTGCTGAAGGAATGGGTCAAGGCGCCCAGCAACGCGGCCCTGTCATCCGGATGGACGATGGTTTGGATGGCACTCGGCAATCCGCCCTCAGCATCAAAATCTTCCAGCTTCAGACCGATATAGTCCATCATGGTTTTGTTGATGTATGCTGGCTCGCCGCCAGGCGTTACACACCACATCTGCACTGGCACGGTGTCGATGAGCTGCTGCAGCTGCCGCTCGCTGCGTCGCAGCGCCTCCTCGACGAGCAGCTGATCGTCGATGTCATGCGAGAGCCCGTACCACTCGACGATGCGCCCGCTCTCATCTCGCAGCGGCTCCGCGCTGCCTTCGACCCAACGGTAGACGCCATCCGCACGCCGCAGGCGATACTTCTTGGAGAAGCGCTCGCCCGTGACGAAACAATGGTTGAACGCTTCCGACAGACCTGCAGCATCATCGGGATGGACGACCGTCTGTATGACAGCCGCCAGCCGGCTCATGCCCGGCTTGTCTGCGTCTCCTATGTCCAGACCGAGAAAAATCACTAGGCGCTTGTTGAAGAAGGTCGGCTCGCCCTCCGAACTCAGCCGCCAAAGCAGGCTCGGAACCATATCCACGAGTTGCGCGAGTTCCCGCTCCCGGTCGCGCAATGCCTCCTGCGCGCGCACCTCATCGTCGATGTCCATGGCAGCCACGTACCATTGCACGATCGTTCCCGCTTGATTCCGCAGCGGCTCCGCGCGGCCCTCCATCCAGCGATAGACGCCGTCCGCGCGGCGTCGGCGATACTTCATGGTGTAGGGTTCGCCGGTTGCGAGGGCGCGGCCAAGTACTTCCCTCATACGGGGTCCATCCTCCGGATGGACGGTTGCCCCTATCATCGCCGCCACGCGGCTCATTCCTGGCCTGTCCAAAGCCGCAACGTTATCCAGGCCGATAGATTCTAGCGTACGCTTGCTGAAGAAGGTCGGCTCGCCGTCAGGCGCCATACGACCAATGTTAACCGGGACCATGTCGACTAGCAGTGACAGCTCACGCTCACGCTCACGCAACGCCGCCTGCGCGCGCACCTCGTCGTCGACGTCGAGGGAAACGCCGTACCATTCGGCAACCGCTCCGTCATCGTCACACCGTGGTTCTACCCGGCATTCCGCCCACCGGTAGTCGCCATCCTTCTCGCGCCAACGAAACCGCATCGTGGAGGCGTTGCCGGTTGCGAAGCAGTTCCACAGCGTCCGTTGTACCTCGGGAGCGTCCTCCGGATGAGTGAGTTCCTGCACCAATGTCTCGATACGCGGGGACTGGAGAGCATCGAAGGTCGGGATAACGGCGCGGAAATGGTCCTGGTATCGCTTGTTGAAGTACAACGGCTGGCCCGTTGACGTAGCGCTCCACACGCGGACCGGGAGTGCATCGATCATCCGCTGAAGTTGGCGCTCGCTTTGTCGCAATGTACGCAGCGCCATCTGGTGCTGCTGGGATATGGCGGAGACGATGAGCGCCGAGAATGCCGAAATGGCCAGAAACAACTGCAGCATGATGTGCTTTTGCTTCAGAGATTCGGGATCGCCGGCAAATTGGCTGGCACCGGATATCGTGAATACCGCCGTGATCAGCGCGAGGAGGATCAAGGCGACGGCGGCGCCTTTGAACTCGAAGCGCACTGCGGCCCAGAGCAGAGGCGGCATGATTATGTAGGCGAAGGGCAGGTAACCGCTGAGTGAAAGAGTTGCGACGCCAAGAAAGATCAGCCCCAGGATGCAGACTTCCAACCAACGCGCCTTCGAGAGCTGAGTCACGTCACGCCAGTTCTGGAAAACGACCAGCGCCAGGGGCGCGACGATCAGGACCCCTGTGGCGTCGCCGATCCAGAATAGCGGCCAAGCCCCCGTGAAAGTTTGCGATTGCATGCCAAACCACGCAAGGGTGGCACTTCCGACCGTCGCGCTTGCGACAGGTGCGATTCCGGCGGCCAATACCACGAATGCGAGAACTTCCTGCAAGCTTTCCAGCCGGACCGGCCGCTTGCAGGTCAGGTTCACGAGCCATGCCCCGACCACCGCTTCAAGTGCGTTGCCGGCATAGATCAGGAAGGCCGCAGGCAGCGGACTGTGGAACCACAGGAAATTGCTAAACAGTTCGGCCAGACAGCCCGCCGCTACCCACCACGGCCAGCTGGGCCTGGACGCGAGGACAAGCGTAGCGATGAACAGCCCGCTCGGGGGCCAGATGGAAATACCTGTTCCAGGCACGGTTGCAAGCAGCTGAGCGAACCCGCAGCCCAGGACATATGCCGCAAAAAAAAGTCCCAGGTGCAAAAATTGGGGGCGATGCGACCAGACGTGCATCATTTGCTGCTCCTCCAGGACAAGCAAAGCATCGGAACTGTCAGTGCTACGTATAGCACTTGTGCTTGGTGACTGGACCTGCGCTGGCGAACTCACACCCCACCCTAGTCCCACCAAGCACCAGCCGCACCTTATGGAAATCCATTAGGCGAGACGAGCTGAGTGGCATGCCCACCAAACCTCCGGCCCAACAAACCTCCGGCCCACCTAACCTCCGGAGTGACGCCCTTAAGCTGCCCGAGTGGATGCACCCCGCTCCCTGTTGGCGAGGGCGCGAATTCCCGTGCTCGTCTCACGGTCCGCTCAGTCGTGTCCGGCCTTTTGGTCGGTTCGGTCAGCGCGGCTCAGTGCGCGCCGCCGCTTTCGATATGGCTGGGCTTCTTCAGGAGCAGAGCGGCTGCGAGCGCGATCACCAGGGCGATGCCAAGCAGGAAGAACGTGTCGCTGAAGGCCATGATGTAGGCCTGCTGTCGGACTCTCAGTGCAATCGCGATCACCGCTTTGTGCGCGGCGAGCGCGTGGTCGCTGACGCCATGCGACAGGAAGTAGGCGCTGAGCCTCTCGACGCGGGAACGCGTTGCCTCTTCCAACAGTGAGACCGACTGCACCAGCACGTTCGAATGGTACTGCTCGCGCTTGGTGAGGAAGGCCTGCAGCAGCGCGATGCCGACGGCGCCGCCCAGGTTGCGGGTCATGTTGAACAAAGCCGATGCTGAGCCGGCGTGCTCCTTCTCGATGCCTGATGTGGCGATCGCCGAGAGCGGCGCGAAAACCAGCGCCTGGCCGATGGCGCGCACGATGTTCGGCCAGAACAATTGGTCGCTGGCATAGCCGGCGGTCATGTGCACGTTCATGAAGTTCGAGGCGGCGAAGAGTGCGAAGCCGGCCGCGATCACGAGGCGCACGTCGAAGCGCTGCATCAGGCTCGGAACCAGCGGGATCAGCAAGAGCTGCGGCAGGCCGGTCCATGCGAGCACCATGCCGATCTGCTCGGCATTGTAACCTTGGATGCGCGAGAGATAGACCGGCAGAATGAAGACCGAGCCGTAGAGCGCTGTTCCCAGCATGAAATTGGCTAGGATGCCGAAGCCGAAATTGCGACGCACGAGCAGTCTCAGGTTGAGCAGCGGATGGCTCGAGGTGAGTTCGATCCAGACGAATAGCGAGAGCGACACGGCCGCGACGATCGCCAGCCGCAGGATGAAAGGCGAGCCGAACCAGTCGTCCTGGTTGCCTTCCTCGAGCACCGTCTGCAGCGCGGCAAGCCCGACGGCCATGGTCACGATACCCCGCCAGTCGCCCTTACCAAGCAGAGCAAGCTGCATCGGGGTGCGGTCGAGCGAGAACCACAGCATGCCGATCATTAGCGCGCCGGGCACCAGATTGACGTAGAAGATGTATTGCCAGCCCCAGTTCTCAGTGAGGTAGCCGCCGATGGTCGGTCCGATCGCCGGCGCGAAGGTGGCCGAGAGTGCGAACAGCGCCAACCCAATCGGCTGCCTGGCCTTGGGCAGCAGCGTGATGATAATGGTGAAGGCCATGGGAATCAGCACACCGCCGGTGAAGCCCTGGATCGCCCGCAACACGATCATCTGCCCGAGGTTCGCGGCGAATGCACAGGCGACCGAGAAGGCAAGGAACAGGACCGCGTTGGCGATCAGGTAATTGCGTAGCGAGAAGACCTGCGACAGCCAGCCCGTCAGCGGGATCACGACAATCTCGGCGATGAGATAGGCGGTCGAGATCCAGCCACCGTCGTCGATGCCGGCGCCGATAGCGCCCTGGATGTCGGCAAGCGAGGCGTTGACGATCTGGATGTTCAGCACGGCCATGAAAGCGCCGAGTGTAGAGCCAACCACCGCCACCCAGACGCGCGGCGATGTGGCGGCACCAGCAGCCCCGGTCGCGTTCCAGGCGGTATCGGCCGGAGCGGGGATGGACGAGACGATGGCGGTCATGGCTGCAACTCCGTAAGTGCAGGGAGGATGGCCGAAAAACCGATGTCGATAGTCGAGAGCGTCGGGAGATTATCCGCCCGCCGTCCCTTTGGTATCGATGGTCGGCTCGACCGACATGCCCGGCCTCAACACCCCGGCGAAATCGTGATCATCGACCACAATCTTCACCGGGATGCGCTGCACGATCTTGGTGAAGTTGCCGGTGGCGTTGTCGGGCGGCAGCAGCGCGAATTCCARGCCGCTCGCCGGCGACAGGCTGTCGACATGGCCCGTCAGCTCGACGCCGGGCAAGCCGTCAATGGCGACGCGCACCGGCTGGCCATCACGTACGTAGGTGAGCTGCGTCTCCTTGAAGTTGGCGACGACATAAACGGCATTCAGCGGCACCACCGCCATCAGCTGCGTGCCGGCCCCGACATACTGGCCAACTCTAAGCGTGCGCGCGCCGACGGTACCGTCGACCGGCGCAGTGATGGTCGCATAGGAAAGATTGAGCCTGGCCTGCTCGCCCGCGGCCTCCGCACGGTCTACCTGCGCAAGCGCCTTGTCGCGCTCGGTGGCGAGAACATCAATCCTGGTCTCAGCCGCAACGACCGAAGCTTGGTCGCGCGCCAACCCGGCGGCGAACTGGTCCGCCTCGGCGCGGCTGGCCTCGGCCTTCTGGGCTGTGCCAGTGCCACTCTTGGCCAGCGCGGCGTAACGGTCGGCGTCGGCCGTGGCGAACCTCAGCGAGGCCTGCGTCGCGGCGACCGTCGCCTTTGCCTGCTCGATCAGCGATTGCTGCAGCGCGATCTGCGCATCGAGATTGCGGACGGTCGCCTCGGCCGCCTTGACCTCGGCCTCGGCTTGAGCAAGTGCGGCGCGGAAGTCGCGGTCGTCTATGCGGGCGAGAACCTGTCCCGCCGTGACGTTTTGGTTGTCGCGGACCAGCACCTCGGCGATGTAGCCTGAGATTTTCGGCGCGACTGTCGTGGAGTCGGCCTTCACATAGGCGTCGTCAGTCGATTCCAGATATTGGCCGTTCGTCCAGTAATCGTAGCCCCAGTAGCCGCCTCCCGCCGTGCCAGCCATGAGCGCGAGCGCAAACACGAGGCGCTTGAGGCGGCGCCTGGGTTCCGGCGCGATCACCTCCTCAGGGGTGACCGCGGCGGGAACCGGCAGCAAGCCGGGCTGCTCGGACTGCGCGGGCCACACGACGGGGGAAGCAGGTTGCTCAGCTGGTGCGGCCTCGTCGGTTGGGTCGGCGAAGCTCTTGGTGGCGGGCATCTCGGACATCTCGTCCTCCAGACGATCTTGCACAGCAGGCCTCCAAACGCGGATGGCCCTGATCAAGTTATTTTAGAAAGGCGCTGCAGGTCGATCAGGTGTCGGGCTAGCTTGCTTCGTCCGAACGTCTAGGATTTCTGACACTTCGGTAGCACTACTCGTTTCTGAATCACGAACGCGCAGCTCTGCCATCATTTCAGCCGCACCGCCTTCCCGGGGACGGCCGCAGCAGGTCCGCGAGCTCGTCCCCGGTGGTCACGCTAGATTATCTGCGGGCTCCGGACTTAGTGCTCGAAGGTATCTGCGACCTGCGACCTGCCACAAGCTCCATGACAGGGATCGTCGCAACGCAATGCCCAATCATAACGTGCGTCCACATCGGTCCCTGCGCAGACCCGCATCCGAGCAGGGATAGGGCGACCACTGCCCAACGATTGGACCATTCGGCCCAAGCTTCGTAGCGAGAGAGCGCAGGGTAGAAGAGCATACAATCAGCTCCCACGATCCCCGCGTTCCTAAAAGCCCTTGGGCGGCACGAAGAGACAAATCGTATGGCCTGCATCAATACCCGCCCTGATGCGCGCACCAATGGTATTCGCCATTGGGCGAAGTTCTTCACCCGCTTGTCTTGATAGCCCACGACCTCGCCAGTGAATTTGCCTTCAGGCTTTTCCACAGACAGGCGAGGTGAACGGGCCGAAACTATCCGACAGGATCCTATCAGGATCGCCCTCCATTGGGCGCATCCTTCCAAGACCTTGGCATCGCATCGCAGATACTCTTGCAGAATAGGTTCGCGGGAGGAGTCGGCGCATTCTGTTTCCCAAAGCCGCAATCCTCATGGAGGAGTCAATGTACGATCTCGCGGGAATGCCGTCGCACCTCACATCCCTTGCCGTACCAGCTTTCGCAGCCCGGAACGTCGTGGGGATGTCACTAGCCGTACAGTTGGCATCTGCGGTTCGCGAATTCATCGCACCCCGCTACAGGCCCGAGCTCCACTATATGCGAGGCCCGGGACCCGCCTGTGCGCGTCGCGCGATCAAGGTTGAATCGAGGCAAGTCCAGCCGGCAGGCTGCCAACCACGGCACGATACGGCCTGGCACGGATACCTTGGAGGCAGCCAATGAACTGTATCCACTGCGGCTCCACTTTTCACCGGCGACTGTTCCATTATCGCTTCTGCTCGCAGATGTGCTGGGAGGTCGTCAAGAGAGACACACCTTGGTTCAAAAGAAGCTTGGGCCCGATGCCTCAGTGTGTGAAGGCTACCCTGTGCGACAGGGTGGATATTCTCGACACCATGCCCGCCGGTCGGATGAGAATTGATGTCGGCCGCAGTGCTTTCAGCAATCTCATTCGGTTCGATCGACCTTTGCTGAGCCGGCATTCGCGTTTCAACAATCTATGCCTAAGGATAGGGTATCCTCTGCCGGGGACTCATAGACTGCTATCGGTGGGCTGACGTATCGTGCAACCGGGCAGTGTATAGTCTGGCTGCCAGCGCCGATGTCGAGGGACGAAGGAAAGTCTCGACGGCATCGGCGGATGCTGAGTTGAACAAGGGCCTGAGATGCCCTCTTCGGCTAAGGATTTGAGTGCGTATGGCTTGCCGCAGTGCCCTCGCCGAAAGACCAGGCCAACAGGGACAATTAATGCAGACGTCCTACTCTCGTCCGGCCAAACAATCCTCCAGACGCAGCTTTGGCCTGCGTATGCTGGGACTCGCGATCGGTTTGCTGCTTTGGGTGGCGCCGGCGTTCGCTCAGGATGTATTACGCATACCGTATGTGGCCGATATCGGCACATTCGATCCCGACAACGGGTTTGAGACCGGCGCGATGAGCGCAATTGACAACGTCTACGAAGGCCTCGTCGAATACGAGCCGGGTTCGACAAGGATCGTCGGTCGGCTCGCCAGGAGTTGGGATATCTCGGACGACGGGCTGACTTACACATTCCACCTGGTCGAAGGCATCAAATTCCACGACGGCACGCCATTCAATGCGGCAGCGGTCATAAAGTCGTTCGAAAGGCTCCGCGATCGTGGGCTGAGCCAGAGCTACCGCCTGGCCAATGTAAAGGACATGAGGGCGCCCGACGATTCGACGGTCGTGCTCACGCTGGGCCATCCTCAGCCTTCGCTCCTCGATGCCCTTTCCAGTGCGTGGGGGCCAAAGATCATCAGTCCCGTAGCGCTCGCCGAGCATGATAACGGCGACTTCGCGAAGACCTGGCTCAATGAGCATGCGGTCGGCACCGGTCCATTCAAACTGGCTGAATTCAAACGCGGTCAGCGCTATGTGCTCGAACGCAACGACGACTACTGGGGTGACAAACCGTTCTTCCGGCAGATCCAGATTTCGGTCGTGCCCGATATCAGCCAGCAGATACTTCAATTGCAGGCGGGTGCGATCGATGCCGTGCCGATCAACTATCCGTTCGCGCAACTTACCAGCCTGCCGGGGGGTCTGGAGATCACCGCCGCCCCGAGCATGATACCGTACTATCTCTTCGTTAAGCCGAACTCGCCGCTCGACGACGCGGAGGTCCGCAAGGCCGTTTTGACAGCGATCAACCCGGCGCTGTGGGTCAAGGACGCCTTTGGAGAGTTCGCAAGCTTGTCGAGGTCGGTATATCCCAACGTGATGCTCGACCCAGTGAGCCCGATCCGATTCCCGACCGACTTCGAGGCAGCGAAAGCCGCGATCGCCAAACATGGCGCGGTCAATTTGGTCATCGGCCTTCATAGCGCGGCCCCGAGCTACGGCCGCATCGCCGACCTGATGATAGCGCAACTGGCTTCGATCGGCGTAAAGGCAACGGCCTACGTGCTGCCCTCCGGAGCTGCTTACACCTTGAAGGACGACCCAAACCCTCCCGATTTGCTGCTCACGATCGCGGGCCCGGACGCCGCTCATCCGGAGAGCCAGGCCAAGGTGTTCTTCACAAAAGGCGGTCCCCTTAACTTCTTTGGCCGGGTCGTGCCGGAAGCCGATGCCATCGTGGATCAGGCCGGACGGTTGACCGACATCAAAGAACGCGACGCTCTCTACGAGAGAGCGGGGCAGATGTATTTCGATGCCGGCATCGTCATCCCGCTTGTCGACGTCAACGATGTGGTTGTCCACGCCAAGGGTCTGAAGGACCTTGGACTGCGTCCCGTGTACCCACCCGGCAACATCGACTTCAGCACCGTTCGCTGGGGACACTGAACTCCGGCCGTCCGGTTCATTCCGCAAGCAGGTCAGGCTCGCACCGCAGATGATCAAGCGCACCGAATGTCCGAACCCGTGACCGAGTCCGTTCTCGCCGTCAAGGACCTCTCGGTCTTCCTCAGCCGTGAAGGCCGTCCTTCCCGCGTGCTCGATGACATCAGTTTCGACATGTTTCCAGGCGAGATCGTCGCGCTGGTCGGGGAAAGCGGTTCTGGCAAGACAAGCATCGGGCTGACGCTTCAGGGGCTCCTGCCGCGCGAATACCTGCCGCAGGTTGCAGGCTCGATCCGGCTTGCAGGGATCGAGCTTGTCGGCGCGGGAAGGCGCACCTGGCAGTCGGCCCGCCGCCAACTCGTCCGTGCCATCTCGCAAGATCCAATGGGCGCGCTCAACCCCACGATGACGATCCGCCGCCAGATGCGAGAAACCAGTGGGGGGGCCGAGGGATCGATCGAAGACTGGCTCAGCCGAACTGGCCTGCCTGACCCGGACCGCATCGCCGATGCGCTTCCGCATCGCCTGTCGGGGGGGCAGCGTCAGCGCGTGCTGATCGCCATGGCAATGATGGCAAGACCGAAGCTGCTCATCGCCGATGAACCGACAACCGCCCTCGATGTCACCATGCAGGCGCAGATCCTCGACCTGTTGCGCGATCTCGCCCGCGAGCAGCAGACGGCAATTCTGTTCGTCACGCACGATCTGGGTGTGGCGGCCTCACTGGCCGAACGCGTCCTGGTTCTCTATGCCGGACGCATCGTTGAAATGGGCCGGACAAGGGACGTGGCCCGCAATGCCGCGC
Organism: Mesorhizobium sp. P2_E6; assembly: GCF_056403835.1. Classification (NCBI taxonomy): domain Bacteria; kingdom Pseudomonadati; phylum Pseudomonadota; class Alphaproteobacteria; order Hyphomicrobiales; family Phyllobacteriaceae; genus Mesorhizobium; species Mesorhizobium sp. P2_E6. The sequence goes on from NZ_JBFUEQ010000016.1 coordinate 20,247, forward strand.
ATCCCTATTCCGCCGGCCTGCTCGCCGCTCGATTCGATCTGGACACTGATCGACGGCGCCCGCTTCCCACGCTCCCGCCCGAGCGCACACCCTCCATAAATGTTGAGAACGCCTGCGCCTACGCGACACGTTGCCCGATCGCCCAGCCAGACTGCACGGCGATCCGCCCACCGCTGGAGCCTGCTTCCGTCCACGATGGTGCGGTCGCCTGCCTTCACCACAATCAAACCTCATTTCTCTTAGCGCAGCGCGCTGTTGCGAAACCATGGCCGGCCCAGGCGATCCAGGAAACCGCCGCCTTGAGGCTATCCAACGTCGGAAAGACATATCGGACAGGCCCCCGATCGTTTTGGGGACGGCGTCAACCGCAGCCCGTTCTTAGGTCGGTCAGCCTCTCGATCAAGCTTGGCGAGTGCGTGGCGCTGGTGGGCGAGAGTGGCGCCGGCAAGTCTACCCTTCTGAGGATTGCTGCCGGGCTCGTGGTACCGGAGAGCGGCACTGTTACACGCTTCGACAAGCTTCCTCCGCAAGTCGTGTTTCAAGACCCAGTGGCGGCGCTGACGCCATGGCTCACGATCGGCGAGCAGATCGGCGAGCGTCTGCGAGCCGTTTCGCTGGACAGTGGTTACGGCCGCCGTCGCGTCGGAGAGGCAATAAAGCTGGTCGGCCTCGATCCGGTCCTGATGGACGCGCTGCCGGCCGAGATGTCGGTCGGGCAGTGCCAGCGCGCCGTTCTGGCACGCGCGGTAATCGTCCCCCCAAGGCTTCTGCTCTGCGATGAGCCGATCAGCGCCATGGACGTGTCGCTGGCAGCCACGACCTTGAACCTTCTTAGCGATCTTCGGCGGCGGCTCGACATGGCGATGCTGTTCGTGACCCACGACCTGGCGGCCGCCAGGATCATCGCCGACCGTGTCGCGGTGCTGAAGGATGGCGAGTTGGTCGAGGTTGCCGACCCAGATGCCATCATTGCCGCGCCACAGTCCGCCTACACGCGCTCCCTCATCGCCGCGATGCCGAGCCTGCAGGCGGGAGGCGGACGATGACCAGCAGGCGAACCCCGGACACGCTGCCTGCGCGGCCTCGGTTCAACTGGCGCGATTTCTTCCGGCGTGCCGGTTGGCTTGAAAGCATCGGTATTTTCGGCGTGCCTGTCGTCACCGTTGTGGCCGTGCTGGCGCCGTGGATCACGCCGTTCGATCCACAACTGCGCGTCGCCGGGGCCTACCTGCCGCCTTCGGCCGAACATTGGTTCGGCACCGACGAGATCGGCCGCGATCTGCTCTCGCGGGTGATCCTCGGTGTTCGATATACGTGGCTGCCAGGGCTTGCCGTTATCGGTTTCAGTCTCACTGTGGGCTCTCTTGTCGGACTGATTTCGGGCCTGATGGGCGACAAGGTCGATCTGGTCATTGAGCGGATCGTCGACTTGTTCTTAGTCCTTCCAGGAACGCTCATCGCACTCGCTGTCGTGGCTTCGCTTGGCCCCGGGCTCGTCAACACGATGATCGCGCTCGCCATTTTCTGGTGGCCCTGGTACGCGCGCATATCCCGCGATGAAATTCGTCGTCTCAAGGCCCGTCCTCATGTCGAGGCAGCGCGCATCGCTGGGGTGCGCGGTCCGCGCCTGCTGTTGCGTTACCTGTTGCCGGGAGTGGTCCCGGCCTTGCTCATCGGGGCGTCACTGGATGTCGCCAACATCATCATGACGATGTCGCTAATGTCGTTCCTTGGCCTTGGACTGCCTGCACCGGCGCCTGAACTCGGAGCGATGACGTCACGCACCCTCGACAGTCTCACCGTCTATTGGTGGCTGCCGATCCTGCCCGCCGCGATCATCTTTCTCCTCTGTCTCCTCGCCAACCTTGCGGGCGACGGCATTCGCGCTGCGCTCAGGGGGGCCTAGATGCTGGCATATCTCATCAAAAGCTTCGTCGGCGCTGTCGTCGTTCTCCTGGTGATGAGCTTCATCGTTTTCTGCCTCCAAAGCATTATCCCCGCCGATCCAGCGCGGGCCATTGCCGGGCCGAGCGCTCCGCCGGAAAAGGTCGAAGCGATGCGCGAGCAGCTTGGACTGGACGACCCGGCTGTCGTTCAGTACGGGCGCTTTCTGTTGCGCCTCGCGCATGCGGATCTGGGGACGTCGGTAAGAACCAGGCGGCCGGTGGCTGACGACATTCAGCAATATCTTCCCGCCACACTTGAACTCGGACTGGCGTCGATCGCTTTGGGAGTGGCGCTCGCCGGCGTCATGGCAGCGCTTCAGTTCTTGATTCCGGGATCGGGCGGCATAAGGCTCGCTATGGTGGGGGTGGGTTCCACGCCGATCTTTCTGTCGGCATTACTACTCACCTACTTTTTCTGGTTCCGACTCGATTGGCTTCCCGGAGCTGGGCGGCTTGCCTACCGCGACTTCGCAGGCCCCACGGGACTCAACGTCGTCGATGGAATACTGGTCGGCCGGCCCGAAGTCAGCGTCGACGCGCTGCTGCACATGATCTTGCCGGCGCTTGCACTGGCGTTGCCGATCGGCATCGCTGTTGGGCGAAGCCTGAATGGTGCGCTTCACGACGTGATGAGTCAGGCGTATGTTCGGACAGCACGCGGCAAGGGTCTCAGCGAGACAAAGGTGCTGTTGAGCCACGGTTTGCGCAATGCTGCCACGGCCCCACTGTCCATGCTCGGCCTGCAGGTCCGCCTTCTCTTCGGCAACTTGCTTGTTGTCGAGCGCGTTTTCGGGTGGCCTGGTCTGGGTCTTTACACGGTCCAGGCTTTTGCCAGCGCTGATCTCCCGGCAGTGCTGGGCGTCGCCATCGTCTTCGGAATCCTGTACATCTTGATCAACACGCTGATCGAAATCGGGCAGTCGATGGCCGATCCCCGGATCAACCTCTGAATGCCCTCACTCCGGCGCTTACTATCGCAGCGGTAGGTGTCTTGGCCGCGTCGGCAGCGTTGATGGGGAGGCTGAAGGTTATCGATGCCCCCCCTGTCTCGACATTTTCTGCCCAAAGCCGTCCGCAGTGTGCCTCGACAATCGAGCGGCAGATTGCCAGGCCCATTCCCATTCCATCCGGCTTGGTTGTGTAGAACGCCTCGAAAATCCGTTCCGGATTGCTAAGTCCGCGGCCGCGATCTCGCACTTCGACCTGGACTGTTCCGTCATTCTGACGCCGCGACGCGATCCGCAGGCTTCGCACGCTAATGGCGACGTCCTGCATCGCTTCGATGCCGTTGCGGACGAGGTTGAGGACGACCTGCTCCATCTGAACGCGATCGGCAGCCGTCGCAGGAAGGCGGGGATCGAGGTGAAGGTCCAGCTTGACGCTGCTCGATGCGATCCTGTCACCCAGGAGATCACACACTTCGCGGATCACGGCGTTCAGATCGATCGCGTGCGGATCGCCTTCGGTTTTGCTGAACAGCGCCCGGATGCGGCTGATCACCTGCGCCGCCGCGTCGGCGTTTCTGATGATTTTTTGGGCGACCCGGCTGGCGTGATCGAAGTTTGGCGGATCGGCGTTCAGCCATCTCTGGAACGCGCCGGCGTTGGCCACGACCGCCTGCAGCGGCTGGTTGAGCTCGTGGGCAATGGACACCGACAGTTCGGACAGGCTGGCGGCGCGCAAGGCGCGCGCGAGCCGTTCGTCCGCCAGACGCAGGGATTCCTGAGCGCGGACCTCATCGTCGACGTCGAAGTTGACGCCGTACCAGCGAACGATGGTGCCGTCTTCGTCACGTAGCGGTTCGAAGCGCGAATCGATCCAGCGATATTGGCCATCCTTCCGACACAGCCGACCTTTGTGCTGGAGTGGCTCTCCACGAGCAAAGGACTTCTGGAACACGGCCTTGACGGCCGCCCGGTCATCGGGATGGAACAACTCCACATGCGAGGCGAATTGCCGCGTGCCACGCGGTTCCACCATGGCCGAGTCGATGCCCGCCCAGTCGACGAACCGTTTGTTTAAATAGTACGGCAACCCCGCCGGCGTCATCAGCCAGATCATAGTAGGAACCGTATCGACCAGCAGCCTGAGCTCCCTCTCGCTCTGGCGCAGCGCAGCTTCCGCCTTGCGCCGGTCATCGATGTCTTCGGTATGGCCAAACCAGCCGACAATTCGCCCCTGCTCATCGCGCGAGGCAACACCCGTATCGCGAAACCATCGATAGGTGCCATCGAACCGGCGCAAACGCTGCTCTTCGATCATCGGCTCGCCCGTCTCCAGGCTGTGGCGCCATTGCGCCATGCTCGTCTCGACATCGGCGGGATGGACAAATCTCAGCCACCAGGAAAAGTCGTCGGCATCCATGATCTCGCGCATTTCCTCGGCGGTGACACCAACGTACTCGAGGGCTGCAGGATTGAGGAACCGAAGGCGCCCGTCCGGATTGGCGGACCAGCCAAGGCCTGGAATATCGGCGATACTAGGTCCGGCTCCCTGGTAGACCCGGTCAAAAAAGCTGATCCTCCTGAATATGTTCACCACCAACCACAGGCCAAACGCTGCGACAACAAACGCGACCAACCGGACGGCGCCATCCTCGGCCCCGTATGCCGGCACGATCACAGCTGAAAGCAGACTGCCTGCGGCAATAGCCGCCAATCCCGCCTTCCATCCCAGGCAGAAGCATATAGCTGCAATGGCGACCAGCAGGCCGGAAGGCTCCCCGGCAAACAGAGCAAGTAACACTGTCCCAGCGCCGATCGCCCCAGCTACGGCGCGGCGTTGTGTCATTGTCGTCAGTTTCATTTCAAACCCTCCCGAAACCGCCTATGCGCGGTTTCGGTATCAATCACAGTCCCCGAGGACCACTGCGCCTCGCTGCGCACATATCCTCCCAGCAGCGAGGGCCGCACCTCGAATGGCGTTTTCAGCGCATATCGGCGGGCATCGACTGCCAGGTACTCAAGAGATGCGTGAGGGACCTTGCATTCATCTTCTTCATCATGTTGCTCCGATGGAGCTTCACGGTGATTTCGCTGATGCCAAGATCGAATGCGATCTGCTTGTTCATCGCCCCGGAGACCACAAACCCAAGCACCTCACGCTCGCGGGGAGTGAGCGTCTGGTAAAGCGCCATGGTCTTGCGCGATACTGTCGCCRCCGCCCTCCGAGCAATATCGGCAGCGACGGCTGCCGATATTGCATCGAGGAAGGTCTGGTCGCGCACAGGTTTGGTCAGGAAATCAACCGCCCCCGCTTTCATCGCCTGCACACTCATGGCGATGTCCCCGTGGCCCGTCAGGAACACAACCGGCGTCTGTATGCCCTTGGTCAGTAGCAGATGCTGGAGATCCAGGCCGCTCAGTCCCGGCATGCGCACATCGAGAACAAGGCAAGCCGGGCGATCCGGAAGCTCTGCATCCAGCACTTCCTGGGTCGAAGAGAACGATATCGACTCGATGCCGACGGAAGTCAGCAACTCCTCCAGGGAGTCGCGGACCTCTGTGTCGTCATCGACAAGAATCGCTATGGGGCTGCCTAAGCTTCCTGAATATGCTCCGGATGCTGAATCTAGCACGCCCATGATCCTCGCCTTAGGGAGATCTGCTGGACACGAAATTGGCTGCGCTTACACAGTATATTATCAACCGCGTGTCCGCCACACGTCAACCATGACCTGCGCTTGATGCCTGCCGCTGGGAACCGATTGAGCGACAGATAGTCCCGTACATGCCCCACCAACGTGTGACGTTACCGTCGGGACTTACATAGCGGAATTAGGATCGGCAGCACTACTACGCCAAAGTGCGATCGAGCCGAGAGGTTTCGATGCCCAACCTATGCTTCGGTATAGGTCTGCATAACGCACGCCGACGCGACAGTTGATCGTCTCCGCGAAGGGCAGCAACTCCTCCGGATGTTTGCATAGCTCAACGAAAGGGCCGGTACCCGTCACGACACCTGTGGTCAGATAGCCGATGATGATGCCGAGTCCGAGGCGCCTCAAGGGAGGCGCCTGCGACGCCCCCTCGCTCCAGCCAAGGCGTCCGCGAGGTAATACTTGGCGACGATCTGCGTCCACAGGTGCGTGCTGTACGGGTCCCAGTCCAGTCGGCGTAGCGCAGCGGAGGCCAGACAGTCTTGTTGTCTTGAGTCATCTGATCGGCTCCATGTTCCTGGCGCTTCTCCCCGCGTTACGGACCTTGGCAAAAGGAGGTTTATTAGAACGCACATCGAGCTCATTCTACTTAAGTGATGACGTCCTGCACCTCGTGATGGGCAATCGCCGCCGATATTCAGGGCGGCTAGGCTGCCTGAAGCGGCAGAATCTTGGGCGCGCGGGCGTTCTTCGCAGCCCAATCGAGCGCGAAGTCCGCGACCTCCTCCCAGCCCGGCTGAAGACAGGTCCAGTGTGAGCGGTTGGGATAGATTTTCAGCTCGGTGTTCGACGGCGCCTGCTTCTGCTTCTCGAACATGGCTTTGGTCATCTTGGCCTGGGCAATGAGGTCGAGGCCCCCGCCAATGAGCAGCAGAGACGCGCGATTGGGGTTGTCCCAGAGGATCTTCCCTGCGGCCGAGACCAGACCGTCCCAGTAGATCTTCCCCGGCGTGGGGACGATGTAGCGGTCGTAAATGGTGTTGACCTGCCCTGCCGGCACAGTCTGTGCGAAGCGCGTACTGAAGAATCTCCGCGACATGGTCATGACGCGGCGCCAGCTCCCCCAGGAAAAGAATACGGGGAAGGTCGACTTGATGGTCTGCCACCCAACGAGAACGCCGGAAGTCGGCGCGGGGTCGATGGCGACGCCGGCCACGCCGAGCCCCCGGTCAAGCAGGTGCTGCGTGAGGTACCGCCGAACGAGTGTCCGATCAGGATTGGTGGCTCGGGCAACGTGCGGATGAGCCGATCGTAGTGATTGATAAGCTCGTTGATGCCGACCTGGGCGAGGGCGGGGTTCGGGGACGCACGCAGCTCGGTGGGAGATCGGTCGTCGAGCGGCCAAGCCGGGGCGGCGACAGTGTAGCCCCTGGCTTCGTAACGAGCCTTGAAGCCTTCCCAGCAATGGGCGTTCAGCCAGGCGCCGTGGATCAGCATGATGGTCTTGGACATTGGTCTCTCCGTCGGTTCTCTGCTTGATATGCCCGCACTCCACATTTGCTCGATCGACCAGCGAGCCGATAAGAGCCATCAGAACGCTATGTTGAGGGCGCGCGTGAAGTCGACTGCATCAAGGCCGTGGGCGGCTAATACCGCGGAACAGGATGTCCCCCACGTAGGTGTACCGCCGACTGGCAAGAAGCACAGCGGCCGTTAGCTTGGACAAAGCGGGCCTTCTGATTTCTGCGCGGGGTCACCCAAGCTCGCGAAGGGTCTGCCATAGACCTTTGCATGGCATGACTGACGCTTCCGTTCGATGTTCGCGCAGGCTGCTGCGGCGCAATCTCCTCAGCAGACGCCGAGCGGCCGTCCATGGAGGCGCGTGCCATTCCACGGGGGCCACGGTGGAGGCGGCCGATATTGCCGTGGCAAAGGCGATCAACAGGAGACAAAGATGAACACAAACATCAGCATGGACGACATTTCACACTCCAGTCGACCGGGGCCCGACGAGCTGGTTCCGTCGCGCTACGCACTCAAGGTCGGCGAGATTGACGTGTTGATTGTCAGCGATGGAATACTACCAATTCCATCCCAGACTATGGCATACAATGTCGACCCGGCCGTCCGGGCAGCCTGGCTGGAGGACGAGTTCCTGTCGCCGGAGATGCTCGAGTGGCCGCTGAACGTGGTCGTGGTGCGCAGCGGCGGCCAGACCATTCTCGTCGACGCTGGGCTAGGGGCGGACCCGGACTTGCACTTGCCCCGGGCCGGCCAGTTGATTCATCGACTTGAGGCCGCCGGCATCGATCTCGCATCAGTGACTGACGTGGTGCTGACCCACATGCACATGGACCACATTGGCGGGCTGCTCGTCGACGGAGTGAAGGAGCGGCTGCGTCCGGACCTGCGGATTCACGTGGCAGCCGCTGAGCTCAAGTTTTGGGAGTCACCCGACTTCTCCCGTGTCTCCATGCCACAGGGGTTCCCGGACGCGCTTCGGCGGGCAGCCAAGCGGTTCGTGAATGAGTACCGCAGCCAGCTGCGCCCGTTCGAAGACGAACACGAGGTGGCGCCAGGGGTGGTCGTCCGTCGCACCGGCGGTCACACCCCCGGGCACWGTGTTGTCCGCCTGACGTCAGGCGACGACCGGCTGACGTTCGCCGGTGACCTCATATTCCAGGTCGGGTTCGACCATCCCGATTGGCACAACGGCTTCGAACACGACCCTGAGGAGGCGGCCCGCGTCCGCGTCAGTCTTATGCGCGAGCTCGCGGCGAACCGCGAGCCGCTGGTGGCTACTCACCTGCCGTTCCCGTCACTCTGCCATGTGGCAGTGGACGGCGACGTTTTTCGGTGCGTACCGGTTGTCTGGGACTACTGACCGCTTGCTGGGCTAAGACCGGAACCAGGCTAGATATCATCGCCGTCGAGAAACGTGGCCCCATGATCGTCTGTTCGTGCAATGCGTTGACCGATCAAGATGTCCGCTCGGCTGTAAAGGCGGAGCGGCCGCGCTCGGCCAGCCAAGTCTATGGCTGTCTCGGCTGCAGCCCCAAGTGCGGACGCTGCGCGCTCACCATTCGTCGCCTTATGGACGAGGCGCGCGGCAGCGCCCGTCCTGCATCCTGCAAAGGCTGCGCGCGGTGCCCGCAATCCTGACTCGGCCACCGCCGGAGCGGAGCTCCGCTGAACATGCGTGACCCGGACGGCTACCTCGTCGAGGTCGGCCAGTCCACCGGCCTGCCACACGGCAAGCTCGCTGCAAACCGGAGGACCTCCCTGGGTGAACTGTGTTACCGGCCGGGAAGTTCCCGCTAGCAAGGCAACCATCCGCCAACCTGGCTCCTTACGACAAGCCCGTGAACAACGACACAATGGAAGGAACACAGACAAATGAACGTGATCAAGAAAATGGACGGCATTGGACCGGCGCTCGACGAGTTGGTCCCGTCGCGCTACGCGGTGCAGATCGGCGACATTGAGGTGCTGATCATCAGCGATGGCGTGGTAACGCCGCCCTCCGAGTCAATGGCCACCAACGCCGACCCGGCCGTTCGAGCGGCTTGGCTGGACGACATGTTCTTGTCGCGGGACGCGTTCGATTGGGCGCTGAATGCGGTCGTCGTGCGTAGCGCCGGCCGGACCATACTCATCGACAGTGGGTTGGGGGTGGAAGTCCCGGACTTCCCCAGGGCCGGTTTTTTGGTCCAGCGACTGGAGGCCGCCGGCATCGACCTCGCATCCGTGACTGACGTGGTGCTTACCCACATGCACTTTGACCACGTCGGCGGTCTGCTCGTCGACGGGGTGAAGGATAGGCTGCGTCCGGACCTGCGAATCCACGCGTCCGCCGCCGAGGCCAAGTTCTGGGCAGCGCCCGATTTCTCCCGCACCGCCATGGGCCCGGTGCTCTCGGACGTGGCTCGCCGGGCAGCCAGTCAGTTTCTGGACGAGTACCAAAGCCATCTGCGGACCTTCGAGGCGGAGCACGAGGTGGCACCAGGGGTGGTCATCACTCGCACCGGCGGCCACACTCCCGGGCACAGCGTGGTCCGCTTGGCCTCCGGCGGCGACCGGCTGATGTTTGCCGGCGACGCCCTGTTCCCGGTCTCGTTCGACCACCCCGAGTGGCACAACGGTTTCGAACACGACCCGGAGGAGGCGACCCGCGTTCGGGTCCGTCTTATGCGGGAGCTGGCGGAAACCGGCTCCTTGCTGGTGGCCACGCATATGCCGTTCCCCTCCGTAGGCCGGGTGGCGGCCGCCGGCGACCTGTTTCGTTGGGTACCGGCCTGGTGGGATTACTGACCGCTGTTAAGGAAGCCAGAAAAGCAACGCCGTGGCTTGCTTTGCCCCTTACGGCTGAGGCGATGAAGCAGCTTTTCCAACAACAGGAGTCGCATCATGGCAGACTTTTCCGGACTCGAAGCCGGCACCGCCGAACGCACATCGCCCACCGAGACCCCGGCCCCCGTCGAGGTCGACGTCTCCTCGCTGACGCCTGGCATGTCGCTCATTGTCAAATGGCGCGGCAAGCCGGTCGTGGTGCGCAACCGCACCGAGCGGGAGATGAGGGACGGCGAGGCCGTCAATCTTGCCGACCTCAAGGATCCGATCGCCCGCAACGCCAATCTACCGGCCGATGCGCCTGCGACCGACGCCAACCGCACCACGCCCGGCAAGGAAGCCTGGATGGTGATGGTGCAGGTCTGCACGCATCTGGGCTGCATTCCGCTGGGCCAGGAAGGCGATTTTGGCGGCTGGTTCTGCCCGTGCCACGGTTCGCAGTACGACACGGCCGAACCGCCCGGCGCCGGAAAACATGGTCGTGCCGGTATTCAAGTTCATTTCCGATAAGGGATAATTCGATGAGCGAGGGACACTCGACCTATACGCCAAAGACCGGTATCGAACGCTGGTTCGACGCTCGCCTGCCGCTGCCGCGGTTGGTGAATGATTCCTTCATCGTCTACCCCGTCCCTCGCAACCTGAATTACGCCTATACGTTCGGCGGTATTCTCACGATCATGCTGGCATCGCAGATTCTGACCGGCATCGTGCTGGCGATGCATTACTCCCCGGATACGGGGCTGGCCTTCAATTCGGTCGAGAAGATTGTGCGAGACGTGAATTCGGGCTGGCTGCTGCGCTCCCTGCATTCGAACGGCGCCTCATTCTTCTTCATCGCCGTCTACATCCACATCTGCCGCGGGCTCTATTACGGTTCCTATAAGGCGCCGCGTGAGCTTCTGTGGGTACTCGGTTGCACCAACCTGCTGTTGATGATGGCGACGGCCTTCATGGGCTACGTGCTGCCCTGGGGCCAGATGAGCTTTTGGGGCGCCACCGTCATCACCGGCTTCTTCAGCGCCATCCCGCTGGTCGGCGACTGGATCCAGCAGCTACTTCTCGGCGGTTTTGCCGTCGACAATCCGGCCCTGCTGCCATATGCATGACAATAACCTCCCTTCGCTGGTGAAGTTCGACCAACTGGCGCCTTCCTGGACTTCAATCCCGTACAAACCGCGCGCCGGCCATGCAGATCAGGGCAGCGGAACCGGCGAGCCAGCGAGCGTTCGCAGATAGGCGATCACGTTCAGCCGGTCGGCTTCATCGGGCACGCCGCGGAATTCCATGTTGACGCCGGGCGTGGTCAGCGTCGGACCAGCGAGGAAGGTGTTGAGATCCTCGTAGGTCCAAGACCCATCCCAGGCCAGCAGGGTCTTGGAGTAGCGGTCGAACTTCGTTGAGGCCTTGTCGCGTCCGACGACGTCCCACAGGTTCGGCCCTACGGTAGAATTGTCCTTTGGCCGTACGACATGGCAGGGGGCGCAGGTGGAGGCAAAGAACGTCGCGCCCTTTGCAGGGTCGCCGGCCGCCAGCTTGGCGGAAATCGGCTCCGGTTTCAGGATGACGACGCCATGGGCCTTGAGGTAGGCGGCGATGTCGGCATGGTCGTCGTGCCTGGCAAGGTGGTAGGGCGTGATGATGCTCGGCCGCTGGGCGGGGTCACCTTGGATCCAGATGGCATTGACGTCGGCGCCGGCCTCGACCAGCACCTTGACGCAGTCGAGACAGCCGTTGGCGACGGCGAGGGTCAGCATCGGCTCGCCCCGCGTCGTGCCATTGGCGTCTGCGCCATGCGCCAGCAGCAGCCGGATCATGTCGGCGGCGTCCTTCAGCACGGCAACCGTCATCGGCATGCCGAGCGCCGACTCCTTGTTGACATCGGCGCCGCGCTTGATCAGTAGTTCCGCGGCCTCCGCGTGGCCGCTGCGCACAGCCAGGAAGAGCGGCGTGGCGCCCTTCTCCTGCTCCTCAATATTGGCGCCGGCATCAAGCGCCGACGCAATTGCATTTAGATCGCCGCTCTTGGCCGCATCATGAAGCGGACCGGCCTGGGTGGTTGAGAGCGTCCCCAGACAAATGAGCAAGCTGCCGATCAGACCACGCATGCGGCTGTCCCTCCGCCGATACGGATCGAAGAACGTACACCCGATCATCGCTCACGGCCAGCGGCTTCGTTAAGCGTTAGCTAATATAGATGAGCCCGCGTCATCCAATTGATTGGATGGAAGCCCAACATGGGTCGGTGCTACTTTGATGCGTGGCGCGGCTTAAAACCTCTTCGCCATTGCGCGCCGGCTGAAGGAGGTCCCCCCTTAGCCATTAGTCTGCCGGCGCTTCCCCCGGACGAGGGCAGGCCCAGGGAGGGCGGCGCCGTGGCGACCGGACCGGCAACAGTGGACTCGATCGTTCCAGCACCGCCGCAAAGTTATGGCGCGGAACCGCTGCAATGGCGGGCGAAGATCTTCATGAAGCTGAGGAACGTGCTGCTGCCAGCAAGTACGAGGCAGGGCCATGTCGCGGCGTGGGGAGCATGGTGGCTCGCAAACACCGGCCACGGATAAAACGCCGCTGTCGGGCGTTTGTCGGGGCGACAACGGCAATTGTTAGCTGATCGCACGCCAGGGTCGCTGTCTCCGGCGTCCAGGGCGAACCACGCGCGCCAAAAACCTGCTCGACCGTCTTGAGGCAAGTTTCTGGCAGACATTTGCGCCGTGTTGTAGACTGGTTAGGGGTGATGGGAACGAAGAGGTTGGTCGGCGTGGTTGGAACTGCTGCGCAGCGCCGTTTGGCTGCCATCCTAGTGGCCGACGTGGTTGGTTACTCCCGCCTCATGGAGGCGGATGAACTCGGCACTTTTGATGTGATCAAGGAACGGCGAAGGGAGATCGTGGTGCCGGCCGTTCGAGAGCACGCAGGTCGAATTGTCAAGTTCATGGGCGACGGAATCCTGGCCGAATTTGCTAGCGCAGTAAATGCGGTGAGTTGTGCACTTGACCTTCAGCTCCGCATGGCCAAGGCAAATGAAACGCTAGCAGACGCTAACCGGATCAGATTGCGGATAGGCATTAACCTAGGCGACATCATAGAGGACGAGTCGGATGTCTACGGTGACGGTGTTAACATCGCCGCTCGGCTTGAAACCCTGTCCGAGCCGGGAGGTATTTGCATTTCGGGCCAAATGTACGACGCGATTCAAGGAAAGCTCGAGATTTCAATCGAGGATATTGGGGAAAGCTCCCTCAAGAATATATCCCGAACAATTCGCGCCTATCGCATCAGGCCCAGCGACGCAGAAGGAGTCCAAGAACCCCAATTTTTAAGGGGCAACGAGCGTACGACGGTGGCGGTATTGCCGTTCGCAAATATGTCTGGCGACCCCGCACAAGACTATTTCTCGGATGGAATAACCGAGGACATAATCACGGAGCTTTCCCACTATCAACATCTGTCAGTGATTGCACGTAACACGACAGCTCTGTTTAAGGATCGGTCCATAAACGTGGCTGAGATAGGCCGCAAGCTTCGGGCTGATTTTGTGATCGAGGGAAGCATTCGGCAAGCCGGCAACAGGGTCCGTGCTACAGTTCAACTCATTGACGTTCAAACTGGGACTCATGCGTTCGCAGAAAACTTCGATCGGAAAATTGAAGACATATTTCAAGTTCAGGACGAGATCGTTGATGCTATTCTTGGTCGGCTTTTTTACAATCTAGATGAAGCAGCAAGCAAAGCTCGTCAGCGAAATCCGACGACAAGCACCACCGCCTATAGTTTGTGGTTGCGCGGCAGGCAGGCTTCGAGAAATGGCGATGAGGAGGATGCTATAAGCTGCCTGAATCAGGCGATCAAAGTTGATCCTCAATATGCGAGAGCGTTGGCCATGTTGAGTGGCCTGTATGGCTATAGACGATTCACCGGATCCGCACGTGACACTCATATGAAAATCGCCGAACTATCTCGCGGATACGCTGAAAGAGCTATCGCTGCCGACAAGACAGACGCCTACGTGCTTGAACAGGTAGCAGCTGCGTACCTAATGCTCGGTGATGGAGACAATGCAAGACGATACTCTGATAGTGCAAGTTTACTCAATCCGCGTGACATCTCCACAGCCGCCACACGCGCACTAGTTCTCGCCTTCATAGGCGAACACAATCGCGCACGGGAAATAATTGAACGTGTATATCGGGCTGAGCCACGCGTGCCGCCGGGATGGACCGTTATCTTGGCAGACGTACGGTATCTAATGCGTGACTTTGAAGGAGCCCTTAAGACCTACAAAACAGTTAACGGCGCACCTTTCTATGTAAGATTGCTTCAGTCGATGTGCCTTTCCCAACTGGGGAGGATCGATGAGGCAAAAGCAATTCTAGGCGAGGCACCGACAGGTTTCGATATTCCGGCATTCGCCCGCAATTGTGCAGGCATGTGTGCGCTGGCCGAAGACCGTGAATTGTGGCTCGAGGGGTTTCGCAAAACAGGCGTGGATGTTTACGGCTAAAGCGGAGGACGAACGTTCAGCGCGGAATTTCCCGCGTTGCCGTTCCATAGCGCAGAACGGCGCTAGAAAGGGCAATTCGGCAGGTGACCTGCCCCTGAACTGTCATCCAGCTGCGATTAGAGTCCGGCCCTTGATCGAACCAAACCGGCTTGACGGAACATTAGCAATCTCTAACTATTTTTGCTTGCGGCAAGTGATGCTCACCCCATCACTGCCTTAAGATCGGGATCTTTCACCGGCTACCGATCGGCCCGCGCCTCCCGCAAGTGGCGCGGGCTCTCAGCAGGGGGAAGCGGATGACCGATGTGTAGGTTGACCCTCTCTTTTGCCTTCTTGCTCACGTGTGGCACCGTGTCCGCAGGAGAGCATTGGTTTGCTCATGACGGCGACACGCTGTGGCATGACAAGAAACGAGTTCAGTTGCTTGGTATCGATGCCCCCGAACTTTCGCAGGCGTGTTTTGATGCCGCTGACAAGATCTGGCCCTGCGGGAGGTATGCGCGTGACCACATTCGCCATCTCATTGCCGCAGGGGATGTATCCTGCACCATCGAAGGCAAGGACCGCTATGACAACGAAGTCGGCGTCTGCTTCGTGGGAGGCATCGATCTGGGACGCGACCTGGTGAAACACGGATTGGCGGTGGCCGACAAACAAGCGCCTCGATACCTTGCCGAAGAACGCGAAGCCCGCATTGCCAAACGTAACTTGTGGGCAGGGAACTTTATGGATCCCGGCGAATATAGACGGGGTGGACGCCGATAGCTCCCCATCGCCCCAGTGCGCTGACACTCCTCCAAGGCGCGGGCTATGGCCAAGGAGATCGGCGACAAGGCGCAGATCGAGGAGATCACGCCTCAGGTGAAGAGGCGCTCATTCTTATCGTTCGACTGTGAATTCGGTCCACATGCCAGCTCCATAGTGACCCGGCACGTTGCAGATAAGCAGGTATTTTCCAGCCTTCAGATCGACGGTCAATGTGCCTGATTTGCCGGGATCGAGTTCCGACACCTCGCCCTTGTCTCCGGACTTGTCTTCGTCGACCCGGTTCTCGGCCTCAAGGTAAGGAAGCAGCTTGCCGGGCGCGGCAAGGTACATCACGATCATCTCGTGAATGGTGTCCTTGGAGTCGTTCTTCACTTTGAATGTGACCTCGCCCGCCTTCACCGAACCCGGAGAAGCCTTGATACCCATGGTCGCCTTGGCGAGATCAATGCCCGGTGCCGCATAAGCGAGACCCATCGGCATTTCCGCATTCGCCCCTTTGTCCCACAGGGAGACCTGGACAATCGCAGTAGCCTGGACGGCGCCGGCACTGCCGGCCATTAGCATTGCGGCAGCAAGCCCGAGCACTGCTCTCCTCGATATGGATTTCATGACAATCTCCTCAGGACGGCAGCAGAAGCGCTCCAACATCGCAGCCGCTATCCCTGCTCCCGGCTGCCCCCCACCGTCCTTGCGCTAAATCAAAACGCGCGCCGCCGCGGCATCACAAGGCCGAACGCCTACGCGACAAGCCTGTAACAACCTGCATCGTAAGCGTGTTCGACAACGCATTAGCGCACCGTGCTGGCCACCAAGGACAAGGCCGAAGCGGATGCGATGGAACAGGCGAAGGTCCAAGACGGAGTTAAGGCGCAGATCGAGGAGATTATGCCGAAGCCGAACAGGCGATAGGTCGTTACTTCTTCGGGGGCCAAGAGCTATTTGCGCAAGTAGCCTATTGGACCGTCATCTGCTTTCGCCATTCCCAAGGCCTTTCGAACGACCCGGCCCACATGCCGCGTTTTGCTGCCCTAGCTTCATTTTGAGCCCTGACATAGAATCCGTCGCTGTATTTCGGCCAATCAAGCGCGTAGCCCCGTCTGACCATCCATTCCCCAATATCGATGCCGCCAGCAGTGCAGACGGCCACCATGCGCCTGAACTGGTCGCGGTCGACCTCAATGCACGAAGTCGGACTGTGAACTTTTAGAAAATCCGCAAGGGCGAGGGACGCTTTTTGCCCGCACCGGTAGTTCCTTCTGCCCGCGTCCAGGCAAAGTTGAGCACTTTCGGGCGCGTCGATACCATTGAGGCGAATTCGCTGCCCATGGATTTCGATCGTGTCGCCGTCAACGACAGACGGAACGCCAACCATCGGTTTAGCCGTGGCTGGCTGGGCGACAACGAGTAGGGCGGCGGACAAGAGCATCAATGCCGCGTGTCGAAGGATAATCTGTAGGTCACCCCGCGACATATTCGCAACGCGATCGGCGGCGCTTTCAAGGTCTTCGGTGACGGATGTTCGAGTCACTGTCGGTCATGGCTCCGTTCTCTGCGCAGTTTTTCGGGCCGATGCCATTCAACTGCGGGTGGCTTTAACGCCCGACACCACGCCCTTGAAGGGAGACGATGATGTCACGGTGTCGAGCACGGCGCACATCTTGTTCGGACCGTCAAAATTGAAACCTAGACATCTCTGATCAGCAGCGCAGGCCAATACGCAGTCGGCATAGTTGCTCCGTACATTCGCGTAAGCGCCCCCAACGACTACTGTGTCCTTGGCGAAAACAAGGCTGGAGTACTGAAGATTCGCCTTAATGGCTCCCTTCGCCGCCGTCACAGCATCAGGACTCCTAACCAGAATCGACCCGTTATTTTTCATGAAACAGGCGGAGTGCTTCTTATCGTAGGTGAGTGCTAAGCAGCGGCGATCTGCTTCGCATTGGGCCTGACACTGCTCAAGCGAGACATTCCAAGCAGGCATACCCGGCAGATCGTTTCCGATCGCGTCCCATCCGTCCTGCACGGAGAGTTCTTCGGCCGCGGTCGCTGCTTCTTTCCGCTCATGGTCCATATCGAAATCGCTTGGCGCGAAACTGGCCTCGTCGAGCCAGAGGCAACGGCTGGCGAGTTCTCGCGCCGAATTGTCGTCAAGGCCCACCGACGCGAGTGTCTCGATCGATGACACCGGTGCCTGCGGCTTCGATGTAGGTGAGGTTCTGTTGACAAGCCTTACCTGAACCTCGACTCCGGTGTTCGCCAGCCTCCGCGTATAACACCAAGCGGTGTCCCAAGTTGGATCTTTCTCACTGTCGAAGTGATGACCGGACTCGAGTTGCCAAGTGTTGCCAGCGTAAGTCACTTGGCGATTGGCGAACTTTACGAAATCGAACGTATCTGGATTGGCTGGGTCTGTGGGCGGCGGCGTCTGCTGCTCGTTTGACGGCGACTTCGGCTTGTCTGTCTTGCCCTCCTCGGCAACTGTCTCGCCACCCGGAGCTCCGTCTTCTGATTTCTTTGTCTCTTTTGGCTGGTTCTCGTTCGGGTTTGACGGTTGGTTTTGGGCGACCGGCGGCTCCGGTTGGATCATTGTTGGGTCGCGGTCAAAGACCAGCCACACACCCACACCGATCCCAATAGCGGCTATTGCGATTGCAGCGCCGCTAGCCATTCGCCGAAATGCATTGGCACGAGCGATCTTGTCGTGTGCATCTGCTTCTGCCTGCAGAGTTGGAATAGCCGACCGTTTGATCTGCAGATCTATCGCTTGTTCGAGAAGCTTGGTGTTATGTCGTACGAGCACGTCTACTACCCCGTTTCGCCCCCGTTGTCGGCTCGTCAAAGTCCAATTGCAGTTCACCTGCTAGGGCTTTCTCTATGCGGTCGTACTGTCCCTTCGCAGAAACCTTCACTAGATCGACTACTTCCGGGGGCAGTTCCCGATCCAATGCCCGGCGTAATGCTTCCGGGTCGTCAGTGAGGATTGGGACATAGAGGATCTCTTTGACGACCTTCTCGACTTCGACAGGAACCTCGACGCGCCTCTCGACTTCTCTGTCGACCGGCACCTGCACGGGTACTTTCCGGACACGGCGCCAACGCCAGCGCAGCAGCATTCGGCGTAGCAAACGCGAGAGTTTGCTATCACTCTGAACCTCGGCCTGTGCGCCGATGCGTTGTAGGGCCAGCGCGACCATCGCCGTGATCGGCCCCGCTAGTGCGGCGATGAATGCAAGCGAGGCGAACCAGATCGTCGAAACCGTGCCGGCCTGGGGTTCTGTAACGTCTTCTGGCTTCACCCCATACCAGCGAGCTGCCAGCCTACGGATCTGATCGTTGCGAGCAACCGGGAGGCGCTCTGTTTCCAGGCGGCTCAGTTCCGTCGCGATGGCCTCTTGCCGCTGCTGGTTCTTCGCGAGCGTCTCTGACTTGCGAGTGGCGGCTTCTTGAGCGGCCGCTAGCCCAGTACGTGCCTCGTCAAGTTTACGATCCCAATCGGCAGCGGTACCGTCGTAGAGTTTCTCCAGATCGTTGCGCCTAGCCTCAAGGCGCTGTTTGTCTTCGGGGGTCATCGGAGGACTATCTTTTCGCAGCCTCTCATATTCAGCGCGGGCCGCGGCGACTGCGGGCTCCAATTCAGCCAGTTTCGGCGCGAATTCGGCCTCTTTTTTGGGCCGCGGGTTAGTCAGCTTGTTCAGCCCTTCTTCGTTGCGCTGCACTGATGCAAGGTCGCCTGTTTCGCGTGCGCTCTTTATGCGCTCAACGTAGCTATCCCGCTGTCGCTCGAACTGCTCCACGGCGTCCTTGATCTCTCGATCGCGCCGTTCCACCAGTGCGCTTAGCGCTGCTAGTTTCTCTTCGAGATATTCTTTGGCTCGCGCTGCCGCTGGTGAAAGGGTGGTTGCGGCCTGCAGCTCTTCGTCAACCTCTGTTATCCGTGCACGCAATTTGTCGCGCTCGATGTCAGCCAATCCACCGAGCTGCTCCAGATCGCTTCGGGCTTTTGCCTCGTCGTCAGTGTTTCGCAAGCTTTCGGCTGCAGCCTTGAGATTCTCGAGCTCTTGCTGAAGTCCTTTAGTTTGGTTAGCGAAGTTGGCATACTGCACTTCGCGCATTGTGCTGGCACGCTCCAATCCGAGTAGGACTGTCTCAAAAGTGATGCCGGCCAATACGAGCAGAAACGCCAGGATAACAGGTTTCCAAATCCACGAGGCGCCGAACAGAAGCGTGGCGATTGGGATTTTCGTCAGCTCTGCAATCGCGATCATAAAGAACGGGGCACTTGCAAGGACAAGGTCCATTGAGTCCGCCGCCTGATTGGCAACAAAGCCGCGGTAACTCAGAGCGACGCCGGTTGTTAGACCGATGATCGCCGCAACGATTTCAAGTGCCCACGCACCGCGATACGTCCACTGGCCATAGCTCGCCAGTTTCTGGCTCATTGCCGTGTGCATGTACAATCCCCACCCTTTGCCCAGCCCATCTTGACATGCAACGCTGGCGATTGCAGCAAAATTTGCCGGCGGATACAGCGTAACTTGGAACAAGGTGAATAACCGGCGAGCCGGTGACAAAGACTTTGTTGTGTCTGCTAGACTGATTTATTTGAGATGGCGCCTTATCTCAGCAAGCGCTTCGTCACTCCATCCAGCGGCTCAGGCGAACCCGCCTTGTCCTGCGCGTGAGGTGCCGGCTTTGCGAACTCGTTGTTTGAGCGTTCGAGCCTAAGGTCAATGACGGCGGCGTGGGTGCGGCTGGCGTCGTCGGCTCCACCCGGTCGCGCAAGGCAGGGCTCTCCTCGATCAGCGGATCGATGCGATGACGGGAGTTGCGCTTGGCAAGCTCGACTGTCGGCTGCACGGCCAGCATCGGTCCCGGCGCCTGATGGATGATGAAGCCGATCCAGTTGTTGCCGGCCTCGGTTGCGCCGACCTGGGCGGCCTTCATGAACACGACCCGCTGCACAGGAGAGCCGGGCGACAAGGCGTCCATGATCTCGCGCATGTAGGGCGTGCGGCTGGTTCGGTAGCGGCCCGGCTCGGCGGAAGCTCTTGCCGCCAGCATGCGGTGCCGGTCGGCCCATCCCGATACCGTCATGAACGGGTCGGGGCGCAGGCCCTCGCGCCAGGACGACTTCAATTCATCGACGCCTTCGAAGTGGAACAGGCCTTCTTGCAGAACCTCATCGGAAGTCAGTGCGGACATCGGCCAACTCCGCCAGATGGGCTCTCACCTGGCTCTCCAGAAGCTGGTGCATGGTGGCGGCATCCACACCCAGTTCGGCCGAAAGGATCGCCGCGACACGTCCGGGCCAGTTCACCCAGGCCTCACGTTCCTCCCGCGCCAGCCGGAACAGCAGGGTCTTGGCGCGATCGAGCGAGACAAGCTCGCCCTTCAGCTTCTGAAGCTTTAGCCGGCGCTCCTGCGCCTTCAGCACCTCATTAGCCGTCTTTGCCTGCAGGAAGGTGGTCGAGCCGCCCACGACAGGCGCCGAAAGCCCCTGTTCGCGCAATGTCTCGCCAACGGCCGATAGTGCCTCCTCCGGTACTGCCTTCAGTTTGGGCCGGGGCGGGGAGTGCCTCTGCTTTGAAGGATCGGTCAGAGCTGCCCGGCGTGCGTCGGATCCTGCTCGATCAATCGAGCCATCCTCAAACAGCACGAGCCGTCCGGCAATCCTGGCTTTCTGTATGGCGCCGCGGGAGACCCCGGCACGGGCGGCATACTGGCGCTCGCTCATCCCCTGCATGGTGGTTATGCCCGCTCCAACAAGATCAGGCCGCGGATCGGCCGGAATGAACATCGGCGACGTCGACACGACTGGACTCCAGAACTGCCTTGCGCCCTGTGAAGTTCTGCCACCTCTCTACCGCGACATCGCAGTAACGAGGATCGAGCTCCATGGCGAAGCAGGACCGGCCGGTGGTCTCCGCGGCAATGATGGTGGTGCCGCTGCCGGAGAAGGGCTCGTAGACGGAGGAACCTGTGACGCTGTTGTTCAGCAGCGGCCGCCGCATGCATTCGACCGGCTTTTGCGTCCCGTGGACCGTGGCCTCGTCCTCACCCTGGCCGCAAGCTTCCGCTCCATGAAGGTCCCTTCTAGGCAGGATCAAGCGCCCAGGTTAGCACACAAGTGTGCCGAACGGCGTTTGGCTACTGAGCAAAAGGTCGCTCGGGCGATCGCTTCACTTCGACAATGGCCAGATGTCCGCTCCTGGCGCTACTTGCTCGGTCCCATCGACGAGACGAATGGCAACTTCGTTGCATCAACCCAAGACCCTCAGAAGCCAGTTCACGCATGGCCTGTCGGCGCTCGTCCGCCTACAGGCAGATGTGGTCCGCTGTGCGCCACCTTGAGGCCCTTTGCATGGCCGTCACAAGGGTCGCGGGCTGACCCAAGGCGTCTACAGACGGGAGGTCAGGAAAGCGCTAGCAGAAGCCGTTCGGACATGCATTCCTGAACGACCGGGACTGGCCGTAGGCGGACCGGCAGGTTTGAGGCTGTAGCGAACAGAAGCGGACCTTCAGGCCAACGGTCGAGCGCATCGACATCGGAATTGAGATGTCTCGCGCCAAGGCATCAAATGAGTTGCCGCGTTGGCCTTTGAGCGCAATGTCGCGCTCGCCCCGAGGAATGAGCATACCAAACTTGGTCATCACCCATCACCCACTCCCTTTGACGGGAGGAAAATGCGAACGGGGCGGGCCGCCGATCGAGCAGAGAACGGCGGCCCGGCGGGACCCTCACTCTGTCTCTTTGACCGTCTTGTCGTAGAAAGTTTTCATGCTCGCGGCGATGAATGGCGCGTTGTCTTCCGCGGCAAAGTGGCCGGCGTCCAGCCGATGCATCTCTGCCTTAGGCAAATCACGCAGATAGGCTTCCCCACCTTCGGGAGTGAAAAATGGATCATGCTGGCCCCAGAATATAATCGTCTGCGGCTGATGATCGTGGAGGAATTTCTCCCACACAGGGTATAGCTCGGCGTTCTTGCGATAGTCATAGAACAGGTCGAGGTTTAGCCGCACGTGACCGGGACGGGCCATGATGCCGTAGTCATATTCCCAATTGTCCGGGCTGATCAGTTCGGGATGGGCGGCGCCGGCCAGGTAAATGCCCTTGATGCCGTCGTGTGTCAGAAATGCCGCCAGCGGCTTTTCATTCTCAGCCGAGCGGTCGAGCCACAGCTTCTTGCGGAAGCCGTCCCACGCCGCCGAAAAACCCTCCGGATATGCGTTGGTATTCTGGATGATCAGCCAATCGAGCTTGGCAGGCGTTTCGGTAACGATTCTGAAGCCGACCGGGCCACCATAGTCCTGGGCATAAAGCCCGAAATGGTCGAAGCCCTTGGCGACCAGCAACTTCTTGGTCGTATCGGCGAGCTTGTCGAAGGTGTACTCATAGTCTGCCGGGTTGGGCGCATCGCTGGCCCCGAAGCCTTGATAATCGGGAGCGATGAGATGAAAGCGGTCGGACAACTCGTCGATGAGCTTCCGGTATTGATGGCCGGATGCCGGGAATCCCATCAGTAGCACGAGCTTAGGCGCGTTGGGGTCGCCCGCTTCGCGATAAGCTATGTTAAGCCCGTCGATGGTCATCGATTTATAAGTGACATCGCGGGACGAGACCGAGGCCGTGTGCACTCCGGCCTCAGGGRCGACAAGCGAAGCCGATTCGGCAAAGGGTACGCCTGTCAGAAGCGCACCTGCCACAAACGCAGCGCGCAGCGAATTGATCGATCGAACATGTTTCATGATCTGGGTCCTTCTGTGAATGGGATCTTGCGAGACAAGGGATAGGCGCGGCGCTGATCTCGCGGTATCCGGTCAATCCGGGATCCATCCTTTCATTTTTCGGGAGTATCGCCGGATCGGGTTTGAGCGATGCGGAGGTTGCTTGCGGCAGCCTGCCTGCAACGCCCACGCTCCCCTTGCACGCCGCTAGCAACCTTCAAGCGGGTATCGGACCGGGAGCCACACCTTACCGCTTAGCTTATGGTCCGGGCGAAGATGCGACTGTCGCTAGCCGAGACGAGCCGCGCCTGGCGATCGACATTGGCCGCGGGGTCCTGAAATTCACCTTGCTGCACCCAAACGCCTTTGTGCTGGGCTCTTCGTGGTTTGCCCCGAAGCGCGATTAGGTGAATTTGCCGCCGTGACAGCTAGCCCTCATAGGCCACGCCCGTTCGACCGAATAGCTCCAGCGAAACGTCGCGATCGGTCATGATCGTTCGGAAGTGGGGCCGGGCATCCATGCGACTCATATATGCTGGCGCATCGGGAACTAATTGCTCCACAATATCCTCCCCGTATATCGCCAGCGTCGCCTTCCGGATCATTGTAAAGTGGACATAAGCGACACAATCCGCAGCGGTGAACTCGGAACCGCAGGCGTAAGGCGCGAACCCTGTCAGACGTGCCACTGCCTGGAGGCCCAAGACGAGCCGGTTCCTGGCCTCGTCCTTGGTTTCCTGGGAGACCCTGCCCCCAAAAAAGCACTCTTTGTAGAGCCGGCGGGCGACCCATTCTGAGTTGAGCTCAAGATGCTGGATCAACTCGCGGCACTTCGCCCGTGCAAACCTACCCTTGGGATAGAGCGGGATCGCCGGAAAGCATTCCTCCAGATATTCAAGGATCGCTTGCGACTCTGACAGGCCGCCTTCATCGGTCTCGATGAAAGGAATTTTCCCGATTGGCGACTGGTTGATGAAGCTCTCGCGCTCCCACGGGTAGACGAGGCGTTCGCGAAACGGGATCTGTTTCTCCAGCAACACCAGCTTGAGTTTGTTGTAATAATTGCTCACGCCGAATCCGCACAACGTGATCATAGCTGCATCCCCCGCGAGCCTGGTTTAGGAGAGCATACATCAAACGTCCCAAGGATCTCCCGACATTCGCACTCAGCGCGGACTTAGTTTCTTTCCCCCTCGCGAGATCAAGCCTACTCAAGTTCAGATGCGGCTTGTCCGAACCGCGGCAAGTTCCGCTTCAAGCTCCGCAATGCGCAGGTCGCGTTGCGCGAGGGCGGCGGCGATTTCGGCGGCTTCGAACCGTTGCGGAATGTGCTGCGGACAGTTTGCATCCCAGGCGGCGACGGTGAAGAGGATAACCTGCTCCGGGCGCGCCTTGTAGTTGGCGGGCATCAGTTCGGCAATTTGCCCGGCATCGCCTTCGACGACGCGTGCGGTGCCCCATAGCTTGATGCGCCGCCGTTGTGCGTAGTCGATCAGGAACAGGTAGGCTTTCGAGTTCTCGGCCAGGTTGCCGGTCGTAATGAATTGCCTGTTGCCGGCGAAATCGACAAAGCCGATGGTGCTGTCGTCGAGCACCTTGAGAAAACCGGCCGGACCGCCACGATGCTGGATATAAGGCTGCCCTTCAGCATTGGCGGTGGCCAGGAACACGCTGGTCTGCGCTTCGATGAACACCTTCAGCGCTGCGTCGATCGCTGTGGACCAGCCGCCGCGTTGTTCCTGATGCGCATATGCCCGCCGAGAACCTCTGCGGCTCTGGATCGCCTTGACCATCGGTGTGAAGGCCACGTCGCTGGAGTGGGTGGGTTCGTCCGCCATCGTCGACAACTCACAATCCCAGATCGCCCAACCCTGGATGGTCGTCGGGCCGGCGTCCCGGCGTCCAGAAAAACAGGCGCTTCCCTGGGTCGATGGCGAGATCGTTGATGCTGGCGATACGTCGACGCATCAGCCCATCCTCGTCGAACTGCCAATTCTCATTGCCATAACTGCGGAACCACTTTCCCTCGCTGTCGTGCCACTCATAGGCAAAGCGGACGGCGATACGGTTGTCGCACCATGCCCAGACTTCCTTGATCAGCCGGTAGTCCTGCTCGCGCTGCCATTTGGCGACGAGGAAGGCCTGGATTGCGTCACGGCCCTGTATGAAATCGGCGCGGTTACGCCACTGGCTGTCGGCCGTATAGGCAAGCGCGACGCGCGCCGGATCGCGGCTGTTCCAGCCATCCTCGGCAAGGCGGACCTTCTGGGCAGCGGTCTCGGGCGTGAAGGGCGGAAGCGGCGGTCGGCTCATGAGGAGGCTCCTTCGGACAAGTGCGCTGCCGTGGCCGAGACCGCGGCAGCAAGCGGACGTGTCATGCGGCCAAGGCGGAGGCGATCGGGAAATCGATCTCGGTTCCGGCGACTGAGTTGAGGTAGTTGGTCCAAGTGTTGAGCGCAACGTGCTGCACGATCTCAATGATCTGGGCGTCGTCATAACCGGCAAGGCGCACTGCACGGACTTCTTCATCTGAGACATGGCCACGCTGGTGGACAATGCTGGCGGCGAAGCGGACCGCGGCGTCGGCCTTGGGGTCGTTCGAGCCGCCGTGTCGATTGGCGAGGATCTCTGCGTCGTCCAGCTTGGCCAGGTTGCGGCCGAGATAGGTGTGAGCGGCCAGGCAATAACCACAGCCATTGATCTCAGCCACCGCGAGCGCGATCCTTTCGCGTGTCGGCGCTGGCAGCCACCCCTTGGCCAGCGCACCGGAGAGGCCGAGATAGCCTTCCAGCGCAGCAGGGCTGGTCGCCACCGTCCGGAATAGGTTCGGCACCACTCCGAGCTGTTTCTGG
The DNA here is from genome assembly GCF_056403835.1 of Mesorhizobium sp. P2_E6. Lineage (NCBI taxonomy): Bacteria > Pseudomonadati > Pseudomonadota > Alphaproteobacteria > Hyphomicrobiales > Phyllobacteriaceae > Mesorhizobium > Mesorhizobium sp. P2_E6. The sequence goes on from NZ_JBFUEQ010000016.1 coordinate 45,990, forward strand.
ACTGCTTCAAGCATCGGCTGCGACGCCTGCGGCGCGTCGGCGATGGTCGCGGGAGTGGGGAGACGGGTCATCTTTTATGTCCTCTGGGTTCGGTACAGGCCGGGATTGGCCGGACGAACGACAAATGCCAGCTTTCAATGTCGCCTGGCATCCGATAATCTCGGAACCTATCCTTCCGATTTTCGGAACTTTCATGGACCGCATTGATGCAATGACCGTGCTGCTCGCCGTGGTCCAGGCGGGCTCGCTGTCTGGCGCCGGGCGAAAATTAGGGATGCCGCTGCCGACCATCAGCCGCAAGCTTTCCGAGCTTGAGGATCACCTTGGCGCGCGGCTGGTGATCCGCTCGAGCCGGCAGTTGAGTCTGACCGATGCGGGCCGCAGCTACACCACGGCCTGCCAGCGCATCCTGGAGCAGATTGATGAGGCAGAACGTGCCGCGGCCGGCGAATACAGCGCGCCACGGGGCAGCCTGGTTGTGGCCGCGCCGGTAGCGTTCGGGCGCGCACATATGCTGCCTGTGATAGCTGAGTTCCTGAAAGCCTATCCTGAGATCGACGTGCGGCTGATTCAGGCCGACCGGATTGCGCATCTGCTGGAAGACCACATCGACGTCGCGCTGAGGATCGGAAATCTGCCGGACAGCAGCCAGATGGCGATCAGGCTGGGCGAAGTGCATCGAATCGCCTGCGCGAGTCCGCAATATCTGGCGCAACGCGGCGTGCCCGACGCGCTGGAGGCCTTGTCAGGGCACGATTGCATTGCCTTCGACATCCTGACCTCAAGCGACGGCTGGTTGTTCCGCGACGGCGGAAACGACCGGATCGTGGCTATTACGCCGAGGCTGGTGGTCAATATTGCCGAATCTGCAATTGATGCCGCCAGTGCCGGGTTAGGGATTGCCCGAGTGCTGTCCTACCAGGTCATCGAGGCGGTCCGTTTGGGACGCTTGCAACTGGTGCTGACCGGATTCCAGCCGCCGGCCTGGCCAGTCAGTCTGGTCTACGCGGCTCAGGGGCAGCTGCCGCTGAAGTTGCGTGCCTTCCTCGACTTTGCCGCACCGCGACTGAAGGCTGCGCTACAGCCGGCAGGCGCCTAGGGTCAAGACCACCCGCGCTCAGCCAACCGGCCAAGCCTGCGATTGCCGTCTGCTGCCTCCGACATTCCGCAACCTGAAAGCATGGCTCTCGGCTTTGCCCGATATCGGAACGCCGGGGACGGGAGTACTCAACCGGTGCCCAAGCAATCCTGCTGAGCCTCCCGAAAAAGGAATACCTTAATGTCCCGCCTTGCCGCCTTCCGTCGCCCCGCCCTGCACAGAGATGCAGCACTCCTGCTGCAGGCTGTCGCGCTGACCCTCAGTCTCGGCCTGCCCGCCCGCGCCGAAGCCGGCGCCATGGGTGCCGGTTCCGGGATGACCTGTGCAGAGTTTTCGATCATGGACGCCGCCGGGCAGATGCAAGCAATGGCAACCATGGCCGCCACTGGCGCCGATGCCATGGCGACCGATGCCATGGCGACCGATGCGATGGCCAATGACGCGCCGGCGACCGGCCCCATGGCGGCAAGCCACGACGACGTGATCGCGACGGTCGATGCCTGCGCTGGCCACGCCGACATGATGGCTGTGGATGCGATGCATGCAGCAGTCGGTCACTGAGCCGCTGGCGGCGGCGCTCGCCCGCGCAGCGTCGCCGCCTTTCCTGAACCATTCCCGAGGATCATAGAAATGCGAATCTCCTCGATTGCCGCCCCGGAAGTGTCGCCGAAAGGCGGCGACGTGGTACGCCGCCACCGCTTGTCCACCCGCCTGTGGCACTGGATCAGCGCCGTGACGATGGTGATCTTGCTGATGAGCGGGCTAATGATCTTCAACGCGCATCCGCGACTTTACTGGGGCCAGTATGGGGCCAATCCAGACCATGCATGGCTGGAGATCGGCAGTGATGGCGGGCAGGGCTTCCTGCGCATTGGTAGCCAGAGCATCGCTACGACCGGCTTCCTCGGTCAATGGACCGATCGCACCGGCCAGTCCCGTGCACGCGCTTTCCCCGAATGGGCGACGATTCCCTCGGGTTACGATTTGGGCATGTCACGGCGATGGCACCTGAGTTTCGCGTGGCTGTTCGCTACCGCATTGGCCGCATACGGCCTGAGAAGTCTGACGAACGGCCATTTGCGCGGCGACCTCTTGCCCCGCAGGGGCGAGCTTCACGCCCACCACATCTGGCAGGACATCCGTCACCATGCCACGCTCAATTTCCCCAAGGGTATTGCGGCGCTGCGCTACAACATTCTCCAGAAAGCCGCCTACCTCGGCGTTCTCTGCGTGCTGTTGCCGACGATGGTGTTGACAGGGATGACTATGTCGCCCGGTCTCGACGCCGCTCTGCCCTGGCTGCTCGACGTGTTCGGCGGGCGGCAATCGGCGCGGTCGATCCACTTTATTGCCGCAGCTCTGCTGGTGCTGTTCGTCGTGGTTCACCTGGCGATGGTCGTGCTTGCCGGCCCGTTCAACGAGATCCGGTCGATGATTACCGGCTGGTTCCGCCTTCCCGAGGAGAAGCCCTGATGTCACCCGCGATTTCCCGCCGCACGCTGCTGACCGGCCTCGCCCTCGCCACCCCCGCCCTGCTGGTTGGCTGCGACCGCATGGGCGCCAGCCCAAGCTTCCGCGACCTTGTGCTTTCGACTGGCGAGGCCCTCGCATACCGGACCCATCGTCTGTTCGCCCCAAACACTCTGGCGCGTGAGTTCGGCGCTTCGCAATTATCGCCCGACTTTCGCACGAACGGCAACACCCAGCCGCGGTCCGCGCAATACCGGGCGCACCAGGTGGAGGGTTTCGCCAACTGGCGCCTCGACGTCGGTGGGCTGGTAGAAGCGCCGCGCCGCTATTCGCTGGCCGACCTGCGGAACCTTCCGGTTCGTACCCAGATCACCCGGCACGACTGCGTTGAAGGTTGGAGCGCCATCGGCAAATGGACCGGGGTTCCGCTGTGGGCGATCCTCAACGAGGTGCGGCTGGGCGCCGACGCCCGCTTCATCGTATTCCACTGTGCCGACGACTTCGGTGGTGCGGCGTATTACGAAAGCATCGACCTGGTTGATGCTTTCCACCCGCAGACGATCGTTGCCTATGGCATGAACGACGGCAACCTTGCGGTCGGCCATGGCGCGCCGGTTCGGCTGCGGGTCGAACGGCAGTTGGGCTACAAGCAGGCCAAGTTCGTGATGCGGATCGAGGCGGTTGCCTCACTGTCGCCGATTGGCGGAGGACGCGGCGGCTTCTGGGAGGATGCCGGGTCCTATGATTGGTACGCGGGAATCTGATCCGGGCGCGCCGCGCTCGCGGGCGTGATCCGTATGCGAGCGATCTGCATCGAACAAAAGTGCGGCCCCGTGGCTCGCTCGGCGGCCATCGAGAAACCGTTCAGGAGAGATCCGCCCATGCCTATGATCACCATCYGTTACGTGACGCCGGAGCCTCAACCCGGACTTCGCTTTCAGATAGCAGCCCTGGCGGCGCGCCTGGGAGCGGAACGGTGGGGGCAAAGATCCCTCCGTCACCACCGTATTGGTTGAAGAAGCTGATCCAGAAAGCTGGTTCATAGCCGGCAGGCACGCCACCGAAGCTGACCTTTCAAACTTCTGGCTCGATATCGAGATCACCGGAGGGACCAACACAAAAGCCGAAACGGCTTGTTTCGTCAGATCAGCCTTTTCCGGCATGCAGGCGCTGCTTGGACCCCCTCACAAGGAGTGCTACGTCTATGCGCACGCGGCCTGCGGTGACGCGTACGGCTATGGCGGCCGGACTCAGAGCGGCCGCTGGGCTGCCGCTAACCTCGGGTAGCCGGCAACAGGGACTGCGGCCGTTCAAAAGGCAATCGCTACCTGTTTCCGCCAAACACTGTTGTCGGATGGCGGCTCACCTGGAACGGCTGGCGCGGGGGCGTTGCGCCGTTGCGCGATCAGTTGCGCCTTGCGGACGATGAGCGCATGGCCCTCGCGCCGATGGTAGCGGCGGCTTGCCTTATGACAGAGGTCTTCAGCTACCACGCTGGCGATCATCCGATGGCGGGTCGGCGCGTGGCAGGCCTATCGCTCTGGAGGCCGGATGTAGATTGGCGTGAGCCGTCGGCTGACGAACCTGCCCTCGGCTATTTGCCATCGCGCCTCTGGCTCATTGGCCTTGGCAATCTCGGGCAGGCATTCTGCTGGGCATTGGCCGCGCTGCCCTATAAGGACCACGCCGAGGTCGAGCTGGTCCTCCAGGATTTCGACACCTTGGCGACCTCTAACGCTAGCACGTCGATGCTCACGTTTCACGGCGATGTCGGCAAGAAAAAGGCTCGGATTGCCGCCGCATGGCTGGAAGCGCAGGGGTTCAAAACGGTCATCGAAGAGCGTCGCTTCGGTCCGGCGATCAAACGCGAGAACGCTGAGCCGGGCGTTGCGCTGTGTGGCGTCGACAATGCGCTAGCGCGCGCGGCATTGGAGGATGCTGATTTCGAGTTTGTGGTTGAGGCCGGCCTTGGCGCTGGCCCCGACGGGTTCCGCGGCATTTCTGTCCATACGTTTCCCGGGTCGCGAACTGCGCGCTCAATTTGGTCGAATGTCGCGGTCGCCGCCGCATCCGCCGCGCACATGCCGGCCTACGAAGAACTCGTCAACCCTTATCGAGTGAGTCGCGCTCGTACTTCTCGGCGGATTCGTTTCAGTTCTAAGCCCGGCTTAATTCCGGACAACGACAGATAATTCTGGACGGCATACTGGAACAGACTGACGAGAGGGATCAGCCGCACCGTCTCTGTCTCAATTGCGGTCAGGGCGGGCCGGATCAAACCAAACATTTCGGGCACCTGCGCGACGATCAGGGCGTGACGACGGCTCGCATTGAAGTCGTTGGCCAGCCACGCCGGCGAGCTGAAGGGAGACCTTCTTCGCCAGAGCCAGGTGCAGAAGATGATGACGCCGCGCAACGTCAATCCGTTCGCGGAATTTGGCAAAAGCGGAGGTTAGCGCTTGTCCAGGCGAGTGCTGCGCATATGCGCTGTTATTGGGCTCGGCGCAGTGCTTTTCGGATGCGCAAATCGCGAACGGGAAGCGCCGTGCGGGCCTTTGGCGTATGCCGAGGCCGATGAATGCGGCGCGCTGAAGCCTGTCAATTCAACGCCGTTCTCCAGCATCACTGACGAGGATCCATGAACGGTCTTGCCGAAAGCATTCTCGGTGGCATCGACAACATCGGGGAGGACTTCGTTCGCACCGTCTATATGCAGTTGGGCAATGCGATGGGCAACGTCTTCTTCCTTTCGCTCACCACCTTTCTCATGATCCAGCAAATCCTGATCTACGGCTTTCTCGGTTTCTACTTCTCGCTCGTCAATGCGGCCCTGAACACCGCCACATCCGGTGGAGCGACCATGGACAGCAAGATGTCGCTGGTGCTGCCCTTGGTGCTGGTGACGATCATCGGGATCTACGTTCTCATGCAGATACCCTCGATTGCTTCCATCCTGAATGGCGGCGGGTAACACGATCAGCAATGTAGCCAAACTCGGTTGTATTAAACATTTCGACCTGTGGGCCAAGGCGACACGCTGCGAGCAGGAAATTGTATCCCGGTTCACCTTCGGATCCTATCAGCGAAGCGAGAGCGAAGCGGTCGTACCATTCGAGTTCCACCGGTGGCGCTGCCAGGAACAGCGGGCCTCCAAAATTCGCGACGGGAAACCTAGCCTGCAGGATTGCTTCCTCAGCTGCCAGCAAGGCCAGCTTCAGCGACAGTGCCGAGGCCCCCTCCCAGCTTTCCTCAAGAAAGTCGACGGTGCCAGCGATCCGCGTGCGCAAGTTGTCGATCGCAAACCGCGTGATCGTGTGAATTCCCGAAGTGCCGGAAGTGAGCGCCGCCCAATTCTCTTCCTTGCCTCGCCCGAGTGACGAAACCACTCCAAGCCCGGTGACGGCAACCAGGGGACGGCCGAGATGGTCAGTGTATTTTGACACGGGAGTATCCTCAGATCCTGACCAGCCGGGCAACGCCTTCGCCGCGGACAGCACCGATGGAGGTCGCGAGCGCTGTTTCGATGCGGGCCGATCCCACCCGTTCGTTTGTGGCATCGATCGGCGGGAAGGCCGCGCCGTTGAAGACGCTTAGCGCGGCGAGAGCTACGGCAAGCGGAAATTGTGCCTCACGCAGATGGCCCAATTTGCCCGCGATGCCGCGCACCGCCGAGGCAGAAAATAAATCGACGGCCGACTTTTCTGCGGCGGTGATGCCTTTCGCGCCGGTAGCTGCGGAAACAACCAAGCCTATGCCGCTGTTCTGACTCGCGGCGTTGAGCAGCCGAGCAACAGTTTCCTGCAAATTTTCACGGTTGCGGCGAATCTGCGTGCTGCAGATCGCGTCGACTGCGGCGTACGCACGAGCGCCACGCCGTTTCGCCTGCTCTGCGCTTTCCAGTACCAGGAATGCGCCACCGGAGCCGGTGATGATGCCACCGCCAGCCGTGTCCTCTCTTTCCCAGAGTGGATCCCAGCCGTCAGTTTTCAGCATGCCGTTGAGCTCAAAGCCGAGCAGCATGTCTGGATGCTCGGAATTGTAGGACCCGCCGACGAGCGCATGCGTGCTCTGCCCCGAGCGTATGCGTGCAACCGCGGTGTCGATCGCCGAAATGCCTGCGCCTTCCTCGCCCATGAATGTGCGCGAAGAGCCGGTGACCTTGTGAACAATGGAGATATTGCCGGCGAGCAAGTTTGAAAGCTGCGCCAGGAAGAGCGTCGGCCGCAGCTCTGTGCTCAGTTTTTTCATTCAGCATCGTGCCGAGATCATTGCGGACCCGTGCCTCAGCCAGGATCTGCGTGTCGACGGAAACGTCGCGTTCGCCACCGCCYGCAGCCACGACCAAATCCATTGAGGCACAAAGGGTCTCGTCGTTCTTGATCCCGGCATCTTGAAGTGCGAGACCGGCGGCATAGGTACCGATGTGCTGCCAAGTTCCCATTTGTCGTAGATCGCCGCGCTTCGAAATCTGCCTGCTCCAGTCAACCTGCCCCAAGGGATGAACTGTATAGGGCTTGAATGCCTCGCTATCGATACGGGGTTCGGCCTCGCCATTGAAAGCTCGCCAATGTGTATCGGCGCCCTCGCCAAGCGACGAAATCAGCCCGATGCCCGTTATGACGACGTTGTAGTTTTGCATAGTCTCTCTCGACACCGTTCACGCTGCGATCCGGTTGAGTGATGGTTTAATCCGTCAGAACTCGCCTGCGGAATTCAGACATTCTTCGCGACGCAATCAATCAGGTTGGTCTCAGCAGGATAATTGGCGGCGTCATCAACTCTTTGCCTCCGCGTTTCCAGCATGTTCAAAAGGTTAGCGAGTTCCTCGGCGTCGTGCCGATTCAGGCCGGCAATAGTCCGGCTTCCCATTTCAGCGGGGCGCTCGGTGCGGGTGTCGACAGGGTCCAGGTGCCGTTTGACTCCTGGTTTGGCTGATAGCGTTGAGTCATTCGGGTTAGATAACTGCCAACGCCATCGTTGCCAAGCAGCCAGGCCACGCTCATCGATTGATTTTAATGCTTCATGCATCAATCATAGGGTTATCCATATGATTTATCATTTCGGGGCAAGGGCGTGCGAATGAGCGCTCTGCTCCCGCCGGAATATCTCGAAAGATCCGAACAAAGAGGCGAGCGCACCTATGGCCTGATGCAAGGTCGGATGCTCGACCAGCGCAATACTAGCGACGAACGACAGGTCCGAATAGAGGTCAGGTTATCTGTGGAAGACAACGATTAGAATCAGCACAACGGCCGCCAACGCTCCAAAGAGATAGAAAGCTCGGTTGGCGCGTGTTCGCCATCCCTCGCTTTTCCTCCTTCGTCTCATTTTGTCTCTTTCGCCATTCGTTGTGCCCTTAGCCGAGCTGTCTTTGCGTCCCGCTCTGCCTTCTCGGCGTCAGCGATTGATCGGACTTCGATATTGCTACGGGTTTTTCGCCTGTCTCCCTGACTGGGCAAATTAAACAGATTATCTTTGGTTAAAGTGCCGAGGTATACGGCTCTTTTATTCGTATCTGCCATGATTGTTCTCCAATCCGCTAATAACGTATCAACTCATACTGTTTATGGCCTTAGCAATGGACCGCATAGCAGCGCCCGCTAGCTGCTATCAAACAATCGCAGTGCGGGGGTCTCGACATAGGCGACATGCACCTGCGCTGTCGCAGGGCAGCCATCGACGGCCTCGATTCTCTTGTCCACCGTTGTGCAGAATAGACTTCTGCCGTCAGGCCCCCCTAGCGCGCAAGCAACAGCCTGACAATGTGGGATACGAATCTGATGGGTGACCCTTCCACCCTCCAGGATGCGCATGAAATACGGTGACCCGGAGCCGGCAAGCCAGACCCCGCCTTCACTGTCGGAGCAAATGCCATCCGGTGCGACGTTGCCCAGATCGGCAAATAGAACCGGTCGGCCGAGCGTGCCGTCCGCCAAAATTTCAAACGCGGTAAGCCGATGGCCGAAAGTCTCCGCCACGACGAGACGTCCGTCCGTGGTGATCACGCTTCCGTTCGGGAACGCCAAATCATGAGCGATTGCTCGCGCCTGTCCATCAGGTTCGACCAGAACCAGGCTCGCATCCGCATAACCGGGGGCGGCTTCCCTCCGAAAGCTGAACACGCCTACATATGCCCGGCCGTTGCGGTCAACGACCATATCGTTGGGTTCGCCCATGATGCAGGCACGTAGATCGGAGTGAATGGCGAGTGAACCATTCCTAAGGCGCAGCAGAGTGCGGTCCTGCATCGAAACAATCAGAAGCGATCCGTCCGGCATGAAGCCGAGACCAGAAGGACGGTTTGGCACCTCGGCGACGATTTCGGTACGTCCATCAAGACCAAGACGGTAAACCTTACGGCCGATCATGTCCGACATCCAAAGCGTCCCATCATGCCAGCGAGGTCCTTCCAGGAAGAAAAACCCGCCAGCTAGGACTTCTGAACGAAGGGTGATCATCAGTGTTTTCGCGCCAACCGCAGTATGTCAAAAGCCCGCTTTGCTTTGCTCCTCGCGACGAGGCAGGTGCCAACGTCTGAACGCGAGTCGATTGAGATCCCAAGCGATTTCATCCGCGCCGACCAAGGGCGGCATCAACATTCTCGGCAGCACCAGTTCGCGAACATTGCCAGCCATCACGATGGCATTGCGGTCTGGCACACCGCGAATATCAAGCAATCTTACGTCACTCCAAACAGAGCTGAGCCTGGCAGCAACGCTATCCGGCAACGAATCCAAATCGTGGCGAGCATGAATATTTCCGATCAAGCAACCGGAAGAATTCTTTAGACGGCTACGCGCCAATCGAAAAAATGTTTCAGTCCGCAGATGCTCTGGGATCCGCTTTCCAACATAGGCGTCCAGGACGATTGCATCATAGCGTTGGCGTTCGGTTCGTAAAAAATCCTCCCCGTCGGCAACGCAACAGTCGACATGGCGGGGAAGCCCAAAATGTCGTCGGGCGATCTGAAAAGCCTGGGGATTTATGTCAACGATCGTCACCCGCGCTCCAACTCGATCGAGCATCGTGCCCAAGCTGCCGCCGCCGCCGCCGATCATGAGCACGTCGGTCACCTGCTTTTGAGCGAGAAGACCGAAGATGGCATGGACATAAGGCACGACGCTCACGCCGTCCTGGTCACACTCGCTTTGAAAGCAACCACCCTGACGGTAAATGAACGAGCCAGTGTCCTTGGCACGAAAGACTTCTATGTTGCCGAAATCGGAATGATATTTCGCAATTCGGATCATGATTTCATCACTGTGGCCAAGTTTCTAAATCCGCCGTTCCACCATCATGGTCTTGATCGCTGCAATAGCCTTTGCCGGATTAAGACCCTTGGGGCAGGCTTGGGTGCAGTTCATGATGGTATGGCAGCGGTAGAGGCGGAAAGGATCTTCAAGGTCGTCGAGACGGTCTCCCGTCATTTCATCACGGCTGTCGATCAGCCATCGATAGGCCTGCAGGAGCACGGCGGGTCCGAGGTAGCGATCACCGTTCCACCAGTAGCTTGGACAGGAGGTCGAGCAGCAAGCGCACAATATGCACTCATAGAGACCGTCAAGCTTTTCCCGGTCCTGATGACTTTGCTTCCATTCTCCCTGAGGCTTTGGCGTTACGGTCTGCAGCCAAGGTTTGATTGAAGCGTACTGAGCGTAAAAATGCGTCAGATCGGGCACTAAATCCTTGATCACTTCCATGTGGGGCAACGGGTAGATCTTCACATCACCAGCCACATCTTCGATGCTTTTGGTACAGGCAAGCGTATTGGTCCCGTCGATGTTCATGGCGCAGGAACCACAGACGCCTTCCCGGCAAGACCGTCGGAATGTCAGCGTCTGGTCGATCTCTTCCTTAATCTTGATCAGCGCGTCGAGCACCATCGGTCCGCATTTGCCAAGATCGACTTCATAGGTATCTATTCGTGGGTTCTGGCCATCGTCAGGGTTCCAGCGATAGATGCGGAATCTTTTGACCTTGGTGGCTCCGTCATCGTTCTTGAAAGTCCGCCCCGCAGTGATCGTGGAGTTTTTCGGCAATGTGAGCTGAACCATCGTCTCTTCCTTTGAAAACCCGTCATGCACCGCGACAGATATTGCCCATCAGTAGACGCGGGTTTTGGGTTCGATGTATGCGATGTCCGCGGTGAGGGTATATGCGTGGACAGGGCGATAATTCAGGCTGACATGGCCCTCGCCGTCGCTCCTGGCCAACGTGTGGGTCATCCAGTTTTTGTCATCCCTCTCGGGGAAGTCTTCGCGTGCATGAGCGCCACGGCTTTCGGTGCGCGCGAGAGCGGAATCGACAAGTGTTGTTGCCTGGAGAAGAAGGTTTTCGAGCTCAAGCGTCTCGACCAAGTCGGAATTCCAGATCATTGAGCGATCTGAAACGCGCAGGTCGGACAGGCCGTCCCACACCTCCCTCAGTTTTTCCTTGCCTTCTTGCAGGATCTCAGCCGTGCGAAACACGGTGGCATAGCTCTGCATGGTTTGCTGCATCCTGGCTCTCAGGCGAGGCGTCGGCGTGCCACCCTTGGCATTGCGCAACTTGTCGAAGCGGTCGAGGGTGGCTTCGCCTGCGTTGGATGGCAGCGCCGGCTGCGCGGCGCCAGGCACGAGGAGTTCGGCGCAGCGCAGTGCGGCAGCACGCCCAAAGACCACAATGTCGAGGAGCGAATTGCAGCCGAGCCGGTTGGCGCCGTGGACGGACACGCACGCCGCCTCACCGACGGCCATGAGACCGGCTACAATGGCGTCCGGATTGCCGTCGGCTCCGCTGATCGCTTCGCCGTGGTAATTTGCGGGAATGCCGCCCATGCAATAGTGGGCGGTCGGCAGGACCGGTATCGGCTCGCGCGTCACGTCGACCCCGGAAAAGATTTTGGCCGACTCCGATATGCCGGGGAGGCGCTCGTGCAGCATCGCGGGGTCGAGATGATCAAGGTGCAGATAGATATGATCTTTATTCGGCCCGACGCCCCGCCCCTCCCGAATTTCGACCGTCATTGCTCGAGAGACAACATCGCGGGAGGCGAGATCCCGGGCAGATGGCGCGTACCGCTCCATGAAGCGCTCGCCTTCTGAATTGACCAAATAGCCGCCCTCGCCACGCGCACCCTCCGTAATCAGGCAGCCCGCCCCGTAAATGCCGGTCGGATGAAACTGCATGAACTCCATGTCCTGGAGCGGCAAGCCGGCACGCAGAACCATGCCACCGCCGTCGCCCGTGCAGGTGTGGGCGGATGTGCAGGAATAATAGATCCTGCCGTAGCCTCCAGTCGCCAGGATGACTGTCTGCGCACGGAATCTGTGCAGCGACCCGTCGTCTAGAGACCAAGCGACGACGCCACGGCATTCACCATCCACCATGATGAGATCGAGAACGAAATACTCGATGAAGAACTGAGCGCCGAAACGCAGGGCCTGCCCATAGAGCGTATGAATCAGGGCGTGCCCGGTGCGATCTGCCGCGGCACAAGCCCTTGGCACGGGGCGCTCGCCAAAGTTGCTCATGTGGCCGCCGAAAGGACGCTGATAGATTTTCCCGTCCTCGGTACGCGAGAACGGCATGCCGGCGTGTTCCAGCTCCATGACCGTCGGAACAGCCTGGCGGCACATGTATTCTATGGCGTCTTGATCGCCCAGCCAGTCCGACCCCTTGACCGTGTCGTACATGTGCCATTGCCAGCTATCGTCGCCAAGATTGCCAAGGCTGGCTGCAATACCGCCCTGAGCCGCGACGGTATGACTGCGGGTCGGAAATACCTTGGTGATGCATGCCGTCTTTAGACCGGCTTCGACAGCGCCTTGCGTGGCGCGCAAACCAGCGCCACCGGCGCCAACGACGATCACGTCATAGGTATGGTCGGTAAACGTGTAAGCATTTGAAGGGCCCATTACATTCTCATTCACATAAATTGCGGGCTGAGGCTGATCTTCAACACCGCATAGAGGCACGTGACAACGATCGTTGTCGAAAAGAGAATGTTGAGAATGAGCATAACAAATTTAATGCCCGGCCCATGCACGTAATCCTCGATGATCGACTGCATGCCCAGGCACATGTGCCAGACGCCGGAAAGAACGAGCAGCAAAAGTGGAATCGCCACCAACGGGTTAGCTATCGAGCTTCGGGCGGTTGCATAGTCTGCCTCGATGCGCGTCAACAACAACGCAATGAGGAAAAGCACGAGTGGCACGTTGGCCACCGCCGTCAAGCGCTGAACCCAGAAATGACCAGTACCGGCACCAGCCGACCCTGACCCGCGCACACGTTTCATCGGCGTTTGCATATTGGTCATGTCGCTCCCCCAATCAGGTGGCCCGCCACCCAGATCGCAGCGGTAAATGAGAGCGAGCCTATGAGGGTTGCGCGCGCCATGAAGTTTGCCGCTGGCACATCAAACCCCTTCCCCATGTCCCAGACAAAGTGCCGAAGGCCACCCAACAAGTGGTGAAGAAGCGCCCAGACATATCCAAGCAGGACGATCTCTCCGGCTGGGGAGCCGATGAAGGACCGAAAAGTGGCGTAAGCCTCCGGACTCCACGATGCCGCAACCAACCACCAGGTCAGCAAGAGCGTACCTAGATAAAGAGCGATCCCCGTGAGCCGATGAAGGATGGACATCGTCATGGTCATCGTCAGCCGGTAGATCCGCAAATGCGGTGCAAGAGGCCTTCGCGTCAGGCGCACGGTCGGCTTCATCCCATGTCTCTTCCAATCGAACCAGCTCGGACGGAAGCCCCGAAATGGCTACGCCAAGGCCCGTAGGCTCCGTGCATGCACCCTGGAACTGAGCACACTACGACAGACGGCATATCGAGATAACATCTATCAATATCGATATCCTACATATCAGTTATTGACCCTAGCACATTTTAATATATGCTGCAACGTGTAGAGATCATATCCTAAAGCTGACAAGGAGGATGCGACACGTGATAACTGCTCCACAGTTGCGCGCCGCGAGGGCGCTCCTTGGCATCGAGCAGCGCAAGCTTGCCGAATTGTCCGGCCTTTCAGTGCCGACAATTCAACGTATGGAGGCCAGCGAGTGGATGATCCGGGGCAATGTCGATTCCCTCGTGAAGTTGATTGGGGCGCTTGAACTCGCCGGCGTCGAACTGATTGCGGACGGCGCGCCAAGCCAGATCGGCGGGCGAGGTGTGCGGCTGAAGGCTGACTTCAATCCAGCCAAGATTTCCGGCACCGGCAATTCGGAAACCAAACTGAGCTTGGGGAATGTGGCGTGATCCCAAATGCCGCGGTTCTTCTATGGGGCGTCGCCGCGCTTTTAGGAACTGTCTTGCTCGCCATTTCTGCCAGTCGCCGCAACGCGGCAACGCGCCTGATTTATGGCGCAACACTTGGCATCTCAGCCATCTTGTTGGAGCTTGTCCTAACCCACTTCGCAGCGGATCCGGGCGTGTCGGTTGTCACGCTGCCACTCGGATTGCCTTGGATTGGGGCTCACTTCCGTCTGGATGCGCTCTCGGCTTTTTTTCTCGTCGTTGTCAACCTAGGCGGTGCACTCGCCAGTCTTTATGGACTCGGTTACGGCCGTCATGAGGCTTCCCCGCACCGGGTACTGCCGTTCTTCCCCGCCTTCCTTGCAGGCATGAACCTTGTGGTGCTTGCAGATGACGCCTTCACGTTCCTGCTTTCCTGGGAATTCATGTCCCTGACCTCGTGGGCGCTGGTCATGGCGCACCATCGCGAAGAGGGTACGACGCGGGCGGGATACATTTATCTTGTCATGGCAAGCTTCGGCACGCTGGCGCTGCTTCTCGCCTTCGGTCTGCTTTCCGGCTCGAGTGGAAATTACGCATTCGAGGCGATGCGTGCAGCCGAGCCCACCCGGTTTGTCACGGGTGCCGTTCTGGCCCTCATGTTGCTCGGGGCAGGTTCCAAGGCCGGTCTCGTCCCGCTGCACGTCTGGCTTCCACTCGCTCATCCTGCAGCGCCAAGCCACGTATCTGCCCTCATGAGCGGCGTCATGACCAAGGTCGCCATCTACGGCTTCATACGCGTTATTTTCGACTTGCTCGGCGAACCGCCATGGTGGTCTGGCGTCGTCGTGCTTTCCCTCGGAGGCATGACTGCTGTTCTCGGGATCCTGTACGCGTTGATGGAAAAGGATCTCAAGCGGCTCCTTGCCTACAGCACAATCGAAAACATCGGCGTCATCTTCGTCAGTCTCGGCCTCGCACTCGCCTTCAAGGCGAACGCGATGCCGTCGGCCGCCGCGCTGGCGCTCACAGCCGCACTCTTCCACGTTCTCAACCATTCCTTTTTCAAGAGCCTGCTGTTTTTCGGGGCTGGCGCCGTACTGACAGCGACCGGCGAGCGCAACATGGAGAAACTGGGCGGTCTCATTCATCGCATGCCGCTGACCAGTTTCGTCTTTCTCGTCGGCTGCGTTTCGATCTCCGCGCTGCCGCCCTTCAATGGCTTCGTCTCCGAATGGCTGGCTTTCCAGGCGATACTGCAGAGCCCGGATCTGCCGCAATGGGGCCTGAAGGTCATGGTGCCCGCTGTTGGTGGCCTGCTGGCGCTGTCGGCGGCACTTGCCGCCGCCTGTTTCGTAAAGGCGTTTGGGATTACATTCCTCGGCCGGCCACGGACCTCGGTGGTGGAACACGCGCACGAAGTTGACCGCTACGCCCTGGCGGCAATGTTCATCCTCGCGGCCCTTTGCCTGCTGGCAGGAATTCTGCCGGGCGTCGTGATAGACGGCCTTTCGCCGGTGACGCTTTCGCTCATCGGCAATCGCATGCCGGTGCAGATGGCACAGCCCTGGCTGTCGATCGTGCCGATCGCCGAGAGCCGCAGCTCCTACAATGGCCTGCTGGTGTTCCTGTTCATCGCTGCTTCCTCATCGCTTGCCGCACTCGTCATCCACCGCTTCGCCTCACAGGCGCTGCGTCGTGGTCCCGCCTGGGGCTGTGGCTTCCCGGACGTAACGCCGGCCGCACAATACACGGCGGTGAGTTTCGCGCAGCCCATCCGCCGCGTCTTCGGTACGTTCGCCTTCCGAGCCACGGAAAACGTGGATATGCCGGCGCCCGGCGCTACCGGTCCGGCGCGCCTGACTGTCGAAGCCCACGATGTGATCTGGGAGGCGCTTTATCAGCCGATCGCCGGGATTCTCAGTTTTGCAACCGAGAAACTCAACCATCTGCAGTTCCTGACAATCCGGCGCTATCTGACCCTCGTCTTCCTCTACYTCGTCACCTTGCTTCTGGTGCTTGCGCTATGGCCCTGATCCTACAACTGGTTGTCCAGGGTGCGCAGATGATGCTGGTGCTTTTGCTGGCGCCGCTGCTGACCGGCTTCGTGCGCAAAGTGAAGGCGAGACTACTGCGGCGCCAAGGACCTTCCCTGATCCAGCCCTACCGCGATCTCCTGCGGCTTATGCGCAAGGAAGTCGTCCTGGCCGACAACGCATCCTGGCTGTTTCGCGTGACACCTTATCTGATCTTCGCCGCCACTTGGGTGGCTGCCGCGCTTATCCCGACATTCGCCACCGGCCTTACCTTCAGCTGGACCGCTGATCTCATCGCCATTGTTGCCTTGCTTGGAAGCGCGCGCTTCTTCCTGGCGCTGGCGGGGATGGATGTCGGCACGAGCTTTGGCGGCATCGGCGCAAGCCGCGAGGTGATGATCGCCTCACTGGCCGAGCCGGCCATGCTCTTGATCGTGTTCAGCCTGGCACTGGTCGCTGGAGCGACGCAACTCTCTACGGTCGCTGCTTTCATGAGTTCGTCCGATGTTGGCCTGCGGGCATCGCTCGGGATGTCCCTCATTGCTTTGGTCATCGTGGCGCTCGCCGAAAACGCTCGAGTACCCGTTGACAACCCGTCAACCCACCTGGAACTCACCATGGTTCACGAGGCGATGGTGCTGGAATATTCCGGTCGCCATCTGGCAATGATCGAGTTCGCCGCCTTCCTCAAGCTACTGCTCTATATGTCGCTTATTTCCTGCGTCTTTGTTCCCTGGGGTTTGGTGACCGACGGGGGCGGACCAAAGCCGTATCTACTGGGATTGGTCGCCTATATCGGCAAACTGGCCACGGGTGGCGTCCTTCTCGCCCTGTTTGAGACAGCCATCGCCAAGATGCGTGTATTCCGCGTCCCGGATTTCCTGGGCGCAGCACTGATGCTAGCCCTGCTCGGCACGCTCCTCCTGTTTGTATCGCGGAGCCTGTGATGCACGGCCTGATCTTTGACATCGCCCATTTGCTCGCAGCTGGCCTGGTCTTGATCAGTTTCATGATGCTCTATCAGGATCGCCTGTTTGCGCTGATCAACGTTTTCGCGCTTCACGCGGTCGTCCTTGCCCTTTCCGTGGCCTGGCAGGCCTATATTCAGGACGCCCACCATCTCTACATCACGGCGGCGATCGCCCTCGTGTTCAAGGGGATCATTATTCCCGTGGGCCTTCACCGCATCATTCAGCGCCTCGGTATTCATCGTGACATCGAGACGGCCGTTGGCATCGGCCCAACCATGCTTGCCGGCATAGGCCTGGTGACCCTGTCCATGGTGCTGATGCTGCGGATTACTCCCGAAGCTGACCCGCTGGCCCGCGAGGATCTGGCCTTCGCACTGTCCATTATCCTGCTCGGTCTCCTCGTGATGGTGACCCGCAGAAACGCTGTCAGCCAGGTCGTAGGGTTCATGTCGCTCGAGAACGGCCTGGTCCTCGCAGCGACGGGCGCCAAGGGCATGCCGCTGGTTGTGGAAATCAGCGTGGCATTTTCCGTCCTGATTGCGTTCATCGTCATCGGCGTCTTCCTGTTCCGCATTCGCGAACGGTTCGACTCGGTGGATGTCGGCGCGCTCGACGACTACAGGGGAGAACGCCGTTGACCGGGTTTTCCTTCGACGCGGTGGCCGCCATTTTGCTGATACCACCCTCGGCTGCCGCACTCATGGCCGTGCTGCCTAACTATCGGGTAACGGCACGCCTGAATGTCGTCGCCAGCTTCCTGACCATGCTCGCCGCACTGTCGCTTCTTGTCATCGACCGGCCGCCGCCGGGGCAGTATCTGCTCGTCGACGATCTCAACATCGTCTTCATAGTGCTCAATACATTCGTTGGCTTCACGACGAGTGTATTCAGCGCCTCCTACATTGCGCATGAGCTGGATACCGGCCGGCTGACCGCAACCAACTTGCGGTTCTACCACGCCATGTACCAGATCATGATGTTCGGCATGAATCTCGCCTTCGTCTCGAACAATATCGGCTTGATGTGGGTGGCGGTGGAGCTTGCCACGCTGACCACTGTGCTGATGGTCGGCATCTATCGCACGCATGAAGCGCTGGAGGCGGCCTGGAAATATTTCATTCTGGGAAGCGTCGGCATTGCGCTTGCCCTCTTCGGCACCATCCTCGTCTACATGGCCGCGCAACCGGTCGTCGGCGAGGGTACGAACGCCATGGTGTGGACCGTGCTTATCGAAAACGCGGCACGTTTCGACCCGGCTTTGCTCAACGTCGCCTTCGTCTTCCTGCTGCTCGGCTACGGCACCAAGGTCGGCCTTGCCCCCTTGCATGCCTGGCTGCCTGACGCGCACGCGGAAGGCCCGACGCCGATTTCGGCGGTGCTGTCGGGCTTGCTGTTGAACGTCGCGCTCTATGCCGTGCTCCGGTTCAAGCTGCTGCTTGCCGCAAGCCCGCTGGCGATAGCGCCTGGGCCGCTGATGATCACCATGGGGCTAACTTCGCTCATTTTCGCAGGCTTCATGCTCTACCGCCGCCGCGATATCAAACGCCTGTTCGCATATTCCTCGATCGAACATATGGGCATCATCGTCTTCGCCTTCGGCATGGGCGGCCCGCTCGCCAACTTTGCAGGCTTGCTGCACATGGTGATGCACAGCCTGACCAAGTCGGCGATCTTTTTCGCAGTCGGTCACATCTCCCAGGTCAAGGGCACGCAAAAGATCGCTGATATCAGCGGCCTGACGGAAACTCATCCGGGCCTCGGGTGGGCTCTGGTCATCGGCGTCGTCGCCATAGCCGGCCTTCCGCCGATGGGCATTTTCATGAGCGAATTCCTGGTCGTGAGTTCGACATTCGCGAGACAGCCGCTCTTGGCGATCCCATTGGCATTCGGGCTTCTGCTCGCGTTCGGCGCCTTGCTGCTGCGGTTGACCGGAGTCGCTTTCGGTGAGCCGCGTGGCAGTCTCGCGCCAGTCGAGGCATCCTACGCGCCGCTATACGCTCATCTGAGCCTGGTACTGGTCGCTGGCGTCTATTTACCGCCGCCGCTGGTCACGTGGTTCCAGCACGTCGCAAACCTGCTGGGATGAAGCAGATGCCTAAGAAAAAACCTGTACCTGCGCTGATCGACGTCATCCTAGCTAGCGGCCGCGTCGAGCAGCACCTTCCTTGGGTGCGTGCCGTGGTGGCTCCGAAAATGTGGAACTTCGCAGCCGAGCAGCTGGCTGCAGGTCGCTGGACCCTGCTCGGCCTGTGGGGCGAGAGGGCTAGCGTGCACATGGCGCTTCTGGACAAGAATGCTCCCGAACCCGGCGTCCTCAGTCTGGAATGCCCAGGTGGCCGCTACCCATCGGTCGGCCAGTTGCATCCGCCCGCAATGCGCCTCGAACGCGCGGCCGCTGACCTGTTCGGTCTGTTGCCGCAGGGTGCACCTGATACGCGGCTGTGGCTCGATCATGGGCAATGGGGGTTTAGCAGTCCATTGGGCGCGCGTGGTCCAGCGTCAACAGCAGCTTCCTCATACCGGTTTCTTCCTGCCGAGGGCGAAAGCCTGCACGAGATAAGGGTTGGGCCTGTGCATGCAGGCATCATTGAACCCGGACATTTTCGATTTACGGCAAGTGGCGAAACGATCGTTCGGCTGGAGGAACGTCTCGGATACGCGCACAAGGGCATAGAAGGCTTGATGGCAGGCTCTGATCTCGACCGTGCGGCCAAGCTGGCAGGCAGAACGTCGGGTGATAGCACCGTGGCGTATTCGTTCGCTTTTGCGCGCGCCGTCGAAGCGGCGTTGGCTGTCGAGGTTCCACAACGCGCGGTCTGGTTGCGCGCACTAATGGCCGAACTGGAGCGTCTGGCCAATCATCTGGGCGATATCGGCGCAATCTGCAACGACGCCGCTTTCTCCCTCATGCATGCCCACTGTGGCGTGCTGCGTGAGCGTGTCTTGCGCGCCAGCGATGCGGCCTTCGGCCACCGCCTGATGCGTGACCGCGTCGTGCCAGGCGGAGTAGCAAGCCATCTAAGCGATGAGGGGGCGACAGCGATTCGGTCTCTCATCGCAGAAATCGGGCAGCGGTTCCCTGCCCTGGTCGAACTTTACGACAACACTGCGTCACTACAGGACCGGACTGTCGGCTCTGGCCGGCTCAAGGTGGAACTCGCGCAACAGTATGGTGCGGGCGGCTATGTCGGCCGAGCCTCCGGTCGGGACTTCGATGTCCGGCGCGATCTCGCCTATCCTCCCTATGATGAGCTCGCTTTCGATGTGCCTCTCCTCCAGGAAGGCGACGTGAACGCCCGCGTCTGGATTCGCATCCATGAGGTCAAGCAGAGCTTATCTCTGGTCGAACAGATTCTGGAACGGCTGCCGCAAGGCCCGATCCGTGTCGACGTTGCTCAAACAAACGGTGCGCATGAAGGCATGGCGCTCGTCGAAGGTTTCCGCGGCGACATTCTGGCTTGGCTCCGTATCGCCGCAAACGGCACCGTTGAACGCTGTCACCTTCGCGATCCCYCTTGGTTTCAATGGCCGCTGCTCGAGGCCGCGATAGAGGGCAATATCGTCGCCGACTTTCCGCTCTGCAACAAGTCGTTCAACTGCTCCTATTCGGGCCACGACCTTTAAGGCTGCCGCTATGCGAATGCTCCTTCTAAAAGGCCTGTTTCAACCGCCGCTTACCGAGTCATCACCACCGGCAGGCGATGCGGCGATCAACGAACTCGCGCGCACTCTCGACAGAGCAGCACACAAACGGCTGGGCCGAAGCCTGTCCATCCGCGCGGTCGACGCCGGATCCTGCAATGGCTGCGAACTCGAAATGCACGCCTTGAGCAACGCCTTCTACGATATCGAGCGGTTCGGAATCCGCTTCGTTGCCTCGCCACGCCATGCGGATGTGCTGCTCGTAACCGGGCCGGTCACCAAAAATATGCGCGAGGCGTTGCATCGGACCTACGAGGCCACCCCCAATCCCAAATGGGTGGTCGCCATCGGCGACTGCGCCCTGAACGGCGGGTGTTTCGCCGGGAGTTATGCCGTGATGGGTGGGGTGTCTAAGGTGTTGCCGGTCGATCTGCACATTCCCGGTTGCCCACCACCCCCAATCGACATTCTACGAGGCTTAATCGCGTTGCTTGAGGGAGTGAACGTAAAGACAGGTGCTTCCAGAGGTTGAATGGCATGCTGCGGCTCTTTCAGGCTGGCATTTTCGCCGCATGCATCCAATGCATGGCCGCAGGGTTGGTAACCTTTGTCATCTTGCTGTCGGTACGACAGGTACCAATCGTCCTGGTACCTCCGGACGCCGGTGCTGACACCGAATCTGAATTCGACGCGCTCCTCCCCATTCTGCGGTGCATCTATCTCGCGATGGCCTTGGTGATAGCCCTGACCAACAATCCGGTTGTCTATTTCACGGCTGAGCGTATCCGCTTCGCGTCGTACTTGATGCGTCCGAGTGATCCGGATTATGCGACAAGGAGCCTGCTGACCCAGCTTACGCTAGCCTCGATCGGATTTGCCGTCTTGGCGCTTCGCCCGCCGCCGGCTCTATTGCTCGATGCCGTCTCCGATGGATGTGCCTGGGCCGCCTCAGTCACCTGGTCAGGCGTGATGAGCATCGCTGTGGCGGGTTTTGGCGCCAATGCCCAAGCGGCAAGGCGGGCGCTGTGAATACGCCAACGGACAATCCCATGGACGGCGCATCCCGTCTGCGAATATCCGATCATTTGACGCCCGAGGAGCAAGAAGGCGAAAGACCCACTCTCGTTGTCGCCGCGCGCCGAGGGCTGCTTGGACGCTGCCCCGACTGCGGAAAAGGCCGGCTGTTTGCCTCATACTTGAAGCAAGTGGATCACTGCGATGTTTGTGGTCAGCAGTATGGGCATATTCGCTCCGACGATGCAGCTCCCTGGCTCACGATTCTGGTTGTCGGCCATCTCGTTGTACCAACTGCCCTTGCAGTCGAAAGTCAAACATCTCTGCCGAATTGGGTTTCTATGGCCTTATGGCCGGTGGTGGCTATGTGCGCGGCGCTGGTTGTTCTGCCACGGGCCAAAGGACTACTTCTAAGCGTGATCTGGAGCACGCGGTCACCGGGATCGGAGCGCGATTGAGCAATTCTTGGCAACTCTGTCGGTTTGACAGGGACGGACGGTAGATATGGTCGATCACAAGGAATCCGCTGCCGATGGCGAAGCGATGCTGGCGGGAGAATTGACGGATACCGGCCACCGGTTGGAGGCCCGTATCTATTATGCGGACACGGATTTTTCCGGAGTGGTCTACCATGCACGATATCTGGAATTCCTTGAGCGTGGTCGCATCGAATACCTGCGGCATGTCGGAATTGGGCACCTCGGAAGCGCGGACGGCAACTTCGCGGGGCCATTGGCCTGGGTTATCCGGCGTCTTGAGGTCGATTTCCGACAGCCGGCCCGAATCGATGATCTCGTCACCGTAGAAACGTCGACGGCAAAAATCTCCGTTGTGCGTGTCCTCATGGCACAAAGGATTCGGCGCGGCGCCGATATTCTGATCACGGCAACGGTTGAGTGCGCGATTGTGGACAGCTCAGGCCGACCGCAACGCTTTCCCAAGCACTGGAAAGAACTCTTTCGCCCTCAAGATAACTGGACTGCAGAACGGGCCTGGTGATGCCAAGGCAGCTGAGTCCTGAGGCTAACCGTACGCTGACGCGTTGAGGATGGAGATAGTCATGACTGGCAGCCCAAGTGAGAAAAGGACGGGATTGCGGGAGGCTGCCCTTTATTATCATGAACATCCGCGGCCGGGAAAGCTGGAGGTCCAGTCGACAAAACCCCTTGGTAACCAACGGGATATGGCGTTGGCCTACTCACCCGGAGTGGCGGCGCCTTGCGAAGAAATAGCTGCAGACCCTGAGACGGTCGTCAGATACACCGCGCGCGGCAATCTGGTGGCGGTCATATCCAACGGCACCGCAGTCTTAGGGCTCGGACACATCGGTGCTCTTGCTGCCAAGCCCGTAATGGAAGGAAAGGCCGTCCTGTTCAAGAAATTCGCCGGCATAGACGTCTTTGACATCGAGATCGATGAAACTGACCCAAAAAAACTCGTCGACATCATAGCGCCATTGGAGCCCACTTTCGGGGGTATCAATCTTGAAGACATAAAGGCGCCGGAATGCTTCGAGATCGAGGCAGCGCTGCGCGCGCGCATGAACATCCCGGTCTTTCATGACGACCAGCACGGCACGGCCATCATTGTCGGAGCCGCGGTTCTCAACGGACTCGAGCTTGCTGGAAAGAACATTGAGACGGCAAAAATTTGTACATCGGGCGCTGGGGCAGCGGCTATCGCCTGTCTTAATCTACTTGTGGCGCTCGGCGCCAAATACGAAAACATCTGGGTCGCCGATAAAGCAGGTCTGGTCACCCATAAACGTGCCGGTGTCGTTGACCCCTGGCGAGGGAAATTCGCCCAGACCACCGATGCGACAAAGCTTGCTGACGTAATGGACGGCGCTGACGTTTTTCTCGGACTCTCAGGGCCTGGCGTTCTCAAGCCCGAAATGCTTAAGGCGATGGGCAAAAATCCGCTGGTACTGGCGCTTGCTAATCCAACGCCTGAAATCATGCCCGAAGAAGCGAAAGCAGTTCGTCCTGATGCCATCATCTGCACCGGGCGCTCTGACTATTCCAACCAGGTCAACAACGTCCTTTGTTTCCCTTTCATCTTCCGCGGCGCACTCGATGTCGGCGCCACAACGATTAACGAGGAGATGAAGCTTGCAGCGGTGAAAGCGATTGCCAATCTGGCCCATGAACCGGGCTTGGAGGCATCCCCATCGGGTGAGCCGGCTATCTATGGAAAGGATCACATCATCCCGGATCCCTTCGATCAGAGGCTGATCTTGAGGATCGCGCCGGCGGTAGCGCGAGCAGCCATGGAGACTGGCGTCGCAACACGCCCGATCGCCGATTTCGACGCGTACCACGATAGCCTCAACCGTTTTGTGTTCCGCTCGGGCCTGGTCATGAAGCCAATCATCGACCGTGTGCGGAACCAAGGTAAGAGGATCGTTTTTGCCGATGGCGAAGATGAAAGAGTCCTTCGGGCGACGCAGGTGATCCTAGAAGAGCGCATCGCGCGCCCGATTCTTATCGGGCGGCCGGCCGTGATCGAACAGCGAATTGCACGTTTCGGCCTTACGCTTGAACCAGGACGCGATTTTGAAATCATCAATCCTGAGGACGACCCGCGCTACCGCGACTATGTCGCATTGTTTCATTCTCTTGTCGGACGGAGCGGCGTGGCGCCTGAGACGGCACGTTCCATGGTTCGCACGAATACCACCGTAATCGGCGCGCTCGCGGTCAAACGCGGCGAAGCCGATGGCCTGATCTGCGGTCTGCAGGGACGCTACGTCAAACACCTGCGCGACATCCGCTCCATTATTGGGCTGGCGGAGCCCGTGAAGGAGGCCTCAGCGCTCTCGATGCTCGTCATGCCTCGGGGCGTCCTTTTCCTTGCCGACACTTACGTGACGATGAATCCAAGTGCCGATGAGATCGTTAGCATGACGCTTCTCGCGAGAGACCATCTCAGGCATTTCAGCATCACCGCGCGCGTGGCGTTGTTAAGCTATTCCGATTTTGGGTCTCGCGATGGCGATAGCGCGCTCAAAATGCGCGAAGCCTACGGCAAACTGAGAGTGGCTGACCCTACTCTAATCGTCGAAGGCGAGATGCAGGGTGACCTTGCGCTAAATCAGCGTCTGCGTGAACATTATGTGCCCGACACCATATTGAAGGGTGATGCAAACCTGCTGATATTCCCGAACCTTGACGCTGCAAATCTTTCGATGACCTTGCTCAAGGAAATGAATGACGCGCTGTCCATCGGGCCAATCCTGATGGGGCCAAAAAGACCGGCACACATTTTGGCGCCCTCTTGCACAAGCCGCGGCATCGTTAACATGACCGCCATCGCAGCGAACGAAGCCCTCCTGCCCGATCGCGGCGGCTGGCCGGTCTCCGACGTTTTCTAATGGCAAGCCCGCGAATCAAGAAGACGCAGGGGCCACTTACGGCCCCTGCAACGCCCAACTCAAATCATTCTATGGTCCATGTCGAATAACAGATATCTCGGGGTTGAAGCATTGAGGGTCATGTCTTATACATGAAACATGATGGACAGCGGTGGTACAAGAATTGCACGCCCGACCTTGCAAATCGCGCTTAGGCGGGGCTTCATGGGATGGTGCCCAAATTGCGGTCAGGGGAAACTGTATCGCGCATATCTGAAGCAAGTAGAAATTTGCGCCGAGTGCGGCGAGCGCTTTGGTGATATTGAATCGGATGACGCTGCGCCATGGTTTACAATCCTGTTGGCAAGCATAGCTGCAGCCCCGCTCTATTTTTTGTTTCAATCTCTTCTGACATCTCATTTCGTTGTTACGATGATATTATTGGTGCTGATTGTCATCGCGCTGATCCTCGTTTTGCTGCCACGGGTTAAGGGCGTGTTGCTCAGTGCTTTTTGGCTGTCGCGGCTGGGACGCGGCACCCCCGGATGACCACTTGCTACCAGAGCCGTTGCCTTGCAGCCGCCCGGCGGGCGGTTTTTCGTAATGTAGTCTTCGAGGGATTCGCAGATCCGGAGAATTTAGAGATGATAACCGCTTCGCAGATGCGAGCAGCGCGGGCCTTACTTGGAATGGACCAGAGAACTCTGGCTGAACGTGCCGGCGTTTCGCTGCCGACCATTCAACGCATGGAGGCCAGCGAAGGCGACGTACGGGGTGTCGCCGAGACGCTCATGAAAGTCATAAGCGCATTCAAGGCAGAGGGCGTTGAAATGATAGGGGATCATGAGCGCAGTAATGACGGGGGGCGAGGCGTGCGTCTGGCGCACCCGGTCGGGTTAACAGGCCGGACTCATTGATTGCAATGATCGCCTGGAGCCCAATTCCGGTTATGCAGAAGGGCGTTCGAGGAACGCAGTGGGGAAGCCATGAGGTCTGATCGCTCAATGAAGCGGCGCTATACGCCAAATCAAGAGCCAACAGGTGGCAGTTGGTCCGTTCTGGACAATCGCCCTGAACGGCCCACAGAAACGCCTTCCCGCGTCATGGTGGGCCTCAGCAAGGATGATGCCTCTGACGCCGCCGATCTGCTTAACAAGCTTGATGATCAAAAGACAGGCCGATTCAAACAGAACCGGCAGTCTAAATGAAAGACGAAGCCCCAAACGATTCAAGAATCGACCCGTTTCATCTCTCGCCCAGCCAGGAATTTTGAGCCCGCTATGGAGAGATGACGGGCCTGGATACAAGATGACCGTTCACAAAGAAGGCATACACCGACGCATGATGGACTTTGACTTACTCGATGACAGCATAACCACCGGCAAGGAAAGTGACGCGACTGAAGTCGCTATGCTACCATTCGGCACTGCAAAAACCGCCAGCGATCACTCCCATCCGCCAGCCGGTCTGCATTGCCAACCCGCCGAATGGTTTGTCGTCAGGGTACGGCGCGAGCTCGGAGTGCAAGATGTTGTTGCTCTGGTCCGCTACCTCACCGATTTTGGCTCTGGCGACGCGCGGGGAGTTGCGGTCGAGGGCGGCTGGTCAATCCACCTTACAAAGCTCGCGGACCTGCAGTTAGTCACCGCCCAATACCCTGACCTGATCGAACGCCATTCCGTTTCCTGCAAATCCAGTGTCGAGAATGGCCAGCCATTGGCCTTCTAACGCAGCGGGAGAATGAACAAGACTCCATAGAATTCGTGAAAGGAAGGATTATGGACTTCGAAGTTCTCTTGGCAGCCAGGCTTGATGGCCTGCAAAAGGAAGGGCGCTATCGGGTTTTTGCCGAAATTGAACGTCACGCTGGCGCCTTTCCCCACGCCACGCGCCATGCCGGTGGCTCGAAGCGCGATATAACCGTGTGGTGTTCCAATGACTACTTGGGCATGGGGCAGAGCCCGACGGTGATTGGTGCCATGCATGAGGCTCTCGACAAATCCGGCGCCGGCGCTGGCGGCACACGCAACATTTCCGGAAATTGCCGTGATCATGTCCTTCTCGAGCGGGAACTTGCGGATCTGCATGGCAAGGAAGGCGCCCTCCTCTTTACCTCCGGCTATGTGTCGAACTGGGCCGCCTTGGAACGCTAGGCGCCAATATACCAGACTGCCTGATCCTTTCCGATGAGGCCAACMACGCCTCGATCATAGAGGGTATACGCCATTCGAGGGCTGAGAAGCGGATCTGGAAGCACAACGACCCGAAGGATCTTGACCGCATTCTCTGCGAGTACCCCTACGAGCGCCCGAAAATCATCGTCTTTGAGTCGGTCTATTCGATGGACGGCGATATTGCGCCGCTCGCCGAGATCCTCGCGGTTGCTGAAAGGCACGGTGCGATGACCTACCTCGATGAGGTCCATGCCGTCGGCCTTTACGGGCCCCACGGCGGCGGCATCGCCGAGCGTGAAGGGCTGATGAACCGCGTCACGATCATCGAGGGTACACTCGGTAAGGCATTTGGCGTTATGGGCGGTTACATCACCGGGTCCGCAGTCGTCTGCGACTTTGTCCGCTCATTCGCCTCCGGATTCATTTTCTCGACAGCACTCCCGCCGGCAGTCGCGGCCGGCGCGCTGGCCTCGATCCGTCATCTGAAGACGTCGAGCATAGAGCGGGCTCGCCACCAGGAATGCGTGAGAAAAGTTCGCAGACGGCTCAACAACATTGGCATTCAATGCCTGCCGAATCCAAGCCACATTGTGCCGGTGATGGTAGGCGATCCGATAAAATGCAAATGGATCAGTGACGTCTTGCTTGATCGGTACGGGATCTACCTGCAACCGATCAACTATCCCACCGTACCGCGTGGCACGGAAAGACTGCGCATCACGCCTTCGCCGCTTCATACGGACGCTGACATTGACCATCTTGCCAATTCACTTTCGGATCTTTGGTCGAAATGTGCGCTCGCAAGACAGGTGGCTTAATACTTCCTGTGGCATTTCTCATCGGCGCTTCCTTGAAATGTCGCCGAGCGACGCGCAATTTAGATCCCATGGGCGACTTAAAGAAGAAATCACCAGACGACGCTGCCCAATTGAGAGCCAGGGTCTCGCCAGGTGGGAAAACGAAGGCGGCGCTCCTGCGTCGAGGGACAGATCCTCGGCTGAGAAGGCTAATTATGCCTCGCGCGATCCAACCCAAATCGCCAAGTCCATCGCTAAGGTGGGGACCACCAAGCATTCAAAGCGCCGCTAAGCGTCTTGGATGAGGCTGACCACGAGTTGGTCGGCATCCGGATCGTCGAGCATGACAACGTGAGCCATGCGGATGGCGTGACTTGGACTGATGTCGGCAACCTCCTGTCGCATGACCACGGAAACAACCGCTGGCCCGGATACTCAATAGCATGGCCGTACCCGCTAGAACCGGCTCCGAGATGGGTGCCCGTTATACAGCGAGGAGCGAGGGGGCTCCCGTCTGCCGGCGATTGATGCCGCGAAAATAAATCCAGTTAAGGCGTGAGATCGCCACTCCCTAATGATTGCCGCGCCCACGCACAGGTGTCGATCCCCGGCGCTCAGGCCCTCCGGTCACTCTTCTGAATGTGACCCGCTCCGCTTCGCGCCGCACAAACGTTACCGACCGCATCAGAAGGTCGGCGCGACTCGGGATCGAAAAGTAGGTGAAATACGTGCCGCCCGCGATTGCGGGGCAAGGCGGGCATATCAACTGCCTGAACAGGCTTTTGAACCCTGCCGGGAGTTTCGAAGCCTTTGATTCCAACATTCCAACTGCCTGTGGCGCAGGTGAAGTAGTCGCAGATCAGCTTGGCGGTAGCTTTGTTCGGAACAGATTGCCCTTGGAGGTGGCGCTCGAATTGTGTGCGATTTATCTGCAGCGCGCGGCATACAGCGCTTACCGACAGAGCCGTCTGAGGTTTTCCGCGGTATTGCTAGCAATTGACACGTTGTCGCCTCTCCATGGGTCCGCAGAACACACCCATCTGTGGCGCTTATCAAACCTAACCGTGGCGCTACATCTTGCCGAATTGCTGGCAAAAACATGACTGTGGGCCCCGCTAGAGAAGAGAGCCTCGATGATAGAATCAAGTTCGAGGATGATTCCGGTAGACATCGTGCAGTACGATTTCCAATCTGACGATCGTGTCGATGATACGCTCACGCGCACGACTGCTTTCACCATAGTTAAGCGCCGCTTCGCATTCCCGAAGGTCTTCGAGCACCGATTGCATCGCTCGCTTAAGCTCGTTGATTGTCTGTGTCTCGTCCATCGACATAATTATCCCATATGGAGTTCATTAGCAGAGCCAAACTGGAGAAATTGATGCCTGATACAGCCAGTCCAGAACAGCTGACGATCCTGCAGCAGGTCGTGGAGGAGTATTGCCCTCGAACATCGCGTCTCCGACGCGTCCGAACGAGAGCATGTCGCTGCACGCGTCATCGCCGGATTTCGCCTTGGCAACACCACCGCCGAGGCTTTGAAAAAGACTTTAGCGGGAACTCCCGGCGGTGCACCATCAGAGCAGATGCAATGACGAAATAAGAACCTGTGCAACCAACCAATTGGCGCCAAGCTTCTGAAGCAGCACGTTTTCCTTGACCCCCAGTTGCGCTGCTACCTCGGGCACCGACATTGTCTGTGACGACAGCATCACACGCGCCGCCGCGACCTGCTTGTCGTCGAAATCGTCGTTGTTAGCCTTGCGAACGTGGTCGAGGCGGTCAAAAGCCTCGAACACCCGGGCTGCCTGGTTGGGTAGCCAGTCGACAGTATCAATTTCATCTGCAATCGACACCAATCCGGCGTCGAGAATGCGCAACGATCCCAACACCATGCTCAGCCTGCCGGGTGTAGGGGCAAGCCTGGAAAGATCATCGACCACCAAAACATCACCTGACTTGATGTCCCCAAGCAGGGTTACCAGCCGGGGTTGACGGAACGACTTTTCAACATAGACCCGGTCGCACCCTGCCTTCAGCAGGCGTGCGGTCTGAGCTGCCCCATCTTCGTCAGTCACTTTTAGAAGCGCATACCCCAATCGCATTTTTCGGTCCTAGGCTCTGAGAAGCAACTTCCGAAACTGGCGTTGCGCCCGAGGCAATGGCAATCGCCATGGACAGCGGCATGCGACAATTGCGACGGTCAGTCCGGCCAGCAAGTCGGCACACAGGCTGGCCGGACCAGAACTCTCGCGCAGCACGGCTATGATTTTCGGCCTGAACAGCTCGACAAAGGTCGGCTCTGCCGAAGGCGGCGAGAGAGGGTTTATCATGTCCATGGTGTTAGCCTTCCCAAGTTGAAGGCGGCGGCAACGTCGGCGTACGGGTCGGCGGTCGCCGTCGCTAAGACGGTTTTTCAATGCGCTTTCCCAAGAAGCACGTCGGGATGACGCAAGCGGACGCCTCGTCCACCCCGATCACTCCGCTCATGGTCGCCGACGAAATCGACACCCACGCTATTGAGCGCTCCGACGACTTTGGTCAGCGAGTCGACCACGCCCCGCACGTTGCCATCGCTGGCCTCCATGCGTTGAATGGTAGCGATGGATACCCCGGACAATTCGGCCAGTTTGACCTGATCAATACCCAGAAGTGCCCGCGCAGCTCGCATTTGCGCAGAAGTGATCACGCCATCCCCCGTCAACAGGTAGTTAAGCAATATGAACGTTGTATAATGATGCTTCAGGCAGCAGTCAAGATATGTCACACGGGCACGCAAAATTGATCGATAAGGCTGATTCTTACCAAAAGCAGGGCGTACTTGGCTTTGCTCTGGCCTTAGCGACAAATTCGCTAGGGCGGGCACGGAGATGCCGGGCGCCTGCTTGCGCGTAAAAGTCGGGTGTTGCGAATTGAGCCGCGCTGAAGCCGTGCGGCTCAGCCGATTATGGCGCTTCGGTTGCCGGGCTCGAGACCATCGCCTCTGCCGCTGCGCGATTCCAGCATTTGCGCCTTGGAGAGCTCTGCTTCAGCCTCGGTGAGGCCTGGCTCGGCTGCCGTTCTCTGCCGCAGAAGGTCCGATTGCGAATTCTTGAGGTTGTCTCGGCGCAGCCGGGCGGCCTTGGCGAAGGTCGGATAAGCAAAATGGTTGATGTCGGAGATGCCGGCTTTATTTTCCTCAGCATTGATCTGGAAGTCCAGTTCTCGCGCCATTCGTTCGAAATCGGCAACCATCATGTCGAGCTGCTGCAGCTGCCGCCGCTTCTCATTCACCTGAAACTGCCTCAGTCCGACAAGATTGCCACGTGGTCTCATGACTCGGTACTCCGGTACACACACTCGCTCCCCATCAAACCGCTTCGTTCGACCCGCAAAGTTCGACTTTCAGCGACACTCACGGCTTCCGACAGGAGTAGATATATTTCCAAAATTCTTGGCTGATCGCTCGGAGTTGAACGGCACGATAAGCATGCGCGCGATGGCTTAAGGGGCGGTAAAAGAGGCGGAATAGGACAATAGGTGTGACCTAATCAAACGCACGAGGTAAAGGTAAGCGGCTCAAGGCCCTACCCGGCGAATTCCACAATTGCCATGTTGAAGGCGGCCCAAGGTCCAATCGCTTTAAAGGGCAGTTGACCTTTCCTATTGCAGGGCCATGCTGCCCAGCACATTGAAAGAAGACGAATGACACACCGCGCACAATCTTCGCCACAGTTCTATCTGACCGCCCCGACGCTCTGCCCGTATCTGGAAAGCCAATTCGAGCGAAAGATTTTCGCGCACCTTGTCGACGGGAAAGCAGCCGAACTGAATGATCACTTGTCGCAAAGCGGCTTCCGGCGATCGCAGAACATTGCCTATCGGCCAGCCTGCGAGACCTGTCACGCATGCATATCGGTGCGGATCCTTGTCAAGGAATTCAACAAGACCCGCTCGATGCAACGGGTTTGGCTGCGCAACAGGAACCTCATCAGTTCAGCCCACAAGGCTCAGGCATCAACCGAGCAATTTACGCTCTTCCGACGTTATGTGGACGCGCGGCATCGTGCAGGTGGAATGTCCGACATGGGCATCCTCGAATATGCGATGATGGTCGAAGATACGCACGTTAATACACAGGTAATTGAATACCGGCGCCCCAGACCGGGCCCGCTGACGGGCTACACCAGCGACGGCGTGCTCGTTGCTGCCGCGCTGACCGACGTCATGACTGACGGTCTGTCGATGGTCTATTCCTTCTACGATCCCCATGACGGAGGCACGTCGCTCGGAACGCTCATGATCCTTGATCACATCAATCGGGCGCAAGCTTTGAAGCTGCCCTATGTCTATCTCGGGTATTGGGTCGAAGGCTCCCGCAAGATGCAATACAAGATCCGCTTCACCCCCCAGGAGCATCTGGGCACCAACGGTTGGGAACGACGCGCCTGATCCAACGCGAAGATGCGTCTTGAAGGTAGCGAGCGTGATCTAATGAACGGCCACCGACCCCATCTGACCGGTCCGGCGCATCGCGCGCGTTCGTGTTGAGCCAGGTCGGTACACGCCGCGCTGCAGACGCAGCCTGCCAGCCTTTTACAACGCTGCGGCGACAACCCTCACCRCCAGCACGCTAAAGGAACGCCAAAGCTACATCCAGACACGGGGTGCAATAGCAACGACGCTCATGCCGGCTTGATCGAGATCAAGCCGGCGGTCTCGGCGTATACGCAAGGCACCGCAGCCCTGTTCAGTGATTATTCCTCGGGACACCGCTGGTGTGTGCCACATCCTGGTATTTTACTGCTGGCCTTAGCACCATGCCGTCTGCGAGCTGGTCAACCATGCCGCGCTGGATTTCCTGCCACGGCGTCTGGTGCTTGGGGGAGTGATAGCCGCCATTGTTCTGCAGCTTTGCGCGGCGGCGAGCAATCTCATCGTCGGTGACGAGCATGTCGGCAGTGCCATTGCGCAGATCGATGCGGACGCGGTCGCCGGCTTTGAGCAGCGCCAGCCCGCCGCCGATCGCCGCTTCCGGCGAGGCATTGAGGATCGAAGGCGTGCCCGACGTGCCTGACTGACGGCCATCGCCAACGCAAGGCAGCGAGTGGATGCCGCGTTTGATGAGGTAGGCCGGCGGCTGCATGTTGACCACTTCAGCCCCGCCGGGATAACCGACCGGCCCTGCTCCGCGCATGAACAGGATGGCGAACTCATCGATGTTCTCGGCCGGATCGTCGATGCGGGCGTGGTAATCTTCCGGCCCGTCGAAGACCACGGCCTTGCCTTCGAAGGCCTCAGGATCCTTCGGGTTCGACAAATAGCGGTCGCGGAACTCCTTGGAGATGACGCTGGTCTTCATGATGGCCGAATCGAACAAATTCCCCTTCAGGTTGATGAAGCCCGCTTCCTTGACCAACGGCTCGGCGACGGTGCGGATGACGTCGACGTTTTCGTTGACGGCGCCGCTGCAATTGTTGCCGATCGTTTTGCCGTTGACGGTCATGGCCTCGGGATAGGGCAGCAGCCCGGCCTTCATCAATTCGGCCACAACCGCCGGCACTCCGCCGGCATGGTGATAATCCTCGCCGAGATACTCGCCGGCCGGTTGCAAATTCAGCAGCAGCGGGATCTTGTGGCCGACCGCCTGCCAATCGTCATTGTCGAGCTTGATGCCAAGGTGGCGGGCGATAGCGTTGAGATGGATAGGCGCGTTGGTCGAGCCGCCAATGGCCGAATTGACGACGATGGCGTTCTCGAAAGCCTCTCTCGTCATGATGTCGGACGGCTTCATATCCTCATGCACCATCTCGACGATGCGTTTCCCCGTCTCATAGGAAATCTGGCCACGCTCGCGATACGGCGCCGGGATGGCAGCGCCGCCAGGGAGTTCCATGCCAATTGCTTCCGCCAGCGAATTCATCGTCGTGGCAGTGCCCATGGTGTTGCAATAGCCGGTGGACGGCGCCGAGGAGGCGACGATGTCCATGAATTCGTCATAGGCAATCTCGCCGGCGGCCAGGCGCTCGCGCGATTCCCAGACTATCGTGCCGGAGCCGGTGCGCTTGCCCTTGTGCCAGCCATTCAGCATGGGGCCGACCGACAGGGCGATGGCGGGAATGTTGACGGTGGCTGCCGCCATTAGCAAGGCCGGCGTTGTCTTGTCGCAGCCGATGGTGAGGACGACGCCGTCCAGCGGATAGCCGTATAGCACTTCTACCAGGCTGAGATAGGCAAGGTTGCGATCAAGCGCGGCGGTCGGGCGCTTGCCCGTCTCCTGGATCGGATGACAGGGGAATTCGAACGGGATGCCACCCGCCGACACAATGCCTTCGCGCACGCGCTTGGCCAGTTCGATATGGTGGCGGTTGCAAGGCGAGAGATCCGAGCCGGTCTGGGCAATACCGATCAGCGGCTTGCCGGACATCAGTTCGGCGCGCGTCAGACCGTAATTGAGGTAGCGCTCGAGATAGAGCGCCGTCATCCCCGGGTCGTCCGGATTGTCAAACCACTCCTGCGAGCGAAACTTTTTCTTGGCTGTCGCGGCGCCAGACATCAAGGCCTCCCTATTTGTAGGACAAATCGATATGGCAATGCTCGGGAGCAGGCAAGAGGGAC
Organism: Mesorhizobium sp. P2_E6; assembly: GCF_056403835.1. Taxonomy (NCBI): domain Bacteria; kingdom Pseudomonadati; phylum Pseudomonadota; class Alphaproteobacteria; order Hyphomicrobiales; family Phyllobacteriaceae; genus Mesorhizobium; species Mesorhizobium sp. P2_E6. Next base: position 80,370 of record NZ_JBFUEQ010000016.1, read on the forward strand.
GCGCGGTCCGAACCCGGAATTTGCTGGAAAGAGGCATGACTGAACGCGACCACATCGAGATTAAGGGACGCTGCAAGCACTGCGAACCGGGCCGGTCGCGTCGGCGTGACGCTTAGTGCGGCATGACGGCCAATGTGATTGGCCTCTATGCGACATCGCCCAACGCGGCCACCACGCCAGCGGCTCGCCTGCCAGAGGCGCTGGAAGCATTGGCCGCGAGCGAAGCGAATTATGGCGGATTGGAGTTGTCTGGCCGAATGGGGACGTCGCCGCCACCACGTAGCACCGACTACCGTTCCAGGTGACTCCGAGTTGTCGCATTCGCCATGGGCGACTGCCATTCATATTCGAGGTGGCCGTTCTGATCTTGAGCACCACACAGGGTGCCTTCCGCGACCCCCTGAATGACCTCAGTAATTGCAAATCGCAGAGCTGCAAGCGCAGCCACCCCGTGGTAAACGTCTCGTGTGTAGACAACCACTCGCACGGTTTCGTCCGCCACCCCAATGGGCTGCACGTCAATCACTGTCATCGCATGCGGTTCGTCTACAAGGCGCCTCCAAGCGTTCGGTTTTGTCATCGTTCCTCCTCTTGTAGCCGGGTGCTTTCCCTCGACCTTAACAACTGCAGCCTGAAGGTGGTTCGCTTGGCGCGGCACGGGTCTGTATCATACTGGATTGTGAGGTCGTAGTCGTGTTGGGACAGGTAATTTCTCTGGGGTGGAGGTCTGCTCACTAAATGAGCAGTCAGGCCGTTCCTACTGCTGGCCTGTATGCGAGAGAACTCAATCAGGTTGCGAACGGCTTCAAGTCCTTTGAGAGCCCAGAACGGAAAGACGTGCTCACGCGACCTCGTCCGCCCAGTGTAAGGGTCTCTGACGGGGTTGCGGCAATGGCGCGCGCGCTCAGACGTCGTATCTTCGCTGCCTTCCGCAGGGCCCCAATCCGGCCCCCGGTTCCCGTCAAGGTCGGCCGCCAGCCGCTCACGGTGCCCACCGCCAGCACGATAGTATGGGCTTCTTCTGCTTCCACCAGAGAAGCCAGAGAAGCCAGAAAGGCCAAAAATATCAACGATTGTAATTTGTTGGAATGGTGCGCCCGAAAGAGTTTCGAACTCCTGACCCCAAGATTCGTAGTTAGACGCTTTGAAGAATGTTGGCGCACCCTCCGCGATTGGACCGCAGGGCATTCGACTTCGGAGGGGCGCATGAGAAGTTATCGAGGCTTGGGTACCCCGAGTGGATTCAAACGTCCTGACTGTCGAATGCCATTGATTCTAAGAAGTGGTGCGGGTGGTCGGGCTCGAACCGACACTCCTTTCGGAACTGGATTTTGAATCCAGCGCGTCTACCAGTTTCACCACACCCGCAAAGCACTAACTCATTGATCTCTCGCCGCTCTTATACCTAGGCAAAAGCCGAAAGAGCGAGAATTGAGAAGCGGCATACTCCTAACTTATTGAAACACATCGATATTGCGCTACGTCCGGAAGGTAGACGCAACCTGATTTTGAGAGACAGATCCTTCGGCTCGCCGGAAACGGGACCAGCATCTGATCACCCGCGATGCGGCAGGTTAGCGGATTTCAATATCTTCCTCGCAATGAGATGCGTGGCTCTTGATCCTGAACCTCCGACGCACGAACGAGCCTCGGCGACATTTCCCTGCACTCTCCCGCGCCTTAAAGGGCCGGCAAGCGATCTTTGCTCAGCGCTCGTAATCGTTATCGTTTGAGCGCTGTGTCTTGCGGTCCTGCTCTTCCGACTGCCGTGCCTTCTGTTGATTGGCGTCCTTCTGCTTGGGTCTCATCTCTTGCTTGGTGCCTGTGCGCGGCTGCTCAGGCTCGCGGCGATCGTCCCGGGTTAGAAGGTCTCGCCCTCGCGCCTCGCGWTGGGCGATCGGCTCGCCACCGCCACCGCCACGACGCTGCTGCTGCCGCTCGAATTGCAGCCGCGCGAGACGGTCGTGCATCTTGTCGTTGACCTCTTCACGATACTGTTCGAACTGTCCTTGCTGCGCCGGTGGCAGCGTCTCCCGCATGTTGTCCAGAGCCTGATTGACGCGGGCCATCTGACGCCGCATTTCCAAGGGGGTTTGCGCCATGTTCAAATCTCCTATCAGTGCATTCAATTCTCTCATACCGGGATGGGACAGGAAAGACTTCTGCCCCGATTGATCAGCTCCGCGCCCCGCGGCAGGCCCTGGCTGCCCCTCCCCTGCCCGATCGCGACGGAACTGCAGAAAATTGTTGCCGATCGACTCCGCTGCCGTGAGAGCCTGACCGACTACACCCSCGGTCCGCATCGTCGTCACAGTCTTTTGCCATGCGACAGCGATTGCATCGCCGTTCACGACAAGCGATTGTCCATCCAAACGGCGTTGCCGCTTGGCCTCCACCCGCTCGATCGTCCGGGCGCTGACCTGGTAGCGCGGATCGCTCTGGGCACGGCTGTAGGCTCCGGCATGCTCCTTCGTGAATGGCCGCGTCATTGCATGGTCCATGCGCCGCGTCGCTACCATCGCAATGCCGTTCTCGCGTGCTTTCTCCGCAAAAGTCTCGCGCCAGGCGACCAGATCTGGCTTGTAGAATTTCAGGCGTTCGCCGTCGGCAGAGCGCGCCTGCACCATCGCGTGGATATGGACGTGCTTGGTGTCCTTGTGATGAGCCAGGACGAATTTGTATCCTGGCGCGCGCTCCTCGAGCACGGCGCGCGCCGCGGCCATGACGGCGTTGGCATCGGTGCCGGCTCTTGCCGAGAAAAGCAGGTGATAGGCATTGCGGCGTTCACGCCCCGAAAACTGCGGGCGCCATTGTTCATAGACCGAGGCCGCCACCTTGGCGGGGTTCCTCGCGCCCCGGATTGGCTCGCCGTTCGCAGTGCGGACGTCTTTGTTTGTACGGATGAACTTTTGCAAAAAGTATTTCGCTTTGGGTTCACGGCTGACGGCCGCCGTTACCTCTGCGTTAGCTACCACCCCCGCCGCGCTCATCGCCTCAGACAAGCGCGCCTCGATCTTGTCGAGCGCCTTGCTGCGCGAATTCTCCCGACCACCGGCCAGGACTCTGGCAAGCGGTCCGGCCCGCTCATCCGTGTGCGCGTAAGCCTCCACCGTCTGACCGTCCTGAGCATAGATGAACGGTTTTGCACCGAAGGCCTTGTTCAACGCTTCGCTCAAGGCGGCATCGGTGACCTCGCCGGCGAGCTCGAAACGAACCTCCAGAAAATTGGTGTTTTCCAGGGGCGGCTCGAACGTCTCGCAATGCGTTTCCAGGAACGCCTTTCGTGCGCCGCCTGTCGCCAGGACCTGCCCGTCCTCGTCAAAAATCTCGATGTCGTGTTTCTCGCCTTTTTCGTCCTCGCGCTTCCCGATGTAATTGAGAAGTCGGGCAGCGGCTTCCTTGGTCGACGGAGGATTGGGCATGACCTTGAACACGGCAGGCTGCGCGCCCGCCGCATACCCTGCCCGTGYCGCCACGGCCCGCGCCTGATAGCCCGTCCGCGCCGCTCGCCCTGTAGCGCTCGCGCCACCCGCACCACGGCCGCCGCCGCCGCGCCGCTTCCAGTCTTCCTCCTCTTCTTCCGGGCGGAAACCGGCGAGCGTGGCGCCATAGACCATGATCGGCGCGCTAGCGACCTTGGGCGAGCTCGCAGCAGCAGTGGACTTCGGTGCCCTCTTGGACATGGAGCTCCCCGCCAGTCCTGTCCCTCCCGCCAACGAACGAGAGGCGTTCCTGCCTCCACCTAGCGTCGAGCCGGCTTGTCCTTGCCCAAGGCGTCCGCCGCCACCGGTCCGCTTATAACTCTTCATCGCCTGGAATTCACCGGCCGCGCGTCCGGCGCCCGTCACGGACTTGTGGTCGTCCAGCTCCTCACGCTTCACGCCGGACTCGCCCCGCAGATAGCGTTCGATTTCGGCCGCGTAGCCAGCAAGACGAGCGCTCATGGCCTGGCTTCCCTCGCTTTGCGAGACCCGCCAGTCATCGCCTTCAGTTCCTCGCGGAACTGCCGCACGAGGTCGCCTACCGCCATCAAAGCCTGCTCAAGATCCTCATCACGGGCAACCCGCCCGTCGTTCATGGCGCGCATCGCCTGATTGAAGTTGATGCCGACGCGCCGCAGCTGATCGGTCATATCCACGATCGCCGGCCGCAACGCCTCTGACGCGATAGGCAGATACCCGGCCTCTGCCCGCACGAGACGCCGGACGACCTCGCTGACGGTCACGCCGTCCCGCTCCGCAATGGCTTTGAGGTTAGCCAGCTCGTCAGCCGAAAACCGGATGTGGGTCACCTCGCCGTAGCGCCGTGACGCGTTCTTTACCGCTGCTTTCTGGACGTCTGCATCCATCTCTCAAGCCCGGTTGCGGGCGCTAAGGCCCACCAGGGCCGCGCCGCCTATTTTGTGTGTATCACAAAATAGGCTATCCTGCCAATAAGAAGTGATGAGGAGAAAGGAAAATTATGGGCGCGCCTTGCAGCAGCGCGGGCGAAATGTTCCCATCGTGATTTGATGCGATGTGTCTATGATGCGTTGGCGACTTGTATCCATGTTAACATGGGTACATCGGGCCCTGTCCGCAGCCGGCAAAGCTTAGTCGGAAATGCGCAGTCGATGGGCCACCGGACCTTCTTTTCTGACGAAAGCAGCTGCGCAAAAACTGCATCTTAGCGAGCCCTTATCTGTGCGCGCCTGGGTTGCCAAACCAGGCTTCCCCGTCGACTATGTCATGATGTTTCGACCGTGATTTTGCTTCATGTGTCCATGATGACTTGTCTCCATGTTAACATGGAGACAAGGAGACAACGCCGGAAGGAGGCCCCCATGATCATCTCGGCTGCGATCCCCAAGGGCGGCACTGGCAAATCGACGATGCTGCGTGCCCTCGCATCCGTCGCGCTGCATAGGGGCTATTCGGTCACTCTTATCGACGGCGACCGGCGGCAGAATATGAACCGCTGGTTCCAGATGCTGGGCGAAGCTGGCAATCGTCCTGACAGGCTCCAGCTGGTAAGCGCGATGACCCCGCAGGAAATCCTCGACGCCGCAGCCACTCACAACGGTGAGCGCTCCGTCGTCTTGATCGATACGGAAGGCACCACGAATGACAACCTCATGGCCGGACTCTTCGCGGCCGATATTGTCGTCGTGCCGGTCTATTTTGCCCTCGACGATGTGACCGCCGCCATCCAGATCACCGACCACTACATTCCGCTGGCGGTCGAGAGCCGGGGTAGACCGCTGCCTGCGATATTCGTGCTGACCAAGCAGACCATCATCGATGGCAGGGCGCGAGCCCTGACGGAACTGCGCGCCATCATCCAGGCCAACGGCACGCCGATTGCAGAACACGTCCTGCACAACCGCGTTGCCTATCGCGACCTCCAGACCGGGCAGACCCTTTACAGC
>NZ_JBFUEQ010000017.1:0-74743 GCF_056403835.1 Mesorhizobium sp. P2_E6
GCAATTCCGGCAACAACGTCATCAACGGCCTGCTCGGCAATGACACGCTGTCCGGCAGCACCGGCAACGACAGTTTCGTCTTCACCACGGCGCTCAACGCGTCGACCAATGTCGACCACATCACCGACTTCTCAGTGGTCGAAGACACCATCCACCTCGACAATGCGATCTTTGCCGCACTTGGCGGCAATGGCACGCTGACCGCCGACCAGTTCGTCAAGAACACGACTGGCCTTGCCGGCGACGGCAACGACCATATCATCTATGAGACGGATACCGGCTGGCTCTATTATGACAGCAACGGCAGTGCCGCTGGCGGCTCAACCCATTTCGCCACACTGGCCGCCAACCTCGCGCTCACCAACGCCGATTTCGTGGTGATCTGAACGCAGCTTGTGCGCAGTCCCAACAACGCACCTTGTAACGATCTTCACCGCGCTCACCGAATTCCGTTCATGCCAGTACGCGACGCCAGCTGCTGGCCATTTTCCACCGCGCCGGCAGCGAAAGGGAACAAGCCATGCCTATCGGACGCATCGGACAGGACTTCATCGTCAATTCGACGACAACAAACAGTCAGTACAGCCCCGTGATCACAGCGCTGGCCGACGGCCGCTTCGTGGCCACCTGGCAGTCCACTGATACCGGCGACGGCGCTGGCAGCTGCATCCGTGCCCACATCTATAACGCTGACGGTTCAGCGGCCGGCAGCGACTTCATCGTCAATTCGACAGCAACGAGCGATCAATCTAACCCCGCGATCACGGCGCTGGCCGATGGCCGCTTCGTGGCCACCTGGCAGTCCGGTGACACCGGCGACGGCGATGGCTATTGCATCCGCGCCCGCGTCTACAACGCTGATGGCAGTGCGGGCGGCAGCGACTTCATCGTCAACTCGACAGCAACTGGCTATCAGTCCAGCCCCGCAATCACGGCGCTGGCCGATGGCCGCTTCGTGGCCACCTGGCAGTCCTACGACGCCGGCGACGGGAGCAACAGCTGCATCCGCGCCCACATCTACAACGCCGACGGTTCAGCGGCCGGCAGCGACTTCATCGTCAATTCGACAACAACGAGCGATCAGGCTAGCCCTGCGATCACGGCGCTGGCCGATGGCCGCTTCGTGACCACGTGGGAGTCCCACGAAACCAGCGACGGCGACGGCAATTGCATCCGCGCCCGCATCTACGACGCCAACGGTTCAGCGGCCGGCAGCGATTTCATCGTCAATTCGACGACGGTGGGTGATCCGTATAGCCCCACGATCACGGCTCTGGCTGATGGCCGCTTCGTGGCCACCTGGCAGTCCAATGATGGCAGCGACGGCGAAGGCAGCTGCATCCGCGCCCGCATCTACAACGCCAACGGCTCAGCGGCCGGCAGCGACTTCATCGTCAATTCGACGGCAGCGGGTAATCAGTATAACCCCGCGATCACTGTGCTGGCCGATGGCCGCTTCGTGGCCTCCTGGCAGTCCAGTGATACCGGCGACGGCGACGGCAGCTGCATCCGCGCCCACCTTTACAACGCCGACGGTTCAGCGGCCGGCAGCGACTTCATCGTCAATTCGACGACAACTGGCCCTCAGTATAACTCGGCAACCACGGCGCTGGCCGATGGCCGTTTCGTGGCCACCTGGGAGTCCAGTGATACCGGCGATGGCAGCGGCAGCTGCGTCCGCGCCCAGATCTTCGACCCGACCATCTTCGTCGGCACGGCCGGCAAGGACATCTGGCAGGGCAGCAATGTCTTCGCAGACCACATCAACGGCGGCACCAGCGCCGACACGCTCTCGGGTCTTGGTGGTGACGATACGATCAGCGGCGATGCCGGCAACGACATGCTCGACGGTGGCGCCGGCAGCGACAAGCTGTTTGGTGGAGCCCATAACGATACGCTCAACGGTGGCGCCGGCGCCGATCTGATGAGCGGCGGCACCGGCGATGACACCTATTGGGTCGACAATGCCGGTGACCATGTCATCGAACTGAATGGCCAGGGCATCGACAACGTGCAGAGCACCATCTCCTTCAACCTCTCCGGTCAGGAGTTGGAGAACCTGGCGCTGCGGACCGGCGCCTCGATCAACGGCACCGGCAATTCCATTGCCAACGTCATCACCGGCAATTCGGGCGTCAACATCCTGATCGGCCTTGGCGGCAACGATACGCTGGACGGCAAGGAAGGCGCCGACACCCTGCAAGGCGGCATCGGCAACGACACCTACTATGTCGACAATGCCGGTGACCATGTCATCGAAGCGAATAGCCAGGGCACCGACAATGTCCAGGCCTATGTCAGCTTCAACCTGTCCGGCCAGGAACTAGAGAACCTGGCGCTGAGAAGCACCGGCAACATCAATGGCACCGGCAATTCGACTGCCAACATCATCACCGGTAATTCGGGCGCGAATGTCATCAACGGGCTTGGCGGCAACGACACGCTGTCCGGCAGCACCGGCCAGGACATCTTCGTCTTCACCACGGCGCTCAACGCTTCGACCAATGTCGACCACATCACCGACTTCTCGGTGGTCGAGGATACCATCCAGCTCGACAATGCGATCTTTGCAGCGCTTGGCGGCAATGGCACGCTGACGGCCGCGCAGTTCGTCAAGAACACCACCGGGCTTGCCGGCGATGGCAACGACCACATCATCTACGAGACCGACACTGGCTGGCTCACCTATGACAGCAACGGCAGTGCGGCAGGCGGCTCAATCCATTTCGCCACTCTGGCCGCAAACCTGGCGCTGACAAACGCGGATTTCGTGGTGGTGTGAGGAACGCTACATGGGCCCGCCACATCAGGACTGTGTGACGGGCTCTCGACCCCAGCAAGGACTATGCGGTTGCTGGCTCCGGGGAGTGCCGGCGCCACAGGGCTTTTGATTGAAGAAATCTGGTGGGCGATGACGGGCTCGAACCGCCGACATCTTCGGTGTAAACGAAGCGCTCTACCAACTGAGCTAATCGCCCGCTCCGGGCCGGACCTTTAAGCGGTCGAGGTCGGCTTCGCAAGGCCAAATGAGCCGGGGATGCCCTGGTTGGAGGCTGGTTTTGCCAACAAAACGTCGGCTGTCAAAAAACCTTCTCCTGTTTGCTGTTATGCTGTCTTGCTACGCTTGACACCCGGTGGCGAACCCCTTATCCAGCGCCCCAACGACGAACACGGCTGACACGTGCTCGTCAATGCGCGGGTGTAGCTCAGTTGGTTAGAGTGCCGGCCTGTCACGCCGGAGGTCGCGGGTTCGAGCCCCGTCACTCGCGCCATTTCTCCTAAGGGTATCAAGCCCTTGGCTTTGGAGAAATGTTGACGTTGATTGTCGAAATGCTTTCTCGAAAGAGCAGATTGGATCCTTTTCCGGTCTGAGTTTTGAAGGTGGCGCCTCGGCTTGCAGGCTGCCTCCGCACGGATGTTGAATACCTTCACGGGCGGCATCCCCTGTTTCTTGCAACCCGTCCCAACGGCACTGGCTTGGCCGGATATTCGAAATACCGGCGCAGACGACACCCGATCCAGATTCCGATCAACTGACACGCTTGCAACGGCAAGTCTGGCCGCTCCACGCGCTCAGAACTTTGCACAGCGCCAAAAAAAAGTCGTCGTCGCGATGCGAAGCTAGTGGCCCGGTCAGGACATCCCGCGAAAATTGTGGGAGTTAGTCCGATCCGACGACTCGATCAAAATAACGGGGGCTTTGTTCATGAGCGATCATTCCGGGATCCGCCCAAATATTCTCGAATCCACACTTGCCGCAGCTCAGCGGGATCAACGGACTCTTGACGAGCAGCGGCTCAGCATTGCGCCCCTGGTAGACGGCATGACGTTTTTCGACAGCATCCGGCACAATGATGACCGTGGTAGCGTCACGGAGGTCTACGACCCGCGCTGGGGCTGGCACGCCGACCCGCTGGTCTTCTCCTACATCTTCACAATTCGCCCCGGACTGGTGAAGGGCTGGGGCCTGCACAAGCTGCATGAGGATCGCTACTTTGTGGTCAGCGGCGAGCTGGAACTGGTTCTTTATGACCCTCGCCCCGAATCCAGCACATATGGCAAGATTTCGAAGGTTTACCTCTCCGGCAATCGTCCACGCCTGGTCAATATTCCAAAATTTGTCTGGCATGCCGACCGAAACATCGGAACGTCCGAAGTGGTGGTCATCAATTTTCCAACGATACAGTACGATCACTCAAATCCCGACAAGTACCGGCTGCCCATCGACACCGATCTCATCCCCTATGATTTCGGCAGCGCGAAGGGATGGTGAGCAAGCCTCGCTTTTCCATCCTGATGCCGACGCATTCCCGCGTCGACGTCATCGGTCTGGCCATCCAATCGGTGCTGGATCAGACCGTCGAGGACTTTGAGCTCCTGGTCGTCGGCGACGGCTGCTCGCCCGGCACGGCCGAGGTGGTCGACGCCTTTCAGGACGCCCGCATCCGCTTCTTCGATTTGCCCAAGGCGCCGAGCTATGGCTACGCCAACCGCAATATCGCGCTGCGCGAGGCCCGCGGCGACCTGATCGGCTTTGCGGCCGACGACGACCTGCTGTTTCCGGATCATCTTGAAATCCTAGCGGATGGCCTCAAGGGTGGGGCTGCCATCGCCTACAGCCAGGCGCTGTGGGTTTCCACCGATGGCATCGCAGCACCCTTCCTGACCAATCTGGAGCTGGCCGACGAGTTCAGGGTGTTCACCGAGGTCGGCAACACGATACCCGCCAGTTGCTTCCTGTATCGTGCTGATTGCCTGCCGTCGCGCGATGTCTGGCCGGAAGACGTCGCATCGGGCGGGGATTGGCAATTGTGGCGGCGAATCATGCGCGAGAACCCGCGCAATCCCCTCACCTATTGCCGCGTCCCAACCGTCCTGCATTTCAGCGCCAAATGGAAAAATTCGCGTCACTCACAGGCGGGGCAACTGGCCATTTTTCTTGATATCGCGGACGGAGCAGGCTGGTGGCCTTCAGCCTTGCGCGTCTGGATACCGAACGGCAGCAACGAACAATATGAGTACTCGCGCCTGATGCGCGTCGACCCTGCGGCCTGGAGCGCGCAGATGCGCCGCGTGGTCGGTGATCTGGTGGCACGGCTTGCCTGGGAGGACGTCCAAACGACCCGCCCGATGCTGGCAAGCGCCGAGGCCGAGAAGGCGAAGCTGCGGTCTGAGATCTCGCGGCTGCACAATGAGCTGCAGTTGGCTCAGCAAGGCAATTCCGAGCTACGGAGGGCCGCTTCGGACGCGTTCGACAAGGAAGCTGCGTTGCAGCCGGAAATCGCGAGGCTGCGCACCGCGCTCGATCTGGCTCACCAACGCAACGCCGAGCTACGGAGCGCCGCTTCGGATACAGGAAACGAGAAGGACGAGATCGAACAGGCGCTGCAAGCATGCCGAATGCAAATCGCGGCCTTGTATCAGTCCACAAGCTGGCGCATCACCAGTCCCTTGCGCAGGATATCCACAAGCTTGCGTTCGAAAAAATCATAGGGTTCGAAGTCTTGAACTCAGCTTGGTTGGCGGCATCGGCGATCCGGCCGCCAAGGTGATCATTACCCCTTGGCCAGCAGAGCACCGATGAAGGCGGCGCCCGCCCCCGAGGCAGCGGCCGCGTTATCGCCAACCGTCATGCGATGTTCAATGGGACGGCTCCCGGACTGAGCGGCACACCAATATCGGAGACTAGCTTGACGAGGTCCGCCTGCCGCGTCGTGTTGGTCTTGGCATAGATGCGGCCAAGGTGGGTCTTGATCGTGTTCTCACCGACCCCGAGCGACAGCGCACTCTTCTGCGTGGTCAGTCCGCCACCCACGGCCAGCAAAACCCGCACTTCCGCCGGTGTGAGATCGAACAGTGTCGTCAGCACCGCCTCTGAGGGCGGCGCGGCCGAGGTTGTCGTCGAGATGAAGACGGCGGCGCATGCGGGACGGAAAGCCGCGCGCGCGGTCCCCTCGGTCAAAGGCAGCACATAGGCAACGGCTGGGGGCTGGCCGGCCGCGGACAAGGGCAAGCCGATGCCGCGCGCGCCAAGCGAGGCATCGGCATCAGCGGCTCCCGATATCGCTTCCAGCAGGGCGCGGCCCGTTATCGGATTTTGTGCCTGGAGGATGCCGTTTCTGGAAAAGATGGGGTGCTGTGTCGAAAGCATCGCCTCGGCACGGCCGTTCACATAAAGGATCGCGCCATCCGCGCTGGTAAGAACGACGGCGGTTGCAAGATTGTCGAGCGTCGCGCGATAGAGACTGGCGGTCACGCGCGCCTGATCGAGCAGGTCGCCGATCAGCGAAGCGCGGCGCAAATGAGGAGAAAGCAGCGCCATAAAGCGCTGCTCCTCCGCAGTGACGGCACCCCTGCTCGCGCGTGTCGTGAAGCTCACGAGGCCGATCCGATCCGAGGTGTGCACGAATTTGGTGATGCAGCCCTCGCGCAAGCCCTGCGGGCCAGCCCAGTTCCGGTAGAAAGGTGACTGGTGAAGTTCGGCTTCAGTCATGCTCGACAATGTCGACAACGGTGTGTCGATGTCGCCGACGACCACGGCGTTCAGACCTGGAATGTCCTCGAAGCCGTAGTCCTGCTGCAGAACCCGCATTTGCTCCGCATCCCAAGGCGATTGGGCCGCGAAACGGCCATACTGATCGCCGGGATCAGCCAGCGCGATGGTTGAATAGGCGGCGTCCACGGCCTCCGTGAGTCGGACCATGACGACGGTCCAGAACTCCGAATTGAGTGCGCTATCGTAGATGTCGCCGATGATCGACGAAAGCAACTCGTTGCTCAGCCTGTACATTTGCCCCTGCCCAACAGAGCCTTCCCTTTTTGTCAGTCAGGGATACCGCACGCCCTGCCTATACCAGCATGGCCCTGAAAAGCTCAACGCAAGCCGAAGGATTTCTGAGACCTCATTCTTTCGGGTGACGACATTGCAACACGCCAGGCCTAGTGGGCGGCACAAGGCAGGTTCCAGAGCGCGTCAATTCAAGACGCCCTGGCCCTGAGTAGCGTCGGATTCCAAGACTGCGTCCAGGCGCAAGGACTCAGGAAAACGTCTGCTTCAATTGAGAATCAGTTTTGGCGGGGGTCAGCATGTCGGTTTGGAATGGTCTTGCAGGTGGCGCGTGGTCCAACGCTGCATTTTGGACTGGCGGCGTGCCTGACGCAATCGGTGCTACAGCGGATTTCACTAATCTAGGCGTCAGCGTCACGCATCACATCGACCTGGCGGTTCAAGGTCCGTTCACGGTCGGCACCTTGAACCTGGCGAGTTCCGCCATCGAGAATTACAGTCTCGAACACGGCTCGCTCATCATGAACAAGGCCGGCGGTGCGATCATCAGCGTAACGTCGACCTCCAATCTACAGGCAAGCGTGCTGGCGTCTTCGCTGACGCTGCAGCTCAATGCGGCAACGTTGATCGCGACGACCGGAACCAACACGACCCTCGACGTTCAGGCGCAGATTACTGGAACGGGACTGCTAACCAAATCCGGCCTCGGCACGCTGAAGCTGTCTGATGCGACCAACAACTGGTCGGGCGGAACGCAAATCAATCAAGGCACAGTTTCGTTTGGCGCCGCTGCGTTCGGAACGGGAGACATCACGTTCGCCGGCGATAGCGTGTTCCGGTCTACAGGCGGCGCGACACTTGCCAACGATCTGATCGAACTCGCCGGCGTTTCAACGTTTATCAGGGCACAGACGGGCACGTCACTTTCGTTGACCGGTACGTTCGCGGCGCTCGGCGGCGCCGGGACCGCCGTGCATTTTGGCAGCGCGACGGATAAGGGAACGATTTACTTTGGCTCAAGCAGCATCACCGCCAATGATGCGGGCTCGCTTGCCATTGACGGCGGCACGCTGAGAGCGGGCAAGGCGTTCGCGTCCTTCACCAACGGGCTGGCCAACACCAATATCGCGGCCGGAGCGGTTCTCGACGCCAATGGCTTCTATCTGGAACTGAACCATCTGACCGGGGCGGGCTTGATCACCAACAACGGCCTTTCCGATGTTGTCGCTAACGTCTATGAGGCCGGCAGCTCCATCTTCTCGGGCGTTTTCGCGAATAGCTTGAGCCATACAGGGTTAAACAAGATCGGCACCGGCACCCTGACATTGTCAGGCGCCAATACTTACTCCGGCACGACCACTGTCGCGATCGGAACATTGCGGGCGGGAGCCGACCACGCCTTCAGCGCCACCAGTGTCGTCGACGTAAAAGCTGGCGCGACGCTCAATATCAGCACTTTCGACCAGACCATCGCCGGACTGACCGGCAGCGGCGAAGTCCGGGCCGATACTGTTACCGCGGCCACCTTGACGACGAGTGTAAGCCTTGGCGACGTGAGGGAGTTTGCAGGCGTGATCTCGAACGGCTCGGCGGTATTTGGCGAGCTCAACCTGATAAAAAGCGGCGCGGGAACCCAGGTCCTGTCAGGCCTGAACACCTACACGGGCCAGACCACGATCACGGCGGGAACCTTGGTGCTGTCCGGGTCGGGTTCGATTGCCGATTCATCCGGACTGGCGATTTCCGCAGGGGCCACTTTTGCTCTCGGCGGGCTGTCGGGAAACAGCGCGTCGGTACAGGCATTGGCGAATGCCGGCACCGTCAGCTTCGGCGGAACGACGTTGCATCTGCTCGATCAGTCAGCCGCCCTGGGAGGCACATATCTAGGGTCGGGCTTCACCGATGGTCTTCACATAGACCTCGATGCGACAGCGTCGAATTTCAGCCTTTCGACCGCAACTTTCACCAACTGGGCAGATTCCACTGACCAAATCGCCATCGTTGGCAACGGCCTTGCCAATACGATTACCGGGTCGTCCCACGCCGATACCATTAGTGGCGACCTCGGCAACGACGTGCTGATCGGCGGAGGCGGCGAGGACAATCTGAATGGTGGCGACGGTTCGGATACGGCCTCTTATGCAAGCGCTGCCGCAGGCGTCATTGCGAACCTCTCAAATCACAAGGTCAATACCGGCGACGCCAATGGCGACAGCTATACCTTCATCGAAAACCTGACCGGATCGAGCCATGCGGACCAGCTCTACGGCAACGATGTTGCCAATATTCTGGATGGCGGCATCGGTGCCGATACCATGACTGGCGCTCAGGGCAACGACGGCTACTACGTCGACAATGCGGGCGATATCGTCAGTGAGAGCACTGTCGGCGCCAACGGCACCGACACCGTCAACGGCTATATCTCGATCAACCTCGGCGATGGCAACCACTTCACGGGCAATATCGAGAACGTCGCACTGCGCAGCGCGGCCTCCATCGACGCCACCGGCAACAGCCTGGCCAACGTGCTGACCGGTAATTCCGGCGACAATTTGCTGGACGGCAAAGGCGGCGCCGACACGATGAGCGGAGCGCAGGGCGACGACACCTACTTCGTCGACAATGCGGGCGATATCGTCAGTGAAAGCACCGCCGGCGCCAACGGCACCGATACCGTCAACGGCCACATCTCGATCAACCTCAGTGATGGCAACCACTTCACGGGCAATATAGAGAACGTGACGCTGCTCGGTGCGACTTCGATCAACGCCACCGGCAACAGCCTGGCCAACGCGATGAACGGCAATTCGGGCGTCAACACGCTCACCGGCCTGGGCGGCAACGACACACTGGATGGCAAGGCGGGCGCCGACACCATGCAAGGCGGTATCGGCAACGACACCTACTATGTCGACAATGCCGGAGACCATGTCGTCGAGCTCAACGGCGAGGGTACCGACAATGTCCAGGCCTTCGTCTCGTTCAACCTGTCGGGACAGGAGCTCGAGAACCTGGCACTGCGCAGCGCGGCCTCGATCAACGGCACCGGCAACTCCACCGCCAACATCATCACCGGCAATTCCGGCAACAACGTCATCAACGGCCTGCTCGGCAATGACACGCTGTCCGGCAGCACCGGCAACGACAGTTTCGTCTTCACCACGGCGCTCAACGCGTCGACCAATGTCGACCACATCACCGACTTCTCAGTGGTCGAAGACACCATCCAGGTCGACAATGCGATCTTTGCAGCGCTTGGCGGCAACGGCACGCTGACTGCCGACCAGTTCGTCAAGAACACAACCGGCCTTGCCGGCGACGGCAACGACCACATCATCTACGAGACGGATACCGGCTGGCTCTATTATGACAGCAACGGCAGTGCGGCTGGCGGCTCAACCCATTTCGCCACGCTGGCCGCAAACCTTGCGCTCACCAACGCCGATTTCGTGGTGATTTAGCCAGGTAGATTTTCACGCTCGCACAGCCAAATGAAATCGGCTGTAAATGATCGTCACCGGACAAGGGTTGAACCCAGACGGTCGCCAACACAAGGCTATCAGGTCGCCTGCGCCAGCAGCGCCTCGACCTCCTGCAGCGTCGGCATGGACGGCGCGGTGCCGGGTCGCGTCACGGAAATGCCGGCAACCGCGCAGGCAAACCGCACCGCCTGCAGCGGCTCGACACCGCGAGACAGCGCTGCGGCGAGGCCTCCGTTGAAGGCGTCGCCCGCCCCCGTGGTCTCGACAACCGGCCCCGCACCAACAGCAGGAACATGGTCGGAGCGGTTCTTGGAGTGCAAAAGCGCGCCCTTGTCACCAAGCGTGACGATGACCGTGCCGACGCCCTTTTCGATCAGGCTTGCGGCGGCGGCGCGCGCCTCATCGAGCGAGGAGACCTTCATCCCGGTCAATTCCTCCGTCTCCGTCTCGTTGGGCGTGAGATAGTCGCACAGCGTGTAGATGCGGTCAGGAAGTTTTGCCGCCGGGGCCGGGTTGAGGATGGTCGTCACCCCTGCCCCGCGCGCGATCTCCAGCGCCCGCAGCGCGGCATCGATCGGTTGTTCGAGCTGGGTGACGAAGACGCCCGCGCTGCTGATCAGCGTGGCATTGGCTTCAATATCGGCCGGCGAAATCAGCATCGCCGCGCCGGGACTGACGATGATGGCGTTGTTGCCGGTCGTCTCCTCGACGAAGATGTAGGCAGCGCCGGTATAGCTTTCCGGCGTGTCGATGACGGCATCCTTGACGCCCGCGCCGGCCCAGGTCTGCCTCGCCATGTCGGCGAAGGGATCGACGCCGAGGCGGGTGAGGAAGGTGACGTCGGCGCCGAGCTTGCCGGCGGCCACCGCCTGGTTCGAGCCCTTGCCGCCCGGCCCCAGCTTGAACGAGTTGCCGAGGATCGTCTCGCCCATGCGTGGCTGGCGATCAGCGCGGTAGGCGGTGTCGGCGACGAACACGCCAAGGATGACGACAGGCTTGCCCGAAACCATGCCGCTACTCCGCATCCGGCGGCACAACGCCCTTGCGGAAGGCGAAGCAGCCATAGAAGCGGCGCTCACCGGTCTGGATGACGCAATAAGCCTGCTTGGCGCGCTCGTAGAAAGCGTAGCGCTCGACCGCGATCATCGGCCACGATTTGCCTTCGGCCTTGTCGATTTCCTTCTGCACTTCCTTCTGCACGGGCGGGATCTCGTCGGGCTTGCCGACGATCTCCATGCGCGCCGCGGCATCGTCGACGAACGTGTCCAGCGGGTAGAGCGACAGCACGGCCTTGGCCACGTCGGCGGCCGGCGCATCGATGCGCAGCAGGCGGCCCAGCGCCGTCTGGCGCGCCACCGAATCGGCCGGAAAATTGGTGTCGGCGATGATCAAATCATCGCCATGGCCCATCGCCCGCAATGCCTGCAGCACGTCGGCATTGAGCAACGGATTGATCCCTTTGAGCATGGTATTCCTCGTGAAGTCGGTTGGAGATCAGAGACGCTTGCCGGTCTCGGCGTCGAAGAGATGGATCTGGTCGAGCCGTGGCTTCAAGGTAAGCGTGTCGCCCGGCTTGAAGTCGTGGCGTTCGCGAAACAGTGCCACCATCTCACCCTCGCCGAAGCGCAGGAACACCAGCGTTTCCGAGCCCGTCGGCTCGACCACCGAAATCCTCGCCGGCACGCCATCGGGATGGATCTCGAGATGCTCCGGCCGCACGCCGTAGACGACGGCTTGCCCGTCCTTCGCGGCGTTGTCCGATGCAATCGGGAACAGTGAGCCTGATATCTCGACGCCGGCCTTGCCACCCTTGCGCATAGTGCCCTTGAGCAGGTTCATCGAAGGCGAGCCGATGAAGCCGGCGACGAAAAGATTGGCCGGCCGGTCGAACAGTTCCAGCGGCGCGCCGACCTGCTCGATGCGGCCGTCGCGCATGACGACGATCTTGTCGGCCATTGTCATGGCCTCGATCTGGTCGTGGGTGACGTAGATGGTGGTGGTCTTCAGCCGCTGGTGCAATTCCTTGATCTCGGTGCGCATCTGAACGCGCAGCTTGGCGTCGAGGTTGGACAGCGGCTCGTCAAACAGGAACACCTGCGGATTGCGCACGATGGCGCGGCCCATCGCCACGCGCTGGCGCTGGCCGCCTGAGAGCTGCCGGGGATAGCGCTTCAGGTAGGGATTGAGGTCGAGGATGTCGGCGGCGCGCTTGACCCGCTCGGCGACCACGGCTGGATCGGTTTTCCGCAGCTTGAGCGCAAAGGCCATGTTCTGCTCGACCGTCTTGTGCGGATAGAGCGCGTAGTTCTGGAACACCATGGCGATGTCGCGCTTGGCCGGCGGCAAATGATTGACGATGCGGTCGCCGATGGCGATCGTGCCCCCGGAGACGGTCTCCAGCCCGGCCACCATCCTGAGCAGCGTGGACTTGCCGCAACCCGAAGGACCAACCAGCACCACGAACTGTCCGTCAGCGATATCGACGCTGACTTCGTGCAGAACCTTGACGGTTCCAAACGCCTTGGCCACCTTGCTGATTGCGACTTGCGCCATATCTCCCCCATCGGCTCCACTGCCGTAGGCGCAGAAGCTAACCAACGCAATCGGTCAGGGCAAGTCAGTCTCTTATAGATAAAAACCTACCCTCGTTGACACGGCGTTTGGTTGTGAGAATAGTGACGAGTGCTGGTCCAAAGTCGGAACCAGATCCGCAATCGGAGCTTCAATCGACGCAGGGTGGGGTCCTGCTAATTCGTTTCCGAGCCGGACGTATCGCTGGCGCTCCAGCGACCGACAGAATGGCCACATCCATTCACACTGATTTCTGGGAGGAATAGTCGATGAGAACAGGTCTTTACGATAAACTGGTGCGTGCCGGCGCCACAAGGCGCGACATCTTGAAGGGCGCGGCCAGCATGGCTGCGATTGCGGCCGCATCCGGCGCCGGGCTCGGCGCTTTCACCCGGCCGGCTTCCGCCGCAAGCGAACTGCGCTCCAAAATCCTGCAGATCCCCGGCGTGGGCAAAGGTCAGCCGACCGACGCCGACTTCCAGAAGGTCGGTGAACTCTGCCTCGAGGCGACCAAGGCCAACGTCAAGGAAGGCGAATTCGCCGGTGTCGAGCTGACCTTCATGGGTCTCAACAACCAGAACCTGCACAATGTGCTGTTCCGCGGCTTCCTGAAGCCATGGGAAGCCTATACCGGCGCCAAGATCAGCTGGATCGATCTGGCGCAGGCCGACTACAACGCCCGCCTGCAGCAATCGATCGCCACCGGCACCGTCGACTTCGACATCATCGAGATGGGCGCGCCGTTCGAAGGCGATGTCTGCGGCAAGGGTCTCACGTCCGAGATGCCCGACTGGGTCAAGAAGCAGATCGATTTCGACGATCTGGTCAACTATCTGAAGCCTCCCGTCGGCACCTGGGATGGCAAGCAGTATCGCGTGACCATTGACGGCGACACGCACAATTTCAACTACCGCACCGACGTGTTCGCCGATGCCGACCTCGCCAAGGCCTGGAAGGATGGCGGCGGTGAAGGCGAGTGGGGCGTGCCGAAGACCTGGCAACAGGTCCAGGCGGTCACCAAGTTCCTCAAGGGCAAGAAGTTCAAGGGCCAGGACGTCTATGGCTATCTCGATGCGCCCAAGCCATGGGGTGGTTTCGGCTTCTACTTCCTCGGCAGCCGCGCCACCGCCTACGCCAAGCATCCCGATGACAAGGCCTGGCTGTTCGACGCCGACACGATGAAGCCGCGCATCAACAACCCGGCCTGGGTGCGGGCAATCCAGGACGTCATCGACGCGCTGCCGTCCGAACCGGCGGACCAGATCAACGCCGACCCGAACACCACCGGCTTCCAGCAGTTCCTGGCCGGCACCGGTTCGATGATCCCCTGGTGGGGCGACATCGGCTCCAACGTCAAGACCAATGATTCCTCGGTCATCGGCGACGTCACCGGTTTCTCGATCCTGCCCGGCTCCGACGACGTCTACAATTCCAAGACCGGCAAGTGGGAAAAGCTCGCCAGCGGGCCGAACTACTCGCCGAACTGCGCCTATCTCGGCTGGGGCGTCTATGTCATGGCCCGCGTCGATGCCGACGAGAAGAAGAAGAAGGCGGCATGGTCCGCCGCCGCCCATCTCGGCGGCAAGGACCTGTCGATCTGGACGGCGATGTATCCGTCGGGCTTCCAGCCCTATCGCAACTCCCACTTCGACATTCCGGAATGGGTGGCGGCAGGCTACGACGAGGCCTTCATCACTTCGTACCTGAAGTCGGAAGGCGATTCGTACAACCATCCGAACGCGGCGATCGAGCCGCGCATCCCCGGCATCTTCCAGTACTACAGCGCCGCCGAGGATATTCTGGCCAACACCTTCGCCGGCAAGATGAAGGCGCAAGAAGGCGCAGACGCCATCGCAGCGGCCTGGGAGAAGCTGACCGACCAGATCGGCCGCGAAAAGCAGGTCAAGCTCTACAAGGCTTCGCTCGGCATGTAGGCTWTTGTGAAACCGTGGTCCGGCGGCAACGCCGGACCACAGCAGACCGGCTCCGGCTCCTCGATGAGCCTTCAAACGGGCGAGATATGTGACTGACCCGACTTCGACCGCGAACCAGTGGCCGGCAGATGCCGACCCTTCCGATCTGATTTCGCCCGGCCGAAAACGCCTCGGTTGGGCGCTGATGGCTGTTGCGACGGTTGGCCTGCTGGCGGTGATCGTGCTGGAGATCCTGTACAAGACCGAAGCCGATACCATCGGCTTCGAGACGTGGCGCCCTGTCGTCTATGCCTATGTTCTGTGGGGCGTGGCGCTCGGTATCGGCCAGGTGCTGACACGCGGCGAGGACGGCCAGCGCGCCCTGTTCCTGCTGCCGGCGCTGCTGTTTACCATCGCCATGGTGATCTTCCCGACGCTGTTCGGTTTCTATATCGCGCTGACCGACTGGAACCTCAGTTCCTTCAGCGGCCGCAAGTTCAATGGGCTTGCCAATTTCTGGCAGATGCTGGGCGATCCCTACTACCGCAACGCGCTGTTCAACATGGTGCTCTATGTGCTCGCCGTGCTGGTCGAATATGTCATTGCCTTTGGCCTGGCGCTGTTGCTCAACGCGCAGATCCGCGCCCGCAAATTCTTCCGCGTCGTCTTCCTGATGCCGCTGATGCTGTCGCCGGTCGCGGTGTCGTGGATGGTCGGCAAGTCGCTGATGGAATACCGCTTCGGGCCGGCGGCAACATTGGCGCGCTATCTCGGCTGGGAAAACCCGGCCTTCTTCAGCGACCCGATCATCGCCCGTATCTCGATCATGGTGCTGGATGCCTGGACCTTCATCCCGTTTATGATGATCATGCTGCTCGCCGGCCTGCAGGCAATGTCGCGTGAGATACTGGAAGCGGCACGGGTCGACGGCGCGAATGCGTGGCAGACCTTCTGGCAAGTCACCTTCCCGCTGATGCTGCCGGTGTCGGTGACGGCGGTGATCCTGCGCATCATCTTCAAGCTGAAGCTTGCCGACATCATCATCACGGTGACGTCCGGCGGCCCGGGCGGCGCCACCGATTCGGTATCGAGCTTCATCTACCGCGAATATCGCGACCGCTCGAATGTCGGCTACGGAACCATGCTGGCGATGGTCTATCTCATCATCATCGTCGTGTTCGTGACCTGGCTGCTGAAATTCGCCAACCGCTTCGTGCGCAACGTCAACTGAGCGGCCGGGATCATGAGCGTTCAAACCACCGAGTACACCGTTTCCGAAATCCGCTCTCCGGCGAGCTTCATCACCAGCCGCGTCTTCATCTATGGCGCGCTGGTGTTCTGGGCGTTCATCTGCCTGTTCCCGATCTACTGGACGATAACCACCTCGTTCAAATCGGCGGTCGACGTCACCCAGGGCCACCTGATCCCGTTCGTCGACTTCCAACCGGACTGGAAGGGCTGGCGTTCTCTCGGCCTGTCGCCGGATTCGATCTTCCAGACCTCGACGGTGCGCGATGAGTTCTTCAAGCGCTTCATGAACTCGGTGATCACCTCGGTCGGCGCGTCGAGCCTCGCCATCATCATCGGCAGCCTCGCCGCCTACGGCCTTACCCGCTATCGCTACCATTTCGCCTGGTTCAAGAACGAGGACATCTCGTTCTTCTTCCTGTCGCAGCTGATCCTGCCGCCGGTGGTGCTGGCCTTGCCCTTCCTGGTGCTCTACCGGGAGGTCGGCCTGCTCGACACGCGCGTCGGACTGATCCTGCTCTACACGCTGATGGTGCTGCCGATCGTCATCTGGATCATGCGCGACCAGTTCAATTCCATACCGGTCGAGCTCGAGGAAGCAGCGCTCGTCGACGGGCTGTCGATCTGGGGCGCCTTCTTCCGCATCGTCATGCCGATCGCGCTGCCGGGCATGGTCGCTGCCTTCATCCTGGCGATGGTGCTGTGCTGGAACGAGTATTTCTTCGCCGCGCTGCTGACTTCGACCGACGCCAAGACAATTCCGGTCATGGTGGCGAGCCAGACCGGCTCGCAAGGCATCAACTGGTGGTCGATGGCCGCGCTGGCCACCGCGGCAATTGCGCCATTGGCCGTCATCGGCATCGCGCTCGAACGCTATCTGATCATGGGCATGACCGCGGGCGCGGTGAAATAGGCGATGGCTGCCAAATACTGGTTCGCGCGCAACATCCGCGTTGGCCACAAGGGCTACGACCGTTACGGCAAGGGCGTCATGCCGATCGCCTGGCAGGGTCGCGCTGTCATCGCCGGCTTTGTGGTGGCCATGGTGGGAGGCGGCCTGTCGATGCTCCTGATCGTGCTCTACACCAGGACATTTCCCCTCGGCATCGCGCTGTTTGCCATCCTTGCCGTTGCCGGCGGCGGCACCTTCATCTGGGCTGTCGCGACCAAAAGCGATCCGGACAAGTCGATCACCGACTATAGGGCGGAGCGGCAGAAAATCGGCGGTTAGCTCCTCAGGATCGCGCGCAAATGATCCATGATCATGGCGACACCCTTTTGCCCAAGCTCGGCCGAGGCGTCCTTGGCGGTCGCGGTGTACCAGCTCTTGTTGTCTTCGAAGTGACTGGCATCGACAGCTTCCGGGCATAGCGCCAGCATCAGCGAGGTCTCGCCGATGCCGGCATGGTCGAACGGGTACTTGCCGTTCATTGTCGCCGACATCAGCGGATGCACCTGCACCCAGTTGAAGAAATTGCCGCCCTCGGCGTGCTGGGCATAATAGCCGGCCATCGCCTCCGAGCCCCACCAGCCCTCGCCGCGCTCCTTTTCGAGGAAGCGGAAGATCGCCTGCCGGCCGGCGGTCTTGAAGGCGAGATCGGTCGGCATGCCGGCGGCGAAATTCTCGGTCTGGTGGTGGATGATGGCGTGGATGTTGCGAAAGCCTATGCGCAGCAGGCTGTAAAACAGCTCTTCGCCGAACGGCGCCAGTTGATTGCCGCCGACCTGCAGCGAGCCGCTGCCTTCCGGGGCCGCCACGGCGTAGCTTGCCGCGCCATAGTAGAAGGGCGGCAGGATGACGATGTCGCGCTCCTTCTCGAACAGCTCCAGCGTCTTGATGACGGCCAGGGTGTCCATGCCGACGGCCATGTGCTCGCCATGGTATTCGAGCACGCCGAGCGGCAAGGCAACCGGCCAGTTCTCGGCGATCGCCTTGCGGATCTGGTGCGGCAGCATCAGTTCGTAGCGCATGGTCTATTCCATGTTGGTGTGGCGGGCGCGCATCGCTTCCGGCGAAGCGCCGATCAAATCCCTGAGCTTCAGCACCATCACCTCGAACAGCAGGAATAGCGCCCCTTCGAACACCGAACCCATCGGCAGCACCGACGTTTTCTTGGCCCCCTGGTCGTTGGCCATTGTCTGTGCGGGAATGAGCAGCGTGAAATCAGCGCGCTTTGCCGCACTGCTTTCGGCCTGGGCTGTCAGCAGCAGGTTCGTTGCGCCGGCACCGTGCGCGACCTGCATCAAGGTGAGCACGGTCGAGGTTTCTCCCGGCCCAGAACTGGCCAGGAAGACATCGCCGGGTCCCAGCGGCGGCGTGTTCATGTCGCCGACCACCGAGACCGGCAGGCCGAGATGATAGAGCCGCATGGCAAAGCCCTTGACCTGCAAGGCCTCGCGGCCGCAGCCATAGACGACGATTTGTCCGGCTCCTGCAAGCATCTGGCAAGCGGCGTCGATGCGGCTGCCGTCGACCCGTGCCAGCACGCTGCCGAGTTCGCCAAGCGCGGTCTTGAACGGATTTTCGCTGTTGTCGGTCACGGCGAACCTGGCATCGAAATCATCCCGGGGATTGTCGCTCTTGCTTCGACGAACAGCTTGATTTCGCTCATGCTAGCAACCGCGAAAAAGCGTGTCCAACGGTCCGCGATGCTTTTGCCGAGCCACAGGCATGATAGTGTCATGTCAGACAAATCAAGTGAGGCAGACAGCAGAATATGAAGACACGGCACTTCGACCGCATCGGCAATGGCGGCATCCCTTTTACCGAGCTCGGCTTCGGCACCGCGCCGCTCGGCAATCTCTACCGTGCTGTCTCGGACGAGGACGCCAACGCCACGCTGGAGGCCGCCTGGGCGACCGGCTGCCGCTACTACGACACCGCGCCGCTCTACGGGCTCGGCCTGTCGGAAACGCGGCTCAATCCGTTCCTGCGCTCCAAGAAGCGCGATGACTATGTGCTGTCAAGCAAGGTCGGCCGCATCATGCGCGCCTGTCCGCCGGAACAGCGCACCGCCATCGGCAAGTTCTTCGACACGCCGTCGCGCCGTGAGGTCTACGACTACAGCTATGACGGCGTCATGCGTTCGTTCGAAGCCTCGCTCGAGCGCCTCGGCGTCGACCGTATCGACATCCTCTTCGTGCACGATGTCGACATCTTCACCCATGGCAGCAAGGAAGCGGCCGACCGGCGCATCGAGGAGTTCATGGGCTCGGGCTATTACGGGCTGCTGTCGCTCCGCGATCAGGGCGTGATCAAGGCGTTCGGCGGCGGCATCAACGAGTGGCAGGTTGCCCAGACGCTGGCCGAGCGTGGCGATTTCGACCTGTTCCTGCTTGCCGGGCGCTATACGCTGCTCGAACAGGAGGCGCTGGCATCGTTCCTGCCGCTCTGCCAGGCGCGTGGCATCGGCATCGTCCTCGGCGGTCCCTACAACTCCGGCATCCTGGCGACCGGACCGAGGCCCGGCGCGCACTACAACTACTCCGAGGCGCCACAGGACATCATGGAGCGCGTCGCGCGCATCGACGCCGTCTGCAAGCGCCATGGCGTGCGGTTGATCGAGGCTGCCCTGCAATTCCCGCTGCTGCACCCTTCGGTGGTCTCGGTGATCCCCGGCGGCCAGCGGCCGAGCGAAGTCGAGAGCAACCGCTCGCTGCTCGACGCAAAGCTGCCGGCAGCGCTTTGGGCCGATCTCAAGCAGGAAGGCCTGATGCGCGCCGACGCGCCGAATGGCTAGTGCATGTATCGCGCCCAAAGGTGGACCCGGTTTTGGGACAACGGCATGCATAAGAGCAAAGACCCAAAGCGCGTCGCCTGAATCCGTTCACGGTACACGACCCAGGCGTGTTTTGAGATCATCCTGGATCGTGCGGAGCCAGGGGGTCAGCCCTCTACCCCTGGCGGCCATCACTGTTGATTGTCCTGATTTCGCCGCAACACCTTGCGTACCACCAGTGCAATTCCGATGGCGAGCAGAACGATCCCGGCAGCCATATATCCCGTCGATGCGGCCCGGTAACCCGATGCCGCAAGCAGGAAGCCAATGACGATAAAGACCAATCCGGCAAGCTTGTCGATCAACAGGTTCATTTCCGAACACCCCTAGGCATGGGGAACCTCTTCCCGACGTGGAGCAGCGCCGCCAATGTCCTAGGTGCAGGATAGTATGGCCAGGGCCCTCGGTCGAGCGCAAAAGCGGACTCGCGCCAAGCGCCCCTTCATCCCGGTTCTCCGGACGCGCGAGTTTGACTGCTTCGCGCCCTCATTTTCCGGGACGGCATGACCCAGAGATCGTCCACTCCAGGCCCGGCAAATGAAAAGCCGGGCAAGCCCGCCTTTTCTGGTCGCTTGTACCGGCGTCGGGCACAAAAATGAAAAGCCGGGCAAGCCCGGCTTTTCTGGTCTCTGAAAAGAAAAAAGTCGCTTAGTTGACCGCATCCTTGAGGCCCTTGCCGGCCGAGAACTTCGGCACGGTGCGCGCCGGGATCTGGACTTCGGCGCCTGTCTGCGGGTTGCGGCCCGTCGAAGCCGCACGCTTTGACACGGTGAAATTGCCAAAGCCGACAAGCCGGACATCGCCGCCCTTCTTCAGTTCGCCGGAGATCACGGAAAACACCGCGTCGACCGCCGACTGTGCGTCACCCTTCGAAATGCTCGCGGCGTCGGCGACAGCGGACACCAGTTCGTTCTTGTTCATAAAAATTCCCTTCCATGAGAACACCGGAACCTACGACTCATCCGGCAGGAAACGGACTTTAGAAAGAAGCGTTCCCGCAACCAAGTCGAAAAGCCCAAGAAAAAGCGGAAAAAGCCCGGGATTCCGGGGTTTTTCACATGAAAAAGCCGGGCGCGAAGCCCGGCTCTCTGTTTGTGCACCGCAACCTTAGCGAAAACTTACGCATGGCCCCGAAAAACCGCAGGCGGTTTTCGGAAAGGACCATGCGCAAGTCTCGAGTGTTAGAGCGTCCCTGGCGCGTCCAGGTGGACGCGCCGCTTTGCTCTAATGCGCAAGCGTCTTGCCGGCATCGTCCGCAGTGTCGGTCGTCGCCGGCGGATTGACAGGTTCGACCCACTCGATCGGCTCCGGCATACGCACCAGCGCGTGGCGCAACACCTCACCGACCCGCGAGACCGGAATGATTTCCATGCCGTTCTTCACGTTGTCCGGAATCTCCGCCAGGTCCTTGGCGTTGTCTTCCGGGATCAGCACCTTCTTGATGCCGCCGCGCAATGCGGCAAGCAGCTTCTCCTTGAGGCCGCCGATCGGCAGCACCCTGCCGCGCAGCGTGATCTCGCCGGTCATCGCCACATCGGCCTTGATCGGAATGCCGGTCAGCACCGAGATGATCGCGGTCGCCATCGCCACGCCGGCCGACGGTCCATCCTTGGGCGTCGCACCTTCCGGCACGTGCACGTGGATGTCGCGCTTGTCGAACAGCGGCGGCTCGATGCCGAAATCGATGGCGCGCGAGCGGACGTAGGAGGCCGCCGCCGAAATCGATTCCTTCATCACGTCGCGCAGGTTGCCGGTCACCGTCATGCGGCCCTTGCCGGGCATCATGACGCCTTCGACCGTCAGCAGCTCGCCGCCGACTTCCGTCCAGGCAAGCCCGGTAACGACACCGACCTGATCGTCAGCCTCGACCTGACCGAAGCGGAAGCGCGGAACACCGAGGTAGTCGGCGAGGTTCGCCGCCGTGATGTTGACCGTCTTCTTCTTCGTCTTCAGGATCTCGGTCACCGCCTTGCGCCCGAGCTTCATCAGCTCGCGCTCCAGACTTCTGACGCCCGCTTCACGGGTGTAGGTCTGGATGATGGCGCGGATCGCGTCCTCGCCAACGGAGAACTCCTTCGGCTGCAAGGCATGGTCGCGCACCACCTTCGGCATTAGGTGCCGCTTGGCGATCTCGATCTTCTCGTCCTCGGTGTAGCCGGCGATACGGATGATCTCCATGCGGTCCATCAAGGGCGCAGGGATGTTCAGCGTGTTCGCCGTCGTCACGAACATCACGCTCGACAGGTCGTACTCGACCTCGAGGTAATGGTCCATGAACGTCGAGTTCTGTTCCGGATCGAGCACCTCGAGCAGCGCCGACGACGGGTCGCCACGGAAGTCCTGGCCCATCTTGTCGATCTCGTCGAGCAGGAAGAGCGGGTTGGACTTCTTCGCCTTCTTCATCGACTGGATGACCTTGCCGGGCATCGAGCCGATATAGGTGCGCCGATGGCCACGGATCTCGGCTTCGTCACGCACGCCGCCGAGCGCCATGCGGATGAATTCGCGACCGGTCGCCTTGGCGATCGACTTGCCGAGCGAGGTCTTGCCAACGCCGGGAGGGCCGACGAGGCACAGGATCGGCCCCTTCAGCTTCTTCTGGCGGCTTTGCACGGCAAGGTACTCGACGATACGGTCCTTGACCTTGTCGAGGCCGAAATGATCGGTGTCGAGCACGTTCTGCGCGAAAGCCAGGTCCTGCTTGACCTTGGAGTTCTTGCCCCACGGGATCGACAGGATCCAGTCGAGATAGTTGCGCACGACGGTCGATTCCGCCGACATCGGCGACATCGTCCGGAGCTTCTTCAACTCGGCTTCCGCCTTTTCGCGGGCCTCCTTGGAGAGCTTGGTCTTCTTGATGCGCGCCTCGATCTCGGCAGCCTCGTCGCGGCCGTCCTCGCCTTCGCCGAGCTCCTTCTGGATCGCCTTCATCTGCTCGTTGAGGTAGTATTCGCGCTGTGTCTTCTCCATCTGGCGCTTGACGCGCGAACGGATGCGCTTCTCCACCTGCAGGACGGAGATTTCGGCTTCCATGAAGCCCATCGCCTTTTCCAGCCGCTCCTTGACCGAGAGCGTGGCCAGCATTTCCTGCTTTTCAGGAATCTTGATGGCGAGATGCGACGCGACCGTGTCGGCGAGCTTGGAATAGTCGTCGATCTGGCTGGCGGCACCCACCACTTCTGGCGAGATCTTCTTGTTCAGCTTGACGTAGTTCTCGAAGTCGGTGACCACCGAGCGAGCCAGCGCCTCAACCTCGACCTCTTCCTCTTCCGGCTCGACCAGCGCCGTGGCGCGGGCCTCGTGGAAGTCGGGACGGTCGGTGAACGAGACGATTTTCGCGCGCGAGGCGCCTTCGACCAGAACCTTGACGGTACCGTCCGGCAGCTTCAGCAATTGCAGCACATTGGCGAGCGTGCCGATGTCGAAGATGGCATCGGGCTCGGGATCGTCGTCGGCGGCATTCATCTGGGTGGCAAGCAGGATCTGCTTCTCCTGACCCATCACCTCTTCCAGCGCCTTGATCGACTTTTCACGCCCGACGAAGAGCGGAACGATCATGTGCGGGAACACCACGATGTCGCGCAGTGGGAGGACTGCGAAGACGCCGTCGCTGGGAGCCTTGGATATTTTGGCCATTGTCCAACCTTTCATGTCGCGGCCGCCAATCAGCCAACCGCGAATCTCATATTAACGACCGGGGATCGTTCCGCCTACCACCGTTTATGACGGGAGTTTTACAGCACAGAAATCGGGCACCTCGGCCTTCTCCAGTTAGTTGGATGCACGATCCACAAAGATCAAGAGGCCCGTACAAATCCGCTCCTCCAACTTACCCGCAAGTGACAGATTTGTGACTGCAAGACCGTGCGCAGCCGCAAAACCCTGCGTGACAGCAAAACGGCGCCTTGCGGCGCCGTTTCAAAATTCCGCTGTGGGCTCATGTCAGGCGCTGACATTGCCCTTCTTTTCCTTCTGCTCGGAGTAGATATAGAGCGGCCGGGCACTGCCGGTAACCACCTCTTCCGAAATAACCACTTCGCGAACGCCTTCGAGCGCGGGAAGTTCGAACATCGTGTCGAGCAGGATCGCTTCCATGATCGAGCGCAGGCCGCGCGCGCCGGTCTTGCGCTCGATGGCGCGCTTGGCGATCGCCGACAGGGCGTTCTCGTGGAAGGTCAGGTCGACATTTTCCATCTCGAACAGCCGCTGATACTGCTTGACCAGCGCGTTCTTCGGCTCGGTCAGGATCTGGATCAGCGCCGGCTCGTCGAGGTCCTCCAGCGTCGCCAAGACCGGCAGACGGCCGACAAATTCGGGGATAAGACCGAATTTCAAGAGATCCTCGGGCTCGACCAGGCGGAAGACGTCGCCGGTGCGGCGATCCTCGGGCGAAGCGACGATGGCGCCGAAGCCGATCGAGGTCTTCCGGCCGCGATCCGAGATGATCTTGTCCAACCCGGCGAAAGCGCCGCCGCAGATGAACAGGATGTTGGCGGTGTCGACCTGCAGGAATTCCTGCTGTGGGTGCTTCCTGCCGCCCTGCGGCGGCACGGAGGCGACGGTACCTTCCATGATCTTCAGCAGCGCCTGCTGCACGCCCTCGCCCGACACGTCGCGGGTGATCGAGGGATTGTCGGACTTGCGCGAAATCTTGTCGATCTCGTCGATGTAGACGATGCCGCGCTGCGCCCGCTCGACATTGTAGTCGGCCGACTGCAGCAGCTTGAGGATGATGTTTTCGACATCCTCGCCGACATAACCGGCTTCGGTCAGCGTCGTGGCATCAGCCATGGTGAAGGGCACGTCGATGATGCGGGCCAGCGTCTGCGCCAGCAGCGTCTTGCCGCAGCCGGTCGGGCCGATCAGCAGAATGTTCGACTTGGCCAGCTCGACATCGTTGTTCTTGCCGGCATGCGCGAGGCGCTTGTAGTGGTTGTGGACGGCCACCGACAGCACGCGCTTGGCGTAGGGCTGGCCGATAACGTAATCGTCGAGAACCTTGAGGATCTCCTGCGGTGTCGGCACGCCCTCGCGCGACTTCACCATCGAGGTCTTGTTCTCCTCGCGGATGATGTCCATGCAGAGCTCGACGCACTCGTCGCAGATGAAGACCGTCGGACCGGCGATCAGCTTGCGCACTTCGTGCTGGCTTTTGCCGCAAAACGAGCAGTAGAGCGTATTCTTGGAATCGCCGCTGTTGTTGCCGACCTTGCTCATTTTCATGTCCTTTCATGGCCGCCCGCCGATGGTCTGGCTGAAAGGGCGCATACTCTCATCTATCGCGGGAATCCGCCGCCGCCAGTGTCCGGCTCCTGCAACGCATTCCGTACGAAACACAAATCAGAAAACGTGGCAATGATTCGCGACAGCCCCGCATAAAGCTAAGCTGCCGAAACTCAACATAGCCTTAACGTAGGCAATCCTAGCCCCCGAGGGAACAGGCAATTGTGGCTGAAATGCCGCAAGACACGCCAAAAGCGCGTGATGCCGCCATCCAACTGCCAACTAGCCCTTATGCCACAACGCCTTCTACCGGCTCGCGCGACGAAATGACCTTGTCGATGAGGCCGAAATCCCTGGCTTCGTCGGCGGTCATGAAATGGTCGCGGTCGAGCGTCTTTTCGATCTCTTCGTAGCTCTTGCCGGTGTGCTTGACGTAGACCTCGTTGAGGCGACGCTTCAGCTTGATGATGTCCTGGGCATGGCGCTCGATGTCGGACGCCTGGCCCTGGAAGCCGCCGGAAGGCTGGTGAACCATGATGCGGGCGTTCGGCGTGGCAAAGCGCATGTCCTTGTGGCCGGCGGTCAAAAGCAGCGACCCCATCGAGGCCGCCTGGCCGATGCAGAGCGTCGACACTGCCGGCTTGATGAACTGCATGGTATCGTAGATCGCCATGCCCGAGGTGACGACGCCGCCCGGCGAGTTGATGTAGAGGTTGATTTCCTTCTTCGGATTCTCGGCTTCCAGGAACAAAAGCTGCGCGCAGACCAGCGTCGCCATGCCGTCCTCGACCGGACCGGTGATGAAAATGATGCGCTCCTTGAGGAGGCGCGAGAAAATGTCGTAGGCCCGCTCGCCGCGATTGGTCTGTTCGACCACCATCGGAACGAGGTTCATGTAGGTTTCGACGGGGTTCTTCATCAGTTATCTCTTATCTCGCGGTGGGATTCCGGCGCCGGGAAGGCTGGCAGATCGGGCAGAATCGGTTCTGGATCGTCATTCCGTAAATAGGATGCCGGCTCATCCTTGTGCAAGGCCGACCCGTCCTAGCCATCTGGGTAAGTCGAATCAAGGTTATTCACGGGGATCATCGACCCGTGTCGTCATCGTTTGGCGATGTCATCACCACCCGTAGCAATTTCTTAACCGAATTGCTTAACGAAATACCGCAAATCCCCCTTTTACCCGACGCCGCTTCCCCTACAATCCAACGTTGAACCGTCTTCGTACCGTTCAACAGGGGGAGTGTCATGTTCAGGAAAACCGCATGCTTCGCCATTGCCGGGCTGACCGTGCTCGGCACGATTTCGCAAACCGCGGCCGGCGGTCGCGCCGTCGAATGCTATGAACCGGTCCGCACGCCTGATGTCTACGACACTGTCTACGAAGACGTGCTGGTCAGCCCGGCCGGCCAGCAGGTCGACTATACCCCGGCCATCTATGGCACCCGCGAACGCGTGGTGATGACGGTTCCGGCGCAAGTGACCTACGAGGTCGTGCCCGCCGTCACCCGCACCGTTTACCACACGGTCCAGATCGATGATGGCGGCTATTCCTGGGAATGGCGCGTCATCCATGGCCGCAAGGTGCTGTGCAAGATCTGGCACAAGGCGCGCTACGGGCGTGTCGCCGAGACCGTGGTGATCCAGCCCGAACGCACACGGCGTGTCGTCACCCCGGCGCAGTATGACAGCATCGCCGAGGAGGTTCTGGTGCAGCCGGAGCAAAGGCGCATCATCAATGTTCCCGCCTCTTACCGGACGGTCGCGCGGCGCGTGCTGGTCCGCGAAGGGTCATCCGGCTGGCGGCGCGTGCATATTCCCAGGCACTGCAATGGATAGTCTTGGCTGGATCGTCATCGCCTTTGGTGCGGCTGCGGCTTATCTCCTCCTGCGACACGACCTGTACGACGCGGCGGTGCTAAAATGGAAAAGCCCATCTGGACCCGATGGATACCACCCTTATGCGGCGTTCTTCGGTTTTCTAACGATCGCAGCAGTGGCGCTTTTCTTTTACGCCTCCGGCTAGCGCGCTGTCTTACGAGGTCCGTTCAGGCCACCTCCGCCCGCAGCCATGCCTTCAGGCCGGCGATGTCGCCGTCACCAATGGCAGCGGCAACGCGCCGGCCGACCGCAGCACCGAATTTGTAGCCATGGCCGGAGCAGGCCGAGACGATCAGGCATCTGCCCTTCTCGTGCGCCATGAATTTCTCGTCGGCGGTGAAGGTGTAGGCGCAGGTGACGACCTCGGTCACCTCATACTCATCGATGCGGGCGATCGGCGGCGAAAACAGGTTGCGGATCGCCTCCCCCTCGCCCGGCACCGGCTCCCGGTTCCAGTCGGCGTCGCTGGTCGGCACCCTGTGGAGCCCGGAACCGAATTTCATGCCGGCGCCGCCGGAGGGCGGGATCACGTAGCCGTCGACCGTGCCGCCGATATCGAGGACGACCGGCGCTGCCAGCCAGGCGGCCTTTAGGTCCGCCGGCGGTTCGACATAGGCAAGTGCCGTTCGATAGGTCTTCAACTCGCCGTCCAGTTCCGGGAAAAGTTTCAACACCCAGGCACCGGCAGCGACGACGATGCGGTCGGCCTGCATGGTTTCGCCGCTTTCGAGCACGATGTGGCCGGTTTCCTCGTCGATTTCAAGGACCTTGCTGTTCTCGTAGACATTGGCCCCATTGGTCCGCAGCCATCTGGCCAGGCCGGAGGCGATCTTGCGGCAGTGCAGCGCGCCGCCTTCGGTCGAAAAATAGGCATAGCGGAACGAGCCAGCCTCAAGAAACGGCCAGCGTTGCGCGGCCACATCCGGCGCCAGCAATTCGAAAGGGAAATTCCCCTCCTCCAGGCCCTCGCGGTATTCCTCGGCCTCGTCGCCCGGCGCGCGCGAGATGCAGACAAAACCTCTGGGATCGAGGTGGCTTTCGCCGAGATCGGCCCACATCTCGTCCCAGGCCTGATAGGCTTCGGTGATCAGCCGGCCATAGCCGGTACCGGCCCGATAGGCACGGCGGATGATTCGGTGATGGTCGCCTGATGCCGCCAGCGGGTTGGGGATCGGTCCCTGTTCGACGATCGAAACGCTGTGGCCGGCCTTGACCAGCGACCACGCGGTGGAAAGACCAGCAATGCCCGCGCCGACAACGATCACATTCATCAGTTCAGTCTTTCCGCAGCCATATGGCTGGCTCAACGCATTGGGCTATCGGGCGCAACATACGGTCTGGAACCGGGCTGGCAAGCCGCGCTATTGGTCTGGCATGACCAAATTGACGCCACCTTATCTGGCCTTTGATCCAGCCACCCGCCACCTGCGGCTCGACCCGCACGAGCCGGCCTTTTTTCAAAATCCTTACGAGGCCTACGCCTTTCTGCACGGCACCTCGAATGCATTCTTCTGGGAAGAGTTCGGCTTCTTGTGCTTTGGCGGCTTCGACGACGTCAACCGGCTGCTGCGCGATCGTCGCTTCGGCCGGCAGAACCCAGCCGGCATTCCAGACAGGCGCGGTGTCGGCCAGGACCGCAGCCATCTCAAGGCATTCGACGGCATCGAAGCCAATTCGATGCTGGAGCTGGAGCCACCGGTGCACACGCGGCTGAGAACGCTGGTCAACCGCGCCTTCGTCTCGCGCCAGGTCGAACGGCTGCGGCCGCGTGTCGAAGCGCTCGCCAACGAGTTGATCGACCGTTTCCAACCCGAAGGAACCGTCGACCTCTTGCCCGCCTTCGCGGCGCCGCTGCCGATCACCATCATTGCCGAAATGCTCGGCGTTCCGGTCGAGATGGGGCCGCAACTGCTCGACTGGTCGCACCAGATGGTCGCCATGTACATGCATAGCCGCACGCGCGAAACCGAGGAGACGGCCAACCGCGCCGCAGGCGATTTTGCCGATTTCCTGCGCAGCCATGTCACCGAGCGGCGCAAGAACCCCGGTGACGACCTGCTGTCGCTGCTGATCTCGGCGCAGGAGGACGGCCAGAAGCTGTCGGAGGACGAGATGGTGTCCTCGGCGATCCTGCTGCTCAATGCCGGCCATGAAGCGACCGTGCACCAGACCGGCAATGCCGTGCGCTCGATCCTGGCGCAAGGTGGCGATCCCCGTCGCTTCTTCAGCTCACCCGAAGCGACCGCGGCGACAGTGGAGGAGTGCCTGCGCTTCGACGCGCCACTGCACATGTTCACGCGCTACGCCTATCAGGAGTTCGAAGTCGCGCCGGGCATCGTCGTACAGCCGGGCCAGACGATCGGGCTGCTGCTCGGCATGGCCAATCACGACCCGCGCGCCTTCGCCGAACCGCTCGCCTTCAACCCGGATCGCGCCGACCAGAAGAACGTATCCTTCGGCGCCGGCATCCATTTCTGCATCGGTGCGCCGCTAGCCCGGCTCGAATTGCAGGTATCGCTGAAAACCTTGTTCGACCGGCAGCCAAAGCTGCATCTTGCCGAACCGCCCCGCTTCCGCGACACTTACCACTTCCATGGGCTGGAAACGCTCGCCGTCGGCTTCTGACGATCGCGGGCCTGGGGCTGCGACATGTGGGTGTTTTCGAGACCGGCGACGGCGTTCGCGTTGGCAATGCTTTGCGCGTGCCTGGGGATGGCGCACGCCCAGCAGCAGCCGGAGAACATCCCGTGGGAAAACAGCGTGGCGATCGCCCAGAAAATGGCGGCCGGCCTGCTGGAGCGGCAGACCGGAGCCAAGGATTTCCCGCCGCCATCCTTTGCGGTGGAGGTCGATCTCAACCTCGACGGCTTTCCCGAGATCTTCGCCTATCGCTATGCGCCTGGCTGCGACGGCATCCATTGCGGCAACTTCCTGTTCGTCCTCGAAGGCGACATCTACCAGGAAGTCCTCGGCGACATTCCCGGTGCAAGGCTGGTGCAGCAGGACAAGATCGGGCTCAGCGCCTTCAAACGAAACGGTTTTCTCGACATCCAGTCCGACCAGATGATGATCGGCTGGGACGGAAAACGCTATGTCGACGCCTCTAC
Organism: Mesorhizobium sp. P2_E6; assembly: GCF_056403835.1. Classification (NCBI taxonomy): domain Bacteria; kingdom Pseudomonadati; phylum Pseudomonadota; class Alphaproteobacteria; order Hyphomicrobiales; family Phyllobacteriaceae; genus Mesorhizobium; species Mesorhizobium sp. P2_E6. Next base: position 29,992 of record NZ_JBFUEQ010000017.1, read on the forward strand.
GTTTCCTGCCTCGTCGCTCGATGGCGCCGCCTTCATGGCGGCATGCCAGAAAAGCAGATCCAACGAGCAGCCGGCGGAGGGTGAAGCGGAACGCGTGAGCGCTGAATGCCAATGCCGGTTCAGCCGGTTTCAGGTGACCGGCTTCACGCAACCCGATCTCGATATGTACACCGCATCGCTGGGCGAGAACTTCGAATATCCGACGGGCGCGAAAGAGATTGCCTGGCAGGCGCTTCTGAAAAATGCCGAGGACGTCGCCACCGGCTGCGATGTCGCCAACGGCAAGAGCCAATGGCCGCCGGCCTACTTCAATCATGGCGACCAGCCGCAGCAGAAGTTGAATTTCGCCGGCTTCCTCGATGCCTGCCCGGCACAGGACTTCATCCTCACCAACCACAAAATTGGCTCACCGGATCGAGCGCTCAGCCTTTGCGGCTGCCTTGCGCGCGAAATGCCCACCCAGGGCATCAGCCAGGAGGGCCTCGATCTCGTGGCGCAGTATTATCGCAACGAGATTTCCGACGTCGATATCGAGGCAGAGGACGCCAATGCCCTAACCTTCCACGACAAGGCATCGGAGGCCTGCCTCAGCCAGTTCCCGGCGAAATAGGATGGCGACCGTTTGATCAAGCATATGACGGAGTTGACGTTCGCCTTCCTCGAAGAGCCGCCATTCTGCTTCACCGGTGCATCGGGCGAGGTCTCAGGCTGTGACGTCGAGTTTGCGCGCAGGCTCGGCGAGAAGCTCGGATTGGCGGGATTCAGGACGATCGAGACCGAATTCGCTGAATTGCTGCCAGGGCTGGTCGAGGGCCGCTGGACCATGACGACCGGCTTGTTCGTCTCCGAAGAGCGCCAAGAGATTGTCGACTTCACACGGCCGATCTGGGCGTTGCAGGATGGATTGCTGGTCGCGAAAGACAATCCGCGCGGCTTTGGCGGCTACCAGTCCATTGCCAGGGACCGGACGGCTTTGCTTGGCGTCATTACCGACCAGGTGCAGCATCTCACGGCGTTGCACAACGGGATTGCGCCGGAGCAGATCAGGATGTTTGCAACCCAGGCCGATGCGGCGGACGCAGTGGCCAACGGCGTGGTGCATGCCTATGCCAGCGTTGCGATGGCGCATCGAGGCTATCTGACCCAGCGGTCCGAAATGCCGCTTGGCCTTGTCGAGGTCCCGGCCAGCGAAAAACAGCCATCGGCCGGTGCCTTCGCAATCGCCAAGGGCAACCGCGCCCTGCTCAGGGACATCGATGCTTGCCTCGATGAATTGCTGGGCGGTGACTGGCACCGGCAGATGATGGCGCGATACGGATTTTCGGACAGCGATATCGATCGCGTCGTCTGATCCCGGCGTGGACGCCTGTTTTTATGCATGTCGTTCCCCCAAAACCGGGGCCACTTTTTGGGCGACATGCATTAGAGCTTGATCACATACTCCTTGCGGGTCGTTTCAAGCACTTCCCAACTGCCCTTGAAGCCGGGCCTGAGCACAAAGCTGTCGCCGGCCTTGACGGTGCGCGCCGCACCGCCTTCTTCGGTGATCACCGAAACGCCGGACAGGATGTGGCAGAATTCCCATTCGTCATAGACGATGCGCCATTTGCCCGGGGTCGATTCCCAGATGCCGGCATAGAGGCCGCCGTCACGCTCCTCGACGTTCCAGGTCCGGAATTTCGGATCGCCCGAGATCAGCCGATCCGGCGCCGGCGCGCCAGATTCGGGTTCGACGTTCTTGATGTCGACGGAAAGAAACGCGGTCATGATCGATCAGACCTTGGCAAGCGCCTGTTCGAGGTCGGCAACGATGTCGTTGACGTCCTCGATGCCGATGGAAAGCCGCACAGTGTCCGGACCGGCTCCGGCCTTGACCTTCTGCTCGTCGGAAAGCTGGCGGTGCGTGGTCGAGGCCGGGTGGATGACCAGCGACTTGGTGTCGCCGACATTGGCCAGGTGCGAAAACAGCTCCAGCGCCTCGACGAATTTGACGCCGGCGTCATAGCCGCCCTTGAGGCCGAAGGTGAACACGGCGCCGGCGCCTTGCGGCGAGTACTTCTTCTGCAGCGCGTGGTTCTTGTCTGAGGGCAGGCCGGGATAATTCACCGAGGCGACCTTGGGATGATTGGACAGCCAGGCGGCGACGGTCACGGCGTTGTCGCAGTGGCGTTGCATGCGCAGCGGCAAGGTTTCCAGACCGGTCAGGATCAGGAAGGCGTTGAACGGCGAAATCGCCGGACCGAGGTCGCGCAGGCCAAGCACGCGGGCAGCAATGGCGAAAGCGAAATTGCCGAAGGTTTCGTGCAGGATAAGGCCGCCATATTCGGGGCGCGGTTCCGACAGCATCGGGTACTTGCCCGACTTGGACCAGTCGAAGGTGCCGCCGTCGACGATGGCGCCACCGATCGAATTGCCGTGACCGCCGATGAATTTGGTCAGCGAATGGACGACGATATCGGCGCCGTGCTCGATCGGGCGGATCAGGTAGGGCGAGGCCAGCGTGTTGTCGACGATGAGCGGCAGGCCGTGCTTGCGGGCGATGTCGCCGATCTTCTCGATATCGACAAAGGTGCCGCCCGGATTGGCGAGGCTCTCGATGAAGATCGCCTTGGTCCTGTCGTCGATCTGGCTCTCGAAGGTCGAGATGTCATTGGTGTCGGCCCAGCGCACCTCCCAGCCATAATTCTTGAAGGCGTGGCCGAACTGGTTGATCGAGCCGCCATAAAGCTTGTTGGCGGCGACGAAATTGTCGCCCGGCTGCATCAGATTGTGGAACACGATCACTTGCGCGGCATGGCCGGAGGCGACCGCAAGCGCCGCCGTGCCGCCCTCGAGGGCCGCGATGCGTTCTTCCAGCACTGCCTGCGTCGGGTTCATGATGCGGGTATAGATATTGCCGAAGGCCTTCAGCCCAAACAGCGAGGCAGCGTGATCGGCATCGTCGAAGACGAAGGAGGTCGTCTGGTAGATCGGCGTGGCCCGGGCGCCGGTGGCCGGGTCAGGCTTGGCGCCGGCATGGACGGCGAGCGTGTTGAAACCGGGCGTGCGGGTCATCGAAACCTCTCTTTTTGAAACTCTTGAAATGGCCGGGCATTCTTGGCGAAGCCCGGACGCGAATGCAAAGAAGAAAATGCCCTTCGGCGAACGATCTGCGGCCGGGACGCGAGAAAATGCACGGCCTTGCGGAATAATTTTGCTTCTAAGGCGTGCCGCGTTTGAAGGACTTTATCCGACGCGCCTTAGAGGCTCCTTTTTGGTGCATGTCGTCATCCCAAAACCGCTGCGCACTTTTGGGCGACATGCATCATTTCTGGCGAACGCCGAAACTCTGGAACCCGGGGCGCATCAGCGGCTTCTTCGACGACAAGACCCCCGAATTGACGCCGGTCCAGCCGATCTCGCCGGACAGCTTGCCATATTCGATCTTGGGGCAGCGGTTCATCACCACCTTGATGCCGGCGGCCTCGGCGCGCGCGGCTGTCTCGTCATGGCGTACGCCAAGCTGCATCCAAAGGACTTTCGGCAAGGGATCGAGCCGCAATACCTCATCGACAATGCCCGGCACCGCCGACGCCGCGCGAAAGATGTCGACCATGTCGATCGGTTCGGGAATATCGGCCAGCCTGGCATAGGTCATCCGGCCGAGGATTTGCTTGCCGGCCTGGCCAGGGTTGATCGGAAACACCGAAAAGCCTTTGGCCAGCAGATATTTCAGCACGAAATAGCTTGGCCGCACGTCATTGGCGGACGCGCCAACCATGGCGATGGTCTTCACCGAATTGAGGATGCCGGCGATGTAGGTGTTGTCGTAACTATCGTGGTTCATGCGGCTTCCTGCGGTAGTGATAGCGGTAAAGTTCACGGCTGAATCCAAGCGAAGCATAGAGCGCACGGCCTGGCGCATTGTCGGCCACCACTTGCAGGCATGCCGCGTCAGCACCCGCCCGTCGTGCCCAGTCGATCAGACCGCCGACCGTCTTGCGGCCCAGGCCTTGCTGCCTGAAGCGGCCGTCGGTTTCAACCGATTCCACCACAAGCAGCCCGTTTCGGATGACGCCATAGGCCAGCGCGGCAATTTCGCTGTCGCGTTCACAGGACACGAACGCCCGGTCGCCGGCGATCAGCCCCGTCATCTCGCGAAAGACCCGGCGATCGATGTCGTCGTAGGCGCCCATGCGAAACCGCGCTGCGAGCCAGTCTTCGCCGGGCACCAGCGATACAGTGACGCGCCCGTCACGGATCTCCGCCAGGTCGTCGATACCGGCATAAAGATGGATGGTTCCGCCTTCGAGCTGGTAACCGCGATGGTCGAGTGCGGCTTCGAGCTCATCGGCAATATCAGGCACCCGAAACAGCGGCGTCTGGTCGTGGCCGACATAGAAGGACTCGGCGGCGTCGATCACCTTGTCGGGCGCACCGCGCTTGCCACGCAAGGGATTGACCGAGTTTGCGCGCCGGGTCCGGCCACCGGAGCGCCTGAGAAGCCAGCCGTCGACGACGGTTTCGATCGCCGCCGGCCAGGCTTCGCGGCACGCCTGTTCGCTGCGCCAGTTGAGATCGTCATCCGTCACGCATCATCCTCCGACAGCGCTTCCTGCACAAAAGCTTGCGGATCGGTGCAGATCGGCGTGGTGAATTCGAGTTCGAAATCGTGGTCGCGAAACAGCGGCAGGTTCCAGTCAAGCCGGATGCGTTTGAGATAGGGTGCCTTGAGCCGCGTCAGCTGCTTACGACAGGCCATCAGCCAGGCAGGGAAATGGTGCCGTCCTCCGCGATTGGAAAGGCCGGATTGTGCGCCACTTCCCAGACATGCCCATCGGCATCGGCGAAATAACCGTACCAGCCGCCCCAAAAGGCGCGGCCGGCCGGCTTGACGATACGGCCGCCGGCTTTTTCGGCCATGGCGAGCACCTCGTCGACTTCGGCATCGGAGCGTGTGTTGTAAGCGAGGTAGACGGCGGACGGCGCCCCAGTGAAGGCAACGCCAGAGTCCTCCTCTGCGCTGGCGCGCGGGAACAGGCCGAGAATGGCGCCGCCCATCTGGAAAAAGGCGACACCGTCGGTGATGCCGGCATGACGGGTCAGGCCCATCGCCTCGTAGAAGCGCACAGCGCGGTCGAGATCGTCCGTCGCGATGGTGATGATGGAGATGCGCGGTTCCACGACTACTCGTCCGTCCATTGCGGCTTGCGCTTGCCGATAAAGGCGCCGATGCCCTCCTCCGCGTCGCGCGCCAGCATGTTGTCGACCATGATCCGACCGGTGTAGGCATAGGCGTCGGCCAATCCCATCTCAGCCTGCGCGTAAAAGGCTTCCTTGCCGGTCTTGACCACCAAAGATGATTTGGAAGCAATGGTTTGCGCGTATTTGGTGACAATCTGATTCAGATATTCACGCGGCACGACGCGATTGACCAGGCCGAACTCCTTGGCGGTTGCCGCATCGATCGTCTCGCCGGTCAACAGCATCTCCATCGCATGCTTGCGCGAGACGTTGCGCGACAGTGCCACCATCGGCGTCGAGCAGAACAGGCCGATGTTGACGCCGGGGGTGCAGAAGGTCGCCTCATGCGACGCAATTGCCAGATCGCAGCTGGCGACCAGTTGCAGCCCGGCGGCTGTGGCAAGGCCGTCGACCTCGGCGATCACCGGCAAGGGATGACGCACGATCGCCTGCATCAGCGTGGCACAGGCCGCAAACGTCTCAGCGAAAAAGGCCTTGCCATGATCGGCGTCGGCGCGGCGCGCCGTCATTTCCTTGAGATCATGGCCGGCGCAGAACACCTTGCCGGCGGCCGAGAGAACGATGACGCGAACCGCCTTGTCGGTTCTGGCGCGTTCGAGTTCCCCCGTCAGCGCCTCCATTACCGCCAGCGACAGCGCGTTGGCGGGCGGATTGGCAAGCGTGAGGCGCAGCACGCTCTTGTCCAGTTGTGCGACAACCGGACCTTCAACGGCGCCAGGCTTGATGGCAAGGATTTCAGCCATGGTCGTTTCTCCGCGATTCAGGATCGTGGTTGGATGCTTCAATCTAGTACGCCATCGCGCCTCGTCCAACACCATCAAACAGATTGCTGGCACAAGCGACAAGGCTGCCCTGCATTTGTCCCTGTGGCTTAGGATTGTCATCAATGGAGGCTGAAACGGTGTTGCCAGAAGGCCCGGCCGCGTTCAAACAGGCGCATACGAGGGAGACCGCCATGCCCGCCCAGAGCAATCTCAAGCCGGTGCTGACCGCGGCGGAAGTCAATGTGCTGATGGGTAGCGTCTATCCCCAGCTCAACGACGAGTTCAAACATTACGAGGCGATCGACGTGTTCCCGGGCGGTTGCCTCGTGCGGCTCAATGCCGACGAGCGGCACCTGCGCCCTGGCGGCACGGTGTCGGGTCCGTCGCTGTTCACGCTCGCCGATATCGGCGGCTATGTCTGCGTGCTCTCTCATGCCGGGCCGGACGCGCTTTCCGTTACAGTCAACCTCGACATCAACTTCGTCCGCAAGGCCGAGGCCGGGCCGATCGATGGCCATTGCCGGATCCTGAAGCTGGGAAAGAGCCTGATGGTGTTCGACATCGACATCGTCGCCGGCCCGGACGGACACACCGTGGCGCATGCCACCGGCACGTATTCGATCCCGCCGAAGCGAAATGATGATGTGGTAAAATAATACCTTTTGTCCAAGATGTTGGTTTTGCTTTCCTTTTCCTGCTGTTCCCCTTTTCGTTAGCCTTGACGCGACAACTGCCCTCGCCTATAAGCCCTCACGAAGCAGCGGCCCGCAAAGGCCGCCGTTTTGTTATTGGCGGCGGGCAAGCGCCCTTCGCCAATCCAAGCAACAAGAAACGCCTTCCCTGGTGAAGGTCCGAACCGAAAGCAGAAAATATGACAACCTTTTCGCAGAAGCCTGCGGATGTGGTGAAGAAGTGGATCCTGATCGACGCCGAGGGTCTCGTCGTCGGCCGTCTTGCCACTGTCATCGCCAATCATCTTCGCGGCAAGCACAAGCCGACCTTCACCCCTCATGTCGACGACGGCGACAACGTCATCGTCATCAATGCCGACAAGGTAGTGTTCACCGGCAAGAAGTTCACCGACAAGGTCTATTACTGGCACACCGGCCACCCCGGCGGCATCAAGGAGCGCACCGCGCGCCAGCTGCTCGAGGGTCGTTTCCCCGAGCGTGTCGTCGAGAAGGCCGTTGAGCGCATGGTCCCGCGTGGCCCGCTCGGCCGTCGGCAGATGAAGAACCTGCGCGTCTATGCAGGTGCAGAGCATCCGCATGTCGCCCAGCAGCCCGAAGTTCTCGACGTGGCCAAGCTGAATTCCAAGAACAAGAAGGTCGCATAAGATGGCTGAGCTTTCCTCGCTCGCAGAACTGGGCGCCGCCACAGGCAACACCAACACGCAGGCCGCGGCACCCGTCCATGTCCAGAAGCTCGACAAGTCGGGCCGCGCCTATGCCACCGGCAAGCGCAAGAACGCCATCGCGCGCGTCTGGGTGAAGCCGGGTTCCGGCAAGATCATCGTCAACGACAAGGAATTCGCGACCTATTTCGCGCGTCCGGTCCTGCAGATGATCCTCAACCAGCCGATCATCGCCTCCAACCGCTCGGGCCAGTACGACATCGTCGCCACCGTCATCGGCGGCGGCCTCTCGGGCCAGGCCGGTGCCGTGCGCCACGGCATCTCCAAGGCGCTGACCTACTACGAGCCGGCGCTGCGCGCCGTGCTCAAGAAGGGCGGCTTCCTGACCCGCGACAGCCGCGTCGTCGAGCGCAAGAAGTACGGCAAGGCGAAAGCCCGCCGCAGCTTCCAGTTCTCGAAGCGCTAAGCGCTCCGCAGTTTTGCCAATCGAAAAGGCCACCTTCGGGCGGCCTTTTTGTTTTGCGGCTCCGCCATCACCCCACCCGCGCCTTCGGCGCGACCTCCCCATCCAAGGGGAGGTAGAAGAGCGCGGCACGCTACCTCCCCTCGATGGAGAGGTCGGCGCGTAGCGCCGGGTGGGGTGACGGCGCCGGCGCAATTCATGCATGGCGCAGGTCTCAGGGTCTGCCGGCCTTGATATAGTCGATGAACGCCCGCAGCGGGGCCGGCACGAGGCGGCGGCCGGGATAATAGAGAAACGGCCCGGAGAAGCTCTGCCACCACGGTTCCAGAATGGGTTCAAGCGCCCCGCTTTGGAAGTGCGGGCGAAGCCAGCCCTCGAACAGGCCGATGATGCCGGTGCCGGCGATGGCCGCATCGACGGCCAGATCGGTCGCCCCGCCGATCCGCACGATCAGCGGGCCTGTCGGATCGATGCGCACCACCTCGCCGTCGCGCTCGAATTCCCACGGCAGCATCGCGCCGCTGGCAAAGCGGCCCCGCACACAGGCATGGCCGAGCAGGTCGCCCGGATGTTGCGGCCGCCCATGGCGATCGAGATAGGCTGGGCTGGCGGCGGTGGCGAAACGCTGCACGCGCGGTCCGATCGGCACCGCGATCATGTCCTGTTCCAGCCGCTCGTCGTAGCGGATGCCGGCGTCGCAGCCGGCAGCCAGCACATCGACAAAATTCTCGTCAGCGATCACCTCCAGCCGGATGCCGGGAAAGGCGGCGAGGAAGCCTGGGACGATGTCGGGCAATATCAGCCGCGCGGCGCTGACCGGCACATTGAGACGCAACGAGCCCGCCGGCCTGTCGCGAAAGCCATTCACCACATCGAGGGCGGCCTCCACCTCCGACAGCGCCGGACCGAGCCTCTCCAGCAGGCTGAGACCGGCCTCGGTCGGGACAACGCTGCGCGTCGTGCGGTTGAACAGCCTGACACCGAGCTGCGCTTCCAGGCGACGCACCGCCTCGCTCAAGCCCGAGGCGCTGCCGCCACTGGCGCGCGCACCATCGCGAAAACCCCCGGCGCGCGCCACCGCCACGAAGGCGTTCAGATCACTGAGATCCATCATTGTTCGCAATTCCGTACAGCCTGTGTGGATTGTACCTGATTATCACAAGATTGAGCAGCACCTATCTTCGCCGCCTCAAAGGAGATCAATCATGTCCAATATCCAACAGGCCGGCACCTTCACCCTTGGCAGCCACACCGTGAAACGGCTTGGCTACGGTGCCATGCAGCTCGCCGGGCCCGGTGTGTTCGGGCCGCCCAAGGACCATGACGCGGCACTGGCAGTATTGCGCGAGGCCGTTGCACAAGGCGTCGACCACATCGACACCAGCGACTTCTATGGCCCGCACGTCACCAACCGGCTGATCCGCGAGGCGCTGGCCCCCTACCCCAAGGATCTGGTCATCGTCACCAAGATCGGCGCCCGGCGCGGCGCGGATGGATCATGGCTTCCGGCCTTTTCCGCCGAAGCGCTGACCCAGGCGGTGCACGACAATCTGCACAATCTCGGCCTCGAGGTGATCGACGTGGTCAATTTGCGCATCATGTTCGACACCCACGGTCCCGCCGAGGGGTCGATCGAACCGCCGCTCACCGTGCTGGCCGAACTGCAACGCCAAGGCCTGGTCAGGCATATCGGACTGAGCAACGTGACATCGACCCAGATCAGGGAAGGACGCCGGATCGCCGAGATCGTCTGTGTGCAGAACCAGTACAATCTGGCGCATCGCGGCGACGACGCCCTGATCGACGACCTCGCTCGTGACGGCATTGCGTACGTGCCGTTCTTCCCGCTCGGCGGCTTCAACCCGCTGCAGTCCTCGACGCTCTCCGATGTGGCGCAGCGCCTCGGCGCCACCCCGATGCAGGTCGCGCTCGCCTGGCTGCTTCGGCGCGCGCCCAACATCCTGCTGATCCCCGGCACATCGTCGGTCGCGCATCTGCGGGAGAACCTCACTGCCGCCGAACTGGAGCTTTCGGGCGATGTGCTCAGGGAATTGGATGGCATGGCGGCGGCTGCCTGACGACGCAGCACTGCGCGCAGTTGCATAAGCAAAAGGCCGTCCTTCGGGCAGCCTTTTTTTGGGGGACGGCTGTCACCCCACCCGGCGCTGCGCGCCGACCTCCCCATCAAGGGGAGGTAGGGCGCCCAAGTTTGCCATCGCTCTGCAACATTCCGACGACCAACTGGCGACAAACCTTTGCCTTGCAGCCACTCGGCGCGCGCGGTTAGCAGCAACCTCTACCTCCCCTCGATGGGGAGGTCGGCGCGTAGCGCCGGGTGGGGTGAAGGCGCTGGCATTCCCAGGCGGGGTGCGGCGCCAACGTTCCTAGTTGATGCTCGCCGTGTTGGCGGGCTCAGCCGGCCGCGCCTCGTCGGCGTAAGGCACGCGGTAGCCATTCGCCGCCAGCCAGTCGATCGCCGCCTTCGGCTCGTCGGTCTGGATGATGGTGGCGCCGCGATCGGCCCAGAAGCCATATGCCTCTCGCGGCAGGCTGGCCTGGACCGCCAGCTCGTCGCCGCGGCCACCGGCGAGGAAGCCGCCCGGCTTGTTGACGATGGCGTAGGTGTCGGCCCAGATGTGCCAGTTGCCACGCACCGCGGCCGCGCGCATGCGCGTGCTGAACAACGGCCCGCCGGTTTCGGTCAGCGTCTCGGCGCCTGCCCGCCAGTTGATCAGCTCGGTCGCGCGTGGCGAAAAGGCGTGGTCGACCGTCTCGGCGAAAGCGGCATCGTGCACCGCGTCGTCAGCAATGATCGGCATGAACTGGAAGCCGCCGCCTATGGCATCCATGGCGGCCTTGACCGTGGCAATCCGGGTGGAGTTCCAAAGGTTTTCCTTGACGATGACCTGTTCGGCCATGCCGAGATCGCGAGCCACCGCAATCATGCCGGAGAGGTCGCCGACCTCGAGCTTGTTGTCGAGGTTGATGAGGATCTGGTCCCTGGTCGCCAGCAGCATCTCGCGCAGCGTCGAAACTGTCTCATTGGTGATGGCGCAGGTACCCTCAACCACCAATCGGCAGGTCTTCAGTTCGGCCAGCGTGTATTTCACCACCTCGCCCCTGCAGGTCGTGGTGCGGTCGAGCCAGCTGTCATGCATGACGACGAACTCACCGTCCTTCGAGCGCCTGATGTCGACCTCGACGATTTCGGCGCCCATGGCGATCGAACCCTTGACGGCTGCGATCGAATTTTCCGCATAGAGCGTCTTGCCGGCCTGCATGCTGCCGGCGCGATGCGCGGCGATCATGACGTGGTCGCGCCACTGGTTGGCATGTTCGAAGCGGTCGAGGATCTGCCTGGCGCGGGTTTCTCCTGCCAATGATTGGCCAGAGGCGGCCGCAAGTGCCGCGCAAAGCAGAAGGCTCTGCCAGATGGTCCGCATCGAGAATCGCTCCTTGCCGGATCGAAACCCGGATAGGCGATGCCCGTGACAGCCCGGTGAACGAAGCCGGCTAGCTGATGTCTTGTTTGAGCATGATCCCTTTCCGAAAACCGGCTTCCACTTTCTTTCGGGATCATGCTCGCGTCAGATGCGTTTCGACAGCCGGCGGAACCAGGCCATGGCCGGCATTTCGACGAAACGCCAGGTGATCCAGGAGACGGCGATGGTGGCGACAAGCATGACGACGATCGCCACGGCCCCTGTCCAGCCGGCCCCGAAGCCGGTCGCCGGCTGGCCGCGCAGCACGATGTCGTCGATCAGGCCCACGCCAAGCTTGCGCTCGACGAGCCCGGCGATGTTGATCATGCGTGCCTGGACGAAGATGTGGACCATGTAGATCGAATAGGACAGCGCGCCGAGCGTCAGCATGAACGGCGTCCTCAGCAGGGCACTGATCCAGCCGCCTTCATGCGCGAAGAGGAACAGCGCGAGCGCGAACACCAGGGGTGCCGCGATGCCGAAATCATTGTCGCCCGACAGCGAGACAAAAAGCACGATGACGGCGACCATGACGATCTCGGCAAGGGTCCAGGCCATGCGCCGGCCGCCCCTGGCCAGGGCCTGTCGCGCCCCTGCAATGGAATCATGCTGAAACCAGGCAAGCAAGGCGCCCAGCGAGAAGCCGTACAGGCAGCGGATGAAGCCGAAATCGAAGGACACATCCATATGATGGGTCGAGAAGCCAAGCAGGAACAGCGGCGCGGTGACGGCAGCGCCGACGAACCATATCCAGGCGAGCTCGCCGGCAACGAAGACCACGCCCGCAAACAGCAGATAGGCGAAGAACTCCGCCGAAATGCTCCAGCTTGGCGCATTCCAGGTCAGGTGATCCTCGAAGCCGACGCCTTGCAGCAAGAGAAGATTGGCAAGCAGGCTCCTGAGGTCGAAACCTCCTGTGAAGGGAGCTGCCCCGGTGCCGTGCAGCTGCGGCAGCACCAGCCGCAGCAGCTCGAAGCCGGCGAAAGCGGCCAGCATGAGCAAATGCAGCGGGTAGATGCGGCCAAAGCGGACCAGGGCGAAGCGAGCCACTTCTTCCGGCTGGCTGAGCCGGCTGCCGTAGCTGCTGGCAATGACGAAACCGGAAAGAACGAAGAAGAAGTCGACGAAGAGGTAGGACGAACCGATGAAGGCGCTTTGCGAAATCGTCGAACCGGTCGGGAAGTGGAACAGCGCCACCATCAGCGCGCAGATGCCGCGCCACGAATCGAGAACCAGGAAGCGTTCGCCGGCAATCGTGCCGCTGTGGGTCGACACCACGGCGCGGGCAGGATTAAGAAACGCGGTCTGCGTCATGATGATACAAATCCTGTTTTGCCATGGCACTTGAGGGGCGCCATTTCGTCTCCCCAAGCTGTGACTGGCATCTTCCGTGCCGGTTCTGTAGTTGTTGCACCCCGATGAAAAACAAGGACCCGTAATGGCGACCAACAACATCGACCATGCCTTCACCGCCCGCTCCAAAACGGGTGCTGCCCTCGAGCCGACCTATTCCGGCGCGCTGTCGTTCATGCGGCGCAAATATACGAAGGACGTGAAGGGCGCGGACGCGGTGATATGGGGCATTCCCTTCGACGCCGCCGTCACCAACCGGCCCGGCGCCCGCTTTGGGCCGCAGGCGATCCGCCGCGCCTCGGCGATCCTCGACAACGACCCGCAATACCCGTTTTCACGCGATCTGTTCGAGCATCTCGCGGTGGTCGATTATGGCGATTGCCTGCTCGATTCGGGCAATCACCAGAAGACGCCCGGCACGATCGAGCGCGAAGCGGCGAAGATCCTCAAGTCCGGCGCCTTCCTGTTGTCGCTGGGTGGTGATCATTTCGTCACCTGGCCGCTGCTCAAGGCGCATGCCGCCATCCACGGCCCGCTCGCCCTGGTGCAGTTCGACGCCCATCAGGACACCTGGCCGGACGACGGCAAGCGCATCGACCACGGCTCCTTTGTCGGCCGTGCCGTCAATGAAGGTATCATCGATCCGGACCGCTCGATCCAGATCGGCATCCGCACCCACGCGCCCGACACGTTCGGCATCAAGATCCTCTACGGTCACGAAATCGAGGAGATGCGTGCGTCCGATATCGCCTATGCCATCGTCGACCGCACCGGCGGCAAGAAGACTTATCTCACCTTCGACATCGACTGCCTTGACCCGGCCTATGCGCCCGGTACCGGCACGCCGGTTGCCGGCGGGCCGTCCTCGGCAAAGATCCTGTCGACGCTGCGTCAGCTCAACCAGATCGATATTGTCGGCGCCGATGTCGTCGAGGTTGCGCCGGCCTATGATCACGCCGATATAACGGCGATCGCCGGCTCGATGGTGGCCATGCAGTATCTCGGCCTGCTGGCCGAACGAAAGGCCCGGCTGGAAGAGCTGAACAACAACGGCAACCACAACGGTGCCGCGGTGAATCACGGTCAGGGCATATAGTCTTGAAATATCAGGGAATTTGATCAGGCAAATGAAACCGAAAATCTTCATCGACGGCGAGCACGGCACCACCGGCCTGCAGATCAGGGCGCTGCTTGCCGAGCGCGGTGACCTGGAAATCATCTCCGTTCCTGCCGAGCGCCGCAAGGAAACGGCGGCGCGTGCCGAGTTCCTCAATGCCGCCGATGTCGCCATCCTGTGCCTCCCCGATGACGCGGCGAAGGAAAGCGTCTCGCTGATCGCCAACGACACCACCAAGGTCATCGACGCCTCGACCGCGCATCGCGTCGCCGAAGGCTGGGCTTATGGTTTCGCCGAGATGGACAAGGAACAGGCAAAGACGATCGCCTCGGCAAAACGCGTCGCCAACCCCGGCTGCTGGCCGCAGGGACCGATCGCGACGCTGCGGCCGCTGGTCACCGCCGGCCTGCTGCCGGCGGACTTCCCGATCACGGTCAATGGCATTTCCGGCTATTCGGGCGGCGGACGGCCGATGATCGAGGACTATGTCGCCAAGGGCGAGAACGCCTCGGAGTTCCTGCCCTATGGCCTCACCTTGCAGCACAAGCACGTGCCTGAACTCAGGGCCTATGCCAGGCTGTCGCATGATCCGATCATGCAGCCGGCGGTGGGCAATTTCGCACAAGGCATGATTACGGTGGTGCCCCTGCAACTCGGTGGTCTCGACCATGTGCCGACGGGTGCGGAGCTTCATGCGGCGATTGCCGACCATTTCGCCGCCATCGAGGGCGGTGTGGTCGAGGTGGCGCCCTATGCGCATCTGGAGCGCATGCCGGAGATCGATCCGGAGATCTACAACGGCACCAACCGGATGAAGGTCTACGTCTTCGCCAACGACAAACGGGCACAGGCTCTGCTGCTGGCGGTCTATGACAATCTCGGCAAGGGGGCCTCGGGTGCCGCCGTGCAGAACATGGACTTGATGCTCGGCCTCTGATGGACGCACCTGTCTTTCCGACGCGCTGGAAGGTCAGCGCGCCCGAACTTATTGCCGAAACCTTTTCGAGCCGCATCTGGAAGGTGCGGCACGAGGATGGTTCGCCGGCGATCGTCAAGGCGCTCAAGCCTTTCGACGACGTCGCGGATTGCGCGGCGAGCATTATCTGGCCTGGCGGCGCGGCGACGGCGCGGTCCGCCTGCTTGGCCGCGACGGCCACAGCATGCTGCTCGAATATGCCGGTGAAACCCTGCTGCAGCAGGTTCTCGACAAAGAGGGCGACAACGCCGCCACTGAAATCGCGGCCGAAGTGATGGCGAAACTGTTTTCGCCTGGGAAAGACCCCTTCCCGCCCGAGTTGCAGCCGCTCAGGGAGCGGTTTGCCAGCCTGTTCAGGAAAGCCGCGAGCGACCGCAACGCCGGCCATGACAGTCTCTATGTCGAGGCCGCGGCAATCGCCGATCGGTTGCTGGCCGATCCGCACGATATCATGCCTCTGCATGGCGACCTGCATCACGACAACATCCTGCACGGGTCGCGCGGCTGGCTGGCAATCGACCCGAAGGGTGTGCTTGGCGATCCCGGCTTCGACGCCGCGAACATGTTCTACAACCCGCTCGACCGGGACGATCTTTGCCTCGATCCGGAGCGGATCGCGGATATGGCCGAGGTCTTCGCCAAAACGCTGGGCCAGGCTCCGCGCGCCATTCTTGATCATGCGATCGCCTATGGTTGCCTGTCGGCATCCTGGCATCACGAAGACGACAACGCGGTCGAGGAGAACCGCGAATTGTCGATCGCCAAGGCGATCCGGGCGGTGCGGCCAAGCTTCTGATCCAGCCGGTCAACCGGCGACGGTAAGGGCTTGTTCACCATGATGGGCTACTCACATTGCGTGGCTCCATCAGGGAATTGTCATGGTCAGCGCGATTTCGGGTTCCTCCCAGGCAACCCAGTATGCTTCGTCCAGTTCATCGAGCAATGCAGCCCAGGAAGCCGCGCTCGAAAAGCAGATCCAGGATCTGGAAGACCAGGCCAAGGCGATCAAGGACCAGGTCCAGGCCGCCCAGGTGCAGCAGGATATCGCTGTCGCCCAGGCCAAACTTGATGCACTCAGGGCCGCCGACGCCGACAAGGCGGCCAAGGCCGCTCAGAACCAGTCAACGCCATCCGCCGCAACCTTGCGCCAGGCCGAATTCGACGGCGAGAAGACGACAGCGTCAAACGAATTCTGGATGTGAACGGCCGATCGGCTGAAGCAATTCCAGGAAAAGTGTGAAACGGGTTTTCCGTCCGGAATTGCGTCAAAACAAAGAGATAGAGCAGTTCACCGTTTCCGTGAAACGGTGAACTGCTCTTAGGGATCAGCTCCTGAG
Organism: Mesorhizobium sp. P2_E6; assembly: GCF_056403835.1. Classification (NCBI taxonomy): domain Bacteria; kingdom Pseudomonadati; phylum Pseudomonadota; class Alphaproteobacteria; order Hyphomicrobiales; family Phyllobacteriaceae; genus Mesorhizobium; species Mesorhizobium sp. P2_E6. Next base: position 46,082 of record NZ_JBFUEQ010000017.1, read on the forward strand.
CGCGATTTCGTGCGGCAAGGGATAGGCACCCTTGGTGCCGCGCCAATGAGCGGCGGCAAAGCCCAGCACGATGAGCGCAAACCCCTGATGGGTCAGTGCCATATGCAGCGGCACGTGCATCAGCAGCGTGCCGATGCCGATCGAAGCCTGCACCAAAACCAGCGCAAACAGCAGCGTGGCGCGGCGGGCGTGCGTTGTTCCAGGAAGGCGCCGACGCGTGGCGATCATGTGCCACAAGGCCACGACGAACACCGTATAGGCGCCGAGCCGGTGGACGAACTGCACCGTCTTGGGGCTTTCGAAGAAATTGCGCCACGCCGGCTCGAGGATCAGCAAATCACCAGGGATGAGCTTGCCGTCCATCAGCGGCCAGGTGTTGTAGCTCAGGCCGGCGTCGAGCCCGGCGACCAGGCCGCCGAGATAGATCTGGATCAACGCCAGAAACACGATGAAACCGGCCAGCCTCTGCGTCGAGCGGTCGGCGGCGGGTTCGGAATGCGGCGCCAGCCCACGCGCAACGACCATGGTGGCGGTGAAGATCAGCGCCGCCAGCGTCAGATGGGTTGCCAGCCGGTACTGGCTGACCGAAACCCGGTCGACCAGCCCCGAGGCCACCATCCACCAGCCGATGGCGCCCTGCAGGCCGCCGAGCAAAAGGATGCCCACCAATTTTGGCCCCAGGCCGCGCTCGATGCGGCGCGTCGCCCAGAAGAACAGCAGCGGCAAGGCAAACACCAGGCCGACGCTGCGCGCCAGGATGCGGTGCGCCCATTCCCACCAGAAGATCGACTTGAACGCCTCGATGCTCATGCCCTTGTTGAGCTCGGCATATTGCGGGATCTGCTGGTAGAGCTGGAATTCCTCCTGCCACTCGGCGTCGTTGAGCGGCGGTATCACGCCATGGATCGGCTTCCACTCCGTGATCGACAGGCCGGCACCGGTGAGCCTGGTGGCGCCGCCGACCAGCACCAGCGCAAACAGCACCAGCACCACCACATAGAGCCAGCCGCGCAGCAGCGCCCGATTGTACAGGTCGCGGTCGCGGGCCATGAAGGGCGCGGCAGCTGATATGGCAGCCATGGTCTTGTCCCGGCAGGTTGGTTTGGCGGATTGGTGGACCATCGCACCCTTGCTGGCAAGACCAGACGGCGCGGCACGCCGTCGCGCCGCGTCTCACCGGTTGCACAGGGTCGCGTCAAGGCCTATGCGAAGCCAAGAGCTTGCCGGACCTGCGAGGTCCCGGCGGCCTAGACCAGGAGGCCAACCATGCCCGTGCGCCTGAAAAAGCTGATCGGAGCGTTCCTGCTGGTGGCGCTGGTCATCATCTACGCGCTGGTCGCATCGATCTTCGCGGTCGCCCGGCTCTCGGAGTCGAGCCCGTGGGTGCATTTCCTGTTCTTCCTGCTCAGCGGCCTGCTGTGGGTGCTGCCGGCGATGGGCATCATCAAGTGGCTGATGCTGGAGCCGAAGGCGAAGCGCTGAACCGGAACCCGGCCCCGCAGCAGTCAGATCGTCACGAGCATCTTGCCGGCGTTGGCGAGCGGCGTGGTCACGCCCGACAGCATGGTGCGGATATGAGCGAGGCTCTGGTAGCGGCCGTTGACTGAAATGCGCGGCAAGGCATGCAGGAACCCGGCATGTTCGGCGCGCAGCACGCCATGGCGCGTGGTCACGGCGGAGGCATAGCCGGCGTCGCGGGCAAAACCCACTTCGCGGCAGCCCACCGCCCTGGCATAGCCATAGGGATAGGCGAAATGGCTGGGCCTTTCGCCCAGTTCGGCCTGCAGCATGTCACCCACGGCGCCGATCTCGTGCCGCGCATCGGTTTCGGAAAGCCGCTTCAGATTGCTGTGGTTGATCGTGTGGGCGCCAATCGCCACCAGCGGATGCGTGGCGATGCGGCGGATTTCATCCCAGTTCATCAATGTCCGCAGGCGCGGGCCGTCGGCGTCGACGCCATTCGAGCGAGCCAGGTCACGCAGCACGGCTTGCAGGGCTTCCTCGCGGACTTCGGAGGTGAGATAGACATGCAGGCGTATATTGGCCTGTAACTTCTTCGCAGGGGTCGAGCAGTCGATCACCAGCGGGCCATTCGGCCGCGTCAGGGTGAGGCTGTCGCGCGCGTTGACGATGTCCTCGACCACATCCCACCACAAATCGGCGGTGCCGTTGATCAGCCCGGGCGCGACATAGATGGTCATCGGCGCGCCGTGCTTCTCCAGCACCGGCAGCGCCTCCGTCATGTTGTCGCGATAGGCGTCATCGGCGGTGATGGTTGCGAACTCGCCACCCTTGCCGCCCGCCTTGATGCGCTCGACCGCTTCATCCATGGAAACAAAGGCATAGCCGCTCGCCTTCATGTCGGCGATCACAGCATCGAGGAAGCCAGGCGCGATGTTCAGATGGCGGTTGACGCTATCGGGCTTTTCGGGCGTCGCGGTCACGCGGTGCAGCATAAGTATGGCGCCAATGCCGCCGATGAACGGCTTGGCCAGCGGTGCAAGACCGGAATAACGGGCGACGTTCAGCGCCAGTTTCCGGATTGCCTCGCCCCCGTCGATCATTCATTCACCTTTTGCGCCTAGGCTAAACCAAGCACGGAATGCGCCTATGCGGCTCCCCAAATCGCCATCAGTACGCCCTAAGGATTGAGGTATGGTTGACGCAACAGCGTCATTTGACGGCAATCGGCTCGCTGCGACCGAGGCGTCGCCGCGAGCCTTGCCGGGAGACCAGGCCGGCCTGTCGATTTCCGTGACATCCGCGGAAGGGCTCGCGGCCTATGCCGGGTTCTGCCGCTCGGCTCTGTTTGCGCCGGCGCAGAGTGCCGGCTGGATACTGAACTGGGCCGAGCAGGTCGGACCGGATCTGCTCATAGCGACGCTCAGCGCCGAAGGCCGGCCGGTTTTTTCGCTGGCCCTGGAGGTCACCGCGAAAGGTCCGTACCGCGTCGCCCGCTTCATGGGCGACCGCCACGCCAACGGCAACTTCGTCGCCGCTGATCCGCAGTGGCTGGCCAGGGCGGATATCCCGGCCATTCGATCGCTGTTGGCGACCATCGCCAAGGCACGCCCGGACATCGATCTCGTCGCGCTCGAGCGGTTGCTGCCCGATCTCGACGGTGTCACCAATCCACTCGCCTTGCTTGACCATTTTGCCAGCCCAAACTTGTCGCTGGCCGTCGATCTCGGCGGTGGCTTCGATGCGCTGCTGTTGCGCGCCAGCGGCAAGCGCAAGCGCAAGAAGCACCGCTCGCAGATGCGCAAGTTCGAAGCCGTCGGCGCCCACGGGCGCATCGAGGCGCGCACGGCGGACGAGGTGGACAGGCTGCTCGATGCCTTTTTCGAGATGAAGGAATTCCGCTTCCGCAAGATGGGCATTTCCAACGTCTTTGGCGACGAGCAGGTGCGCGCCTTCTTCCGTGCGCTGTTCACGCACGCGCTTGCCGAAGACAAGCCCTCCTTCGTGCTGCACGGGCTCGAGGTGGCCGGCAAGCTGCGCGCCGTCACCGGGTCAAGCCGCTCCGGCAAGCGCCTGATCTGCGAGTTCGGAGCGATCGCCGAGGACGATCTCGGCAATACCAGTCCCGGCGACTTCCTGTTCTTCGACAACATCCAGGAAGCCTGCGAGACCGGTTTTGCCGTCTATGACTTCTCCGTCGGCGACGAGCCCTACAAGCGGCTATGGTGCGATATCGAAACCCAGCATTTCGAGGTGCTGGTCCCCTTGACGCTGAAGGGCCGCGCGCTGGCGGTGACGCTCCGGCAAGGCGCAAGGTTCAAAGCCTTCATCAAGAACAGCCCGACGATCTGGAAGCTGACCAAGATGCTGCGCCGCAAGACTGCCGGACAAGCGGCGCCCACGACCGGCGAGAATGAGAGCTAGTTTCGGAAATTCAGGGCTCCTCTAAGGGGCGGCTTTGACTCGGAGATCGAGATCGGCCTCGATGTCGTCAAAGCCTTAAGCTGTCGCCACGGAGTGAGGACGATGATGCCGACCATCCGCACGCTGTCACTGCATGAGTTGGCGGTTCTCATCGACTGGGCGGCGGCGGAAGGCTGGAACCCTGGTCTTGAAGACGCGGCGATGTTCCAGGCTGCGGATCCCGCGGGCTTTATCGGCGCCTTTGCCGGCGACGAAATGGTCGCGGCAATCTCGGCAGTGGCCTATGGAAGCGGATTCGGCTTCATCGGCCTCTACATCTGCCGGCCGGACAAGCGCGGCAAGGGCTACGGCAAGGCGGTGTGGGACGCCGGCATGGACAGGCTTGCCGGCAGGACCGTCGGCCTCGACGGTGTCGCCGAGCAGCGCGCCAATTACAGGCGCAAGGGCTTCGAACCCGCCTACGAGACCATCCGCTATAGCGGCCGCGCGGCAGGCCCGGTGGTCGAGGCCGACGGGTTGCGCACCGTGACGGCCAAGCTCGTGCCCGACATCATCGCTTATGACGCATATTGCTTTCCGGCACCCCGGCGAGCCTTCCTGCAGCGATGGCTGCAGGCGCCGCATCATGCGTTGGCGGCGGTCAGCCCGCGCGGTACCACCGGCTATGGCGTGGCTCGACCGTGCCGCTCGGGCTTCAAGATCGGCCCGCTGTTTGCCGACAGCGACGACACGGCGCTGCAGCTGCTGGACGGACTGGCGGGGGCCTGCGAGGGCGGCGACCTGCACATCGACGTTCCCGCCGAAAAGGCCGGTTTCATTGCGGCACTCGAGGCGGCCGGCTTTGCGCCGACCTTCAAGACCACCCGCATGTACAAGGGCCCGGCCCCGGAGCTCGGCCTGCAGCGGCTGTTCGGCGTGACGACCCTGGAATTGGGATAGATCAGGCGGAGCGTCAGGCCGCCGAGCGCCGTCCCGGCACCGGATTGCCGGGCGGTTCGTGGCCGAGCGGCGTCACCAGCGTCAGGTCGGGATAGCCACTTTCGATCAGCTTGACCGCGGCCTGCGTCACTTCATCGTCCGGCTCCAGCATGGACAGCAACACCTCGGTCGCATCGCCGGCCAGACGGCTGATGCCTTGCGCGTCGGCCGGTCCGCATTCGACCACCACCAGATCATAGGCTGTGGTCAGCGACTGCATGATGATCGGCAGCCGGTCGGCGGCGCGCATGGCGCGGACCGGATCGGCGGTGCCGACAGGAATGACGTGGCAGTCAGAATAGAGATCGGCATGGATGACGTCGCTGAACTGCGCTTCCGAAGCGAGCAGGTTGGTGATGCCGGGGAAAAGGCCGCTGTCCAGCATCGGCCGCGAGGCGGCCCCCGAAGCGGTAAGGTCCAGCAACAGGACGCGCAGGCCGGCGTCGGCGACCTCGCGTGCCACCAGGACCGCCGACGCGGCGGCCTCGTCGCCCTCCGGCGAGACGAATATGGCGCGCGCCGCACCGCTGGCGATCAGCTTTTCGGCGGCCTTCTCAATGTCGATCTCGCCCAGAGTGGAACGCACCGGTTCGGCCTCGGCAGCCGTCTCCTGCGCTGTCGCTGCTTCGGTCATCGCGACCATATCAGGCGCTTCGGCCGCATGCGCATAAGGCGCATCGATCTCGGGCATCGCGGTGGCATAGGGCATCACGGCTGTGTAGGGCTCCGACCTCGTGTCAGCCGGGCCTTCTCCCATCTCCGGGCGAAGGATAGGGTCCTGGAGGACGGCGGGCTCCTGGTGGACAGCCGGCATCGCGACCCTATCCAGCGCCTGAGCTACATGGGGCATCGCGACCTCATCGATGCGTTCGAAGCGGGAACCGGTCGCCGGCCGCATGGCGCGGCCAGAAAACAGCTCCCTTAGGAGCGTCACGATGGCCATGACCAGCAGCGATGCGACGAAGGCGGCACTGACGATGGGCAGGACCTTCGGGAAATACGGCTCGGACGGCACCTGCGCCAAGGAAACCACCCTTGCATCGACGGGCAGATAGTTGCGATCCTTGCGCGACGCCGCGCTGAGGTAGTTCGCCTGGTACGATTCGAGCTGCTGGCGCTTGGCGGCCGCATCACGCTGCAAGGCATCAAGCTCGACCTGCTGTTCGCCGGCGCGGGCCGATGCCGCCTTCAATGTGTTGACGTCGGCGACAAGCTGGTTCTCACGAGCCTGCGCGGTCTGCGCCTGGGTCATCAGACCCTTCATCAGCTTTTGCGCCTCGTTGCGGATCTGGCCGTCGAGATCGGCAAGCTGAGACTTCAACGCCCGGATGCGCGGATGATTGTCGAGCAAGGTGGTGGAAAGATCGGCGATGTTGGCCCTGAGCTCGACCTGCCGCTCGCGCAGGCGCTGGATCAGATCGGAAGACAAGACCTCAGGCACGGCATCGAGCGAACCGCCGCCCTGCAACGCCTTGCGCACGCTGTCGGCGGTCGCTTCCGCCGAGGCGCGGTTGGCGCGTACACGCATCAGTTCGCTCGACAGTTCGGAAAGCTGCTGCGTGGCAAGCACCGAATTGTTGCCGCCCATCAAAAGATCGGATTGTGCACGGTAGGTGGCAACCTTGGCCTCGGCATCCCTAACCTTCTGCTGCAGGTCGGCGATCTCCGGCGCCAGAAAATCAGCGGCGGCGTTGTTCGATTCGAGCTTGGCGGCCCCTTGCCCCTCAATATAGGCGGCGGCAATGGCATCTGGTACGGCAGCCGCGAGCTTGGGATCTTCCGATGAGAACTCAATGGCAATGATGCGGGTCTTCTCGACGCTATAGACGTTGAGCTTCTCATGCATTTTCTTGAGGACGCGCTCTTCCGTCGGAATTTCCATCGGGTCGCTCTTCAGACCGACGAGGACCAGAGCGCGGCTCAACGGCGACATGTCGAGTGCTTCGTCGAACTCGGGCAGCTTCTCCAGACCAAGCTTTTGCGCGACCTGCTTGAGGATTTCGTTGGAGGAAATGATCTGGACCTGGGTGGCGACGCCCTGTTCATCGAGAATTGGCTTGTCGGCGTCGTTGTTGCTGGCCGGCCGCGTATAAACGGATTCACGCGGCGCAATCTCGACCTGGGTCTGTGCCTTGTAGTGACGTGTGGCAAACGAGGCGAGCGCGAAAGCCGCGCCGGTCACCACCAGTGCGACGACGAGGATGCGCAGCCAGTTCCTCGCCAGGCTGGCGAAGAGCTGCCTGAGATCGACGTCAACATCTGCGGCCGCGGACTGAACGGACATGCATCCCTACTCCGATACTGGGTCAGGACACACCGTAAACAACTATGGTAACTCAGCCGTTAAGATGGCCGTAAGTTTGCGTTAGGGTTTACTGGCGGACGCCAAACAAAACCGCCAAAAAAATCGCAAAACTCTCGCCGCCGCGCGCTGTGTCGGCCGCTCCCTTTACCGGCCATTAACCCTAACAGGATGATAACGGACCTCGATCCCTAGAGTTGCTGCGGGGCTGCAGCGGCCAGTCGAAGGTACCTGTCCGGTCATGAAAAGCACTGCTTCCCTGTTTCGCGCGCTGCTTGCCGTATCGATGCTTGCCGGCTGTTCCAGCTACCGGCCGACGCCGGCAGCCTTCCACGAAGTGCTCGAACAGCCTTATCGTCTTGGCGCGGGCGACCGCGTCCGCGTCACCGTGTTCGAGCAGGACGGGTTGACCAACACCTACAGCGTCGACCAATCCGGCTACCTCTCCTTCCCGCTTGTCGGCGCCGTACCGGCGCGCGGCCACACAGCGCAGCAGATGGAAAAGGAAATCGCCGACAAATTGCGGCAAGGCTATCTGCGCGATCCCGACGTTTCGGTCGAGATCGACCGCTACCGGCCGATCTTCGTCATGGGCGAAGTGGGTGCCGCAGGCCAATACTCGTACGTCCCCGGCCTGACGGTGCAGAAGGCAATCGCCATCGCTGGCGGTTTCACCCCGCGCGCCAATCAGGAAAGCGTCGACATCACCCGCGACATCAACGGTAAGGTGATGACCGGCCGCGTGGTCACGTCCGACCCGCTGCTGCCGGGCGATACGGTCTACGTCCGCGAACGCCTGTTCTGACGACCCACGTGGTGGACAACCTCAGGATCGTCCATTGCTTTCGCTCACCCGTCGGAGGAATTTTCCGCCATGTGCGCGACCTGACCGAGGCGCAGGTCGCTGCCGGACATTCTGTCGGCATCGTCTGCGATTCGACGACGGGCGGCGAGTTCGAGGAACGTCTGTTCGAGCAGATGAAGGATATGCTGGCGCTCGGCATCCATCGCACGCCGATGCAGCGCCATGTCGGCCCGGGCGACCTTGCGTCGGCCTGGCGCACTTACAGGATCATCAAGGAATTGCGGCCGGACGTGTTGCACGGGCACGGCGCCAAGGGTGGCGCCTATACCCGTCTGTTCGGCTCATTGTTGCGGGTATCAAGGTCTCGCGTAGCCCGCCTTTATTCGCCGCATGGTGGCTCTCTCCACTATGACGAGCACACGACCACCGGAAAGCTGTTCTTCGCGCTCGAGCGCTTCATGGCGCTCTTCACCGACCACCTGCTTTTTGTCTCCGACTACGAAAGGCGAACCTATCGCCGCAAGGTCGGGGAGCCGCAGATCCCCAACACCCTGGTCTACAATGGATTGCGCGCCGCCGAATTCGAGCCCGCAATCACCGGGGCCGACGCAGCCGATCTGCTCTATATCGGCATGATGCGCGACCTGAAGGGTCCCGACATCTTCATCGACGCGCTGGCCCTCGCCGGCCCCCGGCTCGGCCGCGCGCTGACCGCGGTGATGGTTGGCTCCGGCGACGACCTACCCCGCTACCACGCCCAGGTGAAACGCCTCGGGCTTGAGGGCTACGTCCGCTTCCTGCCGCCGATGCCGGCCAGGGAGGCTTTCGCGCTGGCGGCACTCGTCATCGTTCCCTCGCGGGCCGAAGCCATGCCCTATATCGTCCTGGAGACGCTCGCCGCGGGAAAGCCGATGATCGCCACGTCGGTCGGCGGCATACCGGAAATCTTCGGCTCCGGCTCCCCTGCCCTGATCCGGCCTGGCCCAGTCGAGCTTGCCGACAAGGTGAGCCAGGCGCTGGGCGACCTCGCCGCCTATCGCAAGCTGATGCCGGATGGCGCCAGCCTCAAGGCACGCTTCGGCGCCGATGTGATGGCCGCCGACATCGAGAAGGCCTACTTCGCCGCGATCAACAAATAGGCCTCAAGCCCCAGGCCGTTTCAAAGCCACTTGTTGTTTCAAGGCTTTCTTAGCTCTCTTTTGCTATTCACCGTAGGGAAGCTTGCGGAAAGCCCCATGAACGAGATCGACCCCGCGCGCCGCTTTTCACCAGAGGCGGTGCGTAAATTCGACGGCCCGGCCGAAGGCGACACGCCGCCCGGCGGCATGAACGATGTCGCCCGCCAGGTCGCCTCGCAGTACAGGCGCGATACCATGTCGCCGATCATGGTCAGCGGCGTGCTGCGCATGGTCGAATTCGGCTTGCTGCTGGTGTCCGGGCTCGGCATCTATTTCTACTATGTCGGGTTCTTCAACTATCTCGCCTGGCAATACCCGCTGACGATCGCCGCTTCGTCGTTCCTTGCCGTGGTGCTGCTCGACGTCACCGACTGCTACCAGATCGTGGCCCTCATGCGGCCCATCGCCAATTTCGGCCGCGTGCTGCTGGTCTGGGCCGGCACTTTCGCCCTCATGGCGCTGATGGCATTCGTCATGAAGATGTCGGAAGACTATTCGCGCCTTCTGCTCGGCACCTGGTTCGTCATCGGCTTCGTTCTCCTCTTCGGCCTCAGACTGGTGATGTCGAAGCTGATCCGGCGCTGGGCGCGCGATGGCCGCATGGAGCGGCGCGCCGTCATCGTCGGCGGTGGCAAGGCGGCTGAGATGCTGATCCGCTCGGTCGAAAAGCAGCCCTATAACGACATCCGCATCTGCGGCATCTTCGACGATCGCGGCGACAAGCGCTCACCGCCCATCGTCGCCGGCTATCCCAAGCTCGGTACCATTTCGGAGCTGATCGAGTTCGCCCGCATCGCCCGCATCGACATGCTGATCGTATCGCTGCCGCTGACCGCCGAATCGCGCGTGCTGCAGCTGTTGAAGAAGCTGTGGGTGTTGCCGGTCGACATCCGGCTGTCGGCGCATTCCAACGCGCTGCAGTTTCGCCCGCGCGCATATTCCTACATCGGCTCGGTGCCGATGCTCGATATCTTCGACAGGCCGATCAACGACTGGGATTCGGTCGCCAAGCGCGCCTTCGACATCGTCTTCAGCCTGATCGGCATCGTCGTGTTCTCGCCGGTGATGCTGGCGACCGCCATCGCCATCAAGCTCGACAGCAAGGGACCGGTGCTGTTTCACCAGAAGCGGCACGGCTTCAACAACGAGATCATCGAAGTCTACAAGTTCCGTTCGATGTATACGGACAAGGCCGACCCGACCGCCAAGCAGACGGTGACCAAGAACGACCCGCGCGTCACCCGCGTCGGCCGCTTCATCCGCAAGACCTCGATCGACGAGCTGCCGCAGTTCTTCAACTCGCTGCTGGGTTCATTGTCGCTGGTCGGCCCGCGTCCACACGCCATCGCCGCGCAGTCGCACAACCTTCTCTACAACGAAGTGGTCGACGGCTATTTCGCGCGTCACAAGGTCAAGCCCGGCGTCACCGGCTGGGCGCAGATCAATGGCTGGCGCGGCGAGATGGACACCAACGAGAAGATCCGCATGCGGACGGAGTACGACCTCTATTACATCGAGAACTGGTCGCTGCTGTTCGACTTGCGGATCCTGTTCCTGACGCCCGCCCGGCTGCTGAACACGGAAAACGCCTATTGAGCGCGATTTCCCATGAGCTGCCGCAGGCCGCGGTCAACGCCAAGCTGATAGCGCTGATTTCCTCAGCCGCGGTGTTCGTCGGCATATTCCTGTCCGGCTTCGTCATCAGCGAACCGGCGCCCTATGAACTCTACATGGCCGGGCTGATCGCCATCTGGGGTCTATTCGGCCTCAGGCTGTCGCGCGCGGCAATGCCGCTGCTGGTGCTGCTGGTGACGATGAACATCGGTGGCATGATGGCGATGACGCAGATGGCGGATCTCGCCAACACGCCGCTCTATCTCGCCGTCTCGCTGTTTCTCGCCTTCACCGCGGTGTTCTTCGCCTCGGTGACCGCGGTGCAACCCAGCCTCTACCGGCTGATCTTCTTCGCCTATGTCGTGTCGGCGGTGATAACCTCTCTGCTTGGCATAGCGGGCTATTTCCACGCCTTTCCGGGCGCCGAGATGTTCACCAAATACGACCGGGCCGCCGGTGCCTTCCAGGACCCGAATGTGTTCGGCCCGTTCCTGGTGCTGCCCGGTATCTATTTGCTCTATCTGCTTTTGACCGGGCCGGTCACGCGCATGCCGCTGCTGGCGGTGCCGCTGCTGATCATAACCGCCGGCATCTTCTTTTCCTTCTCGCGCGGCGCCTGGGGCATGTTCGCCGTTTCGGCTGTCCTGCTCACCGGCTGCCTGTTCCTGCAGAGCGCCAGCGGCATGTTCCGACTGCGCGTGGTGGTGATGACGGTCGCGGCACTGTCGCTGCTGGTCGTCGCCATGATCGTCATCTTGCAACTGCCCGGCGTGTCGGAGATGTTTTCCAACCGCGCCCATCTCGAACAGAGTTACGACACCGCTCGCCTCGGCCGCTTCGCCCGCTACGCAATCGGGTTCCAGATGGCGCTCGAGCATCCGTTCGGCATCGGCCCGCTGGTCTTCGGCACGATCTTTGGCGAAGACACGCACGATATCTGGCTGAAGATGCTGATGGACTATGGCTGGCTCGGCTTCGTGTCGTTCCTGACTCTCGTCGCCTGGACGATAGCAGCCGGATTCCGCATCCTGCTGCGCGACCGGCCGTGGCAGCCCTATCTGCTGTGCGCCTATGTCGCCTTCATCGGCAATATCGGGCTCGGCACCTTCATCGACATCGATCACTGGCGCCATGTCTACCTGCTGCTCGGCCTGATCTGGGGCGCCATCGCGCTTGAGTACAGGCACCAGCGGCTGTTGCGGCCGAACCCGGTAAAAGCCCAAGGTGGAAGGCGAGCTGTAGAAGGCGGTTGGTTTGCGAGCGTCAAGGAGTTTGAGCGCTCGTAAGTTCCTGTATTTTCTCGAGAAGATTTTGGCCAGTAGTTGGTAGACCTGCGTCAGTTCCCCTGGCGATAATTCGACTCTGATGTCGTACTGCCCGGAATAATTCACCTGCAGATTTACCGTCCCGAACAGTGTCGTTGCGCCATCACGTATGTCGGTCGCCACGATCATGTGTTGCAATGACTGGTCTAGCAGAATGACGCCGGGTTCTCCGGGGTGATTGTGTCTTGTCGTCCTGATCTTCACGTCAACCTCCTTTTCGGACCTTTCAAGAAGAGCGCAGAGTCAGCCGAGATTACCGCAGTTTCGATGCTGTGACGGTGCGCTTGGTATCGGGGATGGCAGACGGAGACTTTAATAATTAAAATTGGCGGGTTTGAGCGGCTCTCTGTCATCGTGGTTCAAAATCGAGGCGATCCGCCTAAGGTTGGACATCGCCTCATCGATCAGTCGCCAGGATGGCTGTCCTTGTGCCGCGTCTCTAGCGCTCGCCAGATCGCCTCTTACGATCTGCATTATCTCCTGGGCGGCTTCTTTCTTGTCCATACGACCATTCCTGCGAGACAATGAAGGCAGTCTTGACTGCTATCATGTCACGACGGTAGGCAGGTCCACAACGGAACCATGTGGTTGCCGCCGGTTGCTCCTGCGGCGGGCACAATAAAAGGGATCCGCATTTCGGGTTTCTTGGTGGTTGAGCAGACCGGATTCGGAAATCGATTGAGCGCCCACCATATCTTTTCGATGTCGGAGTCGCCTTGACCCTCTTCCCAAGGTGTCCAGCCCTTGCCCGGTCGCGCAGTCAGTTCGCTATCGCGCATCAGAGAGCCGCCCGACCTACGCTGGATTAGGGAGCTTCTGTCTCAACACTTGAACAACCTTGCCGTAGATCTGCCCTTCCAGAGCGGTGAGCGAAGTGGCCGATTTAGGCGGCCGGCGCTCCTACCTAAAACTCCGTTCCCGGATTGTCATTATCCGCTCGCAGCGACACTGCCGCCAGGAAGGAGGGCACAGACCGTTTTGATTTTGCGCGCGCTCTCTTCAAGCGTGTTTCCGTGTACTCTACGAATAAGACGCTCTTGCTAAACATCAAGTTGAAATCCTCGCCCTTAAAACCGCGACTTAGGGTGGCGTAGACTCCGGATAAAGCAGACGGCGGCACGTTCACCTTTTCCATGGGGATCTTTGATTTCCAAATCATCGAGCAGCCAAGCGAGATGGCCTTGTAAATACTTGTTTTCCCCATTTTCCAAGTTACAAGTTGGCAATCCTATTTCAGAGATCCTCTTCATCCGCAGGCGTCGACCATAAACCGCGGCCACATCGACCGCGGAAGATGCAGATGATTCTGCGCGACGCCTATTCCCTCCAGCGCGTCCCAGCGTGCCGCTTCTTCCTATCGGGTGGGCCGAACTCACGCTCTGCCCAGATAGGCCGCTCCGGGGGCACGAAGCCACGGTGGAATTCCACCATGTAATCGAGAACATCATTGCCAATGCGACGCCAAGTTTCCTCTGCCAAATCGCGCGGCACCTCGCGGCGGTTCTCAACAATTCCAGCCTCTACGAGATCCTCAAAGAAGTCGTAGCCGCTCAGGCGTCCATGCGACGTTGCTCGTCCTGCTTGTTCATGGCCAGCCTGGCGCGTAGGGCAGCACGCTCTTCTTTCGTATTGCAGTGAAACGGCTCCCCGCTGCTTTCGCGGCACAGCAAGCGTGGTCTGCTGATGAATGATGAGTTGGTCATGGGTGGTCATCCCATCTGGAGAAACCGGCGAGGCCGGTAGTGCCGACCGCGATGGGCGGCCGGCAGAAAATCATGGTGCAGCGCAACAAAGATATTKCGTTGCACGCAAACTTCCGTAAGCTGGCTCTAATATGCAGCAGCATAGGCCGGGGGGCGGTAGCCACGGCTCTTCAGTTACTTGGGAGAGCCGTGGTGGCTACCTGGGCCGCTTTGTCCTGTATCTGCTTGTTGTCATTCGTCGGTTTTGTTACCCAGACGGATTTTTCAGCTATTTTTGGAAGGTAGGACTTTGGGGGTAAGTCCTTGTTTTTTAAATGGTCGGAGTGGCCGGATTCGAACCGACGACCCCTTGACCCTCAGTCTTAAATACTAGGTTTTATAGCCATTCATAGCGTTGCAGAGAGTAGGCCAGAACCGCAGAAATCCAACGATATCCAACTTATGCCCGCTTGACTATTATGCTGCCGCTACCTAAATGCTGGCTACATAGTGGCTATAAAGGGGGATGGACGTGGCTACAATCAAGATCACGGCGGCTGCAGTTTCAGGCATCATGGAAGGTGCCAGGCCGAACAAAACAACTTACTATTTTGACGATGACCTAACCGGTTTCGGCCTGTACCGGACGACAGGCAATACAGGAACATATTTCGCCGAATATCGGCCGGTGGCTGGCGGCGCCAAAAAGAGATTGAAGCTCGGCCGCGTCGGAACTCTAAAAGCCAACGAGGCGCGCGAGGCAGCGCGCAGGGCGATTGCGAACGCTGCCCTTGGCAAGGATTTGGTCAAAGAGCGGTCGGACGAACGGGGCGGCTGCACAGTCAAGAAGCTGGTTGAGGACTATATCGCTGGCAAGGATATGAAGGAGTCGACACGCGCGTTCTACAAAATCACGCTGGCCAAACATATTGAGCCTCAGATGGGCACAACGAAGGCGGTTGCCCTCACCCGTGTCGACGTACAGCGCGCGCATTCCACCATGTCAAAGCAGGCGAAATATTCAGCGAACAGGGCAATAGCACTGCTGTCTGCCGCCTTTGTTTGGGGCGCCAAGCGCGGCTACGTTCCGGAGGGAATGAATCCAGCGGCAAAGATCGACAGAAACAAAGAGGAAGCCCGCGAGCGGTTCCTATCTGCTGACGAAATGGCAAGCCTAGGAGATGCGCTCCGCGAAGCCGAAACGATCGGCATTCTGCACAAGCGGTCAGACAGCAAACATGCGCCCAAAGAGAAGAACCGCACCGTTTACGGGCCACATGTAACGGGCGCCATTCGATTGTTGATGCTAACCGGATGCCGTTTGCGGGAGATCTTGAATCTGCGATGGTCGGAATATGATCCCAAGCGCGGATTATTGCTCCTGCCGGACTCAAAGACAGGGCGCAAGACCGTAGTGCTTTCCGGCGCAGCCCAAGCTGTGTTGGACGCTTTGCCGCGCGTTGGCAAATATGTGATTGCCGGTCACTCGGCAGCAACAGAGCATGAGGCACCTCGCGCCGATCTAAAAAAGCCGTGGGCAGCAATAGCCGCGCGGGCCGGCCTTGGTGATGTCCATCTTCACGACCTACGCCACACGTTCGCGTCGGTCGGCGCTGGCGACGGCATGTCCCTGCCAATCATAGGGAAGTTGCTCGGCCATGCCGATGCTGGCACCACGCAACGCTACGCCCATCTTCACGTCGACCCGGTGCGCGCGGCGGCAGATGCCATTGCCGGAAAGATCGCCGATGCGATCGGGGGCCGGTGATGGCGCCGCTTCCAAAGGGATACGACGCCCACTCATTTTGGATACTTGACTTGCTCCATCGGGGGAAACGCAAGGAGGCGAAAGAGCGGATAATCAAGGTCCTGGAGATGGCCGAAATACTCGGTTGGCAGAAAGACGGCCAGCCGCACAGGCGGCGGGTGTCGATGGCGACTGAAAAGCTCACAAGGGCGAAACTGGCAAACTACACAGGCCGCAAGTGGAAGCTTACCGCAGCCGGGCAGGATGCGGCATCCGACGCAAAAGCGGAGCGCTTTAAGGCAGAGCAAGCGGCAGCCTCTGTGTCACGTTTCGTCGAAAGAAATCGCTGTCCGGATCCGTCTGACGACGCGGACGACTGATCGCGAAAACTGGACGAATTCTGGCAAATCGTCCGTACGGACAAAATCACGGACGACCAGCCAGCAAAATGGCGAAAAACATAATGATTTCAAACTGTACGCGACGGACGGCAATTCTCTAAAAACAGCTTGTGGTGGGGGTGGATTTATCCACCCACCCACTGTCGTCCGTCCGTCCTGATTCCCTAGGGTACGGACAACGGACGATTTCTAAGAAACGAGGAGATTACCCCATGAAAGCAAAACATGACCACCAATGTAATTTCGATCGCTCCCTTCGAAGCTGCCTACCCGGTTAAGCAAATGGGCGGCAAGACGAACTGGTATCCGTGCCAGGTCGTCGGCGTGGTTCACGACGGATCGTATGACCAGGGCCGATTTGTGGTGATCACTGAAGGCGATGACGGTCAGTTGTACACCAGCTCTTTTCCGACCGTGCGCCGGGTTGACGAATGATGGGAGACGCCAGTGGCTGCAGCAAGCACCGTCGAGACCAATGGCGAAACGGTACAAGTTCGCCGGATTTCTTGGGAGGCACTATGGAAGCTGCGGCCGGACCTGAAGAAGCCTGCGAACGATAACGACCCGGCTTACAACTCGCCGAATTCATCCTCGTTTCGGTCTGACGGGATGCGCTCAGAGTCAACGGGTGGCTGAAAGCGCAGATCAACGCGAGCCTGCGCGCGGCCGACCTCCTCGCCGAATTTATAGGCCGCGTAGAGTGCGCCGAGTCGAAACAGCAATTTAAGCATTGGTGGATCTCCTTCCGCAGGGAAACCAACGCAGACGGCAGATTGTTCCACAGACTGGAACCATGCACATCAAATGCTCGTTCATCTGACTGGTATGAAGGAGGAGAACGCAAATATGGCCGCAAAGAAATCGACCGATACCAGCCGCCTTAAGAAGGGGAGCTCGAAGTTGAGCACCTGACGGAGGTGACGGATGTCACGGCCAAACAAGCACGCGAGCTACTTCGCAAGCACGGCGCTGACTGGCCGAAATTGAAAGACGAAGCAAAGGCCTTGAAGGACGATGACTAATGGGCAAGAAGACCGATGATCTCAAGCGAGAGATTCAGAATGCCGTCGCCGTGCTAAACGAATGCGAGGCTGCCATGCGCCTTGGGGAAAGTAGCCGCGCGCACGATCTAATTCGCGATACCATAGTAAGGCTTGAGCGACTCCTTCACGACGCTCAAAGTCTCCCTCACACTTAGTGCAGTTGCGCTGCACCATGATTTTTCTACCCGTCCCGCACAGAGCGGTTCGGCAGTACCGGCCAGGCCGGTTTCTCGTATGGGGTTGACCACCCAATGAACACGACCACCCGAAAAGAAATGCTTGCCCTTGCCGACGCCATTCTAAAAGCCAATCCGGAAAAGCCGTCGACTGTCCGGATACGCTACCGCGGCGGGCGCCCAGCTCTGACCTGGATGAAGAAGCACAACGCCACCGGCGCCGCCGCTCTGTGGCTTGTAGCCAGAGAGCGGTTGCCGCAAGCCGAGAATGACAATCTTCCAGAAGCCGGGTTAAACGTCGACCGGAGTCGGAAGGATGGTAGGCCTCGAGGCAAGAATCCGGATCCCCGTTCGCTTGAGGCTTACATGGCGCTGCCGACCGTACAGCCGCGCCTCGGTGACGCGGAGCCGGAGCCAGCGCGAACGGGGAACTGGGATGGGGCATCGCGCGGTGTCTGCATCAAATCGCAGGAATGGATCCATCCAGACGCCGTTTTCACGTCTGCGACGTGCTTCAGCTTCCATCCTCCAGAGATAGCGAGCGGCGCAAGCTTCCTTGGCGCTATGGGCGGGCTCGGCCAGCTCAAAATGGGAAAGCGCCGGGGTGACGTGCGACTCCCCGGCCGGGCCGATCCATCCAATCCGCCTCCAGAGATCGATGCCGTTATCGAAGCG
Organism: Mesorhizobium sp. P2_E6; assembly: GCF_056403835.1. Lineage (NCBI taxonomy): Bacteria > Pseudomonadati > Pseudomonadota > Alphaproteobacteria > Hyphomicrobiales > Phyllobacteriaceae > Mesorhizobium > Mesorhizobium sp. P2_E6. The sequence continues at coordinate 63,893 of NZ_JBFUEQ010000017.1, forward strand.
ATCTTGGCAGGAGGCGGTGTTGCTGACGTCGGCAAGGCTCTCGGCGCAAAAGGCGGACATGCAGACCGCCGCGGAGGCGCGGCTTTGCTCGCGGCAGGCCAGTGGGCGATGCTGGCGGTCGCGAACGACAACCGGCTCACAAGTGTAGCAACAAGTTCAGGATCAGCGGCAAAAGCGGGATGAGCTTGAACACCTCTTCTCGAGAGAGGTGCCACCACTTTCGTTTCCTGGGAGGGGGCCTGCGCATACAATTCTCCATTTGAAAAACTCAAATCGAGAATCCTTTCGGGCCGATTTCTTATGTAGCGCCTGCGATGGTTGTTTTCGCAAGCGGTTTCTTTAGAAAAAATCTGGAGCTATCCGCTATTTTTTCCATTTCCCAATAACTCACTGTTTTTAAATGATCTTTTTCGTCTGTGAATTACGGGTATGGAACCAGATGCTACAGTGAATAAGTGTTGCAATCTTCGGAAGTGCCAAATCGTGGACCCGAAAAACCTATAGGGCAACAACAACGAAATCGGGGCGCTTCGGCGTCCCTTTCTTTTGCGCCTGACGCCTCGTCACCGTCATTCGCTAACGCGCTTTTTGTGGAAGTACCGCATGGCGCGGTCAATTGCGCACCTTCGGGTACGCCCCTTTTCCCAAAATCCGACTGCCGCAGTCAGCGGCCAGTCGTTGATCGACCCCGCTCGCCTCGTCGGAGGTGGGCGGGGTACCGCTTTTCGAGATCATGGAAGGAATAGACATGGCAACCGCGAAACGACCACCGGAGACAACCGCCGCTCAGGAATTCGAGGCAATTCAGATCAAGGCTGCATCACTCAAGGCGCGCGACAAGGAACTACTCGCCGAGCAGATCGAACTCGAGCAGGCCGGTATCCGACCTGAACTACCGGCCGCTGGCGCTAACGTGAGGGATTTGGCTGCTGCGCTGCTCGAAGGCTCCGCGGCTCCGGCCGAACGCTTGCCAACACCAGGAGAAAATCTTCACCATCTCATTCTCGAGCGTCAGGCGGTCTCCTTCGCGCTAGACGCGCTGGCCGAGCTCGAGAACACAGCCCGGCGCATCGCTGCTGCAGAGATGCTCCAAGAATCGGCGGCGGAATGGCGGGAAATCGTGCGGCAACGCGCCCTGGCTGTTCTCGCACTTCGGCGCATCAACGCCGCGGCCTTCGACTTCCGTGAGCGCATCCGCCGCGTTGCCCGGACCAGTCCAAACTTGATCTGCGACGTCACCAGCGGGCCGCTGTTCGGCCCGCCAGTGGTCGGCGACGGAGCGTACGTCTTTCTCGAATCCGCCATTGCGGCCGGGATCATTAGCAAAAAGGAAATTCTAAATGCGGCATGAACTTTTTAACACAGGCGCACGTGTTCGCGCCTTCGATAACGACGCCGACGCCTTGAAGGCCGGCATGTTTTTCCGAGCTGCGCTGCACAAGGGCGACGATGTTGCCACAGCCTGGTGCGCGAAAAGCGGGGTGCGTCTCGAGAAGGCGCAGGGCGAGACCAAGACGCTGACCTCGCAAGCCGAAGCCAACGGCACATTCGGCGGCTATCTTGTCCCGACTGAAATCGAGGCCGGAATCATCAAGATCCGCGCTTTGGTTGGAACATTTCGGCGCAACGCATCCGTTAAAAGGATGGGCTCGGACACACGTTCGTTCCCGCGGCTCGACACCGGACTCACGGCTGCTTTCGTAGGCGAAAATGCCGCGATTTCTGAGCAGGACAGAACCTGGAGTTCCGTGACCCTCAACGCCAAGAAAGCCGCAGCATTGTCGCGCATTTCGAGCGAACTTGGCGAGGATGAAACCGTCGACCTCGGCCAGGATTTCGCCGAAGATGCCGCATACGCTTTGGCTGCACTCGAGGATTCCTGCGGCTGGAACGGAGACGGAACCGGCGCCTATGGCGGTATCACTGGCGTCTCAACGAAGATCATCGATGGCAATCATACCGCGTCCGTCATCACGGCGCCGGGAACCTCCCACGACACTTTTGACGAACTTGACGCCGCGGACTTAGGTGCGCTTGTGGCGCTGTGCCCAGAGTACGCCCTGCCGAGCGCGAAATGGTACTGCTCGAGCTACGCTTTAGGTCGCACATTCGCACGCTTGGGCGCCACAGCGGCCGGCATGACGATGACCGCCACCGGGCCACGGCCTGCAATGCAGTATCTCTCTTGGCCGATTGAGCCTGTCCCGAGCTTGCTGGGTGCAGGCGATCAGTCCGGCAAGGCGATGATTTTCTTCGGCGACCTGTCGATGGCCGCGACACTCGGCGACCGGCGAGGCATCACCGTTAAGAAGACTGAGGAGCGCTACCTCGAATACGACCAGGTCGGCGTCCGCGCGACAGAGCGTTTCGACATCAACGTCCATGACTTGGGCAGCAACACTGTTGCCGGTCCGCTCGTTGCGCTGGTGGGCAATTGAGATGACTGAGATCAAACGCTCCTCCGCTCACGCAGTCCTGAAGTTTGCCGGCGATGGTATCGGATCCCGACAGGTCCGTGCCATTGTGTCTACCGGCGAGGTCGACCGAATGGGCGACATTATCGAACAGGCCGGCATCAAGCTCGATGCCTTCCGCCGCTCGCCGACTATCCTCTGGCAGCACGATGCAGATCACCCGATCGCCAAGGCACTCAGCGTCAATGTTGAAGGCGGCAAGCTCGTCGCTCTTGTGCAGTTCCCCGATGCTGGCGTCAGTGCAAAGTCGGATGAGGTCTATGGCCTGATAAAGGCTGGCGTCATCAACTCGACGAGCATCGGCTTCGTGCCTCTGAAGAGTGCGCCGATTGATGCGTCGAAGCCTTACGGCGGCCAGCGCTTCACCAGCAGCGAGATGCTTGAGTTCAGCTTTGTCAGTGTGCCCGCCAACTCGAGCGCTTTGATCACCGGAAGATCGACTAGCCAGACGCCTCGCCTCGATGCAGCACGGCGCAAGCTCGCTCAGCTCCGGTCATAATCAATCAAGTTTTGGGAGCCAAGAGACGGGCAGCCCGAAGCCCAGCGACGAGGTGTCCGTCTGCCCTCAGTCGCTGGGCTTTCTCTTTCGCACAAGGAATTCAAGATGCCTAATCAAGACCGGCAAACCGGTACCGTGGTCACGTGGGTGCCCGGCTCGGCCTATGGCTTCATCGCGCCCCATGATGGTGGCGCTGACCTGTTCGTTCACGTCACCGCATTGCCCGACAGCATTGATGCGCTGCGCGTCGGAGAGCGAGTGTCGTTCAGCAGCCAGGTCGACAGCCGCACGGGCAAGCTGCGAGCCGTCAACGTCGAGGCAGCGTGACTACAACCCAGGGTATAGGGGGTCTCGACGAAAAGCCGAGACGGGGGCTTAGACCGCTTCTGGGCTTACCTTTGCGTTTCGTATCCCCGGTTCAATCCACGCGCGCGAGGAGGCCTGAAAATGGGTTCTAGAGGACCAAAATCCGCTGCAGAGCTTGCTGTTGTTCCCATTTCCACGCCTACCAAGGCCGCGCGAAAAGGTCCGTCTGCTCCGAAGCACTTGACCGCGGCGACGCGCCGCTGGTGGAACGAGGTGGTCGCTGACTTTGATCTCGAGAGCCAACATTTGCGCCTTCTGCAGAACGCCTGCGAGAGCTGGGATCGGGCGCAGCAGGCACGGGCAGCCCTCGCAACGCTAGGTCTGACGTTCACCGACGAAAAAGGCGTGCCGCGGGCACGGCCAGAGGTCGCGATCGAGCGGGATTCGATGATCAGATTCGCGCGATTAGTCCGGGAATTGGACCTTTCCGACGGTCCAAGCGAAGGCGCCAGGCCGCCATCGCTGGGCAGCAATCGAGGTTGACATGCCAATAAAACGCCGAAAACGGAAGCTGCGCATCGCGCGTATCACTGCGGACTTGCTGCCCGTAGTCGAGCGCCTGCTCGAGTTGCAGGGCCAACACCTCGCCGCCATACGCGGCGATGACCGGACATTTTACTCAGACGGGCGGCATGAGGAACTGATCGCGCACACAGTCGACGTCTATTCGGCGCTGAGCATTAAGCCCTGGCAGGACGCATCAGACATCATTGCCGAGGCGCTGGCCGCGGTGGAATGACCCCCTAACGCTGGCCGCAACAGCCATCAAATCACAGGAATAATTCAATGAACACCGCACGTGACCAACTCGCCACGGCTTACAAAACCATGAAAAAGGCCGACATCTCCGCCCATGCGCTGGACCTGGCTGACGAACTCGAAGGCCTGGCCGAGATGATCACCGGCCAAAACGTGATGCTTACCTCGCTTGCCGAACTCATCGGGGCGCTGAAGACGAACATCAGGGCAATCGACACGTTGGCTAGGGAAGGCAAGAAGCGCGCGGCGCGGGAAGCACTCGCGGCGCTGGCTGCCATCCCTGACATCGCTCCCGTGCCTGTAGCTGTGTTCTCGCCAGAATGGTCGACCGCGATGTTCAGCCCAGCCGAGGCCCGTCACTGATATGGCCGACGAAGTCATCGTTACAGAATTAATCATCGACAGCACGAAGTCGACGGCCGGCGCGGCTGAGTATCAGAAGGCTATGAAGGCCGCTGCGGCTGCGCAGGATGCGTTCATCGATCGTGAGCAGGCCACGACCAAGGCTATGGAAAAGCAGGCCAGCGTCATGACGATGACGTCAGGCTCGATCTCGTCTACCGCCAAGGCATGGGATCGCCTGAAGGCGTCCGTCGATCCGGCGTTTCAAGCGACCCAGCGCATGGAGCGCGCTCTCCTTACCGCCGATGCCGCCGCCAAGAAGCTCGGCGTTGATCAGGCTGAGATCAATCGCATCATGGATCTCGCTCGAGCGAAGCATCTTGCGACTGCCGTGGCAGTTGAAGAAGGCGCGTCCGCATCGGCCCTCGGCGCCACACAGATGGCCGCACTAGGCCATTCAGCACGCTCGGCAGCCGAGAGCCTAGCAATGGGTCAATCACCGATGATGGTGTTGACGCAGCAAGCCAATCACCTCTCCTACGCCCTGTCCGGCCCGCAGGGGCTTGTAGCGGCCAGCGCTGGCGTACGTGCTGCGTTCGGCACCTGGCTTACAACTTTACCAGGGCTGCTGACTGGAGCCGGCGTAGCGGCGGTTGGCGCGGTTGCGCTCTACATGGCTGCGACGCGCGAGAAAATCCTGTCGGTCGATGAGATCCTTGAGGGCCATAAGAAGCTTCTAGATGAGGTGGCTAATACCTACCCACATCTAACAGAGGCGCTGAAAAAATACGCTGATCAGGCGGCAAAGCTACCCGGCTCAGTCATCGCTGCTGACGCAAAAACCCAGATCGAAAACGACCAAAGGGCGCTGGCTGCGTCGCTGGATCATCTCAAGGTTGACCTTCGTGACCTTCAGCGTGCGTCAGACGTTGTTGGCTCGGCCGGCTCTGAAGCATTCGGCCAAATCGCGGACCAGATCGATGCAGGCAACGTCGACCTCGACAAGATGCTCGCGACTATTGGCAATCTCCGCCTTGATCCTTCGCTAACGCCGGATGCGCAGCACTACGCAGAAGGACTGCAGGCCGCAGCGCTTGAGGCGAAGAAGCTAGCGGACATCCTCGCTAAGGACCAAGGCGTCAATAGCATCTCGGTCGGCGGCCAGAAGGCCACACAGACGCTTGCCGAGGTTTCTGCCGGCTTCAAGGATGTCTCAGCGAAGGCCGGCAATGCCGACGCCACAATCGCCAAGCTATTCGGCACCATTAAGTCAGGTAGCGGAGACGGCTTTGGCGTCAGCAGGGGTTCCGGCATAGATGGTCTGGTCGGCCAGTTCGAGCAGGCTGGACAGGCGATCCAGAACATGCGTCGCGACCAAGTTCAGAGCATGCTCGAACTTACCGCGCAGTTACGCGATACCACCACGCAGGTCGATACGCTAAAGAAGGCTATCGCCACTGCGGGCGGCAAGGAGAACATAGACGCTTTCTTTGGCGATGTGTCCAACATCAAGAACGCCAATGCCGAGATTCAGAACTCGGTTGATACCGTCAACAGTCTATTTGATGCGCTTAATACTGGCGACAAGAACGCGAACGCCGTTGCGAGTGGGTTGGACCGGATACGGCAGACTCTGATCAATGACGGCTTCGGCGTCGATCAGGTCAAAAAGTTCATCGACAGCCTGATCGAAGCTCGCATGCAGTTGGATAGAGACACTGGTGCGGTGCATCAGTTGAGTGCGGCGGTCAATGCACTAAAGAACCGTACTATCACCGTAACGGTAGTCACGCGCCAGGTCGGTTCCGGCACGCAGTCGCAGTACGACGTGCCGAACGGAAGTGGCGGCACAAGCGGCGTGGGTGTCACACGCTACGGCGCGGTGCCAGGCACGCAGTCCGGCCCAACTATGACATCCAGCTCCGTGCCTAGCACTGGCTATGGCAGCCAAGGCGGCTCCGGAGATGGCGGCACAAGCCAAGTCAACGTCACCCGCTTTAGAAGCTCCAACACGATAACCGTTCAGCCGGTTCTGGATCCAGCCACCAACACTTGGAGCTATCCGCAGCGTGCCGCAGGTGGACCAGTGGCGGCTAATAGGCCTTATTGGGTGGGTGAGCGCGGACCAGAGCTTGTCGTGCCGCAGTCGGCGGCGACGGTCATCCCCAACGACAAGTCGCTTGCACTGTCACAGTCGACCATTCCAACGGCAGACCAGGACAAGCTGAACGCGGCCATCACCGATACCGCTGCCAACACCAAGAAAACTGCACTGCTACTCGACGACATCAAGACGAGTTCGGCCGGCTCCGGCTTTGGTGGCGGGTCGTCATTTGGTGGCGGATCGTCGTCTGGCGGAAGCACGCCGGACGATTCACAGAGGGCAGCCTATATGGCAGCCCTCAAGACTGCCAAATCCAACTTCAACGCCGCCGGCATCGTCGGTAAGGGTATCATTGGCTACGGATTGGACGGTCTTGCTGCCACGCCGGAGCAGGTTGCTCACCGGGCGGTGTACGGCTTCTCGACTGGCGGCATTATGGGGCCTGACACGCAGAAGGTCGAGTTCTTCAAGAAGCCAAGCGAGCGCGTCATTATTGCCGATCCCGATCAGTTCGATGATCAGCGTGGCGGTAAGTCTGGCAGCGGTGGTCGGCCGATCCATGTGACGCAAAACGTCACCATCCAAGGTGGCACCCCCTCCAAGGAGAGCTTAGCCGAACTGCGTAGGCAGTCTGCGCTTGGATTCCGGGACGCAGCGAGGTCCGTTAATGGTCGATAGCGCCTGGCTCGCCTTCGCGCTTTCCGCTGGCGTTGTTTTGGCGCTGGCTTGGCCTTTCTAGAGATCGCCGGGGCTTGCCCTGGCGCCGTCGGTGACCACGGATGTACTGGCGCCGACGGGACTTCGATCGAACTTGTTGATGGCCAGTGGCAGGGAGAGTTGGACTTAAGTCTGATCGGCAAAACGCAATGGTCTCATCCAAGCCGTGGCGTGGAACAGCTTACCTCTACGGTTGTTGTATCTCCGGAAAACTTCGGAGAAATCAGATGGATAGAAGCGTTCGTCAGCGCGCTGGAATGACAGAACGGCGGATGGCAATCAAGGAAGGGTATGCAAACAACGAGAGCCCGAAAGTTATAGCCACACGGCTTAACTGTAGCGTGGCTTCTGTTAAGGCTACGGCCAGCCAGTTGGGCATCACCCGCACCCAGAAAGCCGCGGCAGACTTTCGGCGTGGCTTCGCAGTCCCCGCAGAGATGCTGGCGCACTACAAGAAACTGATGGCCAACCATTTCAGCGCGAAGGAAAGTGGAAAGCTGCTGGGGTTGGTCACAGGGTGAAATCAGCGAACGCACATCGTACTAGCGGCCCAGCGGGGTAGCGCATCTTAGTCCCGCCAATAGGCTTAGTTGGTCAGTTGCTAATATGCCCATAGTTTAGGCAGCGCGGGGGACGTCCAAACAAAACCCGCAGTGGCCGGTGCGGCCCGCATCCCAAATAGCCCAGCCGCACCGGCCATTACCCTACGGCTGGATAGCGCCTGGTTTATAGTCCTTTGCGATGCCGTCTAGAGCCATCCATATCTCGTCTTGACTGTCGATGCCGCCGCTGAAAAGGGCGATAAGGCGACGCGCCAAATGCTCCCGCGCCGGGTGCGAGCCCTCAATTCCGGCTTGCTCGCAATACTCATCTAGAATTCTGGTAAGTGTCGCCAACTGTACGTCGTCGGCTATGCCACGATTGGTCATCGCGCGTAACTCCCTTACAGGGCGAAAGCGTGATCGACTCTTTCAAGCGCTCGTTGCCTTGCTAGATCGAGCGACAAAGCACTGTACGCTTCCGACAGTCGGTTAGCGAGTCAATTTCCCGCAAAAGGAACCATACCCCGTCGCTGTCGTTGGGTCTTCAAGGGACATGATGATGACTGACGAACAGGACAAGGGACCTAGCGGGCCGGACGACCCCGTCGTGCGTCGTCTGGTCAATGAAACCGGCATCACCGAAATGCAAGCCCGCCAGCTAATCGAACTCCTAGGGGCGCATAGCTGGGCGTCGCTGTTGCGGGAAGCGCACATTCTGACCGCCGGTCAACGGTAGGCGTCTAGGCGCGCTTCGGTCTGAAAAAGAAAAGGCCGCCGATCATGGCGGCCATCTCACTTGGGCAGAAGCACCGCGAGGCTAGTTCGCGGCGGTGGCAACTCTCTTGCCGGCGTTCTGGGTAGCGTTGACGGTGTTGGCAGCATCCTTGCCGGCGCCACGGATTGTGTTTGCGCAGGCCGATACCAAAAGCGCACTGGCGAGTAGCGCGATGACTGCATATGTGGATGTTTTCATGGACGGTTTATCCCTCTCTCGGTAAGACTCGCCCTACAGCAACGAAAGCCGGCTAAGCTAGTTCCATGGCCAAGACACAAAAGAGGAAACCAGACCAAGCGCGCGAACTTATCGCGTTCCTCGGGGCTCAATTGGGCGTCGCTTAATACGAGAAGCCCGCTTTCTGACCAGAAACGCTAAACGCTAACCGCGCGGTTTTGATTTCGGTCCCGGCAAGCTTTCCGACGGGTTTGCGGACAATTTTGCGGATCGCCGATCACTCAGCCAAAGCGACCGCTTTTTTCTTGCCAGTAGCTCATCGCGATCATCATCCGCGTTCACTCGGCCATGCCTCGCAGCAATCGCATAGTCGGCTCTGTTCGTTCGATAGTCCGTATGGACAGTCATTGTTTGATCTCCCTAATGTGATCAACGCATCACGGCTCCGGGCGGTTCCGTATCTCAGTTTAGTGGCGTCGAAGGAAAATAGCCGGCGCCCTCGCTGGGAGGTTGCCTGAAAGGCGCCGGCCTGGCGGAGAAAGGTCCGCCGCCGCGGCAGGGTAGCTGAGTCTTGACGTCACGTCATGGCCGCAAGTGTCCCGTTTCGGGAATAACAGACTGGCATCCATCTTGCTGCGTGAAGCTTGCCGGCTGACCCCGGTCCTGATCGCGTACTCTGATCAGGTGTAGGCTCGCCGGGTTTGAGGTGGTTGGGGTCCTTGCCCGGCGAGTTTGCCGTAGACTAGGCATCGCTAATTTTAGCGAGCGCGCGGGAACAAAATTTCGCATCCATCGTTGAAAATGCGACCGGATGCCTGTCCCCCAATTCGTTGTGTCCGGCCTGTGTCAAAGGCCCGCTGCCCTGCCCCGGCGGCGGGCTTTTCCTTGCGCGATCAACAAGTAGGCGTTTTCGCCTAGTCTACATTGACAAAATAGGCGTTTTCGCATTTTCAATGATGACTACTTGTGTAAACGCCACCTTTTGGACAAAAAATGTGAAGACGCCTAGTTGCATAGCGAAGACAGACCACAGTATTGATAAAAAATATCTCTTGCGACTCGCCGGGTTTTATGTAATTATAGATGGTAAGGGTTAGGGGTTATCTACAAAAAAGGTCGAAGCAGCGGCGGACCAAGATTACTCTTGGCCGGGGTGGCAAGCCATGTCCAAGGCTTAAGCGCCCAAAAGCTTGCCAGCGATCTCCAGTCGCCTCTCTCCCCCGGCAGCCGGACCTTCCGGCGGAGGCCTGGAGAGGCCAAACTGGAGAACCGAAATGAACGCTCTTACCGACATTGTCGCCGAACCGCCGCCTCCTGAAGCCTGGCGCTTCAAGATAGGCCAGTGCATCTCACACAAAGACCAGATACTACCGTCGCTAGTTATGGGACGGGTTAGGACGACCAAGGGCCGCGAGGTGTACGGCGTGCGGTCCTTTATGCATGTGGATCCATGCCGAGACCGGATGATATTGGGAGACAGCTTGGTAAGCGTCTCGCCGGGTAGCCAGCCGTGCATGCAGTGCTTGCTGCATGAGACGGGGCTGTGTCCGGGGTGTGGGCAGAACGACGCCTGACCGCTCAGCACAGCAACGACAAAAGCCCGCTCCTGCGGGCTTTCTGTTGTCCGGTGGCGACGATAAAAAACCCGCTGCCGGGGGGGGGTGAGCAGCGGGTTTCTTTTACTAAGCTAGCCTTCAGGACAGGGGGATGCGTGGCTAGCTTGGCGCCGACCACAGCTGTGCAAGTGGATGGCCGACGGCTAGAAAACTACCCCCCGGCTAGGCCACCCCACAATTGCACAAGGGTATCGCCGTCATACGCGAAGGGGTTACGGGCATACGCGAAAGGGCGGGCTTCTCTTTTGGGGCTGGGTTTGTCAAGCAAAGGGATCCTCACCGTGGCATACCATGCGCGGCGTTGGTCGTGGTGTTGACGGCTGATGCGTAAACGGCTTCGATGCGCCGGAGATGATGAGTGCCCGCCAGGGGTCTGGCTTCTCTTCGAAGTCGGCGCGCGACCGCTCCATGATCGGGTCGGATGGAGAGGCATCTCAATCTTTTTACCGAAACTGTCAGTCTGACCTGACGTCCAAGCCC
>NZ_JBFUEQ010000018.1:0-63539 GCF_056403835.1 Mesorhizobium sp. P2_E6
GATGCATTGGCATCCGGCACCGCCTTCAGCGCCAGCGCCATTGCCTTGATCACCATGTCGTTGACCGACAGCTTGTAGGCCGGCACGTCACCCTTTTCGGTCTTCTTGATCGGCGCTGCCGCATTGATCTGCGTGCGCAATGCCAAGAGCGCGTCGAGTTCGCAGTCGAGTGTCAGGTAGAAATGCGGGATGGTGGTCTTGGCCTCGACCAGGCGGCGCGCGATGGTCTTGCGCATATTGTCATGCGGGACGAGTTCGTAGGAGCCTTGCTCGAACAGTTTCAGCACCTGCTCGTCCGACATCGCCTTCACCGGGGCGGCAGCAGCAGCCGGAGCCGCCGGTGCCCCTGCGGGCGCTGCCTTGGCGGCAGGTTTGATGCCGCCACCGGCAATCGCCGCATCGACATCGGCTTTCACCACGCGGCCATGCGGGCCGGTGCCGGTCACGGCAGACACATCGACCCCGGCTTCCCTGGCGATGCGGCGCGCGAGCGGCGATGCAAAGGTGCGCTCGCCAGCGGCATGGCCGTTGGCGGCCGGAGCCGCTACTGCCTTGGATGCGGGCGCAGGCTCGGCCTTTGGCGCCTCAGCCTTTGGTGCTTCCGCCTTCGGAGCCTCCGTTTTCGGCGCTTCCGCTTTCGCTGGCGCAGCAGGGCCACCGCTGTTCGCGGCGGCGCCGGCGTCTTCGCCTTCGGCAGCGAGCACGGCGATCAGCGCATTGACCTTGACGCCCTCGGTGCCGGCAGGAACGACGAGCTTCGCAACCGTGCCCTCGTCGACAGCCTCGACTTCCATCGTTGCCTTGTCGGTCTCGATCTCAGCAATGACATCGCCGGGCGAAACCTTGTCGCCCTCCTTGACCAGCCACTTTGACAGATTGCCCTCTTCCATCGTGGGCGACAGGGCCGGCATGGTGATGTTGATTGGCATTTTGTCCTCCCGCCCGGTTCAGCGATACGTGACGGCTTTGACCGCCTCGATGACCTCGCCGACATTCGGCAACGCCAGCTTTTCGAGGTTCGCCGCATACGGCATCGGCACGTCTTTGCCGGCAATGGTGATGACCGGGGCGTCAAGGAAATCGAAGGCACGCTGCGACACCTGGTTGGCGATGTGATCGCCGACCGAGCTCTGCGGATATCCCTCTTCCACGACGATCAGCCGGTTGGTCTTCTTGACCGAGGCGACGACCGTGTCGAGGTCGAGCGGGCGGATGGTCCTGAGGTCGATGATCTCGGCGTCGATGCCCATGCCGCGCAACTCGGCTTCAGCCTTGACCGCATAGGTCATGCCGATGCCGAAGGAGACGATGGTGACGTCCTTGCCGGTCTTGTGGATGCGCGCCTTGCCGATCGGCAGCACGAAATCATCCAGCTTCGGCACGTCGAAGGAATGACCGTAGAGGATTTCGTTCTCGAGGAAGATAACCGGGTTAGGATCGCGGATCGCCGCCTTGAGCAGGCCCTTGGCATCGGCAGCGGTGTAGGGCATCACGACCTTGAGGCCGGGAATGTGGCTGTACCAGGCGGCATAGCACTGCGAATGCTGGGCTGCGACGCGAGCGGCGGCGCCGTTCGGTCCACGGAACACGATCGGCGCGCCCATCTGGCCGCCCGACATATAGAGCGTCTTGGCAGCCGAGTTGATGATCTGGTCGATCGCCTGCATGGCGAAGTTGAAGGTCATGAACTCGACGATCGGCTTCAAACCGGCCATCGCCGCGCCGACGCCGACGCCGGCAAAGCCATGCTCGGTGATCGGCGTGTCGACGACGCGCCGCGGCCCGAACTCCTGCAGCAGTCCCTGCGTGATCTTGTAGGCGCCCTGGTATTCGGCAACTTCCTCGCCCATGACGAAGACATCGCCGTCGCGGCGCATTTCCTCGGCCATCGCATCACGCAGCGCTTCGCGCACCGTGGTCGAGACCATTTCCGTCCCGGCCGGAATATCCGGATCGGCGGCGATTTCCGTCCTCGGGGCGGCTGCGACCGGTGCTGAGGCCTCGCTTTTGGCTGCCGCCGGCGCAGGCGCCGCTGTTTCAGCCTTCGGGGGTTCTTCGCCGATGCCTTCGCCGGCCTTGTCGACATCTTCGCCGTCAACCGCGAGTACGGCGATCACTGCATTGACCTTGACGCCTTCGGTGCCGGCAGGAACCACGATCTTGGCAAGCGTGCCTTCATCGACGGCTTCGACTTCCATCGTCGCCTTGTCGGTTTCGATCTCGGCGATGACGTCACCGGCGACGACCTTGTCGCCCTCGTTCTTCAACCACTTGGAAAGATTGCCCTCTTCCATGGTCGGCGAGAGAGCGGGCATGAGAATTTCGATCGGCATGTCCTTGCCCTCCCGTTACAATACGATATCGGTCCAGAGCTCGGACGGATCCGGCTCCGCGTCGTTCTGGGCAAATTCGGCGGCATCCGCGACGACATCGCGAACCTCCTTGTCGACGGTCTTCAGTTCGTCCTCGGTCGCCCATTTCTTCTCGATCAGCCGCGCCTTGACCTGCTCGATCGGGTCATGCTCGGAGCGCATCTTCTGCACTTCTTCCTTGGATCGGTACTTCGCCGGGTCGGACATCGAGTGGCCGCGATAGCGATAGGTCTGCATTTCGAGGATCAGCGGGCCGTTGCCGGCACGGCACCATTCGGTGGCCAGATCGCCCGCAGCCTTGACGGCGCGGACATCCATGCCGTCGACCTGCAGCCCGGGAATCTTGAACGAGGCGCCGCGATGCGAAAAGTCCGTCTCCGCCGACGAGCGCGAGACAGAAGTGCCCATGGCATAGCGGTTGTTCTCGATGATGTAGATAACCGGCAGCTTCCACAGCGAGGCCATGTTGAAGCTTTCATAGACCTGGCCCTGGTTGGCCGCACCATCGCCGAAATAGGTCAGCGACACATTGTTGTTGTCGCGGTAGCGATTGGCGAAGGCCAGACCAGTGCCGAGCGACACCTGCGCGCCGACGATGCCGTGGCCGCCGTAGAAATGCTTCTCCTTGGAGAACATGTGCATGGAGCCGCCCTTGCCCCTGGACAGGCCGCCACGACGTCCGGTCAGCTCAGCCATGACGCCACGCGGTGAAAGCTCCATCGCCAGCATGTGGCCGTGGTCGCGATAGGCGGTGATCATCTGGTCGCCCTGGATCAGCGCCATCTTCATGCCGGTGACGACCGCTTCCTGGCCGATATAGAGGTGGCAGAAACCACCGATGAAGCCCATGCCGTAAAGCTGGCCGGCCTTTTCCTCGAAACGGCGGATAAGCAGCATGTGCCGATAGGCGGCAAGCTCTTCATCCTTGGTGAATTCTGCAGGCTTGGGGGCCGAAAGCCCCATCTTGCCGTCGGATTTGGATTTGGCAGGCGCTTTTCTGGCTGCGGTGGCCATGCATCACTCCCTGTTGGCGTCTCTTTGCGGACATTAGGGCAGGATCAAATCCGCCCTGGGGAGATCAGCTCCTCCCCACCGATTTTGGAGAGGCTAACACGCGCTAGAGCGTTATGCCATGCCGAAATTGCATAGCTCACATGCGTCTAAGCGATTAAAATCATTGAAAATATTGGCTATTAACTGAAAACCGGTTACTTCACCGAGACCGGCAACATGATGGTGATTTCGTCAGCCTGGGACAGATTGAGCGCCTTGCGCGCCTGCTCGTCGAGCATGTCCTTCTCGATCGACCCTTCATGCATGAGCCGAACGCGCCGTTCGAGCTCCATCCGGCGCGCCTTAATCGCGTCGAGCTGACCTTGCAGCGCAACCGTCTGGGCTTCCAGCTGATATTTCGAGTTGATGCCGAATTCGCCGTGGTAGGCATGAAAGCCGAAATAGGCGAGGAACGCCACGCAGAGCGAGGGAATGATCAGCCGGCCGGTGTTTCTCTGCTTGTGCTGACGCGTCCACATATCCAAATCCTCGCGGCCGCGAACTCCTACGGCTCCCCATCTTTTTCGCCCGATTGTGCTTAACGGACGGTTACGGATGACCGGCTGCTCGAGACCCGAAATGAAAAAGGGCGGGAATGCTCCCGCCCTTTCATCGATATCCCATGCCTGGGTGTTTCCGGATCAGCCCTTGACCACCGACTTGCCGGCGTAGCTCGCCTGCTTGCCGAGCTCTTCCTCGATGCGGATCAGCTGGTTGTACTTGGCCATGCGGTCCGAGCGCGACAGCGAGCCGGTCTTGATCTGTCCGCAATTGGTGGCAACGGCGAGATCGGCTATGGTCGAATCCTCGGTTTCGCCCGAGCGGTGCGACATGACGGCGGTGTAGCCGGCCTTGTGCGCGGTTTCGACGGCGTCGAGCGTTTCCGTCAACGAACCGATCTGGTTGACCTTGACCAGGATCGAATTGGCGACGCCCATGCGGATGCCGTCACGCAGCCGTGCCGTGTTGGTGACGAACAGGTCGTCGCCGACCAGCTGGGTCTTCTTCCCGATCAAGTCGGTCAGATACTTCCAGCCTTCCCAGTCGTCCTCGGCAAGGCCGTCCTCGATCGAGATGATCGGATAGTCGGCTGCGAGCTTGGCCAGGTATTTGGCCTGGGCCTTGGGATCGCGGGTCTTCTTCTCGCCCTCGTAGACGTAGTTGCCGTCCTTGAAGAACTCGGTGGCCGCGCAGTCCAGGCCGAGCGCGATCTCTTCGCCGGGCTTGAAGCCGGCTTTCTCGATCGATTCCATGATGAAGTCGAGCGCCACAGGCGCGCTCTTCAGGTTCGGGGCAAAGCCGCCCTCATCGCCGACATTGGTGTTGTGGCCGGCATCCTTCAGCTTCTTGCGCAGCGTGTGGAAGATCTCCGAACCCCAGCGAACACCCTCGCGCAGTGTCGGCGCGCCGATCGGCAGGATCATGAATTCCTGGAAGTCGATCGGGTTGTCGGCATGGGCGCCGCCATTGATGATGTTCATCATCGGCACTGGCAGGACATGCGCCTTGGTGCCGCCGACATAACGGTAGAGCGGCAGGCCGGCGGCATCGGCTGCGGCTTTGGCCACGGCCAGCGAGACGCCGAGGATGGCGTTGGCGCCGAGCCGGCTCTTGTTGGGGGTGCCATCGAGCTCGATCATGGTCTGGTCGATGTGGATCTGATTTTCGGCTTCCATGCCGCCGATAGCCTCGAACAGCTCGCCGTTCACCGCTTCGACAGCCTTGAGCACGCCCTTGCCGAGATAGCGGGCGCCGCCGTCGCGCAGTTCGACGGCCTCGTGGGCACCGGTCGAGGCGCCCGACGGCACCGCAGCGCGGCCCATCGAGCCATCTTCGAGAACGACATCGACCTCGACGGTCGGATTTCCACGGCTGTCCAGGATTTCACGCCCGACAATGTCGATGATGGCGGTCATTGCGATGTCCTCGATTGATCTGAAGAAGGGTCGCGCACGTCTTAGCCAAAGTGCCGCAAAAGGCAATCGGCCCGGTCGCAATTATTGCCGTGGCGTCAGCCTAAAGCGCGTCGCGCCTGAACGGATTCAGGCGCCGCATGCCGTTCTCTCAAAACCGGGGACTACTTTGTGGCGATATGCATCAGGCGGTTCACGAAGCGCAAATCGCTGTCATCATAAGTCATGTGCGGCGGATGTACTTCCGGCTATGGTGCGGGTGCGCGGGGCGAAACAGGAGGAGTTTCGCCATGTCCCAGTTGAGTGGTATCGTGAGTCTGTTCCTGATCGCGGCGGCGTTTCTGACGTCGTGCGACAATCAGCAATCGCCACCCAAGGCAGCAGGGCCGCTACCGGCCTTGCATGTCAGCGAATAGGCGCACATCGAATCCAAAAGGCCCCGTCTGAACGGGGCCTTTTGTTTCCGGGCGTCAATGCCAGTAAGGCGTGACCTTGTAATAATCATAGGACGCGTCGCGCGCCGTCTCGCCATCCGCGCCGGCCAGTTCGTTGATCGAATAAGCGGGTGCGGCCTTCAGCTGTTCCTTGGAGAACGGAACGACATAGCCCCCCTTGTCCTCGTCATAGTCGAGGCTGGCCCACGGAATGGCGTGGTACTTCTCGCCGATGCCGAGAAAACCGCCGAAACCTATCACCGCGAACATGATGCCGTTCGAGGTCTTATCGAGCATGATGTCCTCGATGCTGCCGATGCTCCTACCCTCGGTGTTGTAGACGGACGTGCCGATGACGCGCGAAGCGGCAATGGCTTCGGTGTGGCCTGTCTGGGTTGTCATGATGTGCTCCTCATTGTCGTTGATCCATGCTTTGACAATGAGGGGCGCGGGCGAAAGTTCCCGACTTTTTCGGCGGCAGCCGGTTACTCCGCGAGGATGAAGGTGACCTTCATGTTGACGCGATAGGCAGCGATCTTGCCGTCCTCGACGACGATCTTCTGGTCCTGGATCCAGGCGCCTTCGACGTTCTTCAAGGTCTTTGCGGCACGCGCAATCCCCTTCTCGATGGCGTCCTGAAAGCTCTTCTTCGACGATGAGGTGATTTCGGTGACGCGGGCGACAGACATGGCTTCCTCCTGCCAAAACGCTCATTTGCGAGGCGAGCGTACAGCCGGCTTATGTCTTCCACAAGCGCCGGGCCATGGGGCCATTGTCAGTTGCCGACGCTGGAACGTCCGTGGGACGCTTCAGTGACCCTTGGCGATACGATCGAACGCCATCAGTCTTTCCAGCAGTGCCGGCATATCCTTCAGCGGCACCATATTCGGGCCATCGGAAGAGGTCGAATTGTCCGGATCCTGATGGGTCTCGATGAACACGCCGGCCACACCAACGGCGACAGCCGCCCGGGCCAGCGTCTCGACAAAGCGGCGCTCGCCGCCAGAGGAGCCGCCCTGCCCGCCTGGCTGCTGAACCGAATGCGTGGCGTCGAAGATCACCGGCGCTCCGATCTCGGCCATGATAGGCAGAGCGCGCATGTCGGACACCAGCGTGTTGTAGCCGAACGACGCGCCGCGCTCCGTGGTCAAGACATTGGCGTTGCCGGAACCGGTGATCTTGGCAACCACGTTCTTCATGTCCCAGGGAGCCAGGAACTGCCCCTTCTTCACGTTGATCACCTTGCCGGTCCTCGCAGCGGCGACCAGCATGTCGGTCTGGCGCGACAGGAAGGCCGGAATCTGCAGGACATCGACATGCGGCGCGACGATCGCGCACTGCTCCTCGGTGTGGACATCGGTCAGCACCGGCAGCGAAAATTCCTTGCGCAGTTCGTCGAAGACGGGAAGTGCCGCTTCCATGCCCGCACCGCGCGTCGCCGACAGCGAGGTGCGGTTGGCCTTGTCGTAGCTGGTCTTGTAGACGAGGCCTATTCCAAGCTTGCCGGTCAGTTCCTTCAACGCGCCGGCCATGTCGAAGGCATGCTGGCGCGATTCAAACTGGCAAGGACCAGCGATCAGCGACAAGGCCGCGTTGTTGTCGAAGACGACATTGCCGACGGTTACCGACGAATTGGGCGCCAGGGGCTTGCTCATTGGATCTCCCGGAAGATGAAAGCCGCGCCCTGTCCGGATGCCGGCTGCACGACAATATCATTGCCCGCTATATCGTGTTTGACGGAGTTGGCTGCAAGCAGCCTCGAGGTGATATCGGCGCTGGGAACCGAAAAGACCACGGCGGCGAAGCGTAGGTCCGTCGGCGCGCCGGCAGGCAAGCCAAAGCGTGCGGTGAAAGACGTCGGGGCAAGCACACTCAAGGTTGCGTTCGGCAAGTGAAACGCGCCGCCTTGCCCGCTGGCGGCCGGATCGTCCACCGCCAAGGAGATCAGCCGGCGCTGCTCGGCGGGCCGGTCGCTGACCGCCACGATCTCGACAATTCCCGTGGCGCCGTTGGCGTGCGCCTGCAAGGCTGTCCGATCCACGTTCGGCGCGTTGACCCGTTCGCAGGCAAACAGGAAAGCATCCGTAGCGTTGCTATCGGATGCAAAGGCGAGCTTGAACGATGCAATGTCGCTTTTACCCGCCGTGTCGGTGAACGCGCGCGAAAAGCTCAGCATGTCTCCCGCGGAGATGCCGGCTTCGACATAGCGTGCCTGGTCGGCATCTGCGTTGCTGGTCCCCAGGACCACTGCGGAAAACCCCTCGTCACCGTGCCTGTTGCGATAGATACGGTCGCGCGCGACGAAAACATTGCCCTCGGCAATGGCCGCCGTCGCGGCCTGTTCGTCGCCGACCGCGAGCGGCTCGAGATAGGTGCCGTCGGTGAGGAAAACACAACAGTTTTCGGTCCCGAAGGGATGAATGCCGGTCGGGGCAACCACGAAGCCAAGCGCGGTGAGCCGGGCTCGTGCCACATTGAGGTTCTGTGTCGGCAGCACCAGATGATCGAGCGGATGAGTGCCGGCGGCTGTTGTTCGGTTCATGCAGGCGCGATGTGCATCATTCCGCAAACCGGTTCAAGTCTCAATCAGGCACCGGCCACGACATCGGCGGAATAACGCAGCTCGCGCAATGGTTTGACCTTGCTGGTTGTCTGCCCATAGAGCGGGTGCGCCTTGTAGGCGGCCAACGCCGCGTCATCGGCGAACTCGGCATAGACGACCACATCGATCTCGTCCGACAGCGGGTCGACCTTTGTGTTGATGGTCACCTCGAAGAGGCTGGAATGGGGAATGTTGCCGAGCGCCTGCAGGCCGGTGCGAACGGCCTCCACATCCTCTTTGCGCCGCGCGCTGAAGAAAACGATATGCCGGATCAACGCCGCCTCCTCGATCGAAAGCGCGTCGGGCGACGCGCTTCACGTCTTTGTCTTTATGCATGTCGTTGCCCAAGACCGGGGCCACTTTTGGACGACATGCATTAAGTGCCGGGGTCTTTTGTGACGACAGGACGGCCGCGTCAATCGACAAGGATGTCGCGGCAGCGCCTCATGCGGATGGGCGCTAGGTTTTGCCGGTGATGGATCGCACGACGTGCGTGACACCCCTTACCGCCGTGTCGAGATACCGGCCCTGATTGTAGAGGCCGTCCCAGATCAGGAAAAAGGCGATGGCGGCAATGACGATCACATAACGCATGGCTAAAACTATCGCACAAGCACGGTTACAACCATAGGCGTTTTAGGCGTGTTCGGCCTTTGCTGTTTAAAAGCCGGATCCACGACTGCGAGTGCCTCCACTTGGCACAGCCTGGCTTGCAGCCTGCCTCTTGATGTTCCCCCTCATGACGTGGAAGATTATCGCAGGGATTCACTGGGCAGCGCTGAAGCTCTGGCTAAAGGGCACGCGCTTTCGTTCGATCAACTGCCGGGATCAGGCAATGGCGTTCGAACCCGGCGAATGAACCGCGAGAACCGAGGCTCGGCAATTTGCGCCGACACCGCGGAAGCGCAGGGGCGTGAGATGACAAACAAGGAACATCATGGTCTGGCGTTGAGCGAAGCGGTCAGGCTGGACGAATTCAATTTCGCCGAGATCGTCAAGGGTTTGCCGGCGAAGGCGCGCATGGTGCTGTCGGCGGCCATGAACCTGCCGCGCGGATCGCTGAAGGTCAGGATGCCGGACGGACGCGCCGTCCTGGTCGGCGGCAAGGGACCGGGCCCGGACGCCGAACTGGTGCTCAAGAACTGGCGCTTGCCCGGCCGTGCCTTTTCCGGCGGCACGATCGGCCTTGCCGAATCCTACATGGACGGCGATTGGGAAAGCCCTGACGTCACCAGCTTCCTGGAGCTGTTCGTGGTCAATTCGGCCATCGGCGAACGCGTTGCTGGTGGCGCCAGCTGGCTCATCAACACCGTCCAGCGCATCCGGCACTGGTTCAACGAGAACACGCGCACCGGCTCGAAGCGCAACATTTCGGCGCATTACGATCTTGGCAACGCCTTCTACAAGGAATGGCTCGATCCGAGCATGACCTATTCCTCGGCCCTCTATGCCAACGGCGCCAACGACCTCGAAAGCGCCCAGGCCGCCAAATATCGCGCACTGGCCAAGGATACGGGGATCGGTCCGAAGGATCACGTACTGGAGATCGGCTGCGGCTGGGGCGGCTTCGCCGAATTCGCGGCACGCGAGATCGGCTGCCGTGTGACCGGGCTGACGATCAGCCGCGAGCAGCACGACTTCGCCAAGGCGCGCCTCGCCAAGGCCGGGCTTGCCGACAAGGTCGACATCAAGCTGCAGGACTATCGCGACGAAACCGGCACCTACGACCGCATCGCCTCGATAGAGATGTTCGAGGCGGTCGGCGAGAAGTACTGGCCGGTGTTCTTCGGCAAGATGAAAGCCTGCCTGAGGCCTGGCGGCACTGCGGGCCTGCAGATCATCACCATCAACGAAGCCGCCTACGACACGTATCGCGCAAGGCCGGATTTCATCCAGCGCTATGTTTTTCCGGGTGGCATGCTGCCGACGCCGTCGATCCTGAAGGCACTCGGCAACGATCACGGCCTTGCCCATCTGCGCGAGCGCGTGTTTCCGGACGACTATGCGCGCACGCTCGCCGAATGGCGCCAGCGGTTCTGGGCGTCATGGGAAAAGATCGTCCCGCTCGGCTTCGACGACCGCTTCAAGAAGCTCTGGGAATTCTACCTGCATTATTGCGAGGCCGGCTTCCGCGCCAGCTATATCGACGTGCGCCAGGTGGTCTACAAGGCATAGGTCCACGCTGCCGTACCGGCGCGGACCTATGCCGACGGTCAGAGAAGGATTCGGTATTTCGCAAATCCCGCTTCGCCCTCTCCTACCGGCTCGATCTTCAGCGACTTCACCTCGGCAATGAAATCCTTGGCCTTGGCGCCGGTCTCGAACACGACGCTGGTTCCAGGCAGCGGCGCGAACGACCAGTTGCCGTCCGCCGACGGATTGATCGTGCCCTCGCTGACGATGTAGCGAACGATCACGTCGCGATTGGTGTCCGGCGCCTCGTAGATGATCTTCGAGGCATTGATGTCGGGGAAATTGCCGCCACCGCCGGCCCGGTAGTTGTTGGTCGCAACGACGAATTTCTGTTTGGGATCAATTGGCTTGCCGTCAAACATCAAGTCGACGATGCGATTGGCGCCGGCGTTCGCCAGTCCCCCCTTGGCATCGTATTTCGGCGGCTGCGACAGGTCTATCTTGTAGGTCACGCCGTCGATGACGTCGAAATTGTAGGACGGGAAGTCGGTGTTGATGAGGGCCTGGTCGGCCTTGCCCGGTTCGATCCGGTTGAAGATGCCGGCCGACATTTCCAGCCATTCCTTGACCTGCGCGCCGGTGATTTCCACGGCTCGCACGGTGTTCGGGTAGAGGTAGAGATCGGCGACGTTTTTGATGGCGATGTCGCCTGCCGGCACGTCTGTATAGTAGTCGGCGCCGCTGCGTCCACCGGCCTTGAAGGGTGCGGCGGCCGACAGCAGCGGCACGTCCTTCCATTGCGTGTTCTTGAGAATATCCTTCAGGTACCAGGTCTGCGCCTGGCTGACGACCTGCACCGACGGATCGTCGGCGACTAGCGCGAAATAGGAATACAGCGGCGCCGAGGTCTTGCCGACGGGACGGCGCACATAGGCCAGAGTTGCCTGGTGGTCCTGTTCGAGTGCCGCGATGATGCGCTTGTCGTCGGGGACGATCGACTTGGCCTTGTTGTCGACGCGTTCGAAGATCGGCCGCGCCTCGGAGGTGGCGGAAACGACCTTCCAGTTCGACCCGTCGCGCTCCAGCATCAGGTCGATCAGCCCCATATGCGAGCCCCAGAAGCCGCCCATCACGGCCGGCTTGCCCTGCAGCGTGCCTTTTTGCGTGTCGACGCCGTCCAGCGACTGGAAGTCCTTCTTGCCGGGAAAGACCAGATGCTGGTGGCCGGTGAATACCGCATCGATGCCGTCGACACCGGCGACGAAGAACGACGCATTCTCCATCATGTCGCCCTGCTTCACGTCGATGCCGGAATGTGAGAGCGCAATCACGATGTCGGCGCCTTCCTCCTTAATCTGTGGCACCCAGGCGTTGGCCGCCTCGACGATGTCGCGTGTCTTGACGTTGCCCTCCAGATTCTTGAGATCCCAGACCATGATCTGCGGCGGCACGAAGCCGATGATGCCGATCCTGATCGGCTGCTCGGCGCCTGACCCGTCCCTGATCTTCTTGTCGAGGATGACATAGGGCTTGAGATAAAGCTTGTCGTCACGCGGGTTCGCAGCAAGCTCGGTGCCGCGGATCAAATTGGCGCAGACAAAGGGGAAATTGGCGCCAGCCAGCACCTTGTCCATGAACGACAGGCCGTAATTGAACTCGTGGTTGCCCAGCGTCGAGCATTCGTAGCCGAGCAGGTTCATGGCCTTCATGATCGGATGCAGGTCGCCATCCTTCATGCCCCTCTCATAGGCGATGTAGTCGCCCATCGGATTGCCCTGCAGCAGGTCGCCATTGTCGATCAGCATCGAATTGACGGCTTCCTTGCGCACTGCGTCGATCAGGGAAGCCGTGCGCGACAGGCCCATCGTGTCGTTCGCTTTGTCGGCGTAGTAATCGTAAGGCAGCACGTTCACATGGATGTCGGTGGTTTCCATGATCCGAAGATGGGCCTGGTTGGCCTGGGCGCGGGCGGAGAACGGATGCAGCATGATCAACGCTCCTGCGGCGGCGGCACCGCCAAGGAGATCGCGGCGGGAGACGGGATGGAGCAGTCGAGACATGTTTTCTCCTTCGACGACGTGACAAGCCCTGCCCCGAAGCGAACTTTGCGCTGAAACCCATCCGAGTCCATTCAAGAAATTGCGCGCATCGGAACGCCACTCGATCAGCAACAGATGACGTGCGGATGAACGGGTCTGGGGAGAAGAAATCAGCCCTTGTCGTCGTCGCCCTGGGTGATCAGCCGCGCGCTGCGCTGGCCCGTCGCGTAGATCCATAGCCAGCTCAGTGAAACCGCAAGCCGGTTGCGAAAGCCGATCAGGAAATAGATGTGGGCTATGCCCCACAGCCACCATGCCGCCCAGCCGGTCAGCTTGATCCAGCCGAAATCAATCACGGCGGCGCGCTTGCCGATCGTGGCGAGGTCGCCGTCATGCCTGTAGCGGAACGGCCGTGGGCCGGTGTCGCCGGCAAGCCGCGCCTTCAGCGTGGCGGCGACATGGCGGCCCTGCTGCTTGGCGGCCGGAGCCACGCCGGGAACGGGCCGCCCGTCCGGCCGCAGCACATGCGCGGCATCGCCGACGACGAAAATCTCCGGGCTGCCCGGCACGCTCAAGTCAGGCTCGACGAGCACCCTGCCCGCCCGGTCCGCCGCCGCGCCTAGCCATTCGGCGGCCGGCGAGGCGGCAACGCCCGCTGCCCACAGGATTGTGCCTGCCGACAAGTGCCTGTCGCCGAAGACTACGCCCTCTGCGTCGCACCGTGTAACAGCCCGGCCGAGTTCGATTGTCACACCGAGCCGCTCGAGCGCCTTCACCGCGTAGTTGGAAAGCCTCGGTGCAAAATTGGCCAGAATACGATCGCCGGCCTCGATGAGCACGACACGCGTTTGTCGTGTATCGATGTTGCGGAATTCACCGCGCAGCGTGTCATGCGCCAGTTCGACGATGGTGCCGGCAAGCTCGACGCCGGTCGGCCCGCCACCGACGATCGCAATGGTCAGCAGCGCCTCGCGCTTGACGGGATCGGCCTCCCGCTCGGCCTGCTCGAAGGCCAGCAGAATGCGCCGCCGAACCGTGG
The DNA here is from genome assembly GCF_056403835.1 of Mesorhizobium sp. P2_E6. Taxonomy (NCBI): domain Bacteria; kingdom Pseudomonadati; phylum Pseudomonadota; class Alphaproteobacteria; order Hyphomicrobiales; family Phyllobacteriaceae; genus Mesorhizobium; species Mesorhizobium sp. P2_E6. Next base: position 13,586 of record NZ_JBFUEQ010000018.1, read on the forward strand.
TGGCATCCTCCAGCGTCTTCAGGCCGGGCGCGAAAGGTTCCCATTCATCGTGGCCGAAATAGGCGTGGCGCGCGCCGGTGGCGAGCAGCAGCGTGTCATAGGCGACCGCACTGCCATCATCGAGCAGCACGCGCTTGCCGGCGCGATCGACGCCGACGACATTGGCAAGCAGCGTCGTCACATCCTTGCGCTTGCGCAGGAGGTGGCGGACCGGCCATGCAATTTCGGACGTCGCCAGCGCCGTGGTCGCCACCTGGTAGAGCAGCGGCTGGAAGAGGTGATGATTACGCTTGTCGATCATGGTGATGCGGACCGGCGCACCGCCAAGCGCTCGGGTGAATTCGAGACCGCCGAAACCTGCGCCGACAACAACGACATGATGGCTGGCGTGGTTCATCTCATTCACCGCTAACGGGCAAGATTGCCTAGGCTAGATGTAGGTACTTTTGTGCATCGCAGCAACGCGGGGGAGGTGCCTGAGACTCGTCGTTCTATGTCGTGAACGCACATGTCGTATCGTGTCACGAGGTATAGCGTGATCAAATACGCGATGAGGTAAAGCATGGCTAGCAATCATGACGACCAAGGTCCGGCGCAATATGCCTCTCCTCCCTGCTTCATGCATGAACTCGATCCCGCGTTTCAGACACCACTAGCCGACTGGACCGACGTCCGGCGCTGGCGCAAGGCCGAGCGCGAACGCCTGATCGCCGCGCGTCTCGCCGTTTCGGCCGACGCGCGAACGGTGATGTCGCAGCGCATTGCGCAAGGTCTCGACGCAATCGTCGGCGAGATCGTCGGCCGCATGGTCAGTCTCTACTGGCCGTTTCGCGGCGAGCCGGACCTGCGCCCATGGATGGCGTCCGTCAATGCGCGCGGCGGCCGCACCGCCCTGCCCGTTGTCATCGAGAAAGGTCAGCCGCTGATCTTTCGCCCCTACGCGCCGGGCGACCGGCTGGAAAAAGGTGTCTGGAACATCCCGATCCCGGCCGAGGGCGATCCGGTGCTGCCCGACATCGTCATTGCGCCAATCGTCGGCATCGATCCTCGAAACTACCGCCTGGGCTATGGCGGCGGGTTCTTCGATCGCACGCTGGCGGCGATGCCGTTCAAGCCGCTGGTGATCGGCGTCGGCTATGAGTTGCAGCGTATCGCCACCATCTACCCGCAGCCGCACGACATCCCGATGGATCGGATCGTCACCGAGGCCTAACACCCTGTTTGGAAAATGAGACCGGCTGGATTTCTGTTCCGCTGCGAAGCAGCGCAAATGTCATGTGACAAAAATCCGACTTGGTCGATAAATAGTCTGATCTTCAAGGGAACCATGCCGCGGCGTTTCGACATGCGCTCCGGGCGGATCCAACAGTGTCCGGTAACTCCTAGGATTGGCTGCGTCACAACGGATGATAAGATGATCGGACGAACCACAGCGGCTGCCCTTGCAATTGCGTTTTCCGTTTCGCCTTCGCAGGCGCAACCACAGCATCGTTTACCGAGCGGCTATAAATGGGGCCGCTGCCTGCTTACTGTTGACGGTCAGACTCGCATATCCGGAAGATGCTACTATCAAATCGAGAAGGGCGGCGATTTTAATATCCAGGGGCCTCGGCAAGTTTTTGCAGGTATCGACTATCCTGATACGCATAGTGGGGCTGGTGAAATGTCCAAAGACTACTGGGCAGTTGTTTACAAGGACGGTGATCTTTGGGAAGGCTATAGCAACTCGGACGTTTCCGAAACTCACGGTGACGAACGCTGGGAAGACCTTCGCCGCGAAGGGGCATGCTATGTTGGGAAGGACGTCCGGGTATGCCTTTGGCGTTAAGCCATTTCCGGCTTCATGCCCATCGCCGTGCGGTCGACGATCTCACGCAAGGCGAATGACGAGTTGATCTTGGTCACATGCGGCATCGCCGACAGCCATTCCTTGTGGATGCGTTCGTAGTCGACGAGATCCTTGGCCGCGATGCGCAGGATATAGTCGTATTCGCCCGACATCAGGTGGCAGGACAGCACATTCGGGCAGCGCTTGATTGCCGCCTCGAAATCCGACAGCGTCTTCTCGAACTGTCCTGACAGCGAAATATGCACGATCGCCGTCATCTGATGGCCAAGGGCGGCATTGGAAAGCCGGGCATGGTAGCCGCGGATGGTTCCGGATTTCTCCAGATTGTCGAGCCTGCGCGAACAGGCCGACTGCGACAGGCCAACCTTCTCGGCCAGTGCAGCATTCGGTATCCTGCCATCCTTCTGCAAAGTCTCGAGAATGGCGATATCAATCCTGTCGAGCGGCATTTTCCGTGAATCCTGCGAATATCTCACCATTTTGCGCAACGATTATCGAAAACCGCCCGTTGGCGCAAGCGCATTCGCAAACACCTGCGCAGCGATTTGTGGTTCACTCCACCTATACAGGGAACGAGCCCAAAAGGGCCGGATCAGGAGAAGAAAATGCGCGTCGGCTGCCCCAAGGAAATCAAGAACCACGAATATCGCGTCGGCCTCACGCCCGGCTCCGTCCGCGAATATGTCGCCCACGGCCATGAAGTGCTGGTCGAGACCGGCGCCGGCGCCGGCATCAGCGCCGATGACAATGCCTATCGCGCCGCCGGTGCGACAATCGCCAAGACGGCTGCCGATGTGTTCGCCAAGTCGGACATGATCGTCAAGGTCAAGGAGCCGCAGCCCAACGAATGGGCGCAGCTTCGCGAAGGCCAAATTCTCTACACCTATCTCCACCTGGCTCCGGACCCGGAGCAGACCAAGGGCCTGCTCGCTTCCGGTGTCACCGCAATCGCCTACGAAACCGTCACCGACGACCGTGGCGGCCTGCCGTTGCTGGCGCCGATGTCGGAAGTTGCCGGTCGGTTGTCGATCCAGGCCGGCGCCACGGCGCTGCAGAAGGCCAATGGCGGCCGCGGCGTGCTGCTCGGCGGCGTGCCCGGCGTGCTGCCCGGCAAGGTCACTGTGCTCGGCGGCGGCGTCGTCGGCCTGCATGCTGCCAGGATGGCGGTGGGGCTTGGCGCTGACGTCACCATCATCGATCGCTCGATCCCGCGCCTGCGCCAGCTCGACGACCTCTTCACCGGCCGCGTGCACACCCGTTACTCGACCGTCGAGGCGCTCGAGGAAGAGTGCTTCTCGGCCGACATCGTCGTCGGCGCGGTGCTGATCCCCGGCGCCGCGGCGCCGAAGCTCGTCACGCGCGAAATGCTGTCCGGCATGAAGAAGGGTTCCGTGCTGGTCGACGTTGCCATCGACCAGGGCGGCTGCTTCGAGACCTCGCACGCCACTACCCATGCCGAGCCGACGTACGAGGTCGACGGTGTCATCCATTACTGCGTCGCCAACATGCCCGGCGCGGTACCGGTGACGTCGGCCCACGCGCTCAACAACGCGACGCTCCATTATGGCCTGCAGCTTGCCGACAAGGGCCTGAAGGCGCTGGTCGATGACCACCATCTGCGCAATGGCCTCAATGTCCACAAGGGCAAGATCACCAACCGCGCGGTCGCCGAGGCGCTCGGCTACGAACTGGTTGAGCCGAAAGCCGTTCTCGCGGCCTGATTCTCCTTCAGAATTCCTCCGTCAGCCCGCCGGTTCTTGCCGGCGGGTTTTTTCTTGGGCGCGAAGGTTTTCTTGAGCGCGAGGCCGGGCAACAAAAAAGCGGAGCCAAAGCCCCGCTTCCTCGATATCGAGATTTGCCGCCGGTTCATCCGCGGTCGGCAAATCGATCGACAATGGCTTTCTAGCGCGATTGTGCGACGGGAGTACGACAGGCCCTCGCCCAGCGTTCCAATGCCTCAGACGCGCTCGATGCGACACTGGTAGCAATTGTTGCGTGCCGAGCGGACATGAACGTAGGCGATATCGTCGCGCTCGAAGAGGGCCTCGGCTCGCGCTGCAATTCTTCCGGTCGGGATGACACCGCCGCTGCCGTAGACGATACGATTATCCCTGCCGTAGCCGCGCACGATGTAGTCAGGGCTTTCGAGAATCTCAGGTAGCACCTCGCTCTCGGCGGCGCGGTCGCATTCTTCGGCATGCAGGAAGATCGGCCCGGTTTCGGCATAAGGCTGAAGCTCCGGGAATGGCCGATAGGCCAGAACGAGGTAAACGTCGCCAGCGGCGATGTTCCTCAGACAGTGCCGACAAGGCATGCCATCGCCGTCGGAAATCTTTCGTTCGGGCGTTTGGCCGTAGGCATCCGAGCCGCCGTGCTGCAATGCCCTGACATTTTCGGTCGGCAGCGCTTTGAACTGAATGGTCATGGTGGGATCTCCGGTGTAGTCCACCGGAAATTATGCCCTCAAGTTGACGCTTCCCACCCGATTCCTGCGCAGTGGCGGATGCTTCGGATTTTTGGCTGATGTCACGGCCTCATGACGCTGGCCGAGCGTTCTCCGAAAGGCAGCGGATGCACGATTTCCTTCTTTTGCGCCACCGGCGCAAAGCCGAGCTTCTGGTAGAGCGGCAAAGCCGCCGGATGATCGAGTGTGCAGGTCTGCACTGTCACCCGCTTCGGCCCGTACGACCACGCTGCTGCGATCGCCGCCCCCAGGAACCAGCGGCCGATGCCTTGCCCGGTCGCATGTTCCATCATGCCGAAATAGGCGAGCTCGACTTCTTCCGGCAGATGCGGCTTGAGGTCGAAGAAGCCGGCCGGCGCGCCGTCGAGGTAGAGCACTCTGATGTCGCGGTCCTCGCGGTGGATGCCGGCCGAAAGCTCCTCGTCATCCAGCCTCAGCACGTTGACCCAGTGCCATTTGCGTCCCACCCTATCCATCAAATAGCGGTAGAAATGCAGGGGAATGTCCTTGGTCTTCAGCAGGGCGACCTGACGGTTGTAGGGCACCGGCGGCGAATAGGCTGGAGGCACATGCATTTCGAGGAACGTGACCGTGACATCGATGTCTTCCAGCGCACCGTTTTCCATCGTCTTCATTCCTTGCCGGTCACGACCGGCGTGTCGGAGAGCCCACCCCACTCCGTCCATGAGCCGTCGTAAAGTCTGTTGTCGGTATGGCCAAGCGTTTCCAGCGCCAGCGTCGCCACCGCGGCTGTAATGCCGGAACCACACGAGGTGATGACGGGTTTCGACAGATCGATGCCGGCCGCCTCGATCACCTTGCGCAAGCGGTCCTTCGACAAGAGCTTGCCATTTTCCGACAGCGCCGAGTAGGGCAGATTGCGCGCGCCAGGCATATGGCCGGAGCGGATACCGGCGCGCGGTTCTGGCTCCGTGCCGGCAAAGCGGCCCGGTCCACGGGCGTCGGCGATCTGGCTTTCCCCGGTATCGACGATCCGGCGCATGTCGGCGAGGCTGGCAACGCGACCGGCGTCGAAATCGGCATGAAACACACTTGGCGCGATCCTGGTCGGTTCGGCCGTCACCGGCCGGCCGGCCGCTTTCCAGCCATCGAAGCCGCCGTCCAGAATATAGGTCTGGAAGACGCCCATCACTCGGAACATCCACCACGCCCGAGGCGCCGAGAAGAAGCCCGGACCATCATAGATGATGATGGTGTCGTCGGCCGAAACGCCCATCGATCCGACATACTGGGCAAAATGCTGCGGTGACGGCAGCGTATGCGGCAGCGGCGAATCCGGGTCCGAAACCGCGTCCTGATCCAGAAATCGTGCGCCCGGAATGTGGGCCGCGCCGTATTCGCCGCGCGCATCGCGCTTTTGCGCCGGCAGATACCAGGATGCGTCGATGATCGTCAGGCCCGGCTCGCCGAGGCGCTGCTGCAGCCAATCCGCGTCGACGGTGAAAGGACTGTCCTCGGCCATTTTTTCTCCTGCTCGCCGTTTGGCGGTGATTGTCCGATTAAAGTGCGTCGCGTTGAAGCGGATTCAAGCGACGCGCTTTAAGTCTTTGTTCTCATGCAAGTCGTTGACCCAACATCGAGGCCACTTTCTTGGGCGACATGCATCAGGTCGCCGGCATCGTGCCGAAGCGGATGCGGAAGCGTCTGTTTTCACGGCCCTTCTTCTCGATCTTGCCGATATGGATTTCGCCGACCTCACCAGTGCTTTTGACATGGGTGCCGCCGCAGGGCTGGCTATCGACCGAAGCGTTATCACCGATGCAGACCAGGCGGATCTTACCGGTGCCAACAGGCGGCCGGACGTTCTTGGATTTCACCAGGCCCGGGTTGGCGGCCAGCTCCTCGTCGCTGATCAGCCTGGTGAAGATCGGGTGATCGGCCCGCACCAGATCCATCAGGCTCGCCGTTACGTCTTCCCTGGTGAAGCTGGCGTCGGGAATATCGAAATCGACGCGGCTGTCATCCTCGGAAACGGACGCACCGGTGATCGGGAACGGGCAGACCACAGTGAGCAGGTGGCAGGCCGCGTGCATGCGCATCAAAAGATGCCGGCGCTCCCAGTCGATCGCCAGGCTCAAGCGTTCACCGACCTCGGGAACCCTCTGCTCCAACGCCGGGACATGGATGATCTCGTCCTTGGTCTCGCCCGTAATGGTGGCGGCGATGGCGATGCGGCTGCCGTCGGCGCGCTCCAGATGACCGATATCGCCCGGCTGGCCGCCCGATGTGGCGTAGAAGATCGTCCTGTCGAAAATGATGCCGCCGCGATCGTTGACGGCAATGATTGTGGCGTCCGCTGTCCGCAGATAGGCGTCGTCGCGAAACAGCGCTTCGGTCCTGTGCGCCATCACGCGACCTTTTCGAACGGCACAGAAATCGTGCTCCGCTGCTCCATCCAGCCCGGTATCGGCAGGTTCTTCTCGCGCAGGAATTCCGGGTTGAACAGCTTCGATTGATAGCGCGTGCCATAGTCGCAAAGAACAGTCACGATGGTGTGGCCGGGGCCCAGTTCGCGCGCCAGCCGGATCGCGCCGGCAATGTTGATGCCGGTCGAACCGCCGACGCACAGTCCTTCTTCCTGGATCAGGTCGAAGACAATCGGCAGCGCATCTTCGTCCGGGATCTGGAACGAAAAATCCGGCGTGAAGCCATCGAGATTGGCGGTGATGCGCCCCTGCCCGATGCCTTCGGTGATCGAGCTGCCATCGGACTTCAACTCACCGCTGGTGTAGAAACTGTAGAGCGCGGCTCCCAGCGGATCGGCCAGCGCGATCTTGACGTCCTTGCGCCTGGCCCTCAATCCGAAGGCGACGCCGGCCAGCGTTCCACCCGAACCGACCGCCGAGACAAAACCGTCGACCTTGCCGCCGGTCTGGTTCCAGATTTCCTCCGCGGTGGTGCGGATATGGCCGTCACGGTTGGCGACATTGTCGAACTGGTTGGCCCAGATGGCGCCGTTCGGCTCCGTCCGCGCCATCTGCTCGGCCAGCCGCCCCGACAATTTCACGTAATTGTTGGGATTCTTGTAAGGTACCGCGGGCACCTCGATCAGCTCGGCGCCGAGCAGTCTGATGGTGTCCTTCTTTTCCTGGCTCTGTGTGTCTGGAATGACGATGACCGTGCGGTATCCCAGCGCCTTGGCGACCAGCGTCAGCCCGATACCGGTGTTGCCGGCCGTTCCCTCGACGATCACACCGCCGGGCCTCAGCAGCCCGCGCTGCTCGGCGTCGCGGATGATGAACAGGCCGGCGCGATCCTTGACCGACTGGCCTGGATTCATGAACTCGGCCTTGCCCAGGATCTCGCAGCCGGTTTGTTCAGACGCTTTGTTGAGGCGGATCAGAGGCGTGTTGCCGATCGCGTCGATCACAGAACGGGGCATTCAGGATTCCTTGTGCAGCTGTGCCGAAACCGTAGAAACCCGAAGCTTCGGTTTCAAGGCAAGAATTTGTCTGGACCAGTCGCATTTGCGGCATTGTTATCGCGGCCAACGCTTCTCAATATCGCCTTCATGCGCCACAGTTCATTTCCTCACTGTGATGAAAGCACTCTTTTCATTCGATTTCTTCATCGCTAGAGCAAGGTACGAGCAAGTCGACAGGGCGCAGCATGACACTCTATCGGGCCAATCCGAAGCACGGCGTCGCCTGGATCACGGGCGGCAGCAGCGGCATTGGCCGTTCGCTGGCCAGGGATCTTGCGGCCCAAGGCTATACCGTCGCGGTGACGGCGCTCGACGACGATCCGATCGACACGCTTGTCGTCGAGACCGCGCAGATGCCGGGCAGTGTCACGGCCTTTCCCTGTGATGTCACCGACGAGCCGCGCATGGCAAGGACGGTCGCCACGATCGAGAAGGAACTCGGGCCTATCGTGCTCGCCGTCTTCAATGCCGGGAACTACATTTCGACGCCGGGTGAGAATCTTGTCGTCAACGACTTTCGCCGGTCCTTCGATGTCAACTATTTCGGCATCATCAACGGCCTGGTGCCGGTCATCCAGCGCATGCGTGTGCGGGCACGCGGCCATGTCGTGCTGGTCGGCTCGGTCACCGCCTATTTCGGCTGGCCGACCACGGCCGCCTATGGCGGCACCAAGGCGGCGATCAACATCCTGGCCGAGTCGCTGAAATACGACTTCGACAAGATGAATGTGCGTGTCCAGGTGATCAACCCGGGCTTCATCGACACCGCTCTTACAGAGAAGAACATGCTGCCGATGCCGGGGCTGATGCCAGTCAGCCGCGCGACGCGCCGCATGGCGCGGGGCATCAAGTCCGGCGGCTTCGAAGTCACCTTCCCGCGCCGGCTGAGCTGGCCCCTGAAAGTGCTCAGCCTGCTGCCGAGGCCGCTGTGCAGAGGGGTGATCGGCCTGATGACCAACTGGAAGGCGCGGCCGCTGCACTACGACCGGAAGCCCCAAAGCGAATAGAACGCCATCGAGATTGGCAGGCTCCCTCTCCGGGGCATGGCGTTGCCCGATAGTGACCGCCGCCATAGGTTGAGAAATTGTTCTTTGGAGTCTGCGATGGGGCGACGGATCGTGCTTGCTGTGCTTGGCCTTGTCGTTGTCCTCGCACTGGCTTTCGTGCTTGGCCCGCGCGTACCCGTCGACACCACGATCCGTTTCGATCCCTCGGTCATCGGCGACGATCCGCAGGCCTATGTGGCGAAGACAGAGGGCGCCATACCCGGAATCCGTGACGGGCTGGAGAAAGAGATCGTCTGGGCCAATCCGATGGTGCATGCCAGGACGCCGCTGTCGATTGTCTATATCCACGGCTTTTCCGCATCGAAGGGCGAGGTCCGCCCGCTGTCGGACGAGGTGGCCGACCAGCTCGACGCCAATCTGTTCTACACCCGCCTTACCGGTCACGGGCAGGACGGCGCGGCGATGACGCAAGGCAGCGTCAATGCCTGGATCAACGACTATGAGGAGGCGCTCGCCATCGGCAGGGCGATTGGCGACAAGGTGATCGTCATCTCGACCTCGACAGGCGGCTCGCTGGCGACATGGGCTGCAACGCAGCCGGGCGCATCGGACGGGGTGGCGGCGATCGCGTTCATCTCGCCGAATTTCGGCGTCAGGGCGTCCGGCGCCGAACTGCTGACCATGCCCTGGGGCAAGCAGATTGCCGAGCTTGTCGGCGGCAAGGAACGCAGCTTTCCGACCCGTAACGCCCTGCACGAAAAATTCTGGACGCACAAATATCCGATGGCCGCGACACTGCCGATGGCGGCGCTGACGGAGCTCGCCTACGCAGCGCCGGTGGAAAAGGCGACCATCCCTGCCCTGTTCATCTTTTCCGATTCCGACAGGGTGGTGCGCGAGGACCGCACCCGCGAAATCGCCGGGCGCTGGGGCGCGCCGCATGAACTAGTGCCGGTCGACGACACTGGCGATCCCGACCACCACGTCATCGCCGGCGACGCGCTGTCGCCTTCGACCACGGCCTATCTCGCGCAAAGGATTGCCGTCTGGGTCGAGGCGGTGGCCAAATAGGCTCCTGACGAAAAAAGGGCGACCGAAGTATCGCTTCGGCCGCCCTTTCCTTGTCAGTCACGGCAATCAGCCAGCCCAGGCTTGACCGATTACAACGCGGTCTGGCTTACGCAGCCCGCGCCGCCGGACGCTTGCCGCCGAAGCGGCGCTTGTTGTTGCCCTTGAAAGGCTTGGCGCCTTCCGGCTTACGCTCGCCAGCGAAGGCCGGCTTGTCGCCGAAGCGCTTCTTGCCGAAGCCGTTGCCCTTGTTCTCACCACCCGGCCGCCTGCCGTCACGACGACCATTGCGGTCGTTGCGGTCATTGGCGGGCTCGAAGCGCTCGTTCTTTTCAGCCGGATTGCGCAGCGGATCAGGGCTGCCGAGATGGTCGGCAACGATCGGCAGCTTGGTGCGGATGATGCGCTCGACCTGACGCAGCTTGCTGTTCTCCGAAGGATCGCAAAGCGTGATGGCAATGCCGTCCATGCCGTTGCGGCCGGTCCGGCCGATGCGATGGACATAGCTTTCGGCTTCGTCCGGCAGGTCGAAATTCACGACATGGCTGATGCCGGGCACATCGATGCCGCGCGCCGCAATGTCGGTCGCCACCAGAATGCGCACCGAGCCCTCACGGAAATCGTTCAGCGCCTTCTGACGGGCGTTCTGCGACTTGTTGCCGTGGATGACGGCGGCCTTGAAGCCGTCGCGCTCGAGGTCCTTGGTCACCCTGTCGGCACCGTGCTTGGTGCGCGAAAAGATGATGACGGACTTCATCGCCTCGTCGGCGAGCATCGTCGACAGCACCTGGCGCTTCTGCTTGGTGCGGGCAAAGACGACGCCCTGCACGATCTCGGCGGCCGCGGTGCTTTGCGGCGCGACTTCGACGCGGATCGGGTTCTTCAGCAGACCCTTGGCCAGGTCGGCGATTTCATTGGGCATCGTCGCGGAGAACAGCACCGTCTGACGGTCGGGCGCGGTCGCCTTGGCGATGCGCTTGACGTCGTTGATGAAGCCCATGTCGAGCATGCGGTCGCCCTCGTCCAGCACCAGCCACTTGGTGTCGGCAAGCATGAGGTCGCCTTCGCGCACCAGATCGGTCAGGCGACCGGGCGTTGCGATCAGGATGTCGACGCCGGGCGCGACCTTCTTCACCTGGCTGAAGCGCGAGACGCCACCCAGCACAAGTGCGGTCGAGACATGCGCGCCCTTGGCGAGGATCTTGATGGTGTCCTCGATCTGCACGGCAAGTTCGCGCGTCGGCGCCAGGATCAGCGCACGCGCCGTCTTCGGCCGGCGCTTGGTGCCGAGAGCGATGATCTTCGACAGGATGGGCAGCGCGAAGGCAGCCGTCTTGCCGGAACCAGTCTGGGCGATGCCGAAAATGTCACGGCCTTCCATCTGCGGCGGGATCGCCTGCGCCTGGATCGGCTTCGGATCGGTAAAGCCGGCGGCATGGGTCGCCTTGAGCAGCGCACCCGTAATTCCCAGTGCTGCGAAACCGGAGAGTTCCCCAGTTTTATCAGCAAGCAAAGTGTTTTCGTTGGTCAAAATATTCTTCTTTCACGCGGCCTCTGGCCGCAAACATCAATGGCGGCAGGGCGCAACCTGCCGTCGGATAAATTGTCATGGAACGACAAGGCGGGCGGACGGTTTCGTCCACTCGGCTGCGCTGTCGTGCCCGCAGGCATCATGCCACGGGGCTTTTTCGCCACTTTGTGATTTACCGGAAAGAGGGGCCGATATACCGGAAAGAGGGAAAACAGACGCAACCAGTCTCATTTGTCGAGAAGGCCGGATTGTTCCCGGCCCAAGCGCCTATGTCGCCGCATATGGCCCAGTTCGCGGTCAAATGCAAGGGCCGTCATGCTGCAGCGCAACAAAACCACGGCGCAAGCGGTCCTTGCGCTCGCCCGCCCGCACGATTACCACGAAATGCCGCTGGCTTGGGAGGTAACCGATGAAGGACGTGCTGAAAGAACTCGAGCGCCGCCGTGACATCGCCCGCATGGGCGGCGGCCAGGCCCGCATCGATGCACAGCACAAGAAGGGCAAACTCACCGCGCGCGAACGCATCGAGGTGTTTCTCGACGAGGGCTCGTTCGAGGAGTTCGACATGTATGTCGAACACCGCTCGACCGATTTCGGCATGGAGAAGACCAAGATCGCCGGCGACGGTGTGGTCACCGGCTGGGGCACCGTCAACGGCCGCCCGGTCTATCTCTTCGCCAAGGACTTCACCGTGTTTGGCGGTTCGCTGTCGGAAGCGCATGCCGAAAAGGTCATCAAGGTGCAGGAGATGGCGCTGCGCAACCGCGCGCCGATCATCGGCCTCTACGATGCCGGCGGAGCGCGTATCCAGGAAGGCGTGGCCGCACTGGGCGGCTATGCCGAGATCTTTCAGCGCAACGTGCTCGCCTCCGGTGTCATTCCGCAGATTTCGCTGATCATGGGCCCCTGCGCCGGCGGCGACGTCTATTCGCCGGCGATGACCGACTTCATCTTCATGGTGCGCGACACCTCCTACATGTTCGTCACCGGACCGGATGTGGTGAAGACCGTCACCAACGAGACGGTGACCGCCGAGAGCCTTGGCGGTGCCTCGGTGCACACGACGAAATCCTCGATCGCCGACGGCGCCTATGACAATGACGTCGAGGCGCTGCTGCAGATGCGCCGGCTGGTCGACCTGCTGCCCGCCTCCAACACATCGGAGCTTCCGGAGATCGAATGCTATCAGTCGGTGACCGACCATGATCAGTCGCTCGACCGGCTGATTCCCGACAACGCCAACAAGCCGTACGACATCAAGGAGTTGATCCTTAAAGTTGCCGACGAAGGCGACTTCTTCGAGATCCAGCAGAATTTCGCCAAGAACATCGTCACCGGGTTCGGACGGGTCGAGGGCCGCACCGTCGGCTTCGTCGCCAACCAGCCGATGGTGCTGGCCGGCGTGCTCGATTCAGACGCCAGCCGCAAGGCGGCGCGTTTCGTGCGCTTCTGCGATTGCTTCTCAATCCCGATCGTCACCTTCGTCGATGTTCCGGGCTTCCTGCCCGGCACGGCGCAGGAATATGGCGGGCTGATCAAGCATGGGGCGAAACTCCTGTTCGCTTATGCCGAGGCCACCGTGCCGAAGATCACCGTCATCACCCGCAAGGCGTATGGCGGCGCCTATGACGTGATGGCGTCAAAGCATCTGCGCGGCGACATGAACTATGCCTGGCCGACGGCGCAGATCGCCGTGATGGGCGCCAGGGGCGCGGTCGAGATCATCTACCGCAAGGACATCGGTGATGCAGAAAAGATCGCAGCCCATACAAAGGCTTACGAAGATCGCTTCCTGTCGCCCTTCGTCGCCGCCGAGCGCGGCTATGTCGATGAGGTGATCATGCCGCACTCGACCCGTCGCCGCATCGCGCGCGCGCTCCGGATGCTGCGCAACAAGGACATGCAAAACCCCTGGAAGAAGCACGACAACATCCCGCTGTGAGGCGCTGATGTCGCGTCTGGTCCTTTCTATGGGAACGAGCTTCGGCAGGTTTGCCATCCTGCTTTTTGCCCTACCGCTTTTCTGCCCTGTGCTGCTGTGGCTGTTGTTGCTTGACCGAAATCCGCTCGCGGTTGTCGCAGGCGGTGTTGTCGCCATACCGGCCGCAATGCTGGCTTTTGTTCTGTTGATCGGAGCATTGTTCGCCGGCTTTCGGTCCAGCCAGGTACAAGGCATCTCCCAGCATTCGGCCCCCAAATTATGGGCTGTGTGGGAAGGTGTTGCTGGCAAATATCGTGCCGGTCGAACAACGATTGTGCTGAGCGACAACCTCAACGCCAGTATAGGGGAAGAGCGTCCGTTTCTCGGCCTGCTTGGTCGTCGGGTGATCTTGACGGTCGGTATTCCGTTGCTTGCGGTGACCGACGACAAGGCGTTTGCGGCGATCTTGGCCCATGAGGACGCGCATCTGAGAAACAGAGATACAAACGGCGGACTCAATCTTGCCGAACTCGACAAAAGCTTCGACTTGATCTTCGACTACGCCCCTCCGGGGAGGACCCTTTCCGGCAGTTTGTTTTACTGGTTGCTCAGTCCACTGTCATCCGCGATGGAACGCGAAGGAATACGGTTGTCACGACGGGCGGAGATCGATGCCGATCGTCATGCAGCGACGTCCGGCGATGCATACCAGGCAGCGCGTGCACTGCTGCTGATCGGCGCAGCCGACGCGTTCTTCGAGCATCGGGTTTATGATCCACTCAAGCGTGAATTGCTTGGCACGATGGTTCCACCTCCTCCACCGCTCGATAGAGTTTTGAGGGCAGCCAAGGAACTGACGAGCCACTCCATCCTGCAAGAGTATGCTCAAAAGGCCTGGGATGCCCCAGACAACGAAAGTGCCGATCATCCGCCATGGTCCGAACGTCTGGCTGCGCTCGGATACAGCTCGGTCCCTGCGATGGAGCCGGTTTTGGTTTCAGCCCTTTCCAGCCTTTTGAGCAATGAAGTTGTTACCGAGCGCGTTCATCATTTCGATGGTGAATGGACATCGAAGGTCGCCGACCATCTTGATCGATAGGTAGCCACCCGGATTGTTTCTGGGAGCGGCTACTCCTCTTCCGCCGCGCCAAATCCTGCCCCCATGGTGGCACGGACGGAACTGCCCCAGGGCGTCGCGTGGTTGTCGATGCGCATCTGGAAGATGAAATAGGTCGGCGAGCAGAAGCCGATACCCTTGATCTTGCCGATGCCAGGGGTATCGGGCGGCAGCGATTGGCACATATAGTCCTCGCGGCAGAAATGATCGGCCGAACAGGCCGGCCGGTTGCCGCGGTTGACGGCGCCGCCAAGGCATTGGTCGAAATTGTTGGTGGCCACGCAGATGTCGAATTTCTTGCCGCCGACCAGCCCGCAGATCTCGTTCGGCATCGGCTTGCCGGATTTGAAGCCCGCGAAGGCGCGGTCCTTGTCGTCGCAGCCGCGATAAGCGATGCCGCCAGGCACGCCGATCTTCGGCGGACGGCAGGTGTAGCCAGTGCGCGAGACATCCTGCGCAAAGGCCGCGAACTGGCCTGATATTTTGAAGCGATCGTTGAAAGGCTGCGTTGCGTTGCTGGCGATCGATCCGGTCAGGCAGGGATGGCCGGAAAACATGTCGGGACTGTCCTTGGGCAGCAGGCATTGCGCCAGCTTCGTCCGCACACCCGAAGCGCTGGCCAGCGGCGTGCAGATGGTGCCGCCGCCGCACTGCCAGGTCTTGCCGAAGCGTGCGGCATCGTCCGGCATCAGGCACGGCATTGCCATCTCAGCCGGCGCGTAGTCGATCGCGCCGGCGTCCGTCCAGGCAGCCGGTGGTGCAATGGAGAGCGGGCGGAAGCGGTTCGGCTCCTTGCCTTGCGCCATGGCGCGCAGCCAGGCCTGGCGGCGCGGTATCTCGGCGTGAAGATGCGGCGAAATGCCGACCTCGATGCGGTTGAGCGGCGAGGTCGTCTTGTCGTCGAGGCCGATGAAATGGAAACCGGCGGTGGAACCAGCCTGATGGCAACCCTGGCAGGCGCCATTGTCCAGCCGTTCGATGAGAGCTTCCGGTGTGCGCAGCAGTTTGAGCCCGGAATAGTCGAGCGATGCGAATTCCCCGGGCTTAAGCAGTGGCGTGAACGGGTGGTTGGCCTGCCGCGCGCTGCCGAAGGTCGACCACGAGATGACCTTCCTGGCCAGGAATTCGTCGGGGATTTCGTAGACGCCTTCGTCGACGGCCGGCAGATTGGCGCTGACATAGGCGGCGAGCCTTGCTTTCAGGGCCGCGTCTTGCGAAAGCCGTGCGGAGTCAGGCGTGTTCTCCAGCGGCTTCTCGCTGACGGCGCCGCCATCGATGCCGAATATCCGCATGAGATAGGCGGCCTGGCCGCCGAACTCGGTTTCCTGGCCAGAGGGAAAGCGCACCACCTGGGCGTTGAGTTCCAGCTGCTTGAAGGTCAGCCCGGCTTTCTCCAGCGGACCGCCAGTCAGCCAGCCAGCATCGACGGTCTCGTCAAGCTGTGGCGTCCAGCGTCCGGCAACGCCGACACAGCCGCCGTCGGCATCGGGCGCCGCGCTGTAGACGGCGTTGAAATTGAACGGCAGACGCGACGCCAACAGCTTGCCATTTTTGCGAAAACTGTAGGCAAGGCGGTAGATGAAACGCACCTCGCCGCAGCTCTTGTCACCCAGCAGGGCCGCGAAGTCGCGACGGTCGAGCCGGTTGACGACGCCGACCAGCCGGAAGCGCGCGGCATCGGTCTTCAGCCAGCGCATGTCCATGATGCGGCCGACATTGCCGTCGGTGACCTCGTAGAGCGGCCGCCCGCCGGCCTTCATGTCGGCGCGCAGCGCGGCGACATCGGCCGCCACAGTGTCGACGACAGCGTGATAGGCCGGCGCCTTGTCGTAGAGAGCTTTCAGGTCGCCCGCGCCCGCCGCGCCAAAAATATCGGCAAAGCCGTAGCCCTTGGCATCAAGTGCGGCGAGTACCGCCGGATCATCGACGATCGTCACAGGACCTTCGGCGCGCGCTGCCGACGCCACGAAGACAGCAAGGAGGGTGGCGAGCAGCAGAGCCAGGGCGCGGCTCATCGAGCGGCCGAACGTGCTTCGACAAGGTCGCGCAGCACCGGCACCAGCGCCGGCGGCAGATCCTCGGCGATCAGCCCCGGTCCGAACCGGCTGCCGGCTTCAGCATGAATCCACACCGCGGCGCAGGCCGCTTCGAAGGCGGGCATGCCTTGCGCCAGCAGCCCGGCGATGACGCCTGACAGCACGTCGCCCGATCCTGCGGTGGCCAGCCACGGCGCGCCGTTGGCGTTGATCGCCGCCCTGCCGTCAGGAGCGGCGATGACGGTGTCGGCGCCCTTGTAGACGATGACGGCATTGGCACGCACGGCGGCTGCGCGGGCCTTGTCGAGCTTGGAGGACGCAACGTCATCGGCGATATCGGGAAACAGCCTGGCGAACTCCCCTTCGTGCGGGGTCATCACCAGGGCCGGCGCGCCCGGTTGGCGAGAAGCTTCGAACAGGACGTCCGGCGCCTCACGAAAAGAGGTGATCGCGTCGGCATCGAACACGAGGCCGTCAATCCGGGTTGACGTGCCGCTAGGCTGGGCAGGGCTGAGCAGCGCGAGTGCAAATTGCCGGGTCTTTTCGCCAATGCCGAAACCGGGCCCGAGAACAAAAGCCGACGGCCGGCGTTCGTCGATGAACGAGGCGATGTCGACGCTGTCATCGGCCTTGCGCAGCATGATTGAGGTGAGATGCGCAGCGTTTACCTGCATGGCATTGGCCGGCGACAGCACGGTGACTGCCCCTGCCCCGCTTCTCGCGGCGGCAAGTGCCGACAGCCGCGCCGCGCCGGTGGCGCTCGGACCGCCGGAAAAGACGCCGACATGGCCGCGCTTGTATTTGTGCGCGTCCACCGCCGGCACGGGAAATTCCCGCAACCACAGGTCTGGCACATTCTCAAAAGTCGACACGGCGAGTTGGGCGATGATGCCGTCGCCTATGCCGATATCAGCGAGCACGATTTCACCACATTGCTCTCGTCCCGGGAGCAGCAAGTGGCCGGGCTTTTGCCGCGCGAAGGTGACGGTGACCTCGGCGTGAAACGCCCTGCCCAATATTGCGCCGCTGGCTCCTGAGACACCCGACGGCAGGTCGACCGCGACCACAGGCAGGCGCAGAGCTGTTGCAGTGTCGACGGCTTTCACGGCATCGCCGGCCAGCGGCTTGGACAGCCCTGCTCCGTAAAGCGCGTCGACGACAATCGAGCCGGCCACGGCGGCAAAATCCGACAGTGGCCGAGGTTTCACCGGGCATTGCGCGGCGGCGAGCGCCGCATCGCTTTGCGGCCTCGGCGTGCCGCTCGCCCAGATCGTTGTGCTTACGCCGCTGCCGGCCAGCAACCGGGCAACGACATAGCCATCGCCGCCATTGTTGCCGGGGCCGCACAGCACATGGACACGCGTCGCTGCGGGATAACGCGCCAGGACCACGGCCGCGACCGCTTCGCCGGCACGGCGCATCAGCCCGAAGCCATCGAGCGGACCAGCGGCAATCGCCAGCCGATCGGCCTCGCTCATTTCGGCCGGGGAAAGAAGTTCGTTGCTCATGGATTGCCGATCTGCATTCGATCAAGCATTGTCCACTTTTCGATCCGAAGCAAACGAAGGGGAGTGGCGAAATTTGCGGCCATATCGTTGGAATGAGGGCGTCGCAGGCACAAAACTGCCCGCTGAATAGGCGATATGCCTAATTGTTGTGCGGATGCACTTGCTGGCTCCTTCGTGGCTCCAGCGGCCCATGGCGCACCTGATGCAGTGAATGACGCGAATTTGCTTCCCGGCGCGGCGCGGCTTTGAAATCGTATGAGACCGCTTCAAATCTGTCCAATTGGCACAGTTCGTGCTTGATGGAGGCGCAAGCGGGGGTTCACAACCCGTTTTTTTGGCAGTGGAGGCCACTTTTTACATGAAAAAGATCGAAGCGATCATCAAGCCATTCAAGCTGGACGAAGTGAAGGAAGCGCTTCAGGAGGCCGGACTGCAAGGCATCACCGTCACCGAGGCCAAAGGCTTCGGGCGTCAGAAAGGCCATACCGAACTCTACCGCGGCGCCGAATATGTCGTCGATTTTCTGCCCAAGGTGAAGATCGAGGTCGTGCTTGGCGACGACGCGGTCGAAGGCGCGATCGAAGCCATCCGCAAGGCGGCCCAGACAGGCCGTATCGGCGACGGCAAGATCTTCGTCTCCAACATCGAGGAAGTCGTGCGAATCCGCACTGGCGAAACCGGCATGGACGCGGTCTGATCCGACCCCGCCATCCGCCTGAAAACCGTCATCATCAAAAAACGTCATCAAACAGGGATACATGACATGACGACAGCCAAAGACATCATGAAGCAGATCAAGGACAACGACGTGAAATTCGTCGACCTGCGCTTCACCGATCCGAAGGGCAAGCTGCAACACGTGACGATGGATGTCATCGAGGTCGAGGAAGACATGTTCGCTGATGGCGTCATGTTCGACGGCTCCTCGATTGCCGGCTGGAAGGCCATCAACGAGTCCGACATGGTGCTGATGCCCGATGCGGACACGGTCCACATGGACCCGTTCTTCGCGCAGTCGACCATGGTCATCCTGTGCGACATCCTCGATCCGGTTTCGGGTGAATCCTACAACCGCGATCCGCGTGGCACGGCCAAGAAGGCCGAGGCCTACATGAAGTCGGAAGGCATCGGCGACCAGATCTTCGTCGGCCCCGAAGCCGAATTCTTCGTCTTCGACGATGTGAAATACAAGGCCGACCCTTACAACACCGGCTTCAAGCTTGATTCCACCGAACTGCCCTCGAACGACGACACCGACTACGAGACCGGCAATCTCGGCCACCGTCCGCGCATCAAGGGCGGCTATTTCCCGGTGCCGCCGATCGATTCCGCGCAGGATATGCGCTCGGAAATGCTGACTGTGCTCGCCGAAATGGGCGTGCGGGTCGAAAAGCACCACCACGAGGTGGCGGCCGCCCAGCACGAACTCGGCATCAAGTTCGATACGCTCGTGCGCAACGCCGACAAGATGCTGATCTACAAGTATGTCGTGCACCAGGTCGCCAACGCCTACGGCAAGACGGCCACCTTCATGCCGAAGCCGATCTTCGGCGACAATGGCTCGGGCATGCACGTCCACCAGTCGATCTGGAAGAACGGCAAGCCGACCTTCGCCGGCAATGAATATGCCGGCCTGTCGGAAAGCTGCCTGTTCTACATTGGTGGCATCATCAAGCATGCCAAGGCGATCAACGCGTTCACCAACCCGCTAACCAACTCCTACAAGCGTCTGGTGCCGGGCTACGAAGCGCCGGTGCTGCTCGCCTATTCGGCGCGCAACCGCTCGGCATCCTGCCGCATCCCGTTCGGCTCCTCGCCCAAGTCCAAACGCGTCGAGGTCCGCTTCCCCGATCCGGGCGCGAACCCCTACCTCGCTTTCGCCGCCATGCTGATGGCCGGTCTCGACGGCATCAAGAACAAGATCCATCCCGGCCAGCCGATGGACAAGGATCTCTACGACCTGCCGCCGAAGGAGCTGAAGAAGATCCCGACCGTCTGCGGTTCGCTGCGCGAAGCGCTGCAGAGCCTCGACAAGGATCGCGGCTTCCTGAAAGCCGGCGGCGTCTTCGACGACGATCAGATCGACAGCTACATCGAGCTGAAGATGGCTGAGGTGATGCGCTTCGAAATGACCCCGCATCCAGTCGAGTACGACATGTACTACTCGGTCTAAGATTCGACAGACTATTCAAGCCCTTGAAAGAGTTCCCTCTTTCAAGGGCTTTTTGCTGCGCTCCGATGGGCCCCGCCTGTACCGACAGGTCCGCGCCCATCGCGATGGACGCACCTTTGCCTTTGAGCTTTTCGGCGTGTGTGAATGCCTGGGTTGCTGAGCCCGCGTTTCATGGGCTGGCAGAAACAGTTCGGTCGATGGTGAACATGAAAGCCAGGAGCGAGCGGCGCACTGCCTCAGGCTACAGTGACCGCTCGTCCGGCGCCCACGCCTATGCTGCCGTTCAAGTAAACCCCGCCCGTCCGAACAGCATCGCGTGACGTAACCCCAAGCGCTTCGAATACGCATGCTGCACTGCGATCTGTCAACGCCGCCAAACCGGCTGCGGACAGCCGATTCCGCAACATGAACAGATGGTTATGGAAGGGTGCGAGGTCACGGATAGTGCTCAAAATGCCAGTTTTCCGGGCTTTCTGGCGGGCTGCCGCCGGAAACTGGAACAGTGGCAGCCAAGGGCTCGACCGGATTCGCGACCGCCTGCATTGCCTGACTTTTTCTGGGTATGTTTTGCCCGAGGCCCGATCCGCCGGGCAACGGCAAAAAAGAACCCCAGCTTTCGCCGGGGTTCTTGGATGGACTTGGATGAATCTCAGACTGTCACGGCATGGACGTGAAGTCCCGATTCGAATGACTATGCGGCTGCCGAAACCTCAGCGCTCGCCGGCACCGAGGCGATCGTCTTCAGAATCTGCGAGGCGATCTGGTAGGGGTCGCCCTGGGAATTCGGACGGCGATCTTCCAGATAGCCCTTGTAGTCGTTCTTGATGAAGGAATGCGGGACGCGGATCGAAGCACCACGATCGGCGATGCCATAGCTGAACCTGTTCCACGGCGCGGTCTCATGCTTGCCAGTCAGGCGCTTGTCGTTGTCCGGGCCATAGACGGCGATGTGATCCATCAGGTTCTTGTCGAAGGCCGCCATCAGCGCTTCGAAATAAGCCTTGCCGCCGACTTCGCGCATATAGGCGGTCGAGAAGTTGGCGTGCATGCCCGAGCCGTTCCAGTCGGTGTCGCCGAGCGGCTTGCAATGGTACTCGATGTCGATGCCGTATTTCTCGGTCAGGCGCTGCATCAAATAGCGGGCCATCCACATCTGGTCGGCGGCCTTCTTGGAGCCCTTGCCGAAAATCTGGAATTCCCACTGGCCCTTGGCCACTTCGGCGTTGATGCCTTCGTGGTTGATGCCGGCTGCAAGGCAGAGATCGAGATGCTCTTCGACGATCTGGCGCGCGACGGAGCCGACATTGGAATAGCCGACGCCGGTGTAGTACGGGCCCTGCGGTGCCGGATAGCCGCTTTCCGGGAAGCCCAGCGGACGGCCGTCCTTGTAGAAGAAATACTCCTGCTCGAAACCGAACCAGGCGCCCTCGTCGTCGAGAATGGTGGCGCGCTTGTTGGAGGCATGCGGCGTGACGCCGTCAGGCATCATGACTTCGCACATGACAAGCACGCCGTTGCTGCGGGCCGGATCCGGATAGACAGCGACCGGCTTCAGCACGCAATCGGAGCTGTGGCCTTCGGCCTGCTGTGTCGACGAACCGTCAAAGCCCCACAGCGGAAGCTGCTCGAGCGTCGGGAATTCGGCGTATTCCTTGACCTGCGTCTTGCCGCGAAGGTTGGGGACCGGGGTGTATCCATCGAGCCAAATGTACTCGAGCTTGTATTTCGTCATTCTAGCCTCTCGTTGCTTGATCACCGAACACTGGACGGCGTCGACATGCGTCTGCCACCAGCAGCCGGCCTGCCGGATCACTAAAATGCAATTCGTGTGCCACTCTTGAGCTGCAGGGTGCGGCAAAATTGACGCCGCATTCGATTGAAGTTGGCAAGCCGCCTAAGCAATGCGTCGAGATCAATCACAATCGCAATTCGCACAAATAATAGGCAAATAATGATCTTTTCATAGGCATATTGCCTAACTTGATTGCAGACCTTATCTTCGAGGTAGGTTGAATCGACAAGGTTCGGCATAAGAAAGGAGCCCGACAATGGAAATCATTTCCACGCGTCCGTCGGCAAAAATTCTGATGTTCCCGGCGGCAGCGCGCGTCTCTGCCTCAAATTTGAGCGGCAAGGCTAAGTTTGCGGCAGAGCTTGCCTCACTGCGCGGTGTTCGGGCGGATTTCGGCGACGGCTGGTATCACGATGCGGCGATAGAGGACGCGAAGCAGGACCGTCAAAGCTAAGCCCCATCGCATGACTATCATTGAAAAACCCGGCGCGATCGCTCGCGCCGGGTTTTCGTTGACTACCGAGCAGTCGTTACTGCTTGGTGTTCAGATCGGTTCCCAGCGTGTCCCTGACGAAGATCATGCCGATGACCAGCGACATCGCGGCGATCACCACCGGGTACCACAGACCAAAGTAGATATCGCCCCTGTAGGCACTGAGTGCGAACACCGTCGCCGGCAGCAGGCCACCGAACCAGCCATTGCCAATGTGATAGGGCAACGACATGCCGGTGTAGCGGATGCGGGTCGGGAACATCTCGACCAGGATCGCGGCAATCGGGCCGTAGACCATGGTCACGAACAGGACCAGGATGAACAGGATGCCGATCGTCATCGGCCAGTTGATTCCCGCCGGATCGGCGAACATGGCGAAAGCGCCGCCGCCCGGTATATTGTAGACGGTGACCTCGGGCGCACCCGCGGCCTCGTCGGCGGTCAGCAGCTTGTCCTTGATCGCCTGATCGGTCGGGACCGTCGCCTTCTCGCCGGCGCGAATGGCGGCGGCATCGAGCTTCAGTTCCGGGTTGGCGGCGACAAACGCGTCAAGCTTCTGGTCCGGGATCTTGATCGCCGCGCGCTTCAGCGGATAGCCGCCGTCCCGCAGCGACATGTTGACGGCTTTGATGAAGGCGGCGTCCTTGGCTTTCGCCTGATCGCCAGCGGCGATGGCATCGTAGGATTCCACCGTCTCGTTGCCGATCTTGACCGACGCGGCCGTCCCGGCCGCGGCCGTCGACACCACGTCATAGGGAACCGAGTTCTTGGTCAGGAACGAGGTCGCGATGTCACAAGACGTCGTGAACTTCGCCGTGCCGACCGGATTGAACTGGAACTTGCAGTCGCCGGGTGCCGCCGTCACCGTAGCACGTGTGTTCTGCTGGGCCGTGGCGAGCGCCGGATTGGCGGCCCAGGTCAATGCCTTGAACAGCGGGAAGGTGCAGACGATCGCCAAGGCAAGGCCCGCCATGATGATCGGCTTGCGCCCGATCTTGTCGGAGAGCCAGCCGAAGACGACGAAGAAGATCGAGCCGAGGGCGAGCGCTATGGCGATCATGATGTTGACCGACTGCGCGTCGACCTTGAGCACGTTCTGCAGGAAGAACAGCGCGTAGAACTGGCCATTGTACCAGACCACGGCCTGACCGGCGGTGAGGCCGAGCAGCGCCAGCAGCGCGATTCGGGCATTCTTCCATTGACCAAATGCTTCCGAAAGCGGCGCTTTGGAGCCCTTGCCCTCATCCTTCATACGCTGGAAGGTCGGCGATTCGGAGAGCGAAAGCCGGATCCAGATCGAGATGCCGAGCAGCAGGAAGGAGACAATGAACGGAATGCGCCAGCCCCATGAGGCGTAGGTTTCCTTGCTCATCGAACCCTGGACAATCAGGATGACGACCAGCGACAGGAACAGGCCGAGCGTCGCCGTCGTCTGGATCCACGAGGTGTAGTAGCCGCGCCGGTTGTCGGGTGCATGCTCGGCGACATAGGTGGCCGCGCCGCCATATTCGCCGCCCAGCGCCAGGCCTTGCAGCATGCGCAGGACAATCAGGATCACGGGAGCCGCGATGCCCAAAGTCGCATATCCAGGCAGCAGGCCGACCAGGAAGGTCGAAAGGCCCATGATCGTCATGGTGACAAGGAACGTATACTTGCGGCCGACAAGGTCGCCGATGCGGCCGAACAGCAGCGCGCCGAACGGTCGTACCAGGAAGCCGGCGGCGAACGCCAGCAGCGCGAAGATATTGCGCGTCGCTTCAGGAATGGTTGGACTGAAGAAGGTCGAACCAATGAACACCGCGAGCGAGCCGTAGAGATAGAAATCATACCATTCGAAAACGGTGCCCAGCGAGGAAGCGAAGATGACCTTCTTTTCCTCCCGCGTCATGCCGCGGCTTGCTCCGCCGGCAGTCGATGCCATTGCCATAGAATTGTCCTCCCGTGAGACCTTGTCCTCGATGCTGTGCCTCATTGTCCGCGTTCTCCTCCGAACATGGACTCATGCACTGCGATCACGGAAAAAATGACAGAAAGCGTGCGCCAACGTCAGGGCGTCTTTGGGATTATGACTTTGGTATTAGGTGCGCTGCGGGATGAAGCGGAGCCAGCGGCGGAGCCGTCAGCCCTTGAGCGCTTCCAATAGCCCGGCGGCAGCCATCATGTCGCGCTTGCGGGCCGAGCGGCGCGCGACTGCTTCGGCGTCCTGTCCCCAATGCTCGATCTGCCAGTCCTCGTCGACATGGCCGGCCGCCCAGGCCGCCTCGGCGTCGAGTTCGCCGAAATCGACAGCCAGCGCCAGCAGCGCCGAACCGGTCAGCGAGGTCATCACATGGATGGCAGCGAGCCGCAGCGGTTCGGCACGCTGGGCAAGATGACTTCCCAGCACGGCGATCGTCTCACGCGGCTGCTCGACATGGATGATGCCTTCGGCGAGATTGAAGCGAGCCCCGAGGCTGCCGCGCACCCAATCAAGGACCGGGTCCCAATGTTCGTTCTGCCGCTCCACCAAGCCTTGCGGCGCATCGGCGCGGTAGCAGAGCAGATCGGACGAAGCGAAGCGCAGAATGTCTTCCAGCACCGCCTGCGGATCGCTGGCGACGCCGTCGATAGCAGTGTTGACGAGGCGCATCACCGGCATCGCCACCGGGTTGATGGTTTCGCTCTGCGCTGCAAACTCGTCGGCGACGAGTGCAGCCGCCGCCTCGGTCGGCAGCGCCAGCAGCGCCTTGCCCGGCGTGCGCACCGGCTTGCCGTCGAGATGCACGGCAAAGCCGTCTTCCACCGGCGCAACCGCGACGGTCTTGTAGAAACGCTTCGGCAAAGGCGTCTTCATCTGGATCTGGGCACGGCGCACCGGATCCGGATCGGAAAGCTGCTTGCCCGCTTCGAGGTCGTTGAGGATATCACGCATTGAAAGGCTCTCTCAAACCGGCACGAGCTTGCGCGACGGCCGGTTGACGATGACGAGGCCGGCGGCAATCAGGCCAAGTGCCAGGAAGATGCGCATGGTCAGCGGCTCATTCAAGAACATGGCGCCGCACAGCACGCCGAAAACCGGTGACAGGAAGGTGAAGCTGGACAGGCCTGAAGCCGGATAGCGCCTCAGCAGCCAGAACCAAAGCACATAGGTGAAGGCAACGATGTAGACTGCCTGGAAAAGCAGCGCCAATGTCGGCAGCACGGCAGGGTCGCGGATGGGCGCACCGGCGAGAGGCAACACCAGTATTCCGACGATTGCCGCACCGGCGAGTTGATAGAGCAGCAGCTTCTCGGCACTCGCCTCGACCAGCTTCGACCGCTTGATGAGGATGTTGGTCAAGGCCCAGAAAAATCCAGAGCCAAGGCTCAAGAGATCGCCGAACAGCATGTCCCCGCCGCCGCCAAGCTTGTCGGAAAACACCGCGGCAAGGCCGCCAAAGGCCAGCAGCAGGCCAAGGAACTTGCGCAAGGTGATCTGCTCGCCAAGCAGGAAATGGCCGCCGATCAGCATCCAGAACGGCATTGTGTTGACCAGCAGCGTGTTGCGGGCGACGGTCGTGTGCTCCAGGCCGACATAGAGGCAGAGGAACTCGATGCCGAACAACGCGCCAACCGCGATGCCGGCGAGCAATGTCCCGTCGCGCGTGAAAAGCGCGATGCCGCGCCAGCGGCACCACGCGAAGACACACAGGCCGCCGATGACCGAGCGCGCGATCGACAGGAAGACTGGATCGTAACCGGCGTAGGAAATCTTGGCGGCGACGTAGTTCAGCCCCCAGGAAAAGGTCAGGCCGACCATGATTGCGGCGGCGGCCATGTCGACCGTGTCGCGCCGGTCGAGCGTATCGGTCGCGCCGCTCACAATCAGTCCTCCGCGCTGGCGTCGTCGAAGCCGATCAGGTTCCAGCTCTGGCGCATATGCGGTGGCATCGGCGCGGTGACATCGATGACGCCCTTGTCCGGGTGCGGAATGATGATGCGGCGCGCATGCAAATGCAGGCGGTTTTGAATGCCACCAGGGAAATCCCAATTGGTGTCGGCCTCGAAATATTTCGGGTCGCCGATGATCGGGCAGCCGATATAGGCAGCATGAACACGAAGCTGGTGCGTGCGGCCGGTGTAGGGCTCCATTTCCAGCCAGGTCATCGTCTGCGCCGCCTGCTCGATGATGCGGTAGTAGGACACGGCGTGGTCGGCGCCCTTTTCGCCATGCGCGGCGACGCGCACCCGATCGCCATCGGGCGTCGGCTCCTTGATCAGCCAGGTCGAGATCTTGTCCTCACGCTTGGGCGGTACGCCCTTGACCAGCGCCCAATAGGTCTTCTTGGTCTCGCGGGCGCGAAACGCTTCCGACAGCTTCATTGCGGCAAGCCTGGTGCGGGCGACGACCAGTACGCCCGAAGTGTCGCGGTCGAGGCGATGGACCAGCCGCGGCTTCTCGCCCTTCTGGTTGCGCCAGGCTTCCAGCATGTCGTCGACATTGCGGGTGACGCCCGAGCCGCCTTGCACCGCGAGGCCCGCCGGCTTGTTGAAGACGAAGACCTTGGGATCTTCATGGATCAGCATTTTCGCCAGGACGTCGGCATCGCCCTGGTTGCGGATCGAGTGACCGGTCAGCGCGCTCTCGCCCTTCTTGTCCACCTCGAGCGGCGGAACGCGCACCATCTGGCCGGGTTCGACGCGGGTGTCGGCCTTGACCCGGCCGCCATCGACGCGGATCTGGCCGGAGCGCAGCAGCTTTTGCAGATGGCCGAAGCCCAGGCCCGGGAAATGGGTCTTGAACCAGCGATCGAGCCGCATGCCCGCCTCGCCGGCCTCCACTGTGATCTGTTCAACGCCTGCCATATTTTTTCGCTTATCCGTTTCCCGAGCAGGGTTCGGCCCGCTCTTGGCGCGGCAATAACACTATGAAACGGTTCTTGCGAGCCAAAGTCCCAGAAACAGGGCGATAATGGCGCCAATGACGCTGGCAAGGGCATATCCAAGCGCCGGCAGCGTGGCTCCCCGCTCCCACAAAGTCGCGAAATCGAGCGAAAACGCGGAAAAGGTGGTGAAGCCGCCAAAGATGCCGGTGGCGACGAACAGTCTGAGTTCGTTCGATCCGCCGCGGCGCGCCAGGGTGGCTATGAACAGGCCCATGGCGAACGAGCCGACGATGTTGATTGCCATCGTCCCCCAGGGATAGTTGGGGCCGACAAGGCGCAGCGCGCCGATGTTGGTGAGGTGACGAATGCCGGCGCCGATGCCGCCGCCTACCACAACGAGAAGCAGATTGAACATGACCGTTTACTGCCTCCACAAGGGCGACATGGTCAATCCCCTGAACCTGACTACGATGCGGTTGGGACCGCGCAGACAATCGGGCGCGAGCCGCCTTTCGCGGCCATCGTCGAGTTGCTCGGAGCGTGTCAACCTGATCGTCACCACTCAGGCGTTGTCCAGCCCGGGTATTTTTTCCTGAACTCGCTATAAAGGGCATCGAGTTCCGTTTTGCTGACCGGGCGCACCTGTTCGTAGAGATAGCCCGTGACGCCGCCGGACAGCTGATATGTCGCAATGCGCTTATAGGCGGCGCCGATACTCTTCCCTTCGACAATATCCTGGTCCGGTATCGTGACGCAGATCTGCGCACCCGATTGCAAATGGGTAACAGGAGGATCGGTTACGACGACATATCTCGATTTCAATGCCTCCGGTGCGAATTGATCGCGACTGTCAACCTGGCAAGACCATCCGACACGAGGGAAAAGGTCCATATTCATTTCAAACAACAGCGAGCTATTCATGACCGCGCCTGAGGCAAACACCGAGAAGCGGTCCTCAGGCCGCATTTCGCTGACAAGATCGTCGATGAGGCGTCTGTATTCGGGAAGATTGTCGAGGTGAAGAGGAAGCGTATCTTCCCTGGCAAAAACATAGCCGATCGGTGACAGCAACTGGCGGCCGATTGGGAAGAAGGTACCCAAATACGCAAACCCGGCGACGACGGCTATGACGACGGTTGACCATCGAGATTTCAGCGCCGGCATCGAAACGATCGAGACGATGGCCTGCGCATATGCAGGAAAGAGCCAAAGAAACATCGGCATCGAATGATGACGGTCCGGATCCTGCGTCCGGGTGAAGAGGAAGAAGGTCAGTGCCGAGGCGAGAGCACAGAACAAAGCGAAACTGTTGCGGCGTATGAAGGAGATATAAAGGCCCACGACGATCAACAGCCAGTTCACATAGCTCAGCCGCGATTCCACCTGGTCGATCTGCGAAACGAAGTTGGTTTTGTATCCGCTGTAAAGGTCACCGTAGCTCGTTCCCAGAATCTTGAGGATCAGCGGTTGCTGGAAGGCCAATGCGGCTCCGGCAATCACAAAAAGCGTGCACACGCCCCCTAACGCCGCGTTCCGGAATGCCGCGAAGTCGCGGTCTTTTGCGACCTGCAACGAACAAAAGAAGGCTGCAGAAAGTGCGATCCCTATGACGGCAAATGCATACCAACGGCGCAGCATGAACGCCAACCACAGGCATATGCCGATGCGTATCCCGTTGATCACCGGTTGGCGTGTCAGGAACCTCGATTTCCAGAGAAAATAAGTTGCCGCAGAAAGCGCGAGGCAGCCGGCAATATCCGGCAATCCACGAAGCGTCGCCGACCAGAACGGCGTGTAGAGAAAGGCCGCGATCCACACGACAAACCAGCTTCGGGGCGAAGGAGTGTCGGAGACCGCCTCCAGGTAGCTCATTCGTCCTATGAAAAGAGCGGTCGGGACCAGGTAAACGATGACTATTCCAGCGATATAGGAAAGCCTTGAACCGCCGAAAAACATGTGAAACGGCATAAGCGGCACCAGAATTGCGGCGCTGTAGTCATCCCTCGCGACAGAAGCCCGCAATTGGCTCAGCCACTGGAGCGGGCTCTCGGCCAGGAGTGAGCCATACTGGTCAAACCCATTGAAGTAAGCGGCAAAATCCCAATAGTAGACGGGCTCCTCAAGCCTTACGTATATCGCGGCGAAAGCAACGCCCAGCAACGCCGTACATATGTAGATTTTTAGCCAGAATCCGAGGGTTTCGTTCTTCGTCACTTGAGGCCGCCAAGGAAGGGAAGAGGCAGGACTGTCTGGGCAAACCGAGACTCCCGCCGATGCAGCCAGGAGCCGTTCCGGCAAACAGGAACCCCACGCGATTCGTATCAGGAACTGTTCAGAGCTTGGCGGGATGTATACTTGAACGCGTGGCCATCGCAAGCATTCAGAACGCCCTCAAAAGACACGGGGCGGAACAGCGAGCACGGGGCGGTGGGATGAGTGGCGCGTTAAAAGCGCCTCAATGCCGCCGGCAGGGCCGGCAGCATTGACGATTTCGGGCTCAGGTCGTCCCGACCTTCTTCGGCTTGGTCGAACCGATCATCTTCCAGTTCTTGTAGAACATCGAGTTGATGCGCTCGACACTCACCGAGACGACGGCAAGCATGCCCGCGATCAGCCCGGGAACCGGGGATGGTCTGATAATGTCCATGAACACGCAGTAGCGGCGGCCATCATATTCGTTGACCGAGCGATGCAGCAGCGTGTCGTCGAAGATGAACAGCGGATTGTCATACCAGTAGTTCTTGACGTTGCCGCATTCGACGAAAATCTCCGACTTCACCGGGATCAGATTGTAGAGAATGCGCAGGCTGAGCCGCAGCGGACCGAAGTGCCATGAGGTCGATTCGCGCTTGCTGAAGACGGAAACGGCGATGGTCTTGATGTATTTGAAGTCCTTGTTGAACTCGGCGACGTTGTCGATCTTGTGCTTGCCGTACCACTGATAGACATACATGCCGCGCCGGCCGGCGCCGAAATTGGCGTCGATGTCGGCGATGATCTCGTCCTTGCGCGCCTTGAAGATGTCCAGGACCTCATTGACCTCGCGCTGATAGTCGGCGGGGAACTGGTCCAGTTTCCAGACGCCGGGATTGCGGTAGCACAAGAGATCGACCAGCAGATTGAAAGGCGAAAGCAGCCAGGTGAAGAGGCCGTTGCCGAGGAAATAGCCCGAGAACAGCGACAGGTCCTTGCGGTCGTTGCGCAGGACATCGATGAGGCCGAGGACGATAAAGACCGATGTCAGGATCGGGATGAAGTAAAAGCCAAGGGCGAGAAGCGGGATGGCGATGGCGAATTTGCGAAGGGTTTTGCGAAGGGTTCTTGTCATTTTTCCACGCGCGAAGCGCGATCCTGTTGCGAATGAGGTGCCAAAATCATGGTAACGACCACCGCCCGGCCGTGCGCCTTGATAAGGTTTTTTGGGTCACCACACAACGGCCGCGGTATCACGGCCGGCTGGCTGCCTTGTGAAGCCTGCCGGATTTCGGTCAATGCACCGCCGGCAGGCCAAGCTCGTCCCATTTTTCCCTGGGGACCAGATCGCCAACCAGGAACTCAAAGCCGACGACGCTTTCGCCGTCCCCAGCCAGTTGGCATCTGAACTTCAGGCTATACCAGTTTCTGCGACTACGGAAAGCCGCGCCATTCGCGGCGATGGTGGTTCCAGTGATTTTTTCCTCCGCCATTGCGTAGGGCACGACCCGCTCCGGCTTGAAATCCGTACGCCATTTGCGGATCTGATCCATGGCTTCGAGGTTGCACAGCTGAACCATGCGCTCGTCGGAAGCGAAGGTGGCGAGATCGGCGCGCGCCTGCCGGCTGCGCGGATCGGCCAGTGTCTTGGCCGACAGCATTTCGGTCGGCCGGATCATGGCCGGCGCGGCGGGCGGTTGCGGTTCGGGCGGGGTCGAAGCAGGCGGCGGCGCCGCTGCAGGCGCTTCAGTCAGTGCCGGCGTCACTGGAGCAGGCGGTGGCCTGGTCGCCGCTTCGAATTGTTGCGGCGTCAGGATGTCGACCGACACCCGGTCCTCCTCGAGCCGCTTGGGCCGCTTCGGCAACGGCATCAGGGCCAGCGTCGCAGCCAGCAGCGTGTGGAGAACGACCGAAGCGGAGATGCCCCAAGGCGAAGCCTGGTTTGGAAGCGTGACGACGACCGGGGCACGCAAGCCTGCTATTCCCGCTCTTTGCGCAGCTTCGCCCAATAGTCGAGCCGCTTTCTGATGTCGCGCTCGAAGCCGCGTTCAGGCGGATCATAAAAGGTCTGCCGCCCCATCTTCTCGGGAAAATAGTCCTGGCCCGAAAAGGCATCCGGCTCGTCATGGTCGTAGCGGTAGCCGGCCCCGTAATCCTCCTCTTTCATCAGCTTGGTTGGCGCGTTGAGGATGTGTTTCGGCGGCAGCAGCGAGCCATGTTCCTTCGCCGCACGCGTGGCTGCCTTGAAGGCGGTGTAGACGGCATTGGATTTTGGCGCGGTGGCGAGATAAACGGTGGCCTCGGCAAAGGCGAGCTCGCCCTCGGGCGAGCCGAGATAGTCGTAGGCGTCCTTGGCGGCGTTGGCCACGACAAGCGCCTGCGGGTCGGCAAGGCCGATGTCTTCCATGGCCATGCGCACCAGCCGACGGCCGAGATAGAGCGGGTCCTCGCCGGCATCGAACATGCGCGCCAGATAATAGAGCGCGGCGTCGGGATCCGAACCGCGCACCGATTTGTGCAGCGCCGAGATCAGATTGTAGTGGCCGTCCTGGCCCTTGTCGTAGATCGGCGCGCGCCGCTGGACGATGCGCTGCAAGCCCTCGGGGTTGAAGACCTCGCCTGGCTTGGCGGCGCGCCACACCTCTTCAGCAAGCGTCAGCGAGGCGCGGCCGTCGCCATCGCTCATGCGGATGAGCATCGCCCTCGCCTCGTCGTCGAGCGGCAACGCCCTGCCCTCGGTCTCCTCGGCTCGCGCCATCAGCTTGGCGATGCTTTCCTCGCCCAATGAGTGGAAGACCAGCACACGCGCGCGCGACAACAGGGCCGCGTTCAGTTCGAAGGACGGGTTTTCGGTGGTGGCACCGACGAGCACGACCGTGCCGTCCTCCATGACTGGGAGAAAGGAATCCTGCTGGGCGCGGTTGAAGCGATGGATCTCGTCAACGAACAACAAGGTCTGGCGACCGTTGGTACGGCGCAGCTTGGCGGCTTCGAACACTTTTTTCAGGTCGGCGACGCCGGAAAACACCGCCGATATCTGCTCGAAAGCAAGGCTGGTTTCGCCGGCAAGCAACCGCGCCACAGTGGTCTTGCCGGTGCCGGGCGGTCCCCAGAAGATCATCGAGCCGAGTGAGCCGGAACCAATCAGCCGGGTCAGCGCGCCATCAGGGCCGGTCAGATGCTCCTGGCCGACGACCTCACCGAGGTTTTTCGGCCGCAGCCTGTCGGCGAGCGGCCGCCCGGGCGACGCCTTTTCCGGTTCATCGACGCTGAACAGATCGGCCATGCACTTCTTTTTGGTTGGAGCATGAACCCGAAGGGACGTGCTTTAATAACGCAATACCTGACGCAGTATCTGCCCGCCGCGCTCGACGGTAAAGCGCCACCAGCGCGTATCCGCCTGGGCGGCCTGCTCCAGTGTCGCCGCGGTATCGATGGTGGTGCCGTTCACCTCGCGCACGATATCGCCCGGCTGGAAGCCGAAATCGGCGGCCGGCGAGTCACGGTTGATGTCGACCACGGTGACACCCTTTATGTCGGTGCGCAGGCCAAGCTTCTGGGCAAGCCGGGGCGACAGTTCGGCGACCTTGGCGCCCGAGAACGGGCTGCGGCCGTGCAGCGTCACTTCAGCCGCCTTCATGCCTTCCGGAGCGCGCTCCAGCGCGATGTCCATCACCGCCTGCTGGCCTTTGGTCAGAACCGCGAAATTGGCGTTGGTGCCGATCGACAGCGTCGCCATCCGGTAGTCCAGCGCTTCGATGCTCTCGACCGGCTTGCCGTTGAGCTGCATCACGACGTCGCCGGGCTTGAGCCCCGCCTTGGCGGCCGGGCCGGTCGCCTCGACCGACGAGACCAAAGCACCGGCCGGCTTCTCCATGCCCAGCGATTCGGCAATCTGCGGCGTTACCGCTTCAAACTCGGCGCCGATATAGGGCCGTTCGAAGAAGTCGAGCCCGGCCTTGGCCGCATCGGCGAAGGCGCGCACCATGTTTGCGGGGATGGCAAAACCGATGCCGATCGAGCCGCCGCTGCGGCTGTAGATCGCCGTGTTGATGCCGACCAATTGGCCGCCCATGTTGATCAACGCACCTCCCGAATTGCCGGGATTGATGGCGGCGTCGGTCTGGATGAAGAAGCTTGAATCGGCGACGCCAATATGGCTGCGGGCAAGTGCCGAAACGATGCCGCTAGTGGTGGTCTGGCCGACACCGAAGGGATTGCCGATGGCCAGCACCAGATCGCCGACCTCGAGCGCATCGGAATCGCCGATGGCGATGACCGGAAACGGTTTGTCCGAGGTTATCTTGAGCACTGCAAGGTCGAGTGTCTCGTCCTTCAGCATCACCTTGCTGTCGAACTCACGCCCGTCCGCGGTCGCCACCTTGACCTGGTCGGCGTCCTTGATGACGTGGTAATTGGTGACCACGATGCCGGTCGGGTCGACCAGCACACCGGAGCCCAGGGAAGACTGCGCGCGCGGCTGCGAACGGCCAAAGAACTCCTCGAAGAACGGATCGCCGTCGAAGGGCGACGTCACCTTGGCGGTCTGCGAGGCATAGACATTGACCACGGCCGGCGCCGTCTGCTTGACCAGCGGGGCGAACGACAGTTGCACCTCTTCACGGCCGAACGGCACGCGCTTGTCGGGACCGGACGTCGAGTTCTCGCCTTCGACGCCATGCAAAAGGTCCGTCAGCACGTCGGACAGGCCGGGATCGGTCTTGGTCTCCTCGGCCAATGCCTGCCTGGCCACCGGTGCGGCTACGAACGCCATCATGGCGAAGAGCAGGACAAGGGACAGTCGGTTGGCGCGCATTCACGAATCCTCCAAGGCAAGTTCGGGGGCATTGTCCCGACGATTGTGCAAAATGAAAGGCTAAGCCGCTGAAATCCGATTATTTTACGCAGCAAAGCAGCTATAGCTCGACCTGAGCCTGAAAACCTTCGTCGGCCCTCATGAAAAGACAGTTCGTTTCATTCCGTGACTTTTTGAGGACCGGCAAACTAGGCCCGGTCTTCCATGGCATGAAAGTGATCGAGATCGCCGAAGTGCTCGGGACACCTGATCACGCCGATCCAGATTATTGGACTTTCGGAAAGCTCGAAATTTCCTTTGATGACGAGACGCCGTGCCAGATGAACTGGTTTCAAATCGAAGAAGCCGGTTACCTCGAAGGCGATTTCGAGGTTCTTACCGAGACCCTTGCGCTTTCGCTAGATGGCTTCAATGGAAACACGAAGCCATCGGAATTCCTGGCTGCGGCCTTGTGGCCGCCAGAAGAGGTCATGGTCTTCTATACCGCGGCAGGCGGCGATATCGAGCTGAACATATGTGCCGGTCCCATCCAGATTCATTTCCGGGTTGATGCAGATTTCATCGAAGATCAGGACATCGGAAAATATCTGAACAGCGTTACGGCTTCCCAATTGATCAGCGATATCGACCATCGAACGGCGGTAGACAGCATCTACTCCTACCCGCATCCGGCAGTTGAACAGATTACACAAGCGATCGATTGGAAGCCGATTGGCGGTCGAGACTATCTCGATCTTGCCCGGTAAGGGACAGAGCCCTTCAACAATAAAAAAGGGGCCCGTGGGCCCCTTTGCATTCACTCCGGAAAACCAAGCCTTATGCGGCTGCGGCGTCCGTGTCGGTGCCTTCGGCTTCGATGCGGGCGCGGTCGCCGGCGCCCTTGGCCGAGGTGTCGCGATCGACGAACTCGATGACAGCCATCGCGGCATTGTCGCCGTGACGGAAGCCCGCCTTCATGATGCGCAGATAGCCCCCGTTGCGGGTGGCGTAGCGCGGGGCGATGGTGTCGAACAGGCGCTTGACGACGCCTTCATTGCCGATCTGCGCGATCACCTGGCGGCGGGCGTGCAGGTCGCCGCGCTTGCCGAGCGTCACCAGCTTCTCGACGATCGGACGCAGATCCTTCGCCTTCGGCAGGGTCGTGACGATCTGCTCGTGCTCGAGCAGCGACACGGCCAGGTTGGCGAACATCGACTTGCGGTGGCTTATGCTGCGGGCGAACCGGCGGCCCTTAAATCCGTGGCGCATGGCTCTTCTCCTTCATTGCGGGTTCAGAGGCAACGCCTCAATATTGATCTTCGTAACGCTTGGCGAGGTCTTCGATGTTTTCCGGCGGCCAGTCCGGCACTTCCATGCCGAGGTGCAGGCCCATTGCCGCCAGAACTTCCTTGATCTCGTTCAGCGACTTGCGGCCAAAGTTCGGGGTGCGCAGCATCTCGGCTTCGGTCTTCTGGATCAGGTCGCCGATATAGACGATGTTGTCGTTCTTCAGGCAGTTGGCCGAACGCACCGAAAGCTCGAGCTCGTCGACCTTCTTGAGCAGCGCCGGGTTGAAGGCGAGCTCGGTGACGGCTTCGGCGGCGACTTCCTTCTGCGGCTCGTCGAAGTTCACGAACAGGCCGAGCTGGTCCTGCAGGATGCGGGCGGCGAAAGCCACCGCGTCCTCGCCGGTGATCGAACCGTCGGTCTCGATCGTCATGGTTAGCTTGTCATAATCGAGAACCTGGCCCTCGCGGGTGTTCTCGACCTTGTAAGAGACCTTCTTGACCGGCGAATACAGGCTGTCGACCGGGATCAGGCCGATCGGCGCGTCTTCGGCGCGGTTGCGGTCGGCCGGCACATAACCCTTGCCGGTGTCGACGGTGAATTCCATGCGGATTTCAGCGCCCTCGTCCAGCGTGCAGATGACGTGGTCGGGGTTGAGAATTTCGACGTCGCCAACCGTCTGGATGTCGCCGGCGAGAACCGCACCCGGTCCCTGCTTGCGCACGACCATGCGCTTGGGGCCATCGCCTTCCATGCGGATGGCGATTTCCTTGATGTTCAAGACGATGTCGGTCACGTCCTCGCGCACGCCGGCGATGGACGAGAATTCATGCAGAACGCCGTCGATCTGCACGGCGGTAACAGCCGCACCGCGCAGCGAAGACAGAAGCACGCGGCGCAGCGCGTTGCCGAGCGTCAGGCCAAAGCCACGCTCGAGCGGCTCGGCGACCAGCGTGGTCAGCGTCTTCTTCTTCGACGAGAACTCGATCTTGTTCGGCTTGATCAGTTCCTGCCAATTTTTCTGGATCATGATGCTTTCCTTCCGTTGACCCGCCACCATCCAATCGTGGCGGGCGACCTGGAATGCCGTGGAGGAGCGCCACAAAGGGCGCTCGCGCGGCGTTCGGTAATTTTTTAGACGCGACGCTTCTTGCGCGGGCGGCAGCCATTGTGCGGGATCGGCGTCACATCACGGATCGAGGTGATGGTGAAGCCGGCCGCCTGCAGGGCGCGCAGTGCCGATTCACGACCGGAGCCGGGTCCGCAGACCTCGACTTCGAGCATGCGCATGCCGTGTTCCTGGGCCTTCTTGGCAACGTCCTCGGCAGCCATCTGGGCAGCGAACGGGGTCGACTTGCGCGAACCCTTGAAGCCCTGGGCACCGGCCGACGACCAGGCAATCGAATTGCCCTGTGCGTCAGTGATGGTGATCATCGTGTTGTTGAAGGTCGAATTGACGTGGGCAACGCCCGACGAGATGTTCTTGCGTTCGCGACGGCGAACACGAGCGGCTTCCTTGGCCATGATAGTCCTTTCAGTTGATCTCTACACCGCCGTAATGCCAGCGGCTCCACCTTGCAAAAGCGAGTAGGGCGTAGCGAATAGTGGGTAGAAACCTATTCGCCACGACCCAATCGCTATTTGCTCAATTACTTCTTCTTGCCGGCGATTGACTTGGCCGGGCCCTTGCGGGTGCGCGCATTGGTATGCGTGCGCTGGCCGCGAACCGGCAGCGAGCGACGGTGACGCAGGCCGCGATAGCAGCCGAGGTCCATGAGCCGCTTGATGTTCATCGAGACTTCGCGGCGCAGGTCGCCCTCGACCTGGTAGTCGCGGTCGATGGTTTCGCGGATCTGCAGCACTTCCGCGTCGGTGAGCTGGTTGACGCGACGCTCGGCCGGGATGCCGACCTTGTCGACGATCTCCTGGGCGAACTTCTTGCCAATGCCGTGAATGTACTGAAGCGCGATGACGACGCGCTTGTTGGTCGGAATGTTGACGCCGGCTATACGAGCCATATTCTTCTCTTCTCCATGTGGGCCGGACGAACCGGCGCTATCTTAAGTTGCCCCGCGTCCGGTGGAGGCCGGCCCATGCGGGAGTTTCCAGTTCAAAGCGGCTGCCTTGCCCTTGCGGACAAGCAAAGCCGATGCCTGATAGGAAGACGGGCCGCCATACCGCAGCGAACCGCTCCCGTCAAGTGCAATCGTTTAAATTCCCCGCGTTGCGTCCCTTAGCACCGCTTCGATCTGTCCCGTCACGGCGTCGATATCGGCCATGCCGTCGACGCTGCGGAGCTTGCCCTTGGCATAATAGTAGCCAATCAGCGGCGCCGTCTTCTTGTAGTATTCCCTCAAACGCTCCTCGAACACGGTCGGATTGTCGTCCTTGCGCACGGGCTGGCCGGCGGCTTGTGCTTCGTTGGCCCGCTTGACGATACGACCAACCAGCGCCTTGTCGTCGACGACAAGTTCAATGACCGCATCGAGGCCCTGCGAGCGATCCGAAAGCATCTGCTCAACCGCGTCCGCCTGCACCAGGGTCCGCGGATATCCGTCGAGGATGAAACCCTTCGCGCAATCCGGCTGATCGATACGTTCGGCGACGATGGCGTTGACGATGGCGTCGGAAACCAGTTCACCGGCATCCATCACCGCCTTGGCGCGTTTGCCGACTTCGGTGCCAGCCTGGACTGCAGCACGCAGCATGTCGCCCGTCGAGAGCTGGGGTATGCCGTGTTTTTCTACCAGTCTTTGTGCTTGTGTCCCCTTGCCCGCCCCTGGCGGCCCAAGCAATATCAACCTCATCTGGCTTTCTTCCCCCCGCGCAGCTTCGACTTCTTGATCAGGCCTTCATACTGGTGCGCGATCAGGTGGCCTTGAATCTGCGCAACCGTATCGAGCGTGACACTGACCACGATCAGAAGCGATGTGCCACCAAGGTAGAATGGTACGCCAGTCGCCGAGATCAGGAACTCCGGCAGCAAGCACACCAGCACCAGATAGATGGCGCCGACGACGGTGATGCGGGTGAGAACGTAGTCGATGTAATCGGCGGTGCGCTCGCCCGGACGATAGCCCGGGATGAACCCCGAATGCTTCTTGAGCTGGTCGGCGGTGTCCTTCGGGTTGAAGACAATCGCAGTGTAGAAGAAGGCGAAGAACACAATCATCGCCG
Organism: Mesorhizobium sp. P2_E6; assembly: GCF_056403835.1. Classification (NCBI taxonomy): domain Bacteria; kingdom Pseudomonadati; phylum Pseudomonadota; class Alphaproteobacteria; order Hyphomicrobiales; family Phyllobacteriaceae; genus Mesorhizobium; species Mesorhizobium sp. P2_E6. The sequence continues at coordinate 52,286 of NZ_JBFUEQ010000018.1, forward strand.
CGTAGAATGCCATGTAGAGCGGCTGGCCGTGGCCGAGCGACGCCAGCACGGTGCTGGCCCAGGCCGGCATGTTGGTCGTCTGCGAGAAGCCGGCGACGGTGGCCGGCAGCAACAGCAGCGACGACGCGAAGATCGGCGGAATGACGCCTGACGTGTTGAGCTTCAGCGGCAGATGCGAGGTATCGCCCTGGAACATGCGGTTGCCGACCTGGCGCTTCGGATACTGGATCAGCAAGCGGCGCTGGGCGCGCTCGAAGAACACGATCAAGGCGATGACGACAACGGCCAGCACGATGATCGCCAGGATCAGGCCGGTCGACAGCGCGCCGGTACGGCCAAGCTCCAGCGTGCCGGAGATGGCATGCGGCAGGCCGGCGACGATCCCGGAGAAGATGATCAGCGAGATGCCGTTGCCGATGCCGCGGGCGGTGATCTGTTCGCCCAGCCACATCAGGAACATGGTGCCGCCGACCAGGGTGACGACGGTCGAGATACGGAAGAACATGCCGGGATCGCTGACGATGCCGTTGCCGCCCTCCAGGCCGACCGAAATGCCATAGGCCTGAACCAGCGCAAGCAGCACGGTGCCGTAGCGCGTGTATTGGTTGATGACCTTGCGGCCCTGTTCGCCTTCCTTCTTCAGCGCTTCCAGCGACGGGATAACCGACGTCATCAGCTGCATGATGATGGAGGCGGAGATGTAAGGCATGATGCCGAGCGCAAAGATCGCCATGCGCTGCACGGCGCCGCCGGCGAACATGTTGAACATGCCGAGCACGCCCTTGCTCTGCGATGAGAAGGCCTGAGCGAAGGCGTCGGGATTGATGCCGGGAAGCGGAATATAGGTGCCGAGGCGATAGACAAGCAACGCGCCGATGGTGAACCAGATGCGTTTCTTCAGGTCCTCCGCTTTGGCGAAGGCCGAGAAATTCAGATTCGAGGCTAGTTGTTCAGCAGCCGAAGCCATGCCTGATTCTCCGCTTGGTAACGCTTGATGGCCCTTGAGCTCAGGCGGCGCGTTTCACCGAAGCTCACGAGATAAGCTCCGGGCTCTAAACATGCAAGCGGCCGCGTTGACGCGGCCGCCTAATTGAGCAGATCAAAGCACGATCGTGAGCAAAACGGATCCCGCTCGCGCTTCAAATTGCCGTTACTCGGCAGCTGCCTTTTCCGGCAACTTGACCGAGCCGCCGGCCTTCTCGATCTTCTCGATCGCGGCCTTGGAGGCGCCGGCGACGTCAAAGGCGAGCTTCGCCTTGATCTCGCCGTCCGAGAGGATGCGCACGCCGTCCTTGACGCGGCGGATTACGCCGGCAGCGACCAGCGATTCAGCCGTCACGGTTGCCTTGGCGTCGAGCTTCTTGGCGTCGATGGCCACCTGGATACGGGCCAGCGAGACGACGGTGAAGCTCTTGGCGAAGATGTTGTTGAAGCCACGCTTCGGCAGACGCCTGTAGAGCGGCATCTGGCCACCCTCGAAGCCGTTGATGGCGACACCGGAGCGCGCCTTCTGGCCCTTGACGCCGCGACCGCCGGTCTTGCCGGAGCCGGAGCCGATGCCACGGCCGAGACGCTTCTTGGAGTGCGTCGCGCCGTCCTTGTCACGCAGATCGTTGAGTTTCATCTGGGTTCTCCTGCGCTCTGGCTCAGCCCTCGTCCACGACGCGGACGAGATGCTGGACGGCAGCGATCATGCCGCGCACGGAGGGTGTATCTTCCAGCGTGCGCTGCTTGTGCATCTTGTTGAGGCCGAGCCCGACCAGCGTCGCGCGCTGTTCCTTCGGGCGGCGGATCGGCGAGCCGATCTGCTCAACGGTGACGGTCTTTGTTGCTTTCTTGGCCATGGTCAAAATCCCTGGTCAGATCGACTATTCTTCAGCCGCAACGGCGGTGCCGCGGCGGGCCTGAAGGGTCGAATACTTGATGCCACGAGCAGCAGCTACATCCTTGGGATGCATCTGGCTCTTCAGCGCGTCGAAGGTGGCGCGAACCATGTTGTAGGGGTTCGACGAACCCATCGACTTGGCGACCACGTCATGCATGCCGAGCGTCTCGAAGACGGCGCGCATCGGGCCACCGGCGATGATGCCGGTACCTTGCTTGGCAGCGCGCAGCAGAACGCGTCCAGCGCCCCAGCGGCCTTCGACGTCGTGGTGCAGCGTACGACCCGAGCGCAGCGGCACGAAGATCATGTCGCGCTTGGCCGATTCAGTTGCCTTGCGGATAGCTTCCGGCACTTCGCGCGCCTTGCCGTGACCAAAGCCGACACGGCCCTTCTGGTCGCCGACGACGACGAGTGCTGCAAAACCAAAGCGACGGCCGCCCTTGACGACCTTCGCGACGCGGTTGATGTGGACGAGCTTGTCCACCATGCCGTCATCGCGTTCTTCACGATCGCGGCCGCGGCCGCCATCCCTACGTTCCTGTGCCATATCCTGTTCCTTGTTTTTTTCCGGAAGCACGGTTGCTGATAAGATCCGGCGCCGCTGTGGAGTCACCGGGGGCGAAATTCCTTAGATTTAGAAGCTCAGACCACCTTCACGGGCGGCCTCGGCGAGCGCCTTGACGCGGCCGTGATAGATGTAGGCGCCGCGGTCGAAGACGACTTCCTTGACACCGGCCTTGGTGGCGCGCTCGGCGATCAGCTTGCCGATCGCGGCGGCAGCGGCAGTGTCGGCGCCGGTCTTGAGCGAACCCTTGAGGTCCTTCTCAAGCGTCGAGGCAGCGACGATGGTGTGGCCCTTGGCGTCGTCGATGACCTGCACATAGATGTTCTTCGACGTGCGGTGAACCGACAGACGCGGACGCTCGCCGGCGACCTTCTTGATCTGGCGACGGACGCGCTGCGCACGGCGCTGCGTGGATTCCTTGGTACCCATGATAGTCTTCCTTGCCTTCAAAAAACGGGGGCCGCCATATGCGGTAGGCGAAAGCGCCTCCCGCGACCGCTCCCCGCGGCGTTACACTTCTTTGGCTTGGCCCTTTCCGAAAAGTCTGCAACTTTTCGGGGCCATGCCCACTACTTCTTCTTGCCTTCCTTGCGGACGATCTTCTCGCCAGCGTAGCGGACGCCCTTGCCCTTGTAGGGCTCGGGACCACGGTATTCGCGGATCTCGGCGGCAACCTGGCCGACCTGCTGCTTATCGATGCCGGTCACGGTGATTTCCGTCGGCTTCGGCACAGCGATCGTGATGCCCGCCGGCGTCTCGTAGACGACGTCATGGCTGAAGCCAAGTGCCAGCTGCAGGTTCTTGCCCTGCATGGCGGCGCGATAGCCGACGCCGGTGATCTCGAGCTTCTTCTCGAAGCCGTCCTTCACACCCTGCAGGATGTTGACGATCTGCGTGCGCGACATGCCCCACTTGGAGCGCGCCGTCTTGGTCTGGTCGCGCGGCTGGACAGCGATCTCGCTACCTTCCATCTTGACCAGCACTTCTTCGTTCACCACGAACTTCAGCTCGCCCTTGGGGCCCTTCGCCGTCACGGTCTGGCCGTTGACGGTCGCGGTCACGCCCTGCGGCAGCGAAACGGGTTTCTTTCCAATACGAGACATTTTGTTGTCCTCGTCACTTCTCTTGTTTCAGGTCTCTGTCTTCGGGCATGACCCCGAAGACCGGATTCCAATTTTTCCGATCACGCCAGATCAGAAGATCTGGCAGAGGATTTCACCACCGACGTTCTGTTCACGCGCTTCGTGGTCGGCCATCACGCCCTTCGGTGTCGAAAGGATGGCGATGCCGAGGCCGTTGGCGACGTGCGGAATCGACTTGGCCGAAACGTAGACGCGGCGGCCAGGCTTCGAAACGCGGGCGATTTCGCGCACGACGGGTGCGCCGTCGAAATACTTCAGCTCGATCTCGATTTCGGACTTGCCGTTGTCGAAGTCGGTCTGGCTGTAATCGCGGATATAGCCTTCAGCCTTCAGCACGTCGAGGACGCGGGTACGCAGGCGCGAGGCCGGCGTCGAGACGCTCGACTTCTTGCGGCCGTAGGCGTTGCGGATGCGGGTCAGCATATCGCCGAGAGGATCGCTCAATGACATGTTATGTCCTCCTTACCAGCTCGACTTGACCAGGCCCGGGATCTGGCCGTTGTTGCCGAGATCACGGAGCGCGATGCGCGATACTTTGAGCTTGCGATAGTAGGCGCGCGGACGGCCGGTGACTTCGCAGCGGTTGCGGATGCGGATCTTGGCCGAGTTGCGCGGCATGGCGGCAAGCTTGAGCTGAGCGCGGAAACGCTCTTCCATCGGCTTGGACTGGTCCATGATGATCGCCTTCAGCGCAGCGCGCTTGGGACCGTACTGGTCGGCAAGCTTGCGGCGCCTGTTGTTCTTCTCGACTGAGCTGGTCTTTGCCATTTCAGATTTTTCCTTTTCTCGCTGCCGTTACTGGCGGAAGGGGAAGTTGAAAGCCTTGAGCAAAGCCCTGGCTTCGTCGTCCGTCTTCGCAGTCGTACAAACGATGACGTCCATGCCCCAGATCTGATCAACCTTGTCGTAGTTGATCTCCGGGAACACGATGTGTTCCTTGATGCCCATGGCGTAGTTGCCACGGCCATCGAAGCTCTTCGGATTGAGCCCGCGGAAGTCGCGGACGCGTGGCAGTGCGATGTTCACGAGGCGGTCGAGGAACTCGTACATGCGTTCCTTGCGTAGCGTGACCTTGGCGCCGATCGGCATCTTCTCGCGGACCTTGAAGCCGGCGATGGAGTTGCGGGCGCGGGTGACGACGGCCTTCTGGCCGGCGATCATCGCCAGGTCTTCGGCCGCGATCGAAGGCTTCTTCGAATCGCCGGTCGCTTCGCCAACGCCCATGTTCAGCACGATCTTGTCGATGCGCGGAACCTGCATCTCGTTGTCGTAGCCGAACTGCTCCTGCAGCGCCTTGCGGATGGTCTCGTTGTAGACCTGCTTGAGGCGCGGCGTGTTCTGAGCCTTGGACTGCTTGCTTTCAGCCTTGGGCTTCGTGGTTTGAGCCTTAGCCATTGATGACTTCTCCCGAGCGCTTGGCGACGCGCACCTTCTTGCCGTCCTTCTGGAAGATGAAGCCGACGCGGGTCGGCTTGCCATCCTTAGGGTCGGCCAGCGCGATGTTCGACAGCTGGATCGGCGCTTCCTTGGTGATGATCCCGCCCTCTTGGGACTGGGACTGCTTCTGGTGACGACGGATCATGTTGACGCCGCGCACCAGCGCGGTGTCTTCCTTCGGCTGAACCGAGAGGACTTCGCCCGAACGGCCCTTGTCCTTGCCGGCCAGCACGACGACCTTGTCGCCTTTTCTAATCTTTTGCATTGGTCCGGCTCCTTACAGCACTTCTGGCGCGAGCGAGATGATCTTCATGTGGTTCTTGGCGCGAAGTTCGCGCGGAACCGGTCCGAAGATACGCGTGCCGATCGGCTCTTTCTTGTTGTCGACGAGAACGGCTGCGTTCTTGTCGAAACGGATCACGCTGCCGTCCGGGCGGCGGATGTCCTTGGCCGTGCGAACCACGACCGCCTTCATCACATCGCCCTTCTTCACGCGGCCGCGCGGGATGGCTTCCTTGATCGACACCACGATGATGTCGCCCACGGAAGCGTATTTCCGCTTCGAGCCGCCCAGCACCTTGATGCACATGACACGACGGGCGCCGGAATTATCCGCGACGTCGAGGTTTGTTTGCATCTGAATCATGACTGGCCGCCTTCTTCTTTTCTAACGGGACGGGCTCAAAGCCCCTCCCCGGTCTGTCCAAAATTCGTTGTTTACGCCTGGTCCGAAGACACGACGATCCAGCGCTTGTCCTTGGAAATCGGCTTCGATTCCTGGATGAACACCTGATCGCCAACCTTGTGGGCGTTGTTCTCGTCGTGCGCCTTGTACTTCTTAGTCATGCGCACGGTCTTCTTCATCACGGGATGCGTGAAGCGCCGTTCGACCTTGACGACAACCGTCTTCTCGTTCTTGTCGCTGACGACGGTGCCCTGCAGAATGCGCTTTGGCATGGTTTTCGTCCTTAAGCCTTCTTAGCCACGGACTTTTCCGCAGCGATGGTCTTGATACGCGCAATGTCCTTACGGACCTGTCTCACGCGCGCGGTCTTCTCGAGCTGGCCGGTGGCCTTCTGGAAGCGCAGGTTGAACTGCTCCTTCTTCAGGCTGGCCAGGTCGTCGGTCAGCTGGTCCTGGGTCTTGGTCCGGATGTCTTCGGCTTTCATGATCAGCCCGTCCTTATTCTGCGATGCGCTGCACGAAGCGCGTCTTGACCGAGAGCTTGGCCGCGCCGAGACGCAGTGCCTCACGGGCGGTTTCTTCATTGACGCCGTCGATCTCGAACATGATGCGGCCCGGCTTGACGCGCGCCGCCCAGTAATCGACAGCGCCCTTGCCCTTGCCCATGCGGACTTCGGTCGGCTTCGAAGTGACCGGCACGTCCGGGAAAATACGGATCCAGACGCGACCGGCGCGCTTCATTTCACGGGTGATCGCGCGGCGGGCCGCCTCGATCTCACGTGCGGTGACGCGGTTCGGCTCAAGCGCCTTCAGCCCGAAACCACCGAAATCCAGATTGGTGCCGCCCTTTGCGGTACCATGGATACGGCCCTTGAACTGCTTGCGGAACTTTGTGCGCTTTGGCTGCAGCATCGTTCTAACTCCAAATTCCTAAATGTCTCACGCGTTTTCGCGACGACGACCGCGTTCGCGATCACCACCACCGCCATGTGCAGCATCACCCTCGGTCGCACGACGTTCCGAAGCCATCGGGTCGTGCTCAAGGATCTCGCCCTTGAACACCCAGACCTTGACGCCGCAGATGCCGTACGCCGTGTTCGCCTCGGCCGTGCCGTAGTCGACATCGGCGCGCAGTGTATGCAGCGGCACGCGGCCTTCGCGGTACCATTCCATGCGCGCAATCTCAGCACCGCCAAGACGGCCGGCGCAGTTGATGCGGATGCCTTCGGCACCGAGGCGCATCGCCGACTGCACGGCGCGCTTCATGGCGCGACGGAACGCGATACGACGCTCGAGCTGCTGGGCGATCGACTGGGCGACCAGCGTCGCGTCGATTTCCGGCTTGCGCACTTCAACGATGTTGAGGTGCGTCTCGGACTTCGTCATCTCCATCAGCTTCTTGCGAAGCTTCTCGATGTCGGCGCCCTTCTTGCCTATGATCAGACCCGGGCGCGCGGCGTGGATGGTGACGCGGCACTTCTTGTGCGGACGCTCGATGACGACCTTCGAGATCGCAGCCTGCTTGAGTTCCTTCTCAAGATACTTGCGGATCTTGATGTCCTCATGCAGCAGCTTGCCGTACTCGCCGGTGTTCGCGAACCAGCGCGAATCCCAGGTGCGGTTGATGCCGAGGCGAAGACCGATCGGATTGACTTTCTGGCCCATTATGCGGCCTCCCCTTTTTCTTCGACTTCACGAACGACGATCGTGAGGTGCGAGAACGGCTTCTCGATACGGCTGGCGCGACCACGGCCACGGGCATGGAACCGCTTCATGACGATCGACTTGCCGACATAGGCTTCCGCCACGATCAGTGCATCGACGTCGAGGTCGTGGTTGTTTTCCGCGTTGGCGATTGCCGATTCCAGCGTCTTCTTGACCGTGCCGGAAATCCGCTTGGCCGAAAATTCGAGATCGGAAAGCGCTGTCGCGACCTTCTTGCCGCGGATCAGCGCGGCAACGAGGTTCAGCTTCTGCGGGCTGATACGGATCGTGCGCAATACGGCGCGCGCTTCGTTGTCAGCAAGCCTGCGCGGAGCTTTGGCCTTGCCCATGATTATTTCCTCTTCGCCTTCTTATCCGCGCCGTGACCGTAATAGGTCCGGGTCGGAGCGAATTCACCGAACTTGTGACCGACCATGTCCTCGTTCACCGAGACGGGAACATGCTTCTGGCCGTTGTAGACACCGAAGGTGAAGCCGACGAACTGCGGCAGGATGGTGGAGCGACGGCTCCACATCTTGATCACCTCATTGCGACCACCTTCACGAACCTTGTCCACCTTCTTGAGAAGGTAGCCGTCGATGAAGGGGCCTTTCCAAATAGAACGAGTCACTTGGCGTTACCTCTTCTTAGCTCTTGCGCTGATGGCGCGAGCGCAGGATGAACTTGTCGGTCGCCTTGTTGGACCGCGTCTTCTTGCCCTTGGTCGGCTTGCCCCAGGGCGAAACCGGATGGCGGCCACCCGAGGTGCGGCCTTCGCCGCCGCCGTGCGGATGGTCGACCGGGTTCATGGTCACGCCGCGATTGTGCGGACGCTTGCCACGCCAAACCGTACGACCGGCCTTGCCGTCGTTGATGTTGCCATGGTCCGGATTGGACACGGCACCGACGGTGGCCATGCAGGAGCCGTGCACGACACGCTGCTCGCCCGAGTTGAGGCGCAGGATCGCCATGCCCTGGTCGCGGCCGACCAGCTGGCCGTAGCCACCTGCCGAACGGGCAACCTGGGCGCCCTTGCCCGGCTTCAGCTCGATGTTGTGGACGATGGTGCCGACCGGCATCGAGGCCAACGGCATCGCATTGCCCGGCTTCACGTCGACGGCTTCACCGGAAACGATCTTGTCGCCGGGGGCCAGACGCTGCGGAGCGATGATGTAGGACAGCTCGCCGTCGTCGTACTTGATGAGCGCGATGAAAGCGGTGCGGTTCGGATCGTATTCGATGCGCTCGACCGTGCCCACAACGTCGAACTTGCGGCGCTTGAAGTCGATGATGCGGTACGAACGCTTGTGGCCACCACCGATGAAGCGGGCGGTGATGCGACCGTAATTGTTGCGGCCGCCCGACTTGGTCAGGCCCTCGGTCAGACCCTTGACGGGCTTGCCCTTGTAGAGGCCCGAGCGGTCGACGATGACCAGCTGGCGGGTGCTCGGCGTTACCGGGTTGAATTTTTTCAGTGCCATTGTTCTGTCCTCGCGACCTTGCTCAGAGACCCGTCGCGACGTCGATCGACTGGCCGTCGGCCAATGTCACAATCGCCTTCTTGACGTCGCTCTGGCGGCCGATCGTGCCGCGGAAGCGCTTGATCTTGCCCTTGCGGACAAGCGTGTTCACGGCCATCACCTTGACGCCGAACAGCGCTTCGACGGCGGCCTTGATTTCCGGCTTCGACGCCTTCTTGGCGACGTTGAAGACGACCTGGTTCTGCTCGGAGGCCATGGTCGACTTTTCGGTGATCGCCGGCGAGACGATCACGTCATAATGACGAAGGTCGGTCATTTAAAGCGCTCCTCGAGAGCCTCGACGGCGGCCTTCGAAAGGACCAGCGTGCCGCGGCGCAGAATGTCGTAGACGTTGATGCCCTGGATGGGCAGCACGTCGATGTTGGGGATGTTCGTCGCCGCCAGCTTGAAGTTCTTGTCAAGCTCGGCACCGCCGATCACCAAAGCGTTGGTCAGGCCCAGCGTCGCGAAATTCGCGATCAGCGCCTTGGTCTTGGCCTCGGTCAGCTTCAGCTCGTCGATGATGATGATCGACGCGCTCTTGGCCTTGGCCGAGAGAGCATGCTTGAGGCCAAGCGCGCGAACCTTCTTCGGCAGTTCGTGCTCATGGCTGCGAACGACCGGGCCGTGAGCCTTGCCGCCGCCGCGGAACTGCGGAGCGCGTGCCGAATGGTGACGGGCGCGGCCCGTACCCTTCTGCTTGTACATCTTGGCACCGGTGCGCGCGATTTCGGCGCGGCCCTTGGCCTTGTGCGTGCCCTGCTGCTTCTTGGCGAGCTGCCAGCGCACGACGCGCTGCAGGATGTCCTCGCGCGGATCAAGGCCGAAAATCTCCTCGGAGAGTTCCACCTTGCCGGCGTCCTTGCCGCCAAGCGTTGTGATCTTGAGATCCATTATTCCGCTCCCTCTGTGGCCGGAGCCTCGTTCTTAGCAGCACTCCCTGCTGCAACTGGGCGGATCGCGGCAGGCTTCGGCGCATTGGCCGGCAGTGCCACCTTGGCCGCATCGCGGACCAGGATCCAGGCGCCCTTCGATCCGGGAACCGCACCGCGGATCAGGATCAGGCCGCGGTCGGCGTCGGTCGAAACGATCTCGACATTCTGCGTGGTGACGCGGGTGTCGCCCATGTGGCCAGCCATATGCTTGCCCTTGAACACCTTGCCCGGGTCCTGGCGCTGGCCGGTCGAACCGTGCGTACGGTGCGAGACCGAGTTACCGTGCGTCGCGCGGCCACCACCCATGTGGTGGCGCTTGATGACGCCCTGAAAACCCTTGCCGATCGTCGTGCCCGTCACATCGACCTTCTGGCCGGGGACGAAATGCTCGACGGTGATCTCGGCGCCGACATCGATCATGTTGTCGGCGGAGACGCGGAACTCGGCGACCTTCGCCTTCGGCTCGACGGAAGCGGTCGCGAAATGGCCGCGCAGCGCCTTCGACGTGTTCTTCACCTTGGCAAGGCCAACGCCGAGCTGAACGGCAGTGTAGCCATTCTTCTCCTGCGTGCGCTGCGCCACGACCTGACAGTTCTCCATCTGGAGAACGGTGACGGGAACATGTTCCCCGGCATCGTTGTAGATGCGGGTCATTCCCACCTTCTTTGCAATCACACCTGAACGCATCGGTTCAATTCCTTTAGAGTTCCGGGCCAGGGGCACCGCCCCTTACCGCGCTCTCATTCCCTTAGAGCTTGATCTCGACGTCCACACCGGCGGCCAGATCGAGCTTCATCAAAGCATCGACCGTCTGCGGGGTCGGATCGACGATGTCGAGCAGACGCTTGTGCGTGCGCATCTCGAACTGCTCGCGGCTCTTCTTGTCGACGTGAGGCGACCGGTTGACCGTAAACTTTTCGATCCGCGTCGGCAGCGGAATGGGGCCGCGGACGTTGGCACCGGTGCGCTTGGCCGTCGACACGATTTCCTTCGTCGAGGCGTCGAGCACGCGGTGATCAAACGCCTTCAGGCGGATGCGGATATTCTGTCCGTTCATGCGTCACTTCCTTGTTCTGGCGCGGCGCGGGCAACTCCTGCGCCCGCGACAGATCGGTTTAAGTCCAAATTACTCTTTGATGGTGACGACGATGCCGGCACCGACGGTGCGGCCGCCTTCACGGATAGCGAAGCGCAGCTTCTCTTCCATGGCGATCGGCACGATCAGCTCGACATCGACCGTGATGTTGTCGCCCGGCATCACCATCTCGGTGCCTTCCGGCAGCGACACGATGCCGGTCACGTCCGTCGTGCGGAAATAGAACTGCGGACGGTAGTTGGTGAAGAACGGCGTGTGACGGCCACCTTCGTCCTTGGTCAGGATG
>NZ_JBFUEQ010000019.1:0-53248 GCF_056403835.1 Mesorhizobium sp. P2_E6
GACTGGAGGTCAGAAAATGAACATCAAGAGCCTTCTCCTCGGCTCCGCTGCGGCTCTGCTCGCAGTTTCCGGTGCGCGCGCCGCCGACGCCGTCGTCGTCGCCGAGCCGGAGCCCGCTGAATACGTCAAGATCTGCGACGTCTACGGCGCTGGCTACTTCTACATCCCCGGCACCGAAACCTGCCTGCGCATCGGCGGCTATGTCCGTTACGACATCGGCGGCGGCGACGTCGGCTCGTTCGATGGCGCAAGAAGCGCTGATCACATGGATGCCGGTGAGAGCAACGACACCTGGCGCAAGCGGGCCCGTCTCTCGCTGAAGACCTGGACCGGCCAGGAAACCGAGCTCGGCACCTTGAAGACCTACACCGAGACCCGCTTCAACTTCAACAATGCCAACGCCGACACGAGCCCCTACATCAACGAAGCCGGCAACTCGGGCGCTTCGCTGAACTTCGCCTGGATCCAGCTCGGTGGTCTCCGCGTCGGTAAGGACGAATCGGCTTACAACACCTTCATCGGTTATGCCGGCGAAGTTATCCAGGATACGCTGGTTCCCTACGGCGGCTTCGACACCAACGTCATCCAGTACTACTTCGATGCTGGCAACGGCTTCTCGGCCGTGGTCTCGCTCGAAGAAGGCTATGGCGCTTACACGATCGACAGCTATGTTCCGCATGTCGTCGGCGGCGTGAAGTGGACGCAGGGTTGGGGCGCTATCACCGGCGTCATCGCTTATGACAGCAACTACGAAGAAGTGTCCGGCAAGGTTCGCTTGGACGTGAAGGCGTCTGACGCTGTCACGCTGTGGATCATGGCCGGTTACGGCACCGACGACAACCTCAGCGACGGGACCTTGGCTTTCCCGGCTGGCGGTCGCGGCATGTACAAGCAGTGGGGCGGCAACTGGGCAGTGTGGGGCGGTGGCACCTACAAGTTTAACGAGAAGACCTCGTTCAACGCTCAGATCTCGTATGACGATTGGAAGAATCTCGGCGTCGCCGCGAACATCGCCTACGACATCGTCCCCGGCTTCACGGTTACGGCCGAAGTCGACTACCTCAATGCAGGCAAGTTCGACGACGCCGACTTCTCCAACTGGACCCATGCCGACAAGAAGAGCAGCGTCGGCGGTATCCTCCGCTTCCAGCGCTCGTTCTAAGGGCTGGTTCTACACAGGTGAAATCCAGCCCGGGCGCACAAACGCCCGGGCTGTTTTTGTTTCGTGACTGGGTCAAGGCAGACAGAAGGAACAGGGGGTAACGGTAGCTGAATAGGGTCCGTGGGTGATTTCGTGGGATCCGCTGATGGGCGGATGAAATCACAACTGCGTGATTCAAATCTCTTGAAAGGACGCCTCCAAGCGGGTAGGGCTGATCTATCCCACTCGGGGGTGTGGCAAATGATGACGACCGAAGCGATTCAAGAGGGTGAGCCTTCTGATCATTTTTCGATGTTTTCTTCTCAAAATGCGAATATACGATACAGTTACAACAAGATCAGAGAAGTAAAGTCGTATAGGGTTCGAGAGCTCTTTTTAGCATACCGGGACATATTATGGGATGATGGGCGGCATAAGTACAATGTCAGCTCTTTCATCGGCGAGATAGATGAGCTTCTCCTTGGGGAGCGATTCAGCGCCTTTGACCAGAGTACCCTGGACAACCTCATTGGTACCTTGCGCCAGCGCGGCAACAGCAACGCAACCATCAACCGAAAGATGGCTGCCCTTAGCAAACTGCTGCGCAAGGCATATAAGATGGGAGATATCCACAGCCTGCCCGAGTTCCGCCGCCAGAAGGAGCGGGCGGGACGGATTCGTTTCCTCGAGAGGGACGAAGAGGCACGGCTGTTCGCGGCCATCAGGAGCCGCAGCGAGGACGCCTACAGGCTTTCAGTTTTTTTGGTCGATACCGGGTGCCGTCTCGGTGAGGCGCTTGGGCTGATCTGGAACGACATCCAGGAACATCGGGTCAGTTTCTGGATCACCAAATCCGGTCGCAGCCGCACCATTCCGATGACCGAGCGGGTCAAGGAGGTCATCAAGCTGCCGGCTGCCGAAGGCCGACGGCCCAAAGGCCCGTTCACCAAGCTCAGCCAGGCACAGTTCCGTGCCATCTGGAACGATGCCAAAGCCGAAGTTGGCCTTGGCGCCGATGACCAGGTGGTGCCGCATATCTTGCGACACACCTGCGCCTCGCGTCTCGTCCAGGGTGGCATCGATATCCGCCGTGTGCAGATGTGGCTCGGTCACCAGACGCTGTCGATGACCATGCGTTATGCGCATCTGGCCACCAATGACCTCGATGGCTGTGTGGTCGTCCTGGAAACACCTCGCGGCGAGCAACCGGCAAGCAGTGGGGAAGGCTCCATGTTTTCGTCGCCTGTGACCACTCCCTCATCCCCGCCCACGGCTCGGAAACAGCGGGACGAATCAGCCGCGGCCTCGCCGAAAGCGCCTCGGAAAAATTCAAAAGCCAAATAGGCTGGGGAGCTAGCTTATACTGTTGTGTCAACCCCAGGACCTTGTTTGGTCTTGGGGTTTACTTTAGATGCGCCGTCACTCGGCGCGATCAAGGAAAGACGCGATGGCGTCCGGCAAGTTGCCGGTTTCGAGGAAAGGGGCGTGGCCCTGGCCCTCTACAGTGATCGTCTCCATCATGGAATGATGCTCTTGCATCTGCCGTAGTGTGTCTGTGGACAGCAATCTCGAGTTGGCGCCGCGTATGGTGAGCAATGGGATCGCGGCCAACGCGTCGAATTGCGGCCATAGGGCAGGTAGAGGCTGCGTCAGATCGAGACCCGCAACGGTGTCGACCAGCTTCGGGTCGAAATCCGGCAACAGGCCCTGATCCGTCTCGCGGTTGAGCGCCCGTACCATCCGCTCCCAATCCACGTCGGTGAGAGCGGGAAAGTCCTGGCCGTGAACGCTGCGTTGGGCAGCCACGGCCTCGGCGAAGGTTCTGGGGTTCGGTGTCCGTTCAAGATAGGACTTGATATGGGCGAGACCGGCCGCCTCGATCACCGGCCCGATGTCGTTGAAAACAATGGCTTTCAGGATAGCCGGCTGCATCATGCCGAGCACATGGATGATCAGCCCGCCGCGTGATGTTCCGATAAAGGCGGCCGCCTCTATTTCCAATGCCGCCAGCCCGGCAAGGATGTCGCCGGCTTCGACGCCGACATTGTAACGACCGACATCGGCATCGTAGGCGGACTGCCCGCGCCCGCGATAATCGAAGGCAACGACCTTGCGCGGAGCCTGAGCTCGAGCCGAAAGATAGAGCGCGAGTTCATGAAAATCCCGTGCGTTGCGGGTCAGGCCGGGCAGGCAGACGACCGGCCAAGGACCGGCATTCACGTCACCATAGACGCGCGCGTGAAGGTTTAGCCCATCCGGCGCGCTGTAGAAAAAATCGGAGAAACCTTCACTGCTCGACATCTGGACGCGATTCCTTCCGCCTGCCTGATTGTCTTCCGACTGCTATAGGCGAGGGAAGGTGGGGTCAAATTGAGATTGGGTTGGAGAGAGCCGCCGATCCGCAGAGGCAGAATCGACAGCTTCGGCGACGCCTCTTGAGGGGTCGGCTGCGTCAGCCGCGCCCGTTCACGAGATCTCCAACGATGTCGTATTTGCCGGAAATACGCATCTTGTAGACCTCGTAATTCTCCATCACGCGCTGCACGTAACTTCTTGTTTCCGTGTAGGGAATCCGTTCGATCCAGTCGACGACGGCGTCGATGTCCTTTCCGCGCGGGTCGCCGTATTTCGCGACCCACTGGCTGGCCCGGTTGGGACCGGCATTGTAGCCGGCGAAGGTCAGCACATAGGAGCCGTTGAAGCGGTCGAGCTGCTCGCCGAGGAAGGCCGAACCAAGCGTCGCGTTGTAACCGGCGTCGGTGGTCAGCCGTGTCTGCGAGAATTGCAAACCGGCCTTCTTCGCCAATTGCTTGGCGGTGCCCGGCATCAGCTGCAGCAGTCCGCGAGCGCCTGCGCTCGACACGGCACCGATGTTGAATTCGCTTTCCTGGCGGGCGATCGCATAGGCCAGCGCCTTGCCCGAGCCGGAAATGTTGGCCGAATCGGGAATGACGCCGAGCGGATGCGACAGTGCGCCGACATCGATGCCGCGCGCGCCAGCGATCTTGCCGACTTTCAGCGCCATGAAATGGTTGCCTTGCTTTTCCGCCAAGACGGCGAGCAGCGCCAGTTCGCCTGGGCTGGTCAACTGCCCGGCAAGGTCGCGATAGAGCGTTTCGGCATAGCGGTCGTAGCCCGCCTCCTGCAGCCGCTTGATGGCGCTGACGGCCTCGCGGCCGGCAAAATTCTGCCGGTCGGCTGCATCGGGCTGCGGGTAGGCAATGTTGAGCGCCTGCCGGCCGACGCGTTCGGCGGCAAGCTGGCCGTAAAATGTCGTGCCGTAGGCAGCGGCGCGCGCAAAATAGTCCTTGGCGCTGCCCGGGCCGCCGACTTCCGCCGCCCGGCCGAGCCAGTAGTAGGCGCGCGACAGCGTCATCGGTCCCTGGGCGAGGTCGGCGATGCGCGCAAAATGCGTTGCCGCGGTTTTCGGATCGTTCAGGCCACGCAGCGCATACCAACCGGCATGGAACTCGGCCTCCGCCGCATTGGTGGCGCTTTCGGCGGCATGCGTGGCGACGATCTGGTAGGCCGTCTTCATGTCGCCCTGGTCGACCAGTTCGCGCGACAACACCCGGCGCTCGACCCACCAGGCGTCCGGATCGACCAAAGCTTCGCGATCCGTCGGTGCCTGCATCACGACAGCCGCGGCGTCGGCAAAATTCTCTTTTTTGCGCAGATATTCGGCCTGCGCGAAGAAGTAGCCGGCTGAACGCTGCGCCGCCGGCACGGCCTTGAGCAGTTTCGGCGCATTCTTGTCGCCTCTGTCCGCCGCCGCCCAGGCGTCGGCAAGCTGCTGGGCACCGGCGAGGCCGGCGACGCGCTGCGCCGAATTCGCCCGATCGGCATAGAACATGCGCTCCATGCGAAAACGGTGGTCGGCGGCCGGAATCAGGCTGCCGAATTCCTTGAGCAGCGCCGCCTCGTCCTTGGCCTCCAGGATCGCGGTACGCCAGAACGGCGACAGCACCGAACGCGCCGCCTTGGCATTGCCCGACGCCACATAGGCGCGGGCGAGAACCATCACGCCTTCGAATGTCTGCGGCTGGCTGCCGTCGAACGCGGCAATGACGGTATCGGGGGCAGGGTTTTCGCGATAGAGCGCGCGCTCGCTGTTCTTGCGCAAGGCGACGGTGCCGGGCCAGGTGGGCAGCATCTTCGCGGCGGCGGCAATATCGCCGCTCGGAACCTTGTCACCGCCGTAGAGCGCGATCGCCCAGGCAAGGATATGCTTGTCGAGCGTGTGGCCGGGAAGGGCATCACGCACGGCGCGGGCGCCGGGAATGTCGCCAGCCGCCAGCGCATCCAGCCCGCTTTTCAACAGGGCGACGCTTGGCGAGGCGTCCTGTGGCGCCTCGGCCTGCAGGCCCGGCATCGGGATGGTCGAGGTGACCTGCACATCGACGCTGCCGCCGATCGCCATGCCCGGCATCAGCGCGAGCGTGGCGCCAAGCAGCGCGAAGAGGTGAGGCCGACTTGTCGGCATGGTCTTTTCGTCTTTCCTTGTCCTGGCATTCTACCAGCAGGCGCAGAGGCTTCGAAGCCTAAACTTAGGTCGTGAAGAGCCCGTAAACAAAGAGTTAGCGCGGTCGTTCGAATTGCGCTTGCTGGCACCATGGCAATGCTTGCCGCGCAACAATGTCGAGACTATGGTGCGCGGCTTCGCTTTCGGCTAGAAGGCGCGCACGATGAAACACCGATGCATGTCGCCTAAAAGTGGGTACCGGTTTTAGGGACATCGATATGCATGAACAAAGAAGTGCCAAGGAGTTGGACGACATGCTGAGAGGCTCGCTTACTGCGCTCGTGACACCGTTCGAAAAGAGCGGGCGTTTCGACGAGAAAGCCTTTCGCGCGTTCGTCGACTGGCAGATCGCCGAGGGCACGACGGGCTTGGTCCCCGTCGGCACCACTGGCGAGTCGCCGACGCTGTCGCATGACGAGCACCGCCATGTCGTCAAGGTCTGCATCGAGGTGGCCAAGGGCCGCGCACCGGTCGTCGCCGGCGCCGGCTCCAACAACACCGAGGAGGCGGTCGGGCTGGTGCAATATGCCGAGAAGGCCGGCGCCGACGCCGCACTCGTCGTCACGCCCTATTACAACAAGCCGACGCAACGCGGCCTCTACGCGCATTTCGCCGCCGTCGCCAGGGCAACCAGCCTGCCGATCATCATCTACAACATCCCGCCGCGCTCGGTCATCGACATGAGCCCGGAGACGATGGGCCAGCTGGTGCACGACTTCAAGAATATCATCGGCGTCAAGGATGCCACCGGCAAGGTCGAGCGGGTTTCCGAGCAGCGCGCCACGTGCGGCAAGGATTTCATCCAGCTTTCGGGCGAGGACGCTTCGGCGCTCGGCTTCAACGCGCATGGCGGCGTCGGCTGCATTTCGGTGACGTCGAATGTCGCGCCGCGGCTCTGCGCCGAATTCCAGGAAGCAACGCTTTCTGGCGACAGCGCCAAGGCGCTGGAGCTGCAGGACCGCCTGCTGCCGCTGCACAAGGCGATCTTCCTCGAGCCCGGCGTTTCCGGCGCGAAATATGCGCTGTCGAAGCTGGGCAAGGTCGAGAACGTGCTGCGTTCGCCGCTGATGACCGTCGAACAGTCGACCGCCGACAGGATCGATGCGGCGATGAAGCACGCCGGCTTGATAAACTAGGGATGAGGCGCCACCTCTCCACATCATGAATCAAGTCAGAAAAGCCGATCCCAACAACAAGACCGTTGCGGAAAACCGCAAGGCGCGGTTTTCCTATGAGGTGCTCGACACGATCGAGACCGGCCTGGTGCTGACCGGCACCGAGGTCAAGTCGCTGCGCCAGGGCCAGGCCAACATCCAGGACAGCTATGCCTCGGTCGAAGGCGGCGAGATCTGGCTGATCAATTCATACCTGCCGGAGTATCTGCAGGCCAACCGCTTCAACCACGAGCCCCGCCGCCGCCGCAAACTCCTGCTCAACAAGCGCGAGATGGCCAAGCTGGCACAGAGCGTCGACCGCGAAGGCATGACGCTGGTGCCGCTGAAGATCTATTTCAACGATCAGGGTCGCGCCAAGCTGCTGCTCGCCGTCGGCCGCGGCAAGAAATTGCACGACAAGCGAGAAACCGAGAAGCAGCGCGACTGGTCGCGCGAGAAGGGCAGGCTCTTAAAAGAGCGGGGGTAGGCAGGGGCCATTCGTTTGAAGAACCGGATCGTCCTTTTGGGTTTGGCCAGCCTGGTCCTGGTGTGTTTCATCGCTGCGGGCGGCTATCTCTATTTCAGGGCATTCTCGCCAGACCGCGGCAAATATCCGGTGCGGGGCATCGACGTCTCCCATCACCAGGGCCAGATCGACTGGCGCCGCGTTGCCGCCGCCGACGTCGCCTTTGCCGTCATCAAGGCGACCGAAGGTGGCGATCATGTCGACGATGCCTTCTCCACCAATCTGCGTGAGGCCCGCGCGGCCGGACTTGCCGTCGGCGCCTATCATTTCTTCACCTTCTGTCGGCCTGGTGCCGACCAGGCGAAGAATTTCATCTCGGTGGTGCCGCACGACCAGCCCTTGCTGCCGCCGGTCGTCGACATCGAGTTCGGCGGCAATTGCCCGCAGCGGCCAACACCCGAGCAACTGAACGCAGAACTTGCCGCGTTCCTCGCTCCAGTCGAGGCCGCGTTCGGCAAGCCGGCGATTGTCTATCTGACCGACGAGGCTGAGCAGGCCTATGCCGGGCGCATCCCCGCCCGGCCGCTCTGGCTTCGCTCGTTGCTGCTGCAGCCGGATCGCGGCGACTGGATCTACTGGCAGTACCACAACAAGGGACGCGTCGACGGCATCAACGGCGATGTCGACCTGAATGTGCTGCAGGGTGGTCCGGCCGTGTTGGGCGCACTGTCCGCGCCATCATCGGGATCGATCGTTCCGCAAGCCAAGTGATCTCCCAAGCCAAGTGATTTCCCAGGCCAAGTGATCCCCGGAAGCCATTCCGGGACCTCGCTCGTCGTCTCAAGCTGCAGCCTGGGAAGCCTCCGGCGCCAGCGTGACATTGGCATCGCCCCAGACTTTGAGCGCGGTGATCACCGGTTCCAGGCTTCTGCCGCGCGGCGTCAGGCTGTACTCCACTTTCGGCGGCACTTCAGGATAGATCTTGCGCGCAATCAGCCCATCGGCTTCCAGTTCGCGGAGCTGGTTGGTCAGCATGCGCTGCGTGCAGTTCGGAATGCGCCGGCGGATCTCGTTGAAGCGCATCGTGCCCTCGAACAGATGATAGAGCACGACGCCTTTCCACTTTCCGTCGATGTAGCGGAGTGTTCCCTCCACCGTGCAGCCGGGGCTGCAATCGAATCGCTCATGGCGAATGCGCGGCATGACGGTATCCTTTTCGACACTATGTGCTTTATATGTGCATTCTTGCGCTTCCGGCACATAATCCGCATCTCTGCTCTGAACAACACTCAAGAGCAATCGCGGAGACCAAAATGCGCGCCGTCGGCTATCAAATCCCAGCCCCCATCAGCGATGAGACCTCCCTGGTCGATATCGATTTGCCCAGGCCCGAGCCGAAAGGTCGTGACCTGCTGGTCGAGGTGAAGGCAATCTCGGTCAACCCGGTCGACACCAAGGTGCGGCAAAGCGCCAGACCCGAGGCCGGAGCATGGCGTGTGCTCGGCTGGGACGCTGCCGGCCGGGTCGTTGCGGCCGGTCGGGACGCCAGCCTGTTCAAGGCGGGCGACGATGTCTTCTATTCCGGCGCCCTGGCGCCACAAGGCACCAATGCCGAATTCCATATTGTCGATGAGCGCCTTGTCGGCCGCAAACCCGGCTCGCTCGGCTACGCGCAGGCGGCGGCCCTGCCCTTGACGGCGGTCACCGCCTGGGAGGCTCTGTTCGACCGCCTCGATGTCAGGAAACCTGTCGCTGGCGCGGCTAAGGCCATTCTGATTATTGGCGGCGCCGGCGGCGTTGGCTCGATCGCGGTGCAGCTGGCGCGCCAACTGACCGATCTGACGGTGATCGCCACCGCATCGCGGCCCGAGACGCGGGACTGGGCGCTTGGGCTCGGCGCTCATCAAGTCGTCGATCACTCCAGGCCGCTCGCCGCCGAAGTCGCAGCCCTTGGTCTCGGCGCACCTGCCTTTGTGTTCTCGACGACCAACACCGACCGGCACTTGGCCGAGATCGCCGAACTGATCGCGCCGCAAGGCCGTTTCGGGCTGATCGACGATCCCAAATCGCTCGACATCAATTCGTTCAAGCGCAAGAGCGTCTCTGTGCATTGGGAGTTCATGTTCACCCGCTCGATGTTCGAGACGCAGGACATGGCCGCGCAGGGCGAGCACCTCAACGAATTGGCCCGGCTTGTCGACGCCGGGACCATCCGCACGACGCTGGGCGAGACCTTCGGTCCTATCAATGCCGCCAATCTGAAGCGCGCCCACGCGCTGATCGAGACCGGCAAGGCCAAGGGCAAGATCGTGCTGGAGGGGTTCTGAAGGGCGGCGCTATTTCTGCAGGAAGGCCGCGATCTCGCTGAAGACGCTGACGAACATCTCCTCGGTCAGCACACCTGTGTTGGTGTTGTAGCGCGAGCAATGATAGCTCGAAAACAGCGTGATGCCCCCGGCCGGCAGCTGCCCGCCATGCTTGAACGGATAGGCGGCGACGCGCCCACCCAGCGCGCGCACCGTCGACTGGTGCGCGATCGACCCCAGCGCCAGCACGGCGCGCAAATTGGGAAAGCGGGCGATCGTCGGCACCAGGAACGTCCGGCACGTGGCAATCTCGGCGCCCACCGGCTTGTTCTCCGGCGGCACGCAGCGCACCGCATTGGTGATCGCCGTGCCGACCAACTCCAGTCCGTCATCCGGCCGCGCCTTGAACTCACCGCGCGCAAAACCGTGCGAAATCAACGTCGAGTACAGCAGGTCGCCGGCATAGTCGCCGGTGAAGGGCCGTCCGGTGCGGTTGGCGCCGCGCAGGCCGGGCGCCAGCCCAACGATCAGAAGCCGGACGGCGTCGTCGCCATCGGGTGGCAAAAAAGTCGGCACCGGCGCGTTGAACCAGGATGGCTCACGTTGCCGCCATTCGGCGATGAAATCATGCAGCCGCGGACAGAGCAGGCAGTCGCGGCCGGGTTCGGAGATGGAAAGGGCGGTCAACGCGACCGGCCTCAGTAGTCGTCCTCGTCGACTTCGGCCGGCTCGGGCCGGCGCATCGGCCGCTCGGACGGATCGCGACCGACCTCGTTCTTCAACGTTGTCAGGTCAATGAAATGGTCGGCCTGGCGGCGCAGGTCGTCGCTAATCATCGGCGGCTGAGAGGCCATGGTCGAGACGATCGACACCTTGCGGCCACGCCGCTGCAGCGCCTCGACCAGCGTGCGGAAATCGCCGTCGCCGGAAAAGATGACGTAATGGTCGACGACATCGGCGAGTTCCAGCGCATCGACAGTGAGTTCGATGTCCATATTGCCCTTGATCTTGCGGCGGCCGGTCGAGTCGGTGAATTCCTTGGCCGGCTTGGTGACCACCTTGAAGCCGTTGTAATCGAGCCAGTCGATCAGCGGACGGATCGAGGAGTATTCCTGATCCTCGACCAGCGCGGTGTAGTAGTAAGCGCGCAGCAGGTAGCCGCGCTTCTGGAAGCTCGACAGGAGCTTGCGATAGTCGATGTCGAAGCCGAGCGCGCGCGACGTCGCGTAGAGATTGGCGCCGTCGATGAATAGGGCGATTTTTTCACGAGGGTCGAACATGGAAAATAGTCCTTTTCGAAATAATCGGCCGTCTAACGAAATGCGATAGCGACTATCGGTCAGGCTCATAATAAACCGGCTGACCTTCGCGCTATCCGAGATAACGCCAGTTTCACGGCAATCCAAGGGCGTGTTGGCGAACTGCAAGCAATTGTGATCGGGCGCCGAACCGATGGATGCAGCCTGATTTTGCCGATCGGGTGTTTAAATGAAGGGATTGGCGGCCCTGCGACCCCGCCATTGCCATGATGCTTGTGTTTTGGCGGCGTTCGGGTTAAGGACCGCGCCTGATTTCCATCAAATCCATCGCATGAAAGGGGCAGTCCATGGCCCGCGTAACCGTTGAAGATTGCATCGACAAGGTCGACAACCGCTTTGAGCTGGTGCTCCTTGCCGGCCACCGTGCCCGCCAGATCAGCCAGGGCGCGCCGATCACCGTGCCGCGTGACAACGACAAGAACCCGGTCGTGGCGCTGCGCGAGATCGCCGACGAGACACTGTCGCCCGACGACCTCAAGGAAGACCTGATCCACTCGCTGCAGAAGCATGTCGAGGTCGACGAGCCCGAAGCCGATGGCGAGGCGATTGCCGACCAGACCGGCGCCACAGTCGCGGCCACCGATGCCGACGACGCCGAGGAGAACATCACCTTCGACCGGATGACCGAGGAAGATCTCCTGGCCGGCATCGAGGGCCTGGTGCCCCCGGAAAAGAGCGACGACTACTAAGCGAGCCTCCGTTCTGGAGGTCGCTGGAACAATCTTCCGCACTTCCGTATCGGCAGTTTCGTGGCTATCTATGACATGCGCCGTACAGCAGTGCGGCGCATGATTCATTTCACCGCTGCGAGATCCCGCCCATGATGCGTCAGTATGAGCTTGTCGAGCGCGTCCAGCGCTACAAGCCTGACGTCAACGAGGCGTTGCTCAACAAGGCCTATGTCTATGCCATGCAGAAGCATGGCCACCAGAAGCGCGCTTCCGGCGATCCTTATTTCTCGCATCCGCTCGAAGTCGCCGCCATCCTCACCGAAATGCACATGGACGAGGCGACGATCGCGGTCGCCCTGCTGCACGACACCATCGAGGACACCACGGCGACGCGGGCCGAAATCGATGAGCTGTTCGGGCCCGAAATGGGCAAGCTGGTCGAGGGGCTGACCAAGCTCAAGAAACTCGATCTCGTGTCGAAGAAGGCCGAGCAGGCGGAAAACCTGCGTAAGCTTCTGCTGGCGATTTCGGAGGATGTCCGCGTCCTTCTGGTCAAGCTCGCCGACCGTTTGCACAACATGCGCACCCTCGACCATATGCCGGAGGCCAAGCGCCTGCGCATCGCCGAGGAGACGATGGACATCTATGCGCCGCTCGCCGGGCGCATGGGCATGCAAGGCATGCGCGAGGAGCTGGAGGAGATCGCCTTCCGCTACATCAACCCGGAAGCCTATCGCGCCGTCACTGCCCGGCTCGCCGAAATCTTCGAGCGCAACAAGGATGTGCTGTCCGAGATCGAGAAGGCGTTGTCCGCGCTGTTCGAAAAGCATGCGATCAAGGCCAGCGTGAAAAGCCGTCAGAAGAAGCCGTGGTCGGTGTTCCGCAAGATGGAGGCCAAGGCCCTGTCCTTCGAGCAGCTGTCCGACATCTTCGGCTTCCGTGTCGTCGTCGATACGGTGGAGGATTGTTATCGCGCGCTCGGAGCCATCCACACCGCTTGGTCGATGGTGCCCGGCCGCTTCAAGGATTACATCTCGACGCCGAAGCAGAACGACTATCGGTCGATCCACACCACCATCGTCGGGCCGTCGCGCCAGCGCGTCGAGCTGCAGATCCGAACCCGCGAAATGAACAAGATCGCTGAATACGGCGTGGCAGCGCATTCGATCTACAAGGACACCGGCGGCAAGACCAACGGCGCCGCCCATGCGATCTCGAAGGAGACCAACGCCTATGCCTGGCTGCGGCGCACCATCGAGCAGCTTGCCGAGGGTGACAATCCGGAAGATTTTCTCGAAAACACCAAATTGGAACTGTTCCAGGACCAGGTGTTCTGCTTCACGCCGAAAGGCATGCTGATTGCACTGCCGCGAGGTGCTACGCCCATCGATTTCGCCTATGCCGTGCACACCGATGTCGGCGACACCTGCGTCGGCGCCAAGGTCAACGGCCGCATCATGCCGCTGATGACGGAACTGAAGAACGGCGACGAGGTCGAGATCATCCGCTCCAAGGCGCAGGTGCCGCCGGCGGCCTGGGAATCGGTCGTCGTCACCGGCAAGGCGCGCTCGGCCATCCGCCGCGCCACCAAGAATGCCATCCGCAAGCAGTATTCGGGCCTCGGCATCCGCATCCTGGAACGCGCCTTCGAGCGCGCCGGCAAGACCTTCACCAAGGAGAGCCTGAAGCAGGTGCTGCATCGGCTGGCGCGCAAGGATATCGAGGACGTGCTGGCCTCGGTCGGCCGTGGCGAGCTCGCCTCCACCGATGTCATGAAGGCGGTATTCCCCGACTACAAGGACGAGCGTGTCACCACCGCCGCGCCCAAGCAGCGCGAGGAGGGCTGGTCGAAAATCCGCAACGCCGCCGGCATGCTGTTCCAGATTCCGGGCCGCGCGGCGCGCAAGGACAAGGACCAGCCGCGCGATGGCGCCGTGCCGATCCGCGGCGTGCGTGGCGACCTGCCGGTCCGTTTTGCGCCGGAAGGGGCGGTGCCTGGCGACCGCATCGTCGGCATCGTCCAGCCCGGCACCGGCATCACCATCTATCCGATCCAGTCGCCGGCGCTGCAGGCCTTCGACGACCAGCCCGAACGCTGGATCGACGTGCGCTGGGACATTGACGAGCGCACCAAGGAACGGTTTCCGGCGCGCGTCTCGGTCACCGCCATCAACGCGCCGGGTTCGCTCGCCGATATCGCCCAGGTCGTTGCGTCGAACGACGCCAACATCCACACGCTGTCGATGGTCCGCACCGCGCCCGACTTCACCGAGATGCTGATCGATCTCGAAGTCTGGGATCTGAAGCACCTCAACCGGCTGCTGTCGCAGCTCAAGGACAATTCGAGCGTCAGCGACGCAAGGCGTGTCAACGGCTAGACCATGATCCCGAAAAGTGGGGACCGGTTTTCGGAAGAGATCGTGGTCAATCAAGATGAGGCAGAAATGAACACCGATGAAGTGCTGGGGATTTTCCGCGAAGCAGGTGCTGTTCTCGAAGGGCATTTCATTTTGACCTCGGGCCTGAGAAGCCCGGTCTTCCTGCAGAAGGCGCGCGTGTTCATGCATGCCGACAAGACCGAGCGGCTGTGCAAGGCGCTGGCCGAAAAGATCCGCGCTGGCGTGCCGGGCAAGATCGACTACGTCGTCGGTCCGGCGATCGGCGGGCTGATCCCAGCCTACGAGACCTCGCGCCATCTCGGCGTGCCGGCGATATGGGTTGAGCGGGAAGGGGGCGAGTTTCGCCTGCGCCGCTTCGAGATCGCCAGCGGTGCGCGCGTCGTCATCGTCGAGGATATCGTCACCACCGGCCTGTCGATCCGCGAAACCATCGAGTGCCTGCGCGAGCTTGGCGCTGAGGTGGTTGCCGCCGCCTGCATCATCGACCGTTCGGCCGGCAAGACCCATGTCGGCGTGCCGTTGATCGCGCTCGCCGAATATGAGGTTCCAGCCTATCCGGCCGACCGGCTGCCGCCGGAGCTGGCCGCCATACCGGCGGTCAAGCCCGGCAGCCGCAATATTTGACCCATGCGTGCCGCCCAAAAGTGTGCAGCGGTTTTGGGTTAACGACATGCATGAAAACAAATTGGCGATGATCGCAGGCATCGATCATTTCGTGCTGACGGTCGCTTCGCTGGACGTGACCTGCGCCTTTTATCAGCGCGTGCTGGGTTTTGAACGCATCGATGCGCCCGGCCGGCCGACAGCGCTGGCTTTCGGCACCCAGAAGATCAATGTGCACGAGGTGGGCCGCACCTTCGAGCCGAAGGCGAAGGCGCCGACGCCCGGCTCGGGCGACTTCTGCCTGATCACCGACCGGCCGCTGGGCGAAGTCAGCACCCGTCTCTCGGCCAATGGGGTGGTGGTGGAACTCGGACCGGTCGAACGCGTCGGGGCTCGTGGTCCGATGATGTCGGTCTATTTCCGCGACCCGGACGGCAATCTGGTCGAGGTCAGCGAATATTTGCCGTAGCCGCCGCGCCTTTCGGCCATACGACAAATGCCGGTTCCTTAAATTCGCCGCGATTGTCCAATGTTCGATGCGAGGAATGCCATCCCGCAAGGGCGGCAACAAGCGCACGCCAAGCAGGCGGCGTTGGTTGTTCTCCTGCCAGCGCGTCGCTATATCAACGTGGCGATTGCCATCGGGGGATCGTCAAGCGCAAGATAGTGCTGTTGCGCCCGGCTGAAAGTGCCGGCGCGGGAGCTGTGAAACGGGTACAGAGTGCTTTTTCGACGCCGCAAGCCTGATGGCCTTATCGAGCGGGTGCGTACCTATTTGTGGCCGCGCCGCTCGTTTTCGCGCTCGCTTCAGTATTTCTCCAAGCGCATCCTGCGGCTGAAGGCCACACCGCACGCCGTGGCGGCCGGTGTCGCCGCCGGCGTCTTCGCCTCGTTTTTTCCCGTGGGCTTTCATTTCGCCATTGCCGCCATCCTGTGCTGGGTGATCGCCGGCAATCTGGTGGCGGCGGCCCTTGCAGCGGTTTTCTTCGGCAACCCGCTGACCTTTCCGCTGCTGTGGGGCGCCTCCTGGGAAACCGGAAAGCTGATCCTGCATGACCGCCTGCCTGCGCATGGCCCACCGGCGCATCTGGGCGAGATGCTGCACAGGCTTTCCTTCGCGCAATTGTGGAAGCCCGTGCTCGAGCCGATGCTGATCGGCGCGATCCCGCTCGGGCTGGTGTTCGGCCTCTTGTTCTATGGCGTCACGCGCTGGGGTATGAACGCTTTCCGCGAGCAGCGACGCAAGCGCCTCGCCGAGCGCGCAAGCCGGCATGGGCAATCGTCTCATCCCGGCGGAAGCATTGGTTCCGCCGCACGATGATCATCGGCATCGGCAGTGACCTGATCGATATCAGACGCATCGAAAAGTCGCTTGAGCGTCACGGCCAGCGCTTCATCCAGCGAATCTACACCGATCTCGAGCAGGCCCGCTCCGAGAACCGCCGCGCGCGTGCTGCGTCCTACGCCAAGCGCTTCGCCGCCAAGGAAGCCTGCGCCAAGGCGCTGGGCACGGGTCTGGCGCAGGGCGTGTTCTGGCGCGACATGGGTGTCGTCAACCTGCCCAGCGGCGCGCCGACCATGGCGCTGACGGGAGGGGCACGGGCGCGGCTGGACAAAATCCTGCCTAAGGGCCATCGGGCGGCAATCCACCTCACCATCACCGATGATTTCCCGCTCGCTCAAGCCTTTGTGATCATCGAGGCGTTGCCCGTCGAAGAAGCGCCACATTGATTGCATCTGACGACCGGCACGACGTTGCCCAGCGCGCGCCGAGACTCTATACCATCCAACGCACAATCGAGGACGACATGAGCGTGGTTGATAAATCTGAGAAGAAATCCGGCGGCCTTGGCGAGACCGTCAGCGTCATCGTGCAGGCGCTTTTGCTCGCCCTGGTCATCCGCACGCTGTTGTTCCAGCCTTTTTCGATCCCGTCGGGATCGATGCGCCCGACGCTTCTGGAAGGCGACTATCTGTTCGTCACCAAATGGTCCTACGGCTATTCCCGCTACTCGCTGCCTTTCGGCCCCGACATCTTTTCGGGCCGCATCTGGGGCTCCGAGCCGAAGCGCGGCGACGTGGTGGTGTTCAAGTTCCCGCCTGACCCGTCCGTCGACTACATCAAGCGCGTGGTCGGCCTGCCCGGCGACAAGATCCAGGTCAAGGACGGCCAGCTGTTCATCAACGACGTCGGCGTGCCGCGCGTGAAAACCGGCCAGATCGACAATCCCGACATCACCGAAGAGCCTCGGCCGATCGACGTCTACCGGGAAACGCTGCCCAACGGCGTCAGCTACGACACGCTGGACATCTCGCCCAATTCGATCGGTGACAACACCCGCGAATGGAACGTGCCCCCCGGCCACTATTTCATGATGGGCGACAACCGTGACAATTCCTCGGACAGCCGCTTCACCGTCGGCTTCGTCCCGGCGGAAAATCTGGTTGGCCGCGCCAATCTTGTTTTCTTCTCGATCGCCGGCAAGGCGAGCCCGCTCGAAATCTGGAAATGGCCGACGCTGATGCGCGCTTCGCGCCTGTTCCACTTCGTCAATTGATGGCTTTGAAGCGCCCGACAGGCGAAACACTGGCCGGTTTGGTGAAGGCCAAGACCGGCCATGTCTTCAAGGATCTCCGCTTGCTCGAGACCGCATTGACGCACTCCAGTGCGGTCAAGGCGGCAAGCAACAATCAGCGTCTCGAATTCCTTGGCGACCGAGTGCTTGGGCTTGTGGTCGCCGATATGCTTTTCGAAAAGTTTCCCGACGCGCCGGAAGGTGAAATTGCGCCACGTTTCAATGCACTGGTCGATGCGAAAACATGCTCCGAGATCGGCATCGAAATGCAGCTCGAGGATATGGTTCGGGCCGACGCGGCCTTGAAGACGCGGTCGCGTGGCTCGGGCGGAAACTATCTGGCAGATGCGGTCGAAGCCCTGATCGCGGCGGTTTATGTTGACGGTGGCATCGACGCCGCGCGGCGCTTCGTCCTGCGCTACTGGGAGCCGCGCTCGCGCACGGTTGTGGCAAAGCCGCTCAATCCGAAATCCGATTTGCAGGAATGGATTGCCAAGACCAGCGATGCGCGCCCTGAATATGTGATCGAAAAGCGCGAAGGGCCCGACCACCAGCCGGTCTTCACGGTGTCCTTGCAGGTCAGCGGCTTTGCGCCTTCCACCGGCACCGGCGGCTCCCGCAGGGCAGCGGAAGAAGCGGCGGCTTCGGCATTTCTTTTGCGTGAAGGCGTCTGGGCCAGCGCATCGAGCCAAAAATCGGAGCCGATTTTTGGAAAGCACGATGCGTAGAGTCAAAGTTTTAGAGCGTCCTTTGTGCGTCCAAGTAGACGCGCGCGCTCTGGAGCAATTCCGGGAAAAGTGTATAGCGCTCTCCCTCAGGGAATTGCGTCAAAACAAGGAGATAGAGCGGTTCGGCGTTTCCGTGAAACGATGAACCGCTCTGATGAAGGGAGCGCGGCATGACCGCCACCGAAGACACCTCTCCGGCAACGGAGGTCGCCGCCACGCACTCCGGTTTCGTTGCGCTGATCGGCGCGCCAAATGCGGGCAAGTCGACACTGGTCAACCAGCTGGTCGGCGCCAAGGTGTCGATCGTCACCCACAAGGTGCAGACGACCCGGGCCATCGTGCGCGGCATCGCCACGCATGACAATGCGCAGATCGTCTTCGTCGACACGCCCGGTATCTTCAAACCCAAGCGGCGGCTCGACACGGCAATGGTGACCACCGCCTGGGGCGGCGCCAAGGATGCCGATATCGTGCTGCTTTTGATCGACGCCGAGCGCGGCATCAGGGGCGATGCCGACGCCATCCTTGAGCGGCTGAAGGATGTGCGCCAGCCGATGGTGCTCATCCTCAACAAGGTCGATCGCGTCAAGCATGAGGCGCTGCTGGCCCTGTCGGCTGCAGCGAACGAGAAAGTGCCGTTCAAGCGCACCTTCATGGTCTCGGCGCTGACCGGTTCCGGCTGCAAGGACCTGCTCGACTATCTCGCCGAAGCCCTGCCGGCCGGCCCCTGGTATTATCCGGAAGATCAGATTTCGGACCTGCCGATGCGCCAGCTAGCGGCCGAGATCACCCGCGAAAAGCTTTATCTGCGGCTGCATCAGGAACTGCCCTATTCCTCCCATATCGAGACCGAGAAATGGGAAGAGAAGCCGGACGGCTCGGTGCGCATCGACCAGACCATCTATGTCGAGCGCGACAGCCAGAAGAAGATCGTCCTCGGCCACAAGGGCGAAACCATCCGCGCCATCGGACAGGCGGCTCGCATGGAGATCGCTGGCATCCTCGAACAGAAGGTGCACCTCTTCCTGTTCGTCAAGGTGCGCGAGAACTGGGGTGACGACCCCGAGCGCTATCGCGAGATGGGGCTCGAATTCCCGCGCTAATCCCGGGGATCGATGTAGTGCTTGCCGCCCATGCACCGATGACTTGATGTCGCCCTGTTGGCGGGGCTTTCGCCGCTCCCCGAGCGCCGGCAATACGCATCCGCGCCGCCGACCAAAGGTGCGGCGCCCCGCTTCGGACACCGCGCTCATTGCGCGCCTAGACAGCGCCAGCCGCGGCAAGCTGCGTCCTTTGGCCGGCGAACGAAGCTCTCGGTGCCGTAGTAGGCGACGATGGCGACGGCGATGATCGCCCAGATGGCCACGCCGATCCACTGCTGCTGCAGGTAGTCGCCGCCGGTGAAGACCTTGCCGAGGAAGCGCACGCTGTTTTGGTGCGTCACGTGCATGATGAAGGCGAGCAGCACGCTGCCGGTGTTCTGATAGAGCCAGGTGAACACAATTCCGGCCAGCACGACGTTGATCGTGCTGTAGAGGCTGAGGTCGCCGACCAGGCCGAGCGGGAAGTGCCAGATCGCCCAGATCACGCCGAGGATCAGGCTGCCGGTCAGTGCTGAATGGCTGGCGAGAAGACGTGGCGTCGCAAAGCCGCGCCAGCCAGGCTCTTCCCCGAGCGGGCCGCTGAAGACTGCGTACAGCGCTATGATCGGCAGCATCTCGGAGAGGGCCGGAATATTGCTCCAGGCCGGTGCTGCCGAGCCAAACAGCGGATTGATCAGGATCGAGATCAATTGTGTTCCGAAGGGCAGGCCGAATGCCACCAGGTACCACAACGGGTGAACCCGCCATTTCACCATCGAGGCGAGGATTGCCTTGACCGAACCCCAGCCGCCGGACAGGGCCGCGACGATGAAGCCGGCGGCCATAGGACCGAAGGTGAACCAGGGAATGCTGTCGCCATTCGACAGCCAGAATGGGATGAACGCCAGCCAGGTCAGGCCAAGCGCGAGCGAAAAGAAGGCGGTCAGCTGGTGCCTTCGCACCAGGCTCGGGACGGAAGTCATGTCGGTCCTCTCAGCGGGCAGATTGGTCACGAGAGGTCGCCGGGCTGCCCGATCGGTCGACATGCATCTGGAGACGAGCCAGCCGAATTGTTCGGCAGGCCGTGCCGACCGCATCGGCCAACCCGGGTCTATTGGCACCGGCGCGGCCAAAAATCCCGAGCGGTTTCTGAAAGAATTCCGATATTTCCGCTGGACAGACATCGCTCCGCTGTCTTGTCGCTACAGGACGATCCGCATCATTGGCGCGCGACCAACTCACACAGAATCGTCTTGATCGGTTGGCTGCCGTCATAATCAGCGACGCGACAGCGCTCCGGCGGGTTCGATCGCCTCGGCAAAAGCAAAACTGGCCGGGCAGGCGTCGCCCTGCATTTCGGCGCAGCGCCAGAGCGCAAGTGGCGGACGGATGCCATCGGATGGTCGGTGGGTGAAGAAATATCCAGCCAGCTTTTCGCCGAAAGCAGGCGCATATTTTGCGTGCGGAGCGCAATCGTAGAAATTTGATGTCAAAAAGTAATAATTAGCCGCGCAATTATCTGAAAATATATTGAATATATGACGTTGTTCCAATTGTGCTAACTTCCAATATGGAAAGTGTTATTTGTGCAACACAGCATTAATCTGTTGATGGAAACGGGATTATTTCCGGAATCGTCATTGAAGGCAGAAGGTCGATGGGTATGTTCGCCGCGGAAAAGGGCGAGCGGTGCGCGCCTTTTTCATTGTGGGGGTGAGGCGGGACAACATTGCCGCCAGCCACAAATCCGAAGCCATTTAAAACTATGACTGGAGAGTCAGAAAATGAACATCAAGAGCCTCCTTCTCGGCTCAGCCGCGGCACTGATCGCGGTCAGCGGCGCGCGCGCGGCTGACGCTGTCGTCGTCGCCGAACCGGAACCGGCCGAATACGTCAAGATCTGCGACGTCTACGGCGCCGGCTATTTCTATATCCCGGGCACCGAAACCTGCCTGCGCATCGGCGGCTATGTCCGTTATGACATCGGCGTCGGCGATGCCGGCACGTTCGATGGCGTCAACCACGTTCCGGACCACCAGAGCGCCGGCGACACGCACTCGACCTACTACAAGAACACCCGCTTCACGCTGAAGACCTGGACCGGTCAGGAGACCGAGCTCGGTACCCTCAAGACCTACACCGAGACCCGCTTCAACTACGGTAACAGCAGCGGCGACTATCTCAACCAGGCCGCCTCCAATGCGGACGACTGGCAAGGCCGCAACAAGTCTACCTCGCTGCGTTTCGCTTGGATTCAGCTCGGCGGCCTGCGCGTCGGCAAGGACGATACGGCTTTCGATACGTTCATCGGCTATGCCGGCAACGTCATCCAGGACACGCTGGTTCCGTATGGCGGGCAGGAGAGCAACGTCGTTCAATACTACTTCGACGCAGGCAACGGCCTCACGGGATTGGTCTCTCTCGAAGAAGGCGCCGGCAAGGGCGGCACCATCGACAGCTATGTTCCGCATGTCGTCGGCGGCTTGAAGTACAAGAGCGACTGGGGTGCGATCACTGGCGTCGTCGCCTATGACAGCAACTACGAGGAAGCGGCCGGCAAGGTTCGTTTGGACGTGAATGTCACCAAGGAACTGTCGCTGTTCATCATCGGCGGTTACGGCACGGACGACAACCTCAACGATCCGACCAACGCTATCAACGCTAAAGGTCGCGGCTTCTACAAGCAGTGGGGCGGCAACTGGGCAGTCTGGGGCGGTGGCACCTACAAGTTCAACGACAAGACCGCGTTCAACGCCCAGATCTCTTATGACGACTGGAAGAACCTCGGCGTCGCCGCCAACGTTGCCTACACTGTTGTGCCCGGCTTTACGGTCACGGCCGAAGTCGATTACCTCAATGCTGGAAAGTTCGACGACGCCGACTTCAGCAACTGGACCAAGGCCAACAAGAAGAGCAGCGTCGGCGGCATTCTCCGCTTCCAGCGCTCGTTCTAACGGATCGATTGATCTCACCCAACCGCCGGCAGCGTTATCGCTGCGGGCGGTTTTTTGTGCACTGTGCTGTACCGATCTGTCAGTTGAGCCAAACTCCATACCTTGATTTCGCCATCCAACCGGTGAAAAGCTCTGGAAATGGAATGGCGCGACGAGGGAATCATTCTCGGCACCCGCAAGCATGGCGAAACCAGCGCCATTCTCGAGGTGATGACACGCGCGCATGGCCGTCATCTCGGCCTGGTGCGTGGCGGCCGCTCGCGCAAGCAGCAGCCCGTCCTCCAACCCGGCAATCGCGTCGACCTGTTGTGGCGGGCGCGGCTTGACGAGCATCTCGGCACGTTCCAGGCCGAGGCGATCGAGATGAACGCCGCCCGGCTGATGGACAGCGCGGTGGCAGTCTATGGGCTGCAGACCATGGCCGCGCATCTGCGCCTGTTGCCCGAGCGCGACGCTCATGAAGGTCTCTACGAAACGCTTGCCGTGATGATCGTCCATCTCGACGATGCCGACGCTGCCGGCGAACTGGTGGCGCGCTTCGAGCTTCTGGTGCTGGACGAACTCGGCTTTGGCCTCGATCTCAGTCAATGCGCCGCCACTGGCGTGCGGCAGGACCTTGCCTATGTCTCACCCAGATCCGGACGCGCCGTGTCTCGTGAAGCAGGCTTGCCATGGCGCGACAAGATGCTGGCGCTGCCGGCCTTCCTGCAGCGCGGCTCAGGCCAGCGTGGCGATCCGGCGGCGGTCGACGACGCCTTCCGGCTGACCGGCTTTTTCTTCACCCGCCACGTCTATGAGCCGCGCGGCATCGAACCGCCGGACGCCCGCGCCGGCTTCCTTGCCGCACTGCGCAAACACCACGCGCGCAGCAAGACCATAGCCGGAGAGAACGCAGCATGAGCAAGGTCGAATTGTATCCGGGCTGGGTCTCACCGCTCGGCCTCGGCACGATTCCGCATGCCGACATCCTGGAATACACCGGCCTGGACCTGCTGCAGCGTATCATCGACGGCAAGTATCCGGCGCCGCCGATCTCCTTCCAGCTCAACTTCGCGCTGACCGAAGTGTCGGAAGGACGTGCGGTGTTCCGTGGCGTGCCCAACGAGCGCCACCTCAACCCGCTGGGCAGCGTGCATGGCGGCTGGGCGGCGACGCTGCTCGATTCGGCATTGGGTTGCGCCGTGCAGACGCTGCTCGAAAAGGGTGAGGCCTATACGACCGCGGAGTTCAAGGTGAATTTGACGCGGCCCATTACACCGAAGACCGGCAAGGTGATCTGCGAGGGCAAGGTCGTCCACAAGGGGCGTACTCTGGCGGTGTCGGAAGCGACGCTGAAGGATGCCGGCGGCAAGCTGCTGGCTTTTGGCACCGAAACATGCTCGATCTTTCCCGCGGCCAATCTGGCGGCGCGTTGACTTTCAGGCCGTTTGGCCGCCGCATTTGAATGTCAGTGAGACTGAACGTCAGTGAAAACTGGCCCGGTTTGGGGGAACCGCCATGTTTGAAAGCCTGATCGGCCTTGTCGCCATCATCGCCTTGTTCGTCATCATTTCGCGCCAGCAGAACCGCATCGGCCTGATCGAGCGCGAGCTTGGCGCGCTGCGCAGCTTTGTCCTTTCGGGCGCCGCGCCGCTGGCGGCCAAGCCGTCCGAACAGGCAACCGCCGACAGCGCGCCGCCCGCCGATGTGGCTCCGGCCGTTGCGGCCGCGGCCGATATCGTCCTGCCGGCGGTGAGCGAGGCGGTCGCTGCGCAGGCACCGGTTGCCGAGGCGGAAGTTCCAACCGGCGAGGCCGTGTCCAGGCCATGGGCGCCAAGTGATGCGGCGCCGAAGGCAGCAGAACCTGCCGAGCCGGCCGCGGCAGCGAAAGCCGCCCGCCAGTCGGATGTCGAAACGGCACTCGGCACCCGCTGGGCGGTCTGGGTCGGCGGCATCGCGCTGGCGCTGGGTGGCCTGTTCCTGATCCGCTACACCATCGAGGCCGGCATTTTCGGCCCCGGCGTGCGGCTGACCATGGCCGCTGTTCTCGGCCTGGTGCTGGTCGCCGGCGGCGAGTTCATCCGCCGCACCGGCTTCAAGGTGCCGGTGCAAGGCGTTGCCGGCGCCTATATTCCAGCGATCCTGACAGCGGCCGGTGCCTTCATCCTGTTCGGCACCGTCTATGCCGCCCATGGCATTTACGGCTTCATCGGCCCGGCGCTCGCCTTCACGCTGCTCGGCGCCATTGGCGTGGCGACCATTGCGGCAGCCCTGGTCCATGGTCAGGCGCTGGCCGGCATTGGCCTCGTCGGCGCCATGGTGACGCCGATGCTGGTTGCCTCGCAGGCGCCCAATCCCTGGGCGCTGTTCGGCTATCTCGCGATCGTGCTTGCCGCCACCGGCGTCATCGCCCGCATGCGCGACTGGACGTTGCTGATGGCGGCCGCCTTTTTCGGCACCGGTGTCTGGACCATCCTCTACATGACCGATGCGCCGGGCGCGAACCTCTCCACCATCCTGTTCATCGACGCCGTCACGCTGGCGGTACTTGCGTTTGTCTGGCTCGGCCGTCGTGGCGACGAGGCCGGACCAGCCAGGGCTTTCGACTGGCCGTCCATCGTGCCTGGCCTCTTCGTCGCATTCTCGGCGCTCGGCCTGTCAGTCGACCCGGTCTTCGCCGCAGCCGGCGATGCCTTGCCGGGCGCCGTGCTGATCGCCGCAATGGTGGCCGTCGCGCTTTATCGCCCACTGGCGCTGCCGCTCCTCTATGCCGCAGGACTGGTGACGGTGATGATCTATCTCGGCATCATCCCGCCGACTTCGATCGCCTCCGACTTCTCGGCCGGCGCTCTGGGCGTCGATGGCTTGCCGGTGGCCACGTCCAACGCGCTGACATTGCGTATCGGCATCGCGCTTGGCCTGGTCTTCATAGGCGCCGGCTTCTGGGCCGCCCGCAGGTTCGCCGCCGCGACACAGATCCGCGCGGCCTCATGGGCGGCGTGGGGCGTCATCGTGCCGCTGCTCGTCCTGCTGGCGCTCTGGTTCACCTTCGGCAATCTCGATCGCGACTTTGTCTACGCCGCCGCCGCCGCACTGCTGGTCGTGGTTTTCACGGCCGGCAGCGAGTGGATCGCACGCAGCGAAGAGCCGCCTCTCACCGGCGGCGTGGCGGTGTCGTTTGCCCTGGGCGGTGCGGCCGTCGCCGGCCTCCTGATGCTGCATATGGCGTTCAATTCCGGCTGGACCACCATCCTGCTCGGCGCAGCGGCGATCGTGCCGACGCTGGCGACGCGCTGGCGTTCCTATCCGGTGCTCGGCTGGATTTCGGTTGGCGCGGTGATTGCCGTGCTTGGCCGCGTCGCCTTTGACCCGACCATTGTCGGCGCAGAGTTCCTGTCGACGACGCCGGTCTTCAACTGGCTGCTGCCGGGCTACGGCGTGCCGGCGCTCGCCTTCGGTTTCGCCGCCTGGCAGCTTGCCCGCACCACCAACGGCCGCCCACGCCTCGCCATGGAAGCGGCGGCGGCACTGTTTGCGCTGCTCACGCTCGCCATGCTGGTGCGCCACGCCATGCATGGCGGCGTCATCGACACGGGTGCGATGACGCTCGCCGAGCAGGCGATCTACACGCTGATCGCCATTGGCGCCGGCGCCATCCTTGTCGCCATCGACATGCGCTCGCCAAGCTCTGTGCTGCGCTATGGCTCGATGGCGGCGGGCGTGGTTTCGGTGGCCTTCATCGTCATCCGGCATTTCGTGGTGCTGAACCCGTTGTTCACCGACGAATCGACAGGCCAGATCCCGGTCTTCAACCTGTTGTTCCTCGCCTATCTCCTGCCGGCCATCGCTGCCGGCGGACTGGCGCTCTATGCCAGGGACAAGCGGCCGAAATGGTATGCGCAGATGCTGGCGCTGGTGGCGGCCGTGCTTGCCTTCGCCTACGCCACCCTGTCGGTGCGGCGTCTGTTCAAGGGCGAGTTCATTGGCCTGTGGAGCGGCCTCGGCCAGCTGGAAACCTACACCTATTCGGCGCTGTGGTTGGTGATCGGCGTGGCGTTGCTCACCGCCGGCGTCTGGCTGAAATCGCAGGTGCTGCGCATTGCCTCGGCCGTGCTGATCTCGGTCGCAGTGCTGAAGGTCTTTGTCTTCGACATGTCGGAGCTGGAAGGCGTGTTGCGGGCGTTGTCCTTCATCGGCCTTGGCGCCGTGCTGATCGGCATCGGCCTGTTCTACCAGCGCCTGCTGACGCGGGCGGCAAGAGAGAAAATATCGGTCGGAGAGCAGTGACGACAGGAACTCAATTTAGCCGGGAATAAAACGGCCCGTCATCTCGTTATCTCATTGCTTGGGTGACCGGGGCGGCGGACCGCTTCGCGCTGGCCGCTTGCGCCGCGCCGAGAAGGCGCGTTCAATATCGGATCAACAAGGGCGACCCAGAACCAGCGGTCATGCACGAAAAGAAGGCAGCAATCCTTGGCGAAATACCGCGACTGCGCCGCTACGCACGCTCGCTTGTGCGCGACCGCGATGCTGCCGACGATCTCGTTCAGGATTGTCTCGAGCGGGCGCTTGTCCGGCTCGACAACTGGCAGACGGGAGAAAGCCCCAGGAGGTGGCTGTTTACGATCATGCATCATTTGTTCATCGACCAGATGCGCAAGGTGAACCGACGCGGCGAGGCGACGATGCTTCCGCTGGAAGCAGGCGAGGCGGTGGCCCAGCCTGCCGAGCAGGTGGAGAGCATCGCTTCGCGCGAGATCATCGACGCATTGCAGGCAATCAGCCCCGACCGCCGTGCGGCTCTTGTCATGGTCGCCATCGAAGGGTTTTCCTATGCCGAAGCCGCCAACATTCTGGGCGTCCCCGCAGGCACGCTGATGTCGCGCATTGCGCGCGGGCGTGAGGAATTGCGCGGGCTGCTGGACGACACGGCGCGCCGTCGCGCAATAAGGATCGTCGAGAAATGATCCGCCGCGACTTCTCCGAACGTGACATCCACATGGCGATCGATGGCGAGCTGCCGGCTGACGAGCGCGCCGCCTATGATGCCTGGCTCGACGCCAATCCCGAGATGAAGGCCAGGAGCGCCCGTTTCACCGCCGATCGCACGGCATTGCGCGCCGCCTTCGCCGGCGTGCTGGACGAACCCGTCCCAGTGCGGTTGCGCAAGGTCGTGTTCGGCGAGACGCCGGTCAAGGCTGCGGCCTCGCGCTCGCGCTGGTGGCTTGCCGCCGCGGCGGCCGTTCTTGTGGTCGCCGGCGGGCTTGGCGGCTACCTTGCCGGCATCGACCGCATCGGACAGGAGAATCCGGCCGAAGATCAACTGGCCGAACAGGCAATCGCGGCCCACGTCGTCTTCGCCGCCGAAAAGCGGCATGCGGTCGAGGTGCCGGCCAGCGACAAGGATCATCTCCAGACCTGGCTGTCCAACCGTGTCGGGTTGAAGCTGGTGGCACCGGACCTGACCGCGAACGGTTTCCAGCTGGTCGGCGGCCGGTTGTTGCCGGCCGGAGAAAGCAAGGCCGCGATGCTGCTCTACGAGGACGACAAGGGCGAGCGCATATCTCTCTTCGTCACGGCGCAATCGGCGCAGAATGCCAAGGGCACCTATGCATCGGCGCAAGACGGTCCCCAGGCCGTCTACTGGCTGGACAAGGGCTATGGCTGCGCCGTCGTCGGTTCGCTGCCAAGCGAGCAATTGGCCGTCGTGGCAAAGAGCGCCTATGGCCAACTTCTGGCTGGCCTGGCCAGTTGAAAAGGCGCCGCCTTGATGGCGACGCCAGTCCATAAATAGTGATCCTGTTCAAAGCGTTTTGCATCGCCAGGTTGCCGCCGAATCTGTCACAATTCGGCCCTATTCGAGGTGCGATAGCGCTTTGTGGTCATCAGTATTTCGGCTGATGTCTTGAACGTTTTCCAGTAGGGCATTTCCCACCACCAATCGAGGTTTTCTCAACCCGCATGCCTGCCGAGATCCGCACGGCCCGCGCGTCTGACGTCGATGATCTCGCCGCCATCGAGAAAGCTGTTTTCCAAAGCGACCGTATTTCCCGCCGCTCCTTCCGCCTGTTCATCGAGCGCGAAACCGCCGAGACGCTGGTCGCTGAAATCGATGGCCGCGTGGCCGGCTATGCGATCGTGCTGTTTCGCAAGGGCAGCGGCGTGGCACGTCTCTACTCGATCGCCACCGGTCCCTTCTTCGGGGGACTGGGTGTTGGCCGCATGCTGCTCGGATCAGCGGAAGAGGCCGCCTTCGAGCACGGCCGTATGATGCTGCGTCTCGAGGTGCGCGAAGACAACAGCCGGGCCATCCGCATCTATGAGCAGGCCGGCTATCGCAAGATCGGCCGCGAATCCGGCTACTACGAGGACGGCGAGACAGCGCTTCGCTATGAAAAGACCTTGCGCGGTGACATTCCGATCGCCACCAAGGTGCCGTTCTACCAGCAGACCTGCGAATTCACTTGCGGCCCATGCTGCCTGATGATGGCGATGGCCAATTTCGATCGCGGCTTCGTGCCGGATCCGGTCATGGAAATCCGACTGTGGCGCGAGGCGACGACTGTCTTCATGATGTCGGGACCCGGTGGCTGCGAACCGTTCGGCCTCGCTGTCTCGGGCTACGAAAGCGGGCTCGCGGCGGAGATCTATGTTTCGTTCTACGGCGCGCTGTTCCTGCAGTCGGTGCGCAGCGAGGACAAGCGCCGGGTGATGGAACTGGCCCAGGTCGACTTTCGCCGCCGCGCGGAACTTTACGGCATCCCGGTGAATTACCGTCCATTCACCATCGACGACATTCGCGCCGCGATCGCGGAGGGAAAACTGGTGCTGGTGCTGATCAGCGGTTTCCTTATGTTCGGCAAGAAGGTGCCGCACTGGGTGCTGGCGATCGGCGATGACGGCGACCATATCCTGATCCACGATCCATGGGTCGAGGACGAAAGACAGGAGACCATCCTTGATGCCGCCAACATTCCCGTGCCGTACGGCATCTTCATGAACATGGCGCAGTTCGGCCGCGACGGACTGCGTGCCGCCATCACTCTGGGAAAGCGCGACAGACAATGACCTGGGTCATCCTTACCGGCCGGCAGAGCGATCTCGACCAGGTGGCGACACCGCACAAGATCATCACCAACCGTGACTATCTTGCGCATCCGTCGCTGTTTCGCGGCCAGCGGCCGAAGGTCATCAACCTGTCGAACAATTACGGCTACCAGAGCCGCGGCTACTACGCCTCGCTGCTGGCGGGCTCGCGCGGCCACAAGGTCATTCCGACCGTCGAGACGATGATCGACCTGTCGGAGCGCAAGCTCTACGAACATGCGTTGCCCGAACTGGAACTGGCACTCAACAAATGTCGCAAGGATCTCGGCGGCGCCTTTCCAACCAAGGTCTGCATCTTCTTCGGCATCGGCCCGTCGAAAATCTGGGACCGGTTCGCCAAGCTGTTGTTCGACTGGTTCCGCGCACCGGCACTCGAAGTCCACATCAAGGACAGCGCCGAATGGGCTTCGATCCGCAAGATCGGCTTCCATCCGCTGGCGCGGATGACCGAGGATGAAGAAAAAAGCTTCATCCAGTGCCTGGAGACCTACACCAACCGCGAGTGGCGCGACACCAAGGGCCGCACGCCGGCGCGCTACACCTTCGCCACGCTGGTCGATCCGCATGAGGAATTGCCTCCGTCGGAGATCTCGTCGCTGCGCTACTGGGCCAAGATCGCCGAAAAGATGGGCGTCGAAATCGAGCCGATCACCAAGCGGGACCTCGCCAAGCTCGCCAACTACGACGCGCTGTTCATCCGCGAGACCACCTCGATCTCCAACCACACCTATCGTTTCGCCCGCCGTGCCCAGCAGGAAGGCATGCCGGTGATCGACGATCCACTGTCGATGATCCGCTGCACCAACAAGGTCTATCTCAACGAGCTGATGGCCTACAACAAGGTGCCGGTGCCGCCGACGGTGATGATCGCCGGCAGCTCGGATCTCGAACTGGCGGCGCAGACGCTCGGCTTTCCGCTGGTGTTGAAGATCCCCGATTCGTCGTTCTCGCGCGGCGTCAAGAAATGCGCTGACTTCGAGGAGTTGAAGACGCTCGCCACGGAATGGCTGGAGGATTCCGATCTTCTGATCGCGCAGAAGTTCATTCCGACCGAATATGACTGGCGTGTCGGCGTGCTCGGCGGCCAGCCCCTGTTTGCCGTCCACTATCTGATGGCCAAGAAGCACTGGCAGATCGTCAACCACAAGGCCAACGGCAAACCCGACCAGGGCGGCATCAAGACCTTCACGCTGAAGGAAACCCCGGCGCATGTCGTCGAGACGGCGGTGAAGGCGGCGCGCTGCATCGGTGACGGGCTCTATGGCGTCGACCTCAAGGAAACCAAAGATGGCGTCTTCGTCATCGAGGTCAACGACAATCCGAACCTCGACCATGGCTGGGAAGATTCCGGCGAAAAGGACGAGGTCTGGGTGCGGCTGACGCAGTGGTTCCTGGAGCGGCTGGACCGGCCGGGGCGCTAATTTGATCGGGGGTGGATATGCTGTTCGTCGTGATCGAGGACTTTCGCGGTTGCGATCGCAAGGATATCTACCGTCGCTTCAGCGATCGCGGCCGCCTGAAGCCGGACGAGTTGCTCGTGCACCATAGCTGGATCGCGGCGGATATGAGCCGCTGCTTCCTGCTGGTGGAGGCTGATGACGTCACGCTGCTGCAGCGCTGGGTCATCGAATGGGCCGATCTGGTGGAGTTCGAGATCGTTCCCGTGGCGACGAACAAGGACATGGTGGAGGCATTGAGCGGGCACCTCTGAGAGGCGGCAGTCAACGGCCCTCGGTCAGCGCCGGCGATTTGACCGTGCGCACGCATTCCTCGATCAGCCACTGGCGAAATGCCGCCACCACATCGCGTCTCGCGCTGCGTTCCGGGATTGTCAGGCAATAAGGCTGGCGCAGCTCCAGCGCCTGGGCCAGCGGCCTGACCAGCCGGCCGTCTTCCAGCGCTTCGGCACAGTAGACCCCTTGCGCCAGCGCCACGCCAAGGCCGGAAATGGCAAGATCAAGGGCGGCCCGTGACGAATTCGCCGAAAGGCCGCGTTGCGCTGCCCGGCCAGGCTCGATGCCCATCGCTTCGAACCAGTTGCGCCAGGACGGGAACGACGCGCCCGTTGGGCCCCAGTCGGTGTGGATCAGCGGCAGACCGGTGAGGGCGGTACCGTCCAGATATCTGTTCGTCGCAACGAGATCAGGGGCGCAAACGGGGTAGACGGCATCCCTGGCGATGTCTTCCGTTGCCTGGTCGCGATAGTGCGAACGGCCATAGGAAAGGCGGATGTCGATCAGGTCTCGGTCGAACGATACCGGGTCGTCTTCGCCTCTGAGCGATATGTCGACAGCGCCGTGGGCCGCGACAAAGCCCGCCAGACGCGACGACAACCAGCCCATCGCCATGGATGGCGGGACTGACACGACGAGCCGGGAGCGGAACTCGGCGCCGCCCAGTTCGCGTGACACGCTGCCGATCTCACCGAATGCCGTTGTCAGCCGAGGCAGTATTTCCCTGCCGGCGTCGGTGAGGACGACGCGGCGGTTGACCCGGTTGAACAGCTTGCGGCCCATCTGGTCCTCGATGGTCCGGATCAGCTGGCTGACCGCGGCAGCCGAGATGGACAGCTCCTGGGCTGCCGCGGCAAAGCTGCCGGAACGCGCCGCCGCTTCGAAAGCCTGGAGTCCGCGCAAGGATGGAAAAGCGATCATGCTGCCCGATAGATAAGTTGACCTTATCTAAATCGCATAATTCATCGTTTTCAGAAAGCTTTCTTGTTGAATACGATATGGGCGTCGACATTTTCGAACTCCGGATGACGCCAGTGGACCATCGCGACGTAATCGCATCGTTGACGCAGCAAGAGCGCAATCGCCTGACCGCCAAATCAGACGTCGCGGGCCTTGTCCAACTTGGTGCTCATTGGGGTGCGATCATCATCATCGGATCGCTGATCGCCGCCAAGGTCCCGTTCTGGCCGCTGCTGATGCTGCCGCAAGGCATCCTGATCGTCTTCCTGTTCACGCTGCTGCACGAGACGGTGCATCGCACGGCCTTCGAAACGCAGTGGCTGAACGATGCCGTGGCGCGGGTGTGCAGCCTGGCGATCGGGCTGCCTGCGGACTGGTTCCGCTATTTCCATTTCGCCCACCATCGATACACCCAGGACCCGGACAATGATCCGGAACTGGCTTTCCCCAAACCGGAGACATGGAGGCAATACCTCGTCCATGTCTCCGGCATCCCGGTGTGGTGGGGGCACCTCAAGACGCTTTGTGGCAATGCGAAGGGCCGCGGCCGGGAAGGCTATGTGCCGCCAAAAGGCTACGCCAAGGTGCGCGTCGAGGCGCAAGCCATGCTTGCCTTCTATACCGGGGTCATTCTGCTGGCCGTCTATTTCCGGCTTACGGTGCTCCTCTACGTCTGGATCGTGCCGGCCTTGCTCGGGCAGCCATTTCTGCGCCTCTATCTCTTGGCCGAGCATGGCCGTTGTCCATTCGTCGCCAACATGTTGGAGAACACCAGGACCACGCTGACCAATTGGCTGGTGCGCAAGCTGGCGTGGAACATGCCGTTCCATGCCGAGCATCATGCCTATCCCGGCGTGCCGTTTCATCAATTGCCGGAGTTTCATGCGCTGATCGAGCGGCATCTGAAGATTGTCGAACCGGGCTATGTCAGCTTCCACGAAAAATACATCGAGACATTGCGCTGATGCTGCGCGGTTGCATACCGGTCGCGCCCTGCTTGAAGACGCGACCGGTACGACGGCTAGATTTGCGCAATACCGCCGTCGACGAACAGCTCGGCGCCGGTGACAAAGCTGGAATCGTCCGAGGCCAGGAACACGGCCGCCTTGCCGATCTCATCGGGATCGCCGAGCCGGCCCATTGGCACCTGGTTGGCAAGGAAATCGAGCAAACCCTTCTGGTGTTCGGCCTCAGGTCCGGCAAGCTCGGCGAGACCCGTTGTACGGGTCGGACCGGGACTGAGAATGTTGACGCGGATTTGCCGCTCCTTCAGGTCGAGAATCCAGCTGCGGGCAAAATTGCGCAGGGCCGCCTTCGACGCGCCATAGACGCTGAACGCCGCCGCGCCAGTTGAGCCGGTGGTCGAACCAGTCAGGATCACCGATGCACCGTCCACCAGCAATCCAAGCGCCTTCTGCACGGTGAACAGCACGGCTTTGACGTTGCGGTCGAATGTTTCATCATAGTGCTGTTCGCTGATCTGCCCGAGCGGCAGCATGGAACCGCCGCCAGCATTGACCGAGAGCACGTCGATCCGGCCGCTTTGCGCTTTCACTTTGGAATAGAGTCGGTCGAGATCGGCGAAACTGGTCGAGTCGGCCTGGATGCCGGTGGCGTTCTTCCCGATTGCCGTGACGGCCTTGTCGATCTCGGCCTGGCGCCGTCCGGTGAT
The DNA here is from genome assembly GCF_056403835.1 of Mesorhizobium sp. P2_E6. NCBI lineage: Bacteria > Pseudomonadati > Pseudomonadota > Alphaproteobacteria > Hyphomicrobiales > Phyllobacteriaceae > Mesorhizobium > Mesorhizobium sp. P2_E6. The sequence goes on from NZ_JBFUEQ010000019.1 coordinate 33,373, forward strand.
GTAGACATGGGCGCCTTCAGAGGCGAAGCGCTTGGCGATGCCAAGGCCGATGCCGCTGCTGCCGCCGGTAACCACGGCGATCTTTCCTTCGAGTTTCCGTGTCATTTTCGTCACTCCTGTTGTCGGTGACAGAGACATATGGACAGGTAGTTCTTTTCGAAATAGCAATGTTTGCAAACAATCGTTGCAGGATTGGTGATGTCGAAAGTTCCGGACTTCGAAGGATTGGCCATGTTCGCCAAAGTCGCGGAGGAGCGGTCCTTTGCTGCCGCCGCGCGCGTGCTCGGCCTGTCGGTGGCGACAGTATCGCGTGGCGTCAGCCGACTGGAGGAGCGGCTTGGCGCGCGGCTTTTCAACCGCACGTCGCGGCGTCTCGCCCTCACGGATTTTGGTCATCGTCTCGCCGAGCGGGCGTCGCGCCTCTACCGTGACGCGGAGGATGCCGAGAATGCGGCACGCGAGCTGTCGGCCAGTCCGCGCGGCCTTGTACGTCTGGCCGTGCCGATGTCGTTTGGGCTGCGGTGCGTTGCGCCGTTGCTTCCTGATTTCTTCAAACTCTACCCCGACGTGTCGATCGATATGCATCTGAGCGATGCGGTCGTTGACCTGGTCGGTGATGGGTTCGATGCAGCACTCCGGATTGCCGTCCTGCCGGATTCCTCGCTGGTTGCGCGGCGCCTGTGCAGCATTGCTCCGTTCATCGTCGCGGCACCGACCTATCTCGCCCGGTATGGCCGTCCAGGCACGCCGCGCGACCTCGACGCGCATCATTGCCTTGGCTATGCCTATCGTCCTCGGCAGGACGTCTGGCATTTCAGCAATGCCGCGGGTGACAGGGAGGCCGTCACGCCCTCCGGGCCATTGCGGGTGACCAATTCTGACGCGCTGGTTCCAACAGTGCTGGCCGGAATGGCGATTGCCGAGCTGCCGGAATTCATTGCCGGCGAATACCTTGCCGATGGGCGCCTGGAAGCGATCCTGACCGACTGGACTTTGCCGAGGGGCGCGCTGTATTTCGTCACGCCCTCAGCACGCTCGCGCCCCGCCAAGGTCGAAGCCGTCGCCGGTTTCATGGCCGCGCATCTGTCACAGCCAAGTTGGCCAGGGCCGAAATAGCGGGTACCGCCGGTTCAACCGGATTGCCCGAAGGCGGCGACGGTTGGCATCAGCAGGCGCTGAATATCCGCCGCCCTTGACGGCAACCCGATCAGATAGCCCTGCGCTTCGACACAGCCATTGACGCGCAGAAAGTCAAACTGCATCTCGGTCTCGACACCCTCGGCGGTGACCGTGATGCCGAGCTCGGCGCCCAGCCCGATAATGGTGCGAACGATTGCTGCTGTGTCGCGATTGCCGATGTCGCGGATGAACGAACGGTCGATCTTGATCTTGTCGACCGGAAAACGCCGGAGATAGCCGAGCGAGGAATAGCCGGTGCCGAAATCGTCGAGCGCAATGCGGATGCCCAGCCCTCGCAATTGACGCAACGTCTTCAGCACGGTCTCGCTTTCGTCCATCAGCACGGTTTCGGTGATTTCCAGTTCGAGCCGGCTGGCCGGGACGCCGGAGAAGGCCAGCGCCGAGATGACGCTGCGGGCAAAGCCGCCGCTTTTGAGCTGCACGGCCGAGACATTGACCGCAATGCGCAGGGAAGGCCAACTTGCCGCCGCCACGCAGGCTTTCCTCAATGCCCACTCGCCAAGCGGCACGATCAGCCCGGTTTCTTCGGCGACGGGAATAAAGTTGTCCGGCGCCACCGTGCCGCGTGTCGGCGAATGCCAGCGCATCAAGGCTTCCGCGCCGACGATCCCGCCGGAGCCTATGTTCATGATGGGCTGGAAATCGAGATCGAATTCGTGGCGCGGCAACGCTGTCTCAAGGTCGACCTCAAGCGCCCGGCGCGCCTGCACCGTGGCGTCCATTGCTGGCTCGAAGAATCGGTAAAGGTTGCGTCCTTCGCTCTTCGCCCGGTACAGCGCCGTGTCGGCGTTCTTCAGCAGCGTATCGGCATCCCTGCCGTCGTCGGGGAAAACGGCGATGCCAAGGCTGATGCCGACATGCATCTCCCGGCTCTTGTCGCGAAACGGTTGTGCGATCGCCTCGACGATACGTTTCGCCAGCTTTTCCGCGTCGGCAAGGTCTTTGAAGTTGGACTGGATGATGACGAACTCGTCACCGCCGAAACGGGCGACGATGTCTGTTTCATCGCGCAGGCAACGCCGCAGCCTCTCGGCCACGCTTTTCAGCAGCCAGTCGCCGGCCGGATGCCCCAAGGTGTCGTTGATCGCCTTGAAGCGGTCGAGATCGAGAGAGAAGATCGCCAGCGGTGAAGTCGCATCCTCCAGCGCCTGGTCGAGCCGTTCGCGAAGCATCGAACGGTTGGGCAGTCCGGTCAGCGTGTCGTGATGCGCAAGATGGGTCATGCGCTCCTCGACCAGCCTGCTTTCGGTGACGTCGTCGAACGTGGCGACCCAGCCGCCACCACTCATCGGCCGACGCGCGATCATCAGCGTTCGTCCGTCGGCAAGCTGACGAGGGGTCGATCGCGTCTGGCCGATCTGCAGGCGGGCTTCAGTTTTGAGGACCTCGCCATCGATATCGATGGGCGGATAGACACCCAGGCGTACAAGCCGCTCAAGGAGTTCGCGCAGACCCATGCCCAGCGGAAGGTCTGCCTCGCTGACACCATAGAGCTCCAGAATGCGTTGGTTGCGCACGATCAGCCTGCCGTCGGCGTCATACATCAGCAGGCCTTGCGACATGTTGGCAAGTGCTGCGTCGAAGCGGCGATGCTGCTCCTTGAGATCCCGTTCTGCGCGTCGCTGTTCGGTGATGTCCTCGTAGATGGAGACCCAACCGCCCGAAGCCAGCGGGCGATGCGAGATGTTGATGATACGACCGTCCGACAGCGTCTCCTCGTAGGTCGAGGCTTTGGCCTGGTCGATATAGGGCTTGCGGATGGCGTAGAGTTCTTCGGCGCTTTGCGAGGCGATGCCGATGTCGACGCTGTGGCGCAGGATGTCGAGGAACCGGATGCCGGGCCGCATCACCTTGGGGTCGAGGCAGAAGATGTTGATGTAGTTGACGTTGCAAATAATCATGCGCTCGTCGGCGTCGAACATGCACAGCCCATGCGACATGTTCTCGACCGCAGCCGAAAAGCGTTCGTTCTGTTCGCGCAGTTCGTCTTCAATGGAGCGCGGCCGATCCATGCCTTCGGCCCCCGGTTCCGGGACGGTCGAACCATCCTTGGCATCAGCGACGGGCATAAGGCGCCTGCGGATCGTGATCGAACGGGCTAGTGTGGTCGCCGCCGGTTAATTTAGCGTTTTTCAGCCGATCACGGGTGCTGGAACCTGGTGGCGCGACTTCTCGATTGCCGAAAAGCGCTTCAGGAACGCATTTTGCGCTGAGGTCACCGAGCGTGGCGTGAAATCGAAGCGATCGGCATTGAAACCGCGCGGACGGCCGAAGAATTCGGTCGCCTCGGCAGTCGAAAAACCGGCAAGCAGCGTTGCTTCGAAATAGGCGGCGATCTGGTCGGCGCGCTTGATCTCCTTGCGCAACGCAGCAGCTGGTTCCGGCGGCAACGAGAAGCGCAGATGGATGGCGCGCTGCAATCGCAATTCACAGTCCTTGTAGCTGCCGCCCATCACCGATTTGAACGGCGAGATCATGTCGCCGATGACATATTCGGGGGCATCGTGCAGCAGCGCCGCCAGCCGGGCGTCGGCCGAAGCCGCAGGCACCAGGTCGCAAAACAGCGCCTCGACAAGCAGCGAGTGCTGGGCGACCGAAAAGGCGTGCTCGCCTCTGGTCTGGCCGTTCCAGCGGGCAACGCGGGCGAGCCCATGCGCGATGTCCGAAATCTCGATGTCGAGCGGCGAGGGGTCGAGCAGGTCGAGCCTGCGGCCGGACAGCATGCGCTGCCAGGCGCGTGGCGGCGCGCCGACGCGATCGGCCGCCATCAGGCCTCCTCCGCGCTGACGGCTTCCTGCGGAAAGCTGAACTTCGCCCAGGCGGGGATGGTCACGGTAACCGGCACGTCGCCCGCCATGATCGGCTGGCCGGCGTCGAGCGCCGCCTTGACCCTGTCGATGCGGGCAATGGCGAGCCCGGTCGTGCCGGCGTTCGAGCCGAGCGTGCCGACGGGCCGCCCCTCGACTGTCAGTTCGGTGCCCGCGGCGGGCAGGGGAAGTCCGGCCTGGACGATCAGCACGCGCCGCCTGGCCGTACCGCGGTGCTGCATGCGCGAGACAACCTCCTGGCCGACATAGCACCCCTTCTTGAAACCGACGCCGCCGGTTTCGTCCAGCAGCACGTCGTGCGGGAAGGCGTCTCCAAGTTGGTAGTCGCTGCCGCTTTCGGCAATGCCGCTGGCGATCCGGGAGGCCTGCCATGCGGCAAGGTCGCTCCGCTCATCCGCGTGGCCATAGCAACGCGTGACGGCGCCGTTCGCAAAGCGCGTGTCGGCGGCCGTTGAATCAGATTGTGAGGGCGTTGACTCAACTCCCCATGCGACGGTGACAAGCGCCTGATCGGCTTTGGCAATCTCGACCTTGGCACGCAGCTTGTAGAGCGTCAGCCGGCGTTCGAAATCATCTGAAATGTCGGCCCGGCATTCGAGCCTGAATGCATTCTCGCCAGCCCGCGAGATCAGGAAATCGAACAGGATCTTGCCTTGCGGCGAAAGCAGCGCGCCAGGTTTTGCTTGGCCGGGTGTCAATACGTCGAGATCGGTGGTCAGGATGTTCTGCAAGAAATGCTCGGCATCAGGCCCCGAGACGGAGATGAGCGCGCGGTCTTTGAGCTGGGCAAAGGGCATTGGCGAAAGCAGCCTGATCTTGCAAAACGGTCGGCCTTTACGTAAGCCGCTGGCACTCCCCCTGCAAGAGAGCATGGCCATGACCTACGACCTCATCCTGACAGGCGGCACTGTGGTCAACCATGACGGCGAAGGGGCTCGCGATGTCGGTGTGAAGGACGGCCGCATCGCTGCCATCGGCGATCTCGGCCAGGCCTCGGCCGGCGAGACGATCGACTGCCGCGGCCTGCATATCCTGCCGGGTGTCGTCGACAGCCAGGTCCACTTCCGCGAGCCGGGACTGGAGCACAAGGAAGACCTTGAGACGGGGTCGCGGGCGGCGGTGCTGGGCGGTGTCACCGCCGTTTTCGAGATGCCCAACACCAATCCGTTGACTACGAGCGAGGCAGCGCTTGCCGACAAGGTCCGCCGCGGCAGCGGTCGCATGCACTGCGATTTTGCCTTCTGGGTTGGCGGCACCCGCGAGAATGCGAAAGACGTCGGCGAACTCGAGCGGCTGCCGGGTGCGGCCGGGATCAAGGTTTTCATGGGCTCCTCCACCGGCGACCTCCTGGTCGAGGACGATGAAGGCGTCGCTTCGATCCTGAGGAATACCCGCCGCCGCGCCGCCTTTCACTCCGAGGACGAATTCCGGCTGCGCGAGCGTCAGGGCGAACGCATCGACGGCGACCCGTCATCGCACCCGATCTGGCGCGATGAGATCGCCGCCTTGCGCTGCACCGAGCGGCTGGTGCGCATCGCGCGCACTGTTCGCGCCCGCATCCATGTGCTGCACATCTCGACGGCCGAGGAGATCCTGTTCCTCCAGCAGCACAAGGATGTCGCAACCTGCGAGGCGACGCCGCACCACCTGACCCTGTCGGCTGACGATTACGCGCGGCTCGGCACGCTGATCCAGATGAATCCTCCGGTGCGCGACATCAGACACCGCGACGGCGTCTGGCATGGCATTGCGCAAGGCATCGTCGACGTGCTCGGCTCCGACCACGCACCGCACACACTGGCCGAGAAAGCCAAACCTTATCCGGCCTCGCCGTCGGGGATGACCGGTGTGCAGACGCTGGTGCCGATCATGCTCGACCATGTCAACGCCGGCCGGCTGACGCTGCAGCGCTTTGTCGACCTGTCCAGCCACGGTCCGCAGCGCATCTTCGGCATGGCGAGAAAAGGTCGCATCGCCGCCGGCTACGACGCCGATTTCACGATCGTCGACATGAAGCGGCGTGAGACTATAACCAACGCGCAGGCCGGCTCGAAAGCCGGCTGGACGCCTTATGATGGCAAGCAAGTCACCGGCTGGCCGGTCGGCACCGTCATTCGCGGCCGCCGCGTCATGTGGGATGGCGAGATCGTGGCGCCGGGCCAGGGCAAGACGGTGGAGTTTTCCGAGGCATTGCCTCGCTAGGCCCCAACCTCCCGCAAGGCGGGCCAAAAAGGCTCAATCGCCGGCGACGAAGAATGTCCACTGTCCGGTGGGCGTGATGCCGACGCGGTAGAAGATGTAGGCGCCGAACTGCTTCATGTCGTCGAAATCGCCGGCGGTGACGATCTTGAACAGTTCGACCCGTTGCTTGGCGTCGAGCTTGTCCAGTGGCAGCGCGAAGAAATACGGCCACACATAGAGTTCTTCCGGCTTGCCGGCATCGAGGTGGACGTAGCCGGCATTGAGCACCTCTTCCAGGATGGCCAGGATCTCCTGGCCGTCCGGGTCGCCCGAGAGACCCTTGAGGAAGGTGATGGCGTCGCCGTCTATATCGGTCAGCGACAATTGTGTCGTGCTGTCGCCCGTGCCGATCAAAGGCCGCAGCTTTTCGATGTCGCCGCTTTTGCAGGCTTCGACGATCAGGTCGTGCATGCGCCGTACCGGTTCCGGCAGCTTGCCGAGATCGTAGACGACCTCGGGCACTGGGGTTTCCGGATCGACGCGCGGCCTGGTTACGCCGCCGCCGCTCGGCGGGCTGTCCGGCTCGGCTTCGTCAGGGCCGGCCGGCTTGCTGGTTGGAGGCGGCGTTCCGACCGGGTCGGGCATTGGCACTGTGCTTCCCGGCGGCGACATGTCGTCGTCCGCCGGCGGCGTGACGGGTGCGGGGAGCTCTTCGCGCTTGATCTCGCTTAGCGCATAAGCGGGGCTGCTGACGAGAACCAGGGGAATCGCGGCACAGCCAGCGGCGAAGCAGATGTAGAGGACCAAGCCAACCGGCTTGCCTGACATCGAAAAACTCACTGCCCGTTTCTCCCTGCTTCCGGGCATGACGCCCGAGCGGCATTCTGCCGTCAAAGAACCGGATGTCGGTTCAGTGCCGCAGCCGTTCAGGTTCGAAGGCGCCAGCAATCACCTTTTCACGCATACGGTCGAGCAGGGCAAGGGCCGAGGTCTCACCATTGGCACGCAACATCTCGCCGAAGGCCGTCTCGAGCGCTGCCTCGGCAATGATCTCGGGCTCTATACCGGCGGAGAGACCTTCCGCCCAGGCTTCGCTGTGGCTTTCCACGGCGGTCAGGCGCTTCTCTTCCCTGACCAGCGCGTCGATGTCGTTGACACCATGTTCCATATGCGATGTCCACCCTTTCAAGCGGCGATCCGTCGATGCGGATCAGGCTTGATCTGTTCATTTCACACGCAGGGTCAATTAAGTATTTGTAAATACGACATTTTTTTGATCGTTTTTTACAGAGCCCGATTGCCTTGCGCGAAGCTGCGTTCAACTCAGGCCAAACTTAGCCGATTAGGGCGGCCTGCGGGGCGAAAACCTTCAGTTTGAGTTAATTCCGCATTCGCGCGGTAAGGTTTCATTAAGACTGTTGCAGAAGTGCCACACGAGGATTGCACCAAGATGTCACCTGACACAAGTCGGAGGTCCGAATATCTGTGGATGGGCAGTTCGGAATGCCTAGTTGCCATAACGCGAGGCGATGTCGCGCGACAGCGTCTCGCCTTCCTTCATATAGCGGCTGATGGCTTCGGTGGCCGAGGGGGTGCACTGCGTGTAGGTGCCGCCGAAGGAGCGGTAGCCGCGATTGAAGCTGGCGATGAAGCGGGCGCGCCGCTCGGCGTCCGGATTTTCCGAATCGAGCAGCTTCTGCATCTCGACACGCCACTGGTCGCCTTTCTCACCGCACAAATTGCGCAGGAAATGCAGCGATCCCAGAACTTCCGCCAGCCGCATCAGCCCGGGTTCGAACGGCGATTCGGCACTGAACGCCGGCCGCGTCGAGACGGCCGAGCTAACGGCCAGACATACGGCGAGGAGCAGGGATGGACGGTTCATAAGCCTCTTGGCCAAACAGCATTAAGTCTTTGTGGCGAAACAATTTGTCGCCCGCAAGGCGATTTTCAGGGCAGCCCGGCGTTTGCGCCAAGGCCCAGCAAGTCTTCGGCTACCGCGAACACCGAGCCGGCAAGTGGCAGCCTTGCCATCTCGCTGAGCGTATAGAAGGCGGCTGTCTCGGCGTCGTCGCTGGCCACCGCCTCGCCGCCGGCATAGGCGGCTCCGAACACTGTCAGAAGGTAATCGACCGGGTGGGCGTCATCCCTGCCGTCGATGTGGATTTCCCGAAGCGGGTGGTATTCGGTGGCGTTCAAGCCGGTTTCTTCCAGCAGTTCGCGCTTTGCCGCGGCCTCCAGCGTCTCGCCGGCCTCGACCTTGCCGCCCGGAAAGGCATAGAGCCCTTGCGATGGCTGCCGCGCCCGCTTGACCAGGAGCACGGTGTCGCCGCGCACGACGGCCACCGAGACGGCCGGAAGTGTCTTGCGCGCTTGGTTCATGGATTCCCGATCAGGCTCATCTGCAGGCAGGTCTGTTGTGGACCGCCCAGCATGGGGAAGCTTTGGCGATTGCGCAACGCCGGTTCCATCGCCACTTTCAAGCTGAACCAGCCGAAGGGTACCAGTCGACCATGTGCGGACGTTTTGCCTTGACCGCGACACCGGATCGGACCGCCGCCTTTCTGGGCGTGGCGGGGCTTGAGGATTTCCCGGCGCGCTACAACATCGCGCCGACGCAGCCGATCCTGGTGGCGATCGCCGGTGCTCCGCGGGCGCCGGGCTCCAATCTGCCGGACCGCCAGCCGATGCTGGTGCGCTGGGGGCTGATCCCGACCTGGGTGAAGGACACCAGGGAGTTTCCGCTGCTTTTCAACGCACGCTCCGAAGGGGCCGCCGAAAAGGCCTCGTTCAAGGCCGCCATGCGCCATCGTCGTGCGCTGGTGCCGGCATCCGGCTTTTACGAGTGGCGGCAAACCGGGGGCAAGAAGGGGCAACCTTACTGGATACGGCCCAGGCATGGCGGGGTGGTCGCCTTTGCCGGACTGATCGAGACCTATGCCGAGCCGGGCGGTTCGGAAATGGACACCGGCGCCATCCTGACCGTCAATGCCAATGCCGACATCGCCCATATCCACGACCGTATGCCGGTGGTGATCGATCCCAGCGATTTTGCCCGTTGGCTGGATTGCCGGACGCTCGAGCCGCGCGATGTCGCCGACCTGTTGCGGCCGGCGCAGCCTGATTTCTTCGAAGCAATTCCCGTGTCCGACCTCGTCAACAAGGTCGTCAACACCGGACCGGAGATTCAGGAGAGGGGCGAGATCGGGCCGGAGCCCGAGAAGGTCAGGCGCCAGAAGCCCGGCGCGGACGATAGTCAGATGACACTGTTTTAGAGGCGCATGTCGGCTTTAGAGGCACATGTCAGCGCTATGTCGCCGGCGCCTTCGGGTCGGTCGCGCACCAGTTCAGGCAGCGCGAGGTGATACGATCTTCTGCGCCGGCTTTTTCTTCTTCGCGGTATGGAGAAGGGCGGCGACGATCGCTGCCGGGCCGATGGCGCGGTAGTGGCTGGCAAGCGCCGGTTGCTTGGCGCGGTTGGATTCCTGCTTGGTTCGGGGCATGTCTCTCTTCCCAGGTAACATTTTCGTGTCTGCCGTTTGATGGCCGATTCTGACCAAATCGTGACGCCTGCTGAACTAGTCGACGAATGTTTCATCACTGTGCCGACATGTTTAATAAAATGTTTCGGCGCGCCTTTACCTGTGATCCAACGACGTTTTTGTCGAAAGTAGCGACTTGACGGCAACACCTGCCAAGGCGATAAAGCCGCCCATGAAAACGTCTTTCGCCATTTGTGGCATTTGCATTATTGGCTAGCCTCGCGCTGGTCCGGACGTTTTCGCCTCATCTTCCCCAGATTGGACAAACGCCCCGGCCAGCAGGCTGGAGTCTGTTTTGCGTCTCGGCGGGCGCCCGGCTTCAGTCAAAACATAACGAACCGGGAAGGCACGAATGTCTGACGCATCGCATGGCCTGCGCCTCTACAACACGCTGACGCGGACGAAAGAGGATTTCGTCCCGATCGATCCGCGCAATGTGCGCATGTATGTCTGCGGCCCGACGGTCTACGACTTCGCCCACATCGGCAATGCCAGGCCGGTGATCGTCTTCGACGTGCTGTTCCGCTTGCTGCGCCATCTCTATGGCGAGGCGCACGTCACCTATGTGCGCAACATCACCGACGTCGATGACAAGATCAACGCGCGCGCCTTGCGGGACTTCGGCGGCGAGATCGCTTCCGGCGCGCTCTCGCTCAACAAGGCAATCCGGCGGGTCACCGAAAAGACCGCCGACCAGTTCCACAGGGATGTGGCTGTTCTCGGCTGCCTGGAGCCGACGGTCGAGCCGCGCGCCACCGAATTCGTCGAGCCCCGCGCTGATGGCAAGGCCGACATGATCACCTTGATTCAAAGCCTGATCGGACGCGGCCATGCCTATGTCGCGGCGGGTGAAGTGCTGTTCGACACCGCCTCGATGCCGGACTATGGACAATTGTCGAAGCGCAATCTCGACGAGCAGCAGGCCGGCGCTCGGATCGCCGTCGACGCGCACAAGAAAAGCCCGCAAGATTTCGTGCTGTGGAAGCTGTCGTCACCGGAGGAGCCGGGCTGGAACAGCCCATGGGGCAGGGGACGGCCGGGCTGGCACATCGAATGCTCGGCGATGTCGGCCGCCTATCTCGGCGAGGTCTTCGACATCCATGGCGGCGGCCTTGACCTGATCTTCCCGCACCATGAGAACGAGATCGCCCAGTCGCGTTGCGCCCATGGCACCGACGTCATGGCCAATATCTGGATGCACAACGGCTTCCTGCAGGTCGAAGGCCAGAAGATGTCGAAGAGCCTCGGCAATTTCTATTCGATCAACGAGTTGCTGGAGACTGAGACTTTTGGCGGTCGCAAATGGCCGGGCGAGGTGCTGCGGCTGGCAATGCTGATGACGCATTATCGCGAACCGATCGACTTTTCCGTGCGCAAGCTCGAGGAGGCCGAAAACATGCTGCGCAAATGGAAACGGGCGGCGGATCTTGCGCCGGCCGCGGGGCAGTTGCCGGTGGAGGTCATCGATGCGTTGTCGGACGATCTCGCCACCTACGCCGCCTTCCAGGTCCTGACGCAGTTGGCCGGCGAGGCCGTGGACGGCAACGAAGCGGCGGCGTCGCTGAAGGCGTCGCTGCTGTTCCTCGGCTTCGATGTCGCCTCGGCCGACATTGATGAAGGTGGTGTTGCCGAGGCGATCGCCAATCGCCTCGCGCTCATCGCGGCGAAGAACTGGGCCGACGCCGACCGCATCCGCGACGAACTGCTGGCACAAGGCGTACAATTGAAGGACGGCAAGGACCCCGTCACCGGAGAGCGCGTGACAACGTGGGAGGTGAAGCGGTGAGGGTGGCGCTGGATACCAAGTTGGCGAAAGCGCCTGTGACAGCCGATCTCCCCCCTTGCGGGGGAGATGTCCGGCAGGACAGAGGGGGGTGGGAAGGATCGCCAACCACTCAATCCATTCCCATCGACAAACAACTCACGGCATCGCCACAATTGGCTGATGGGCCGGAGGGACAGCACCCCCCTCTGTCCTGCCGGACATCTCCCCCGCAAGGGGGGAGATTGGCCATCATCCATGATTTCGCCAACCTTCAAAACGAGGGCGCCTGATGGGTCACGACCTCGTCCCGCCACGCCAGCGCAAGAACGCAAAATCCATGCGTCGTGTGATGACCGATGCCGAGCTGAACCTCTGGAATGAGATTCGCGCACACAGGCTGATGGGATTGAGCTTTCGACGGCAGGTGCCGATCGGACCCTACATCGTTGATTTTGCCTGCTCGGACAAAAAGCTGATTGTTGAGGTTGATGGCAGCCAGCATGCGGATGCTGAGCATGTCGAGCGCGATGCAGAACGCAGCACCTTTTTGAAGGGCAGCGGCTGGACCATCCTGCGCTTCTGGAACGACGACGTCAGTCGCGATATCGACAATGTCTGCCAGCACATCGTGATCGAAGCCGGCCTGGCCGGCGCCGAAGTTCTGACGAGCGAACCAGCAAGGGAGTCCGTACCATGATCGACCATCTCGGTATCACCGTTGCCGATTTCGATGCTTCGAAGGCTTTCTACGACAAGGCGATGGCGCCGCTGGGTGCCTCGCTGCTGTATATGGTGCCGCTGGAATACACCGGCGGCGCCAAGGTCGGCGGCTATGGCCGCGACCGGCCGGTGTTCTGGCTGAGTTCCGGCAAGGACAAGCCGAGAGACCACCAGCACGTCGCCTTCACCGCGCGCAGCCGCGCCGAGGTCGATGCCTTCCATGCCGCGGCACTTGCCGCCGGCGGCAAGGACAATGGCGGGCCGGGCCTGCGCCCGCACTATCACCCAAACTATTACGGCGCCTTCGTCTTCGATCCCGACGGCAACAATGTCGAAGCCGTCTGCCATGCCCCGGAGTGAACCGCGATGAGCCTCGACAACCGACCGATCTATACCGGCGGCTGCCAGTGCGGCGCGGTGCGCTTTCGCGTCGAGGGCGCGCTTGGCGACGCTTCGATCTGCCATTGCCGCATGTGCCAGAAGGCGTTCGGCTCGTTCTACGCGCCGCTGGTTTCGGTGCGCGGCGCAACGCTCGACTGGACGCGCGGTGAGCCCAAATATTTCCGCTCGTCCAGCCACGTCGATCGTGGCTTTTGCGCCAATTGCGGCACGCCGCTGACCTTCACCGCGCCGGACGGCGTTGGCCTCGCCATCGGCGCGTTCGACAATCCGGCGGAGATCGTGCCGCTGATCCAGTGGGGCACCGAGGCAAAGCTGCCCTATATCGACACGATCCCGCAATTGCCGGGCGAGGAGACGATGGCGGACATGTCGTCGGCCCCCTATCTGGCCGATCTCGTCTCCTACCAGCACCCGGACCACGACACCGAACAATGGCCGCCGAAGGAAAGATCATGACCGAGACAATACGAACCGGCGGCTGCCAGTGCGGCGCGGTGCGCTTCCGCATCAAGGGGGCGCTCGGCCGGCCGTCGATTTGCCATTGCCGCATGTGCCAGAAGCAGTTCGGCTCGTTCTTCGGGGCGCTGGTGACGGTGCCCAGGGATGGCGTCGAATGGACCCATGAGGAGCCAAGCTATTTCCAGTCGTCGGTCAACATCGATCGTGGCTTCTGCGCCCGCTGCGGCACGCCGCTGACCTATCGGCAGCCCGGTGGACTGGAGATCGCCATCGGCGCCTTCGACGACCGCTCCGATCTCGCCCCGCAAATCCAGGTCAACTACGCCGCGCGGCTGCCCTGGGTGGAGACGATCTTCGACCAGCCCATCCACCAGGACCCCGACTACTATGCCCGGCAGGAGCAGATCATCTCCTTCCAGCATCCCGACCACGAAACGGCGGACTGGCCGACCAAAGGTTTGCAGCTATGAGCAGTCGACTGCGCACCCTCTATCCCGAGATCGAGGCGTTCGAGTCCGGCATGCTCGATGTCGGCGACGGCCATCAGGTCTATTGGGAACGCTCCGGCACCAGGGGCGCCAAGCCGGCGGTGTTCCTGCATGGCGGGCCAGGCGGCACCATCTCGGCAAAACACCGGCGGCTGTTCGACCCAAAACTTTACGACGTCATCCTGTTCGACCAGCGCGGCTGTGGAAAATCGACGCCCAACGCCTCCCTGGAAGCCAACACGACCTGGCATCTGGTCGCCGATATCGAACGCCTGCGCGAGATGGCCGGCTTCGACAAATGGCTGGTGTTCGGCGGTTCCTGGGGCTCGACCCTGGCGCTTGCCTATGCCGAGACCCACCCTGATCGCGTCAGCGAACTGGTGGTGCGTGGCATCTACACGCTGACGCGTGCGGAGCTCGAATGGTATTACCAGTTCGGTGTCTCGGAAATGTTCCCGGACAAATGGGAGCGGTTCCTGGCGCCGATCCCGGAGGCCGAGCGCGGCGACATGATGGCGGCTTACCGCAAGCGGCTGGTGGGCAGCGACCGCAAGGCGCAGATCGAGGCGGCTCGGGCCTGGAGCCTGTGGGAAGGCGAGACGATCACGCTTTTGCCTGACCCCGAAACCAGCGGGCCTTTTGGACAGGACGACTATGCCGTCGCCTTTGCCCGTATCGAAAACCATTATTTCGTCCATGCCGGCTGGCTGGAAGAGGGGCAGTTGCTGCGCGATGCCTGGAAACTGAGGGATATTCCCGGCACCATCGTCCATGGCCGCTACGACATGCCGTGCCCGGCGCGCTATGCATGGGCGCTGCACAAGGCCTGGCCGAAGGCGGATTTTCACCTGATCGAGGGCGCCGGTCATGCCTATTCGGAGCCGGGCATCCTGGGTCAGCTGATCCGGGCGACGGACAGGTTTGCGGGCAAATGACCATGACCCGCGAGCGCCTCTATCTCTTCGACACCACCTTGCGCGACGGCCAGCAGACGCCGGGCATCGACTTTTCCGTCGAGGACAAGATCGCCATCGCAAAATTGCTCGACGCTTTCGGCCTCGACTATGTCGAGGGCGGCTATCCCGGCGCCAACCCGACCGACACCGCCTTCTTCCAGGAGAAGCGCACGGCGCGCGCCAAATTTGTCGCCTTCGGCATGACCAAGCGGGCAGGGGTGTCGGCGTCCAACGATCCTGGCCTTGCAGCCCTTGTGCAATCGAAGTCGGACGCCATCTGCTTCGTCGCCAAGAGCTGGGACTACCACGTCCGCGTCGCGCTCGGCTGCACCAACGAGGAGAACCTCGACGCCATCAAGGCATCCGTCGAGGCGGCCATCGCCGCCGGCAAGGAGGCGATGGTCGATTGCGAGCATTTCTTCGATGGCTTCAAGGCCAATCCCGACTACGCCCTGGCCTGTGCCAGGACGGCCTTTGATGCCGGCGCGCGGTGGGTGGTGCTGTGCGACACCAATGGCGGCACGCAGCCGTCGGAAGTCCGCGCCATTGTCGAGCAGGTCATCGGCTCAGGCATCCCCGGTGGCAATCTCGGCATCCATGCCCATGACGACACCGGCCAGGCGGTCGCTAATTCGCTGGCCGCGGTCGAGGCCGGCGTGCGCCAGATCCAGGGAACGCTCAACGGCATCGGCGAGCGCTGCGGCAACGCCAACCTGATCTCGATCGTGCCGACCCTGGCGCTGAAGCCGGCCTTCTCCACCCGCTTCGAAACAGGTATTTCGGCGGAAGCCCTGACCGGTGTCTCCAGGCTTTCCCGCGCTTTCGACGAGCTCCTGAACCGTGCGCCGGAAGCGCAGGCGCCCTATGTCGGTGCCTCGGCCTTCGCCACCAAGGCCGGCATCCATGCTTCCGCACTGGCCAAGGAGCCGGCGACCTATGAGCACGTGCCGCCGGAAGCGGTCGGCAACCGCCGCCGCGTCATGGTCTCGGACCAAGGCGGCAAGGCCAATTTCCTCGCCGAGCTGAAGCGGCGCGGGATTGATGTGCCTAAGGACGACCACCGGCTCGATGCGCTGATTGCCGTGGTCAAGGAACGCGAGGCCGAGGGCTATGCGTATGAAGGCGCCGATGCCAGCTTCGAACTTCTAGCGCGCAAGATGCTGCACGGCCTGCCGGAGTTCTTCAACGTCACCTCGTTCCGCTGCATGGTCGAGCGCCGCTTCGACGCCAACGGCCAGCTGAAGACGGTGTCCGAGGCGATCGTGAAGGTGCTGGTCGACGGCGAGGAGAAGATGTCGGTGGCCGAGGGGCATGGCCCGGTCAACGCGCTCGACATTGCCCTGCGCAAGGATCTGGGCAAATTTCAGAACGAGATCGCCGACATGGAGCTTGCCGACTTCAAGGTGCGTATCCTCAATGGCGGCACGGAGGCGATCACCCGCGTGCTGATCGAATCGCATGACGGCACCGGCGCGCGCTGGTGGACGGTCGGCGTTTCCGAAAACATCATCGACGCTTCGTTCCAGGCACTGATGGACTCCATCGTCTACAAGCTGATGAAGAACCGAGAGATGGCCGGGCTGGTGGCGGCGGAGTAGGGTTGAACCATCAACGAAAGTCCGTTGATCCATCAGAACTTTGTGATGGTCTTGGCAAGGCGGCTGGGCCATAGCGTTGGCCTATGGCCCCTGAAGCAACTGCCCTGGACACCGATTCAAAGGCCCGCCGCGGTTTTCTTTTGGCGCTGGGCGCCTATCTGCTGTGGGGATTGCTGCCCTTCTATATGAAGGCGGTCGCCCACCTGCCGCTCGCCGAAGTCATTGCCCACCGTATCGTCTGGTCGGTACCCATCGCCGCGGCCGTGCTGGTCTGGGCCGGCCGCACGGCGGATTTCAAGGCGGCACTTCGCTCACCCCGCACCATCGCCATGGCCGCGCTGACGGCGGCGCTGATTTCGGTCAATTGGGGCATCTATGTCTGGGCGATCGCCGTCGACCGCACCGTCGAGACCGCGCTCGGCTACTACATCAACCCACTGGTCAACGTCGTCGTCGGCGCGCTGCTCTTGGGCGAGCGTCTCGACCGGTTGCAGATCGCGGCGGTGGTGCTGGCGGCAGTCGCCGTCACGGTGCTGACCATCGAGGGCGGCAAGCTGCCCTGGGTGTCGCTGGCGCTGGCGTTTTCCTTCGCCGCCTACGGCTTCTTCCGCAAGACGCTGCCGATCGGCCCGAGCCAGGGCTTCCTGCTCGAAGTGCTTTTGCTGTCCGTGCCGGCTCTCGGCTACATCGCCTACCTGATCGCGACCGGGCAGGACCACATCGTGTCCGGTAGCGGCGTCGATACGGCGTTGCTTATCGGCTGCGGTCCGGTCACATCGGTGCCGCTGCTGCTGTTCGCCTTCGGTGCCAAGCTGCTGCGCCTTTCGACCATCGGCATCATGCAATACATCGCGCCGACCATGGTGTTCCTGATCGCGGTCCTGATCTTCGGCGAACCTTTCGGCACCACCCAGGCCGTCGCCTTTGCCCTGATCTGGGCGGCATTGGCGATCTATTCCTGGTCGATGCTGACGAACGCGCGCAAGGCTTCTATCCGGTAAGGAGTTTCGATGTACCTGCTGCACATCGCCAACAAGAACTATTCCTCATGGTCGCTGCGGCCATGGGTGCTCATGCGCGAGCTGGATATTCCGTTCGAGGAGCGGCTGACGCCATTTCCGACCGGATCGAGCTGGGATCTCTACCGGCCGTTCTCACCCAGCGGCCGGGTGCCTTGCTTGATAGACAACAGCCTGGTCGACGATGGCTGGGCGGTCTGGGATTCGCTTGCCATCGTCGAGTATCTGGCCGAGCGTCACCATGGCGTCTGGCCCGTCGAGGCCAAGGCGCGCGCCTGGGCGCGGTCGGCCGCCGCCGAAATGCATTCGAGTTTCACCGCACTGCGCGGCGCGTGCCCGATGAGTTGCGGCGTGCGCGTCAAACCGTTCCCGATGTCCGATGCGCTGAAGCAGGATCTCTTCCGCCTCGGCGACCTATGGAACGATGGCCTTGCCCGTTTCGGCGGGCCGTTTCTCGCTGGCGCGCATTTTACCGCCGTCGATGCCTTCTTTGCCCCGGTGGCGTTCCGGGTGCAGTCCTATGGGCTCACCTTCGAGGGGGCGGCTGCGACCTATGCGGCACAGCTGCTCAATCTGCCGGCGATGCGCGAATGGTATGCGGCCGGCCTTGCCGAGACCTGGCGCGACCCGGGCCACGAGGCGGAAATCCGTGCCGCCGGGACCATCATCGAGGATCTTCGCGCTTCGGCATGAACAGTCGCCGGGCTGCGGTTACAGCCCCCGGCCAAGCCGCCTGACGAACAGATAGGTGGCTGCCGCGATAAACACAGAGACCGCTGTCACCACCCAGAAACCCATGGGCGTGTCGACCAAGGGCAGCCCGCCGACATTCATGCCGAACAGGCCCGAGATGATGGTCATCGGCAGCAACACCGCCGTCATGACAGAGAGTACATAGAGCAACTGGTTCGACTGCATGGTCAGCTTGGCCATCAACTCGTCCTGCAACAGCCTTGTGCGCGCCTGCAACTGCTCGCCGTCATGATAGAGCGTATGCGCCCGCTGCGAGAGCCTTGCCGCCATGTCGTTGATCGGGTCAGGCAGCTCGTTGCGATGCGAATGGTCGAGATGCCGGAACAGATTGGTGATCGTCGCCATCTGCCGATGGATCACCACCAGCTGCCGGCGCGCCTCGACCAGCGCCTGTCGCTCATTGTGCCATGCATTGCGCACGACGCGGTCCTCGATGCCGTCGAGCGTGTCGCCCAGCTTGCCGAGCTCGACCGACATGCCGTCGAGCGACTGGCCCGTGACCGCCTCGATCAGTTCCGCCGGCGAGCGGAATTTCCGCGATCCATTCTCCACCGTCTTGCGGACGGCATCGACCGATTCCAGCGGCTGCTTGCGAGCGCCGACCAGCATCGTCTCGTTGAAGGCAAAGCGGAAATGGACAAGCCCGCGCGCTTCCGAAAAGTCGTGTTTTAGGTCCGGCAGATCGCCATAGAGCCAGCCATCCTCGAAGTCGATGTGACAGCCATGGCTGGGGGCAAGGAAGGCGTCGCGCACCGGCCCCGGCAAAGCTTTTTCGGCGCCGATCTCCTGGCGTGCATGCAGGTCGGTGATCTGATAGCTGCGCCAGGTCCAGCACGCCTGTGCAGGGTCCTTGGTGCGCAGGCCATCGGCGGTGAAATGATAGATGAAGAACAGCCCGTGCTCGTCGGGCAGGTAAGGCGACAGGTCGGTGCCTTCCGGGGCAAGAGCGACATCCATGGGCAGTACCAAAGATACAGTTTTCGGAAATGGCGCCGCGTGGCGGCGGCCTGACCGCGATGTCTAGCACGGACGAGTCCGCTTGCGTGTGACGGTTTCTTGACGGTCGATCACAGTCTGCCGATCACCGGCATCGCTTTCGATGTTGCCCGTCATCTGCGGCGCGCGAACGGGCCTAGAGCCCAACGCAATGGTGCGGTCAGCCGCCAGCTGCGTGACGCGAGGATCGCGTCGCGTTCTGCGCGGAGAGCGTCTCGGTCGCGGACGAGCATGTCGCGTTGGAGGCTGAGATCGTGGTTGGTGCGAACAAGTGCGTCGTGGTCGAGTGCGAGGTCACGCGTCGTGACCGTCGGCTGCGGTTGTTCCTGGAGCGGCAGCCGGGCGAGGAGCCATTGGGAAATTGCTGCCGGAAGGGCCAGCGTTCCGTCCAATATCGGATTTGCCTCTGCCGATCCGGCGCTGAACAGGTGATGATAGTGGATGTGGACCAATCGCGCCGCGTCCGGTGCCGGCAACCCAGCCAGGTTGTTGAGAGGAAAATTGTGCGTATCCGGCAAAAGTCGCACGGAGTGGTTTCCCGCGACTGCCGCCAGCGAGAAGGCGGCCTGGCTTGTACCCCAATAGGCGGTGGCCTCTCCGTGCAGAACCCCGGTTCCGGTGTTGTAGGTTGGCCCGTCGGCCCACGACTTCATATCCGCGGCCACCAATTGTCTGAAAATGTCTTCGGTGCGCTGGAAAAGCCCGCAGGCCCTTTTTGCTACAAAAAGATCGGATGATTGGGGCTCCGGCGGCCTCCCTGCATGGGAGTAGCGGGAGGTCGGTCTTCCGGGCAGGCTCCAACAGTTCAACCGGTCAGGAGGTCTGCCATGGAACTGTTCGTCGGTCTTGATGTTTCCGTTCGCACCACCAGCGTCTGCGTAATG
Source organism: Mesorhizobium sp. P2_E6 (assembly GCF_056403835.1). Classification (NCBI taxonomy): domain Bacteria; kingdom Pseudomonadati; phylum Pseudomonadota; class Alphaproteobacteria; order Hyphomicrobiales; family Phyllobacteriaceae; genus Mesorhizobium; species Mesorhizobium sp. P2_E6. The sequence goes on from NZ_JBFUEQ010000019.1 coordinate 53,164, forward strand.
GACACGGGTGGCAAACTCATTCGAGAGAGCAAGGTGGAGACCGAGCTGGAGGCGATCGGCGCCCTGCTTCACGCGATTGGCGGCC
>NZ_JBFUEQ010000020.1:0-52985 GCF_056403835.1 Mesorhizobium sp. P2_E6
CGCAAACCGTCACCATCACCATCACCGGCACCAACGACAGCCCGGTGATCACGACGGCGGTCGGCCAGGATGCCGGCACGGTTGTCGAGGCCGGCAATCTGGACAACGGCACGGTTGTCGCCGGGACGCCGTCGGCGTCCGGCACGCTGACCTCCTCGGATGTCGACCACGGCGCGACGGCGACCTGGAGCGGCGACGCGACGGGCACCTATGGCGCATTTGCGATCAACCCGACGACGGGCGCCTGGAGCTTTGCGCTCGATCAGGGTGCGGCCGATCATCTGGCCGAGGGCGAGAGCGACACGCAGTCGTTCACCGCCACGGTCACCGACGACAAGGGCGCGACGGCGACGCAGACCGTCACCATCACCATCACCGGCACCAACGACAGCCCGGTCGCCAACGCCGACACCGGAGCAGTGCTGGAAGATGCGACCCTCACTGTGTCTGCCGCGAATGGTGTGATCAGAGGCACCACGAGTGGATCGGTGGCCGACACAGACGTCGACAATGCCAACAACACGCTGGTGGTGTCCGGTGTGGTCGCGGGCGCCGGCGCCGTAACGCAGGGCGTGGGAGTCGGCGCCTCGCTCGCCGGCACCTACGGTCACCTGACGCTGAATACCGACGGCTCGTACAGCTACGTGGCGGACACCGCCAACAGCCTCGCTGCTGGGGTCACAGCGGTAGACACGTTCACCTACACCGACAAGGATCCATTCAATGCGGTGTCGAACACTACGACGCTGCAGATCACGGTGACCGGTACCAACGACGGCCCAACCGTCACCGCTGGCCCGCAGAGCGTACAGCTGGTGGAAGCCGGCGCTGGTACAGCGGGTACGGCTTCGGCCAGCATCGCGCTGACCAAGGGCGATGTGGACGCAGGCGACGCGGCTGTCTACGACGGCACGGCACTGACCACCAATGGCTGGGCGACCGGCAATGGCGGGGTGACCTACACCAAGACCGGCACCTACGGCACCGCCACACTGACCACCGGCACGGGCGTGGTGAGCTACGCTCTCGACAACGCTGACACCGACACCAATGGATTGGCACAGGGCGCCAGCGTCAGCGACAACTTCACTGTCTATGTCAAGGACGGCAGCACCGGCACCGCCAGCACCGCAGTGAACTTCGCCATCACCGGCACCAACGACGCGCCGGTCATTGATCTGAACGGCGTGGGCGCCGGCAATGACGCGACGGCTTCGTTCACCGAGCAGACGCCGCTGGTGATCGCGCCTTTGGCGACGGTGACGGACGTCGACTCGGCGAACCTGACGTCGTTGACGGCGACGCTCACGGCGCGACCCGATGGGAATGCAATCGAATCCCTGTCGCTCAACGCCAGCGCCACGGCGGCCGCAGCCGGACTGACGGTGCTCTACACCGCAAGCACCGGCATTCTGTCGATCACCGGCTCGGCTTCCCAGGCCACCTACCAGACGATCCTCGACGGGATCGTCTACAACAACACCAGCGACGCGCCGACGACCACGGCTCGGACCGTCACCGTCGTTGCGAGCGACGGCACCGACGGCAGTGTCTCGCACAGCGTCACGATCAGCGTCACGCCGGTCAACGACGCACCCGTAGCGGCCAACGACATCGGCTCGGCCACTGAGGCGGGCGGCACCGCCAACGGCACCGCAGGCACCAATGCGACCGGCAACGTTATCACCACTGGGCCGGGAGCCGACAGCGACGTCGACAACGCCACCGTCTCGCTGCTGGTTTCGGCGATCCGCACCGGCACCGAGGCCGGCTCGGGCACAAACGGCACGGTCGGCACCGGCCTGGCAGGCCAGTACGGCACGCTGACGCTCAATCCCGACGGCAGCTACAGCTATGCCGTCAACAACGGCAATGCCACCGTCCAGGCGCTCAATGCCGGCGGCACGCTGACCGACACCTTCACCTACACAGTCAAGGATCCGGGCAACCTCACCGACACAGCACAGCTCGTCGTCACCATCGACGGCGCCAACGACGCGCCGGTGAATGGTGTGCCAGCTGCACAGACGACCAACACGAATACGGCAAAGGTGTTCAGCACGGCGAACGGCAACGCCATCAGTGTTTCTGATGTGGACAATACCAGCCACACAGTGACGCTGGCCGCAACCAACGGGGCCATCACGCTCAATGGCACTTCTGGCCTGTCGTTCACAGTCGGCGACGGCACCTCTGACGGCACGATGACGTTCAGCGGCACGGATGCCGCCATCAATGCTGCACTGAACGGGCTGAGTTTCGCACCGACATCGGGCTTCAGCGGCTCGGCGTCCATCCAGGTCGCAACCAGCGACGCTGGAGCGCTAACCGACACGGACACGATTGCAATTTCCGTGAATTCCGTAAACAGCCCAAACCCGTTCACGCTGACGACGGGCACAGATACCGTTTTCTACACGTCCGGTACAAACAACGTAAATGGTACAGATGCCACTCTGAACAATGGCGACAAGATAACTGGCGGTTCAGGCAACGATACGTTGACCATATCCGACGGCAGCCTCGGGACTCATACATTTGGGGATGGCACGGGAAGTACTACGCTGCTCACGAACTTCGAATCGCTCGTGTTGATCGATTCCAACAACGGAAATCATACCGACACGTTCATCTTCGCGTCCACCTTTCAGAACAACGGTACGCTGACGATTGACGGATCCGGTATTACAGGAAACGGAGACCTTGTCGTCGACGCAAGCGCAGTCACGACCGGGGCCTTCAATATCACCGGCAGTTCCGGAAACGGCGGTGATGACACCCTGACCGGCGGATCCGGCAATGACACGATCAACGGCGGTGGAGGCAACGGAGACGACACCATTACGGGCGGCGGCGGTGCCGACACCGTAACGGGTGGCGGAGGTGCGGACACCTTTATCGTCAATTCCGGACAATCGGTGGCCATTGTTGGAGGTAGCGGCAATGCCGGTACGATCACAGGGTATGACGTGGTTACCGATTTTAGCTCGGCCGCGGACTTCCTCGATTTGCAAGGTACACCGGCAGCAGCGACAGGCACCAACGTTGATGGAAACAACACGACGCTGACCATTGGTGGTCAAACCATAAAGTCGCACACGATTTCGAACGGCATCATCACCTTTGATGATGCCAACAGCTTCAGTGCAGCGCTAAATCTGAGTGCCACCGACACGTCGCGAGTCGCCGCTGCAGTTCAGTATTTGCAAAACAACGATATCGGCGCTGCGGGCGCGACGGTGGCGTTCACCGCTACGATAAACGGAACGGCCCACACCTATGTTTACGAACAAGTTGGTGCCACCCCGAATTCGGCGAACGACATCCTTGTCGATCTCTCCGGCGTCACAGTGGCCAATCTTGCCACATTGATCACCAACACCCATGTCAAGCCCGCCGGCGTTGCCGGAGAGCCTATCAATCTGGCTCTAACGAACCCTTCGGGGGATGTCGCGAATGCTATCGTGGTCGTCGTCTCCGGCGTCCCTGTGGGCTGGAGCATCAGCGGGGGTACCGACAACGGCGACGGCACATGGACAGTTCAGAGCAACGATGTGCAATCGCTGACGGTCACCACGCCGGCCGAATTCAGCGGGGCGGCTCTGCTAGACGTCTCGATGACTTGGACGAATGCAGACGGCACGATCGGAACCAAGTTCGTCGCCGACAATGTCGAAGCCTATGCGTCGGGTTCGCCGATTTTTGCCTGGTCCGGCGACGACGTGCTGACCGGCTCGCATGGCAACGACCTGTTCGTCTTCTCGCAGCCGATTGGCAACGACACGGTGCACAGCTTCAACACGGCGGCCGACCATGTCGATCTCATCGGTTATGCCGGTTTTGCGAGCTTCGCCGACGTTCAGGCGCATATGGCGGACGACCCCAACGGCAATGCGGTGATCACGCTTGCGGACGGCCAGTCTGTCACGCTCGACGGGGTGCATTCGAGCGCGCTCACCGGAAGCAATTTCGTCTTCGACCAGACGCCGGTGATGAACAATGCCGGGACCATGTCGATCGGCGACGGCGCGCTGCTGCCACTGAGCGGCACAATCAACAATACCGGCCTTATCTCGCTCGAATCGGCCGGCAACGACACGTTGCTGCAGCTGATCCAGCACGGTATCACGCTGCAAGGTGGCGGACAGATCGTCCTGTCCGACAGCGATGCGAACGTGATCTCGGGCACGGCTGCCGATGTCACCTTGACCAATGTCGACAACACCATCTCCGGCGCTGGCCAACTCGGCGGCGGCCTGCTGGGTCTGAACAATCAGGGCACGATCATCGCCACCGGCACCCATGCACTGGTTATCGACACCGGCAGCAGCACCGTCGTCAACTCGGGAACGCTGGAGGCCACGGGGTCGGGTGGCCTGACGATCAACGGTGCCGTCGCCAATTCCGGATTGATCTGGGCCAATGGCGGCAATGTCGCGATAGGTGGTCAGGTTACCGGCGACGGCGATGCCATCATCGGAAACATGTCACAGCTGGAGTTTCACGCCGCCTCGTCCGCAGACGTCATTTTCGGTGTGGATGCAGCCGGCACGCTGCGGCTGGATGATTCATTTGATTTCAGCGGAAGCATCGCCGGCATCACCAATGACGATAAGGTAGACCTCGGAGATATCTGGTTCAGCACCGGAACATCCGCTGTCTATCAGGCAAACCAGGATGGAAGTGGAGGAACTTTGACTGTTTCGGACGGCACCCATGATGCCACGCTCCACATCATCGGCACTTACGATGCGGRSAGCTTCACCGTAGCAGACGATGGCGCTGGGCGGACAGTGGTTGGGTACAATCCGGCGGACGACTTCCACTTCGTCTGACGTTGAAGGCCGCWGGCCCAAWGTGAAGCGGGCGCCGGATCAATCCGGCGCCCGCTTCACATCTGAACTCCGATATCCAGGAGGCGGGGCGGTTATCTCTCCCGGAAGGCYCGCTGAAACGAATCCACCAAGGGCTTGGTCAGATAGGCCAGAAACGTTCGTTCACCAGTTGAGATGAATGTTTCKACCGGCATGCCTGGATAGATCTGCTCGGGCTTGACCTGCGGTGGGAGCTTGTCGGCCATTTTCAGCCGGACGGTGAAGTAAGGCAGTCCCGTGCTGGGTGTGATCAGCCGGTCCGCCGAAATGTAGAACACCTTTCCGGGCACTTTTGGCGTCGTACGCGCGTTGAGCGCCGTGAACATCATGTTTGCGTCCTGCCCCACCCGGATTGAGTCGATGTCTTCRGGCTTTATCCTGGCCTCGATGATGAGCTCGTTCGTGGTCGGCAGAAGCTCCATCACCACCTCCCCCGCTCGGATGACGCTGCCTTCGGAATTGTAGAGCGAGCGGACAATGATGCCGTCCACCGGGGCACGGATAGTTGTTCGGTCGAGGACCGATCGAGCAGCGTTGATTTGTTCCTCGAGGTCCGCGACCTGTGCCCGGGCTTTGTTCAGTTCCGTGACGGCATCCTCGACCCGGCTGGTTGTAAGCCGTTCAATCTGCTGACGCGCCTCGACGGTCTGGGTCGCCGAACTGGCAATCTGCGCTTCCAGAGATCCTGCCTGGCCGACCAGTTCGGCAGTGCTGCGCAGAAGATCGGTGTATTCGGAACGATTGGTGAGTCCTTTTTTCAGCAGGTCTTTTTTTCTTTCCGTCTCCTCGTTGACGATCGCAAGCTGATTTTCCGCTGCCTCCTTCTGAGCCTTTAACCCGACAACGGCGTCCTGAAGAGCTGCCACCCTTTGCTTCAGAATCCCCTGTTCCGCCCCATAACGCGCTAGCCGCGCCTGAAATTCCTTGTTTTGCTCTCCGAAGACACCGCTATATTCGGAGGCGCCTGAATACGCTCCGAGGTCACTGGACAATACAATTTTATCGAGGCCGTCCCGTTCTGCTTCGAGCCGAGAAATCTCGGCTTTTTGTGCAACCCACTGCTTGAGAACACGGTTGAGCTGGGACTGCGCCACCGTCGGATCGAGCACGATCAGGGCCTGGCCTCTTGAGACTCTGTCGCCCTCCCGGACCTTGATGCTCCCGACAACACCTCCTTCGAGGTGCTGGATCATCACATTCTGCCCTGCTGCTGCGACCACACCTGGCGCGATCGTCGCTCCAGCAATTGGTGCCATAGCCGCCCAGAATCCGAAGCCGAGCAAGAAAACCGCCACGCTTCCATACCCCATCAGCGTGATCCGATCTGTGCGGGTGTCGACGTTGCGTTGCCAGCGATACGTCTTGGCGTCCCTCTGAATGGGTTGGCTAGGAACCGTCATTCGCGACCTTTACCTCCACGCGAGCAGGTGACGGGAAAGGCACCACTCCTTCGTTATCATGCGACTGAGCGGCCGCGGCCGTCGCTGCTTGGCCCCGTCGCTCGGCAAGTCGCTCGAGCACGTCCTTGGTCAATCCGTAGATCTCGACCTGGCCATTGCGCAGCATGAGGATGCGATCGCATTTGGCTGCGAGCGAAGGCCGATGGGTTATGACGAGGACGGTCGTTTTTCGTGCACGCGCCTGGAGGATCGCCCGCTCAAGTGCGGCTTCGCCGTCGGTATCAAGATTTGCATTGGGCTCGTCTAGAACCAGTACCTTGGGATCGCCGTAAAACGCRCGCGCAAGTCCAATGCGCTGACGCTCGCCSCCCGAGAGTCGAACGCCGGTCGGGCCGATCACCGTCGAATATCCATCCCTTTGACCCAGGATGAGCTCATGCACTTGGGCYCGTTGGGCTGCTTGRATTAATTTCTCATCAAGCGCATCCGGYTCAAAACGCGCAATGTTCTGGCCGATGGTTCCAGGGAAGAGTTCCACATCCTGCGGAAGGTAGCCAATATGACGGCCGAGTTCCTCCGGATCCCAGTTTCGAATATCGCCGCCATCGATGCGGATTACCCCGGAACGCGGCTCAATGGCGCCGACTATGAGGCGCGCCAGCGTCGATTTTCCAGCCTGGCTTGGGCCGACGATCGCGACTGTCTCGCCAGCGGCGACTTCAAAGGTCAAGCGCTTTATCAGCGGCAGCGAGCTGTCGGCAGAACCCGGAAGATAGTAGACTATTTGATMTGCGCTCAACGCCCCTTCAGGCGTTGGCAAGGCAACATTTTCTTTTGGTCGTGGCCTCGATTGGACAGCTGAAAGYCGCTTCCAYGCAAGATTGGCGTCGATGACCTGCCGCCAACTTCCAATGATCTGATCAAGCGGCTGCAATGCGCGCGCCGAAATCATCGACGACGCAAAAATCATACCGGCGGTTATCTCGTTGTGGAGGACCAGATAAGCACCGACGCCCAATATCGCGATTTGCAGTACCGATCGTGTGGTGCGGGACACACCGCCGTAAAATGCGTTGGTGCGAGCGAGCCCATCGGAGGCGTGCAGGGAGCCGGCAAAACGGCTGCCCCAGAACTCTATCGCATTGGACACCATGCCGAGTGCGCGGACCGTTTCGAAGTTTCGCGCAAAGGCCTGCGCCGAATTCATTGCCGCGCCGAGACTCTCCGCCGCCTCCTTGCCAGGCTGCGAACTCGCGACCTGGTTCAGCACGGCGATGGAAACCATGAGAACCGCTCCAACGACCGTTACAAGGAAGAGCAACGGGTGGATGAAATAAAGCAGGCCCACGAAGATTGGCCCGAAAGGGAGGTCGAAGAGAAAGAAAATCGTTCGTGAGGCGATGAAACCTCGCAGGGTGGCTAAGTCCCGCAAGGCCTGGACATCGCCGAGTCCAGCACGGGGGCCACTCATTGCGGCGAGAAAAGACGACGTGCCCAAAGACACATCCAGTCGCGCGGCGAGTCGGCTTGCATACACGCCACGAACAACTTCGAGCACTCCGAAAAGCAAAAGCGACGTAAGCGCAAGCAAGGTTAGGTAGGTGAGAGTATCCAGGTTGGCGGCGGGCAAAACTCGATCATATACCTGCAGCATATAGAGAGGCAGAATTAACACGAGGGTGTTCATCACTGCGGAGAAGAGGCCCATTTCGACCACGCTCCTCGACAGCACCTTTCGGCTTGTAGAACTGGACATGCCCGAATTTGCCCCCCGGCGAACAGCACGCACATTAGACAATCTTTATATATCATGCGAGGTCGTCACGCTATCGGCTGCGATTCTTTCGATAGCCATAGTAAAGACCGCCAACACGAGCCGAGGCCCGATGTCATCCCCCCTTTTGCGGACAAGAGCCGCGGCTCGATCGCGAAGCGACAGCGAGCGGCTACTGGCGTGGTGCGGGTGCTGCTGCTGGGCGTGACACAGGACACCTCGCGCGACTTCGACGCGCGTAAAACCTAGAACCCTATGGCTCCGCCGCGCCGAATATATTAGACTGGCCTGATACACGTCCATCCGCGGGCGAGCGGCGCCCGGAGAGTTAGACGATGACGGTCTACAGGCGATTGTTGCTGCCGAGGGCCTTCCCGATCCGGGTCAGGCTTTTCGAAACCGGTTGGCTTCGGCTTGTCAGTCGGGCTCTGGTCGTTGCTTTCATTTCTTGGTTTGCCGTCGGTCCGGTGAAGGCCGGGCCGCTCAACGACGCTGCGCGGGAGGGCGATGCTGGCAAGGTCGCCGCGCTCCTGGCACAAGGCGTCGATGTGAATGATCGCAACGAGAGTCGCGAGACCCCGCTGATCGATGCGGCGCTTGCCGGCAAGACCGAGGTCGCGGTTGCGTTGATCGGGGCTAAGGCCGACATCGAAGCCCGTAACGATCGCGGCTTCACCGCGCTTCATGCGGCAGCCTACTCAGGAAGCTTGGACATTGCAAAATTGCTGCTCGAGCACGGGGCCGAGGTCGACGCGTTGAGCACGCACAAGATCACGCCGCTACATGTGGCAGCAGAAGAGAACCAATCGGCCATCGCGGAGCTGTTGATCTCGCGCGGCGCACAGGTCGAGGCAATCCAGGAATACGGGTACACGCCTCTCAGCCGCGCGACATTCTATCAGAGCACCGACGTGATGGCTTTGCTCAAGAAGCACGGCGCAAAATGCCAACCCAAGGAAACGATGGGGTCGTCGTACAAGGTGTGCATCGCCCTCGGCAACTGACATCGAGAAAGGTTACTGGAGGAGAAACATGACAGATAACTGTTCCAGAACGTTTGACGGTTTGCTTTGCACGGGAGTAGCCACCGCGTCCCTCTTGCTCTTCGGCGTTGGGGCATCCTTCGCGGGCGACGGGGTGAACACCGGATATTTCGGCAACGCCGCCATACAGGGCTACGATCCGGTGGCGTATTTCACCGACGGTCGTGCGACCATGGGTTCGCCGAAGATCTCGAAGAAGTGGCTCGGGGCGACGTGGTATTTCGCCAGCGTCCAACACCGCGATGCCTTCATTTCCGAGCCGGTGCGCTACGCCCCCCAGTTCGGCGGCTTCTGCACAGGGGGAATGTCAGCGAAGGAGGCATCTGCGAACCTTGACCCGGAAGCCTTCCGCATCGTCGATGGCAAGCTCTTCCTGTTCTCCGGAAAGGGGGGCCTGGAGGAAGACTTCGATGCCAACCCGGCGCCTGTCATTGCGAAAGCGGAAGCCGAATGGCCCGCAGTGGAGGCGAAGGAATTCGAGGCTAGAGCGGCCGCCAACTAGCTCCGGCGCGATGTCGTGAGCCCGCAAGTAGAATGGCGTCCGTCACGGAGACACTGAGAAATACCAGACTGTGACGGAGTCCGGCCAAGCGTACTCGTCCTGGGTATCGCCGCGTCCTTGTGGATTGCGATAGACCGGGGCGCAGAACTTGCGGCCGAGCAAGGTCGCGGTGGATTGCGTGCAGAAGAGGTCGCCGTCCACGCTGGACGTGCCGGTGATGATGCTGCTTTGCGAGCTCAGTGCGACATCCCCATTTGCACTCAGCTCCATGACGAACGCTGCGCCATTGTGTTGATGTCCTACCCATGTCCGATCGCCCGTTAGGGCTCGGATCGCGGCGGCGCCCAGGCGGTCCTCTTCCCGCCCGCGAAAATCGAAGCTCCGCTCGGGAATCCCCGCGGCGCGAAGGGCGCCCAGCCGGTGATCGAGGTCCACTTGCCGCCGATGGTGGGCGTAAACGACACGATAACCAGCGAGGTTCTGTTCGGGCATCTTTTTCAGGATTGCTGCGGCCGCATCGTGCGCCTCGGCCATGCGGCCAAGCCGCGCATTTGCCATGGCCAGCGTTTCGAGACCAAGGTCGGTGCGCTCTTCCGGCTGGACCTCGCTCAGCGCCTGCAAGGCCTTCTCGTACTGATGGTTCATGTAGAGCACGAAGCCGTAATAGTCGAAGACCTGGGCGCGCGGCTTGGGATCGAGCCGCAACACGCGTTCCATCGCTGCCAGCGCCTCCAGGTTCTGTCCTGCGTAGGTCAGCACGATCGCCTGATTGAGCTCCGCCTCCGCGCCGTTCGGGTCCAGCGCGACGGCTTTTTGGACCGACGCGATCGCCTGGTCCCATTCGCTATCCAGCATCTGTAGAATGCCGAGCACAGCATAGGCGCGCGAGGACAGCGGATTGAGCTCCAGCGCCCGCCCTGCCGCTTCGTAGGAGCGCTGGCGAGCGACGGCGCTGAGCATGAGCACCTGGTAGTCGAAGCCGAGCACGTCCACCGTGGCGCGGGCATAGCCCGAGTAAGCATCTGCAAACGTAGGATCGAGCTTGATTGCGTTTTGATAGAGGGAGAGAGCCTCCCCGAGAGATTTGTAGTCGATTGCATACACTTTCTGCTCGGCTCGGATATAGAAATCGTATGCTTCCAGATTTTGGGTCGGGAGGCGGGCGATTTGAGTTTTTTCGCCTGCTGTCAAACGTACCGAAAGCGCCTCAACGATTCGCTCGATCACTTCGTCCTGAAGGGCAAATAACTTGGAATAGTCCCGGTCGTAGCGCTCGGCCCAAATGTTACTTCCTGTTTTGGCGTCGATGAGCTGGACATTGATGCGGACCGAATCTCCCTCCCGGCGGACGCTCCCCTCTACCACGTAACGGACGTTCAACTGCTCCGCGATCTTGTCGAGATCGAGGGATTGATCCTTGAACGAGAACGAGGAGTTGCGGGCGATGACGAGCAGCCCCGAAATCTTCGAGAGGTCGGTGATGAGATCGTCTGCGAGCCCCTCAGCAAAATAGTCCTGGCCCGCCTTCTCGCCGAGATCGGTAAACGGCAACACGGCAATGGAAGGCTTGCCCGCCACCGAACCGGTCAGGTTGGAACCGTGGTCAGACAGGAGGGCAACCGCCTGCGGCCAAAAAAACATGCCAGCCATCAGCGCCAGAAAGAGCGCCGCAGCGGCGATACTCACAAGCCATCGCCGAGAGCGCGACTTCCTGGTTCCTCCGGTCTGTTCCAGCAGCACGCGATACGCACGGACCCGCTCTGGAATGTTCTTGAGGCGCTGTTCGCCGAGCGACTTGAAAGTCAGGCCGAGCTTGTTGTGGGCCTGGTCGTAGGCCGTTCCCGAGATGACGATGCCGCCCGGATCGCTCAGTCCTTCCAGGCGGGCTGCGATGTTGACGCCGTCGCCGTAGAAGTCGTCCTTGTCGGGGATCACGTCACCAAGGTTGATCCCGATGCGGAACACGATCTGGGTATCTTCGGGGACACCGAGGTTCTGCTGCGCGGTGACCCGTTGGATTTCAACGGCGCATGCTAAGGCATCGACGACGCTCTCGAACGCGACCAAAGCGCCGTCGCCCATGAGCTTGACGATGCGGCCATGGTAGCCCTCGATCGAGGGTTCGATGAATTCGCGCCGGAGCGCCTTGAGCCGCGAGAGTGTGCCCATCTCGTCCAGCCCCATCAGCCGGCTGTACCCCACCACGTCGGCCGCGAGGATAGCAACCAGCTTCCGTTCGAGATGTTGTACCTGTTCCACAGCGCATGACTATAGGGAAAGCCTTATGGCAAGACCATATGCCGGAGGTTAGCCAGGGCGGTGGCTATCGACCTGACTAGCGTCACAAACGTATTGGGCGCTTGTTCGCTTGCGCATCACCGGGTATCCAATTAACTGAAACCGAAGAGGACTTGGTTGCCTCTGCAGGTGAAAAGTGCTGACCTTCCCAGGGTTCTATCTCGCGTCGTGCCTGCTCGCGCTTGTCGCGCTCGTCGCCGTTCTCGAGCTCGGCCTGCTTCCGGCACTGCTTTCGGGCCTTCTCGTGTTCAACCTCGTTCATTTCGCCGCACCGATGCTCCATCGAATCGGGGTCTCCAGCAGCCTGACGAAAAGCCTTGCGCTGACCTTGGTGGCATTGATTTTCGTGCTCCTGATAGCCGCTGCGATCTTTAGCGGCGTGTCGCAATTGACTGGCGGTTCGGAGAACGTCGTGACACTCCTCAAGAAGATGGCCGAGATTATCGATACCGCGCGCGTCCATCTCCCAACTTGGGCGATGGACTATTTTCCGTCGAACATCGAGGAACTGGAAGTCTTCGCTGCCCGATGGCTCCGCGAGCATGCCGGCCAGCTTCAACTCGTCGGTCGGGATTTCGGCGTCCTGGTGGTCCACATTATCGTCGGCATGGTGATCGGCGGCTTGATCGCGGTAAGCTCGGCGGCGCCATCGGGCGAGCGCGGCCCATTGGCGGACGCGCTGGCGGATCGTGTCAACTTACTGAGCAAGGCCTTTCGCAACATCGTGTTCTCGCAAATCCGGATTTCGGCGTTGAATACGTTTCTAACTTCGATCTATCTCGTCGCTGTTCTGCCGTCCTTCGGCATCGATCTGCCATTCATCAGGACGATGATAGCGCTGACATTCGTCGCCGGCCTTCTGCCGGTCATCGGCAATCTGATCTCCAATACGGTGATCGTGGTTGTCAGCCTCAGCATCTCCTTCCTTGCAGCGCTAGGCTCGCTTGCCTTTCTCGTCGTCATTCACAAGCTCGAATACTTCGCAAACGCCAAGATTATCGGTTCGCGGATCAATGCGCGTGCCTGGGAGCTTCTTCTGGCGATGGTTTTCATGGAGGCATGGTTCGGTATGCCGGGTCTTGTCGCTGCGCCGATCTATTATGCCTATCTGAAGGCTGAACTGACGATGCACGGGCTGATCTAGGGTTACAGCAGCTGGCGATTTGGTGACGCAAGCATGCCGTGCGCGAAGACAGAGCTTGAGCTTGAACCACGATTGCCGTTCCATAGATTATGTTCTGCGACTTCAGCGACCGGCTAAAGCGCCAGAAGCAGCCAATCTGATGCGACTTCGCACATGATGGCAGTTCGCCGAAAGCGGAATGGCGGGCTCTGGGCGTCCGAAGGACGACAGCGGACGTTCTGCCTAGTCAGACCAAGGTCTGGAGCTGATCTCAAGGCCGCATATGCAATAAAGAAGAATCGAGCGACAATCATCCCGCAGAAATATGCGTTCGGCGATTAATTGTTCGCCAAGCCCGAAGGCGCAAATACCTATGGCTGCGCGTTTGTGAGTTCACGCCCTAGTTCGCCACGGAGAATGCAATGAGATTCCAATGGTGCAGCCAGTAATATTCGTTTTGTTCCGCGCGCGTGCCGTTCGGATTCCGAAAGATCGCGGCACAGGCCCTTGTGTCCCTGAAATAGAAACAATCCCGGTTGCCCTCGAAATGCGCATGCCCGCCGCTGTCGGCAACATCACCCCATGTGTAGGCATAGGTCGATCCATCTGCCGACGCTGTGACGCTCCACGGGACCCCGCTCTTGAAATCCTTCGCCTGCATAGTGCCGGCGTTCGTCGCGCCGTCCAGCACACGCCCGGCGATCGTATGGCCGAACATCAGCCGGTGCATCTCGTCGCCGTTCAGCCTGTCCGGCGATCTCGGATCGAAGTCGAACGGCAGCTCCGGAATACCGGCCTTGAGCAGCCCCTCCTGAAAGCGCATGACGTCCTCGAGCTTCATGTAGGTCATGTTTTGGGCGGCCAGCAGAACAGTCATTCCACCCCCGTCGCCATAGGCTTTTGAGTAAGCTAGGATCCTTGGCAGGAGCGAAGCGGCCTTGTCGGTCGCGCCGAGATGCCCATAGGCAGACATCAGCGGCAGCAAGTCGCCGTATTCGGGGTTTGTGCCCAGCGCGACGTTCTTCTCCAGAGAGGCTACCGCTTCCGGGTATTTTCCAAGCGAGAACGCGGCCAGGCCGCGCAGCCAGTTCGGCCATCCCCCGTCGCGCGGATCGACGCGAAGCGACGCCGCCACATAGGCGAGCCCCTCGTCCGGATGGCCGGCGAAGATCTGTGCCAACGCCATTTCGCGGTAGTTCCAGACGTCGCTCGGATCGAGCGCGATGGCGTGCTCCAGAGCATCAATCGACGCGTCCGCCTGCCAACTGAACGTGTGCTTTCGAGCGATCAGTTGATAGGCGTTCGACGAAGGATGCTTCAGCGCTTCCTGAAGCGCGCCCCAGGCAAGATGCAAGGTCTCGATATGACCCGTGCCAAGCGCCCGCTCCCTCTCTTCGTTGCCGGCCGATTGATCATAGATCCAAGCAAGCTCGGCCAGGGCCTTGCCGTAACCCGGATCGAGTGCGATCGCCCGCTTGAAATGCGCCAGCGCGCCGACGAAGTCCTGAGGCGAGCCGCGACCCTCGAGCTCCAGTCCCTGAAGATACGCTTCATAGGCCGCTGGATTGCCCGTGCTGCCAGGGGTCGTATCGCCCGCGGCCCGAACGAGGCGAAGCTCCAGTGCCATCGCAACGTTGTCGACAACCCTGTTCTGCAGGGTGAGCACATCGCTCCAGGCACCGTCGAAGCGCTCGGCCCACAAATGCGTCCCGGTGGTCGCATCGATCAGCTGCGCATTGATGCGCACGTCGTCGCCCGCACGACGAACGCTGCCCTCCAGGATGTAGCGGACGTGCATCTCCTTCGCGATCTGATCCGGCCGGATCTTCTTGTCCTTGTAGGTGACCGCGGCCGTGCGCGACATGACGAGAAGGCCGGGCACGCGCGCCAGCTCAGTGGTCAGGTCCTCGCTCATGCCATCGGCGAGGTATCCCTGTTCCTTGTCGTCGCTCAGATTGTCGAAGGGCAGCACCATCATCGACGGTTTGGCATCGGCGGTCGTCGCCGGCCACGACCACCACGCGCCACCACCCGCCAAGAGCACAACCAGGACCGCGACCGCGACAGACGGTATGAGCCAGCGAGGTCGGGTCGATCTGCGCGGCAAGGCGTGCACCATGCCATCGATCCGCGCGCGGTAGACGTGCACTGGCCGGGTGATGTTCTTCACCTGCTGCTCGCCAGCATCGTCGAACGCGATGTCGATCTTGCCTTGCAGCTGATCGTAGGCGGCGGCTGAAACCAGCAGGCCGCCGGACGGGCAAATCTGTTCCAGCCGCGCCGCGATATTGACCCCGTCGCCCATCAGATCGTCGCCCTCGACGACGACGTCACCCAGATTGACACCTATGCGGTAGGCGATCCGGCGTTCCGGAAGCATGTCGCGTTGTTGTGCGCGCGCGTCGCGCTGGATGGTCACGGCACAAGCGACAGCATCGACCACCGAGCCGAATTCGACGATCGCGCCGTCGCCCATCAGCTTGACGATGCGGCCGTTATGCTCGGCGATTGCGGGATCAATGACGTTGGAGCGGAGCGATCGGATCGCGGCGAGCGTCGCTTTTTCGTCCGCCTCGATCAGGCGCGAGTAGCCGACGATGTCGGTGGCCATGATGGCGGCCAGTCGCCTCGCTTCCCGACGTTCCTGCATCGCGGCCCTCCCACGGCGCGCCGCCAAGACGTGCATTATAGAGGTTTGAAGCCTCCGGCGCGACAGGCTTTCACGAGGCTGTCCTAAGTCGCGCAGGCAAGTCCGCATATTTCGGCAACGCATTATTTTCGAAATTTCGGGGACGGGCACAAAGTCGACGGCTACGCAAAGCGGCCTCCGAAATCCAATTTGTGCCAGCATCCGCGCAAACCAGAGCGATCCGTGCGTCCGATGATTGCGTCATGCGACGCTCGCAACTGAACGGGCGCAATAGGTTTGAGCGCGACCTTCGCGGCATCACTGACAAGGGTCCGGAGGTCGCGCAGCGCACCATACACGCGGAGCTCATAGCTGTGCTTGCATGGGGTGGGAGGCGCGAAACTCAGCCGCACCGATTCAATGTTCCAACCGCTTCCAACGGTCCTTCCAACTGGAGTGCTCCAACGCTTTCCAAGGGTTCCCAACCAGCAAACCCGCAGTTCCAACGGTTGTGTGTTCCAACCATATCTAAAGATATGGCCGCTCAAGACCGGCCAATCAGATATTGGTGGTCCGGTGCCACCATGGCGCCGATGCCGCCCAAGGTGGCCCGTGGCCTCGTGGGCTGCGCCGGTTATGTCGGCGTCCAAGCAAACCCGAAGCGTAGCTCTTGGCTCCTGCCGCTTAGCTGATAATCCTCGCTAACGGGCATGAGCAATGAGCGCCAGACGCGGACTAATACCTCCCCCGAGCAGCAAATGGCAGGGATGGAATCGGCCTAGAACGCCACAAAGTTATCACGTCCCGTCCAGGTTGTGGACACTTCCTCTTCGAAGGCGCACTCTCCTAGGACGAAACCCGAGCAGAGTTTCGTCCAATGCTTCACATGCTTGAGATGCCTCGCTGATTGCCTGACTGTCCGGAGATCCGGGTGGGGCAGTCGTTCATTGTGCGCCTGTCCGTGATCAGGCTACGGCCCAATACGCACGCTGCAGCCCGTTCCGGATCAACTGGGAGGAAAACAGCATGCCTCATCTTCAACGCAGAGAACTTATTCAAGGGAGCGTGGCTCTTGCCGCAATCGCCGCCCTTCACGCCTCGCGGGCTTACGCTTTTCCGACACGGCCCGGCGAGGAAGTCGTCAAATGGCTCGATCAACTGCCACCGAACCCGGTGCCAGAGGTCATCAAGAATCAGATTGTCTGGGAGGACCTCGATTCATGGGTGACACCCAATGACAAGTTCTTTTCAATCGCGCATTTCAACAGGCCGGTGATTGAGGAAAGCACGTGGAAGCTCGAAATCGCCGGCCTGGTCAAAAAGCCGATGGCACTGACGCTTGCCGACATCAAGGCCCGGCCGCGCGAGGAAGTCACCTTCACAATCGAATGTTCAGGCAATACCGGCCTGCCGTTTTTCAACGGCGGAATCGGCAATGCCCGCTGGGCGGGTACGCCGCTCGCCCCGATCCTGAAGGAGGCCGGGGTCCTCGACAGCGGCATCGAGGTCGTCTTCTGGGGCACAGACGAAGGCGAGATCAAACGAGCCGACGAGGTCACGTTCAAGCAGAATTTCGCGCGCAGCATGTCGCTGGCCGACGCCATGGATCCAAAGAACATCCTTTGCTACGAAATGAACGGAACTTCCTTGCCGGCCGACAACGGCTTCCCGCTGCGGCTGATAGCGCCGGGCTGGTACGGGATCGCGAACGCGAAATGGCTCAAGCGCATCGAGGTGCGCGACCAGCGCTTCGAGAGCCGGTTCATGGGACGCGACTACGTCACGGTCCGCGAGGAAGACCATAATGGCGAGACCGTGTGGGCGGAAACCTCCGTCGGACGGGCACGCCTCAAATCGGCGCCGGCCCGGGTGACCCATCTCGGCAGCGACTACCGGATCGTCGGAGCCGCCTGGGGTGCGCCGATCGACCGGGTCGAGGTGAAGATCGACGATGGGCCGTGGATGCCGGCGACCATTGACGGCACCGAAGAGGCGGAGTTCGCCTGGAAGATGTGGTCTCTGGACTGGCCCAAGCCGTCCGCCGGGGAGCACACAGTCACCTCGCGCGCGATCGATAAGAGCGGCAACATTCAGCCGGCGATGAGCGATCCGTGGATTGCCAAAAAACACACCTATTGGGAGAGCAACGGACAGGTGACCCGCCGTATTCAGGTCAGTTGACGGCTCGGCGCCGCGAGCGAAGCCGCCTGGAAAGCTGCGTGGCGACGGGATTGAGTGCGACCCCGTTGCGCCCGTGGGCATAGCTGGTTGCATAGGGCGGTGCGGTCGCAGAAATGATTGATTAGGTCGATGGAGGGTGGCGTACTGAGCCCAGCGCCGCGCCCTGTTTTTGTATCACAATAGGTAGCACACTGATAGCGTTTGTCTTACTCTGGTGACCGCCGAATCCGCCCCCATAGAGAAACACCCACCTTGGATGTTGTCGCATCTATCGTGCGCCCCTCCTCCGCGAAGCAAATGTTCTTTATCAAAAGAAACTGGTTGGCCCGGAGGACGTATCAATAATGTTGATTTTATTGAGTTTTTTCGTGGACCAAGTCAGAAATCTTCCCGCATCGTTTCGTATGGCTCCGTAGCCAAACAGTCGAACTAGCGACCAATATGCGTCCTTTCGCGTCGATCAGACGCTATTGCGAAAGCGCAACTACCATTTCGATTTCCACTGTGATGTTGTTGGGGAGCGAACCTGCACCTTTTGCAGAACGTGAGTGCATACCGCGCGCTCCAAAGATTGAAACAAGCAGGTCCGAACATCCATTCACGACGGCAGGATGGCCGGTAAAATCTGCAGCCGCGTTCACGAATCCGAGCACCCTGACGATCTCTGCGACACGGTCGATTGAGCCCGCCGCTGCATCCGCGACGGATAGCAGATTGAGCGCGGCCAGCTGCGCATGCTGGTACGCTTCGCCCACGCTAACGTCGAGCCCGACCTTGCCCGTATGTCTCACGCCTTCATGGCTCACAGGGCCTTGTCCGGAGAGGAAAAGCAGGTCTCCATGTCGCTTGTACGGCAGGAAGTTGGCGACCAGCTTTCTTCTCGGCGGCAGCGTCAAACCGAGCTTTCTCAACCTCTCCGATGGCGCCTCGAACATCATCGGGCTGCTTCGCCGGCAGCCGTCTGAATTTGCCGGACCGTTTCCTGAGCGATCTTGCCAAGGAGGGTGGCATCGCTGGTTATGGTAATGATACGGAATCCGAGCCCTATCATACGCCCGGCATAGGCAGGGGCGGCATTGTGAAGACCCGCGATCAGACCACGCCTGCGGGTCTCTTCTATGATCCTCGCATAGATATCCAGGATCTCCGGCTCTTCCCTATCCAGTGTCGGGGACATTCCGAAGGACAGGCCCATGTCGCTCGGGCCGACATAGACGCCGCTGATCCCAGGTACATCCAGAATTTCTTCGAGATTATCGACCGCTTGCCGCGTCTCGATCATGGGCAGAACCAGCAGCTCATCATTGGCGAACCCTTGATAGTGATTGCCTGGTTCGCCATAGCCGCCAGCGCGGACAGGACCGTTCGAGCGATCTCCTTTTGGCGGATAAAGACAGGCTGCGACCAAGACCCTGGCTTCCTCCGCGGTGTTGACCATCGGGCAGATGACACCCCACGCTCCGGCATCAAGAACCTTGCCGATGATACCAGGCTCGTTCCAGGGCACGCGAACCATGGGCGTCACGGGATATGCGCCCATGGCCTGAAAACATTGAACCATGCTGAGATAATCCTGCACGCCATGCTGCAGATCTACCGTCACACTGTGCCAGCCGGCTCGTGCCATGACTTCCGCGGAAAAACCGGAAGGGATTGCGAGCCAGCCGTTCAGGCAGGCCCTGCCGGCCGCGAGCCGGGCTTTGAGGGCGTTCTTCAAGAAAATCTCCATCGAGGTTCAGTGAGCGCGGCGCCAGCCATCATTAACCGAGGATAGGCATTTTTGAAATATCAAAATTAGGCAATCCTCTCGCTTCCTGACTGTGTCCGAGTTTAATGAAGACCTTCACGTTCTCTGCGGAGTGCGATTTTGTCGCCTCCGGCGCAATTTCGACGAGAACTCCTACTTGCTCAAGCAGGCTGGAGAATGTAACAATCATATATCAAAATAGGTTGTCGACCGATGCTCTCGCTTCTAAACTCCATGGATCTCCCCTTGTCCTCCCTGGACAAAGGCGTCCCCCCAGTGAGCGGGCCTATACCGATCGACGATGTCGCGGCGAAACACTGGAATCTCCTTCGGGAAGATCTACCGCTCCCTGTTGCGGTCCTCAGGGACAAGGCCGTGCGCGACAACAGCGCATGGATGAAATCCTTCCTGGCCGATGCCGGCGCGGTGCTCTCGCCGCACGGCAAGACCACGATGTGCCCTGCCCTGTTCGACCTCCAGCTTGCCGATGGAGCCTGGGCGATTACCGTTTCAACGCTGCATCAGATCCAGGTCGCCCGCAGCTTCGGCGTCAAGCGGATCTTCCTGGCCAACCAGCTCATCGGACGGCAGGCCATCGACTATGTGATTGGCGAACTGGCGGCCGATTCGAGTTTTGAATTCCTGTTTCTGGCAGACTCGCAGGAGAACATCCGCGCGATTGCAGACGCCGCCCGCGAGGCAGGATCGAGCCGCCCCCTGCAAGTGCTGGTCGAACTCGGTTATCCCGGCGGTCGTACCGGCTGCCGCAGCCGTGACGAAGCCCTGGATCTCGCTCGTTACATCGGGAGCACCGAGGGCCTGCTCGCGCTTCGCGGCATCGAAGGCTTCGAAGGCCTCCTTAAAGGCGCCGACAATGGGGCGACATTGACGCTTGTCGAAAACTTTGTCGGGCAGATGGTTTCACTTGCGCGCCTTTGCGACGCCGAAAATCTGTTTGCGGCAGATCCGATCATCCTGAGTGCCGGAGGCTCCGCCTTCTACAATGTGGTGGTCGAAGGACTGGGAGCCGCGGCATTGTCGCGGCCGAGCATGGTTCTGGTGCGATCCGGCTGCTACATAACGCACGATTCCGTCCTTTACGCCAAAGCCGTCGATGCACTCAGGGAACGCAATCCCGAGCTTGCCAACTCTCGCGGTGGGCTTACGCCGGCCCTCGAAGTCTGGGCCTACGTGCAATCCCGGCCGGAGGACGAAAAGCTGATTGCCGGGCTCGGCAAGCGCGACGTTTCCTACGACGACCAACCGGTGGCGCTGACGTGGTTTCGGCCTGGAAGCGGTATGGAAAAGCCGCAGAAGCTATCGCCGGACCATATCGTCACGCGGCTGAACGACCAACACTGTCACATGACCATCCCGGCGGCCTCGCCGCTCACGGTTGGCGACATGGTCGGCTTCGGCATCTCGCACCCGTGCCTGACCTTCGACAAATGGCGCGTACTGCACGTCGTTGACGAGAACTACCAGGTGATCAGTTCGGTCCGCACCTACTTCTAGCAAGTTTACCGTCCAGGCCGCAGCGCCTGACCGCAACAGACAGAGGCAAAATGAAACCGTCCAAACCAAAGGTCTTTCTCATCACCGGCGCGGCAAGCGGCATCGGCGCGGCTCTCGCCAGGCTGGCCGCCGAAGCCGGCAACACCGTGGTGCTGGCCGACATCAACCTGCCCGGCGCCACGACGGTTGCGAAGTCGATCGGTCCCGCCGCCTCAACGGTCAAACTGGACATCTGCTCGTCAGAGCAGTGGGACCAAGTCCTTGATCATGTCTGGGAAAAATTCGGACACCTCGACGTTCTGGTGAACAACGCGGCGATCGTCCACACGGGCTACGCCCGTGACCTGACGATGGAGAAGCACGAGGACACGATGCGGACGAACTTCTTCGGCCCCGTAAGGGGCATGATGGCCGCCTTGCCGAAGTTCAAGGCGCAGGGACACGGCCACCTTGTCACCGTCTGCAGCATGACGGCATTCCTGCCCTTTCCTGGCATCGCGAGCTATGCGGCGGCAAAACACGCGCTTCGTGCCTATCATCTTGCCCTCGCGCTCGAAGAGCGCGGCAGCCCGGTGAAATTCACGATCGTCCATCCGACCTCGACCGAAACACCGATGCTCGACAAGGAAGCCGAAGACGACGCAATGGCCCTGTCCTTTGCCGGAACGCCGGTTACCGCGGAGTTTGTCGCCGGCATCGTCCTGGAAGCCATTCGGAAGAATACGATCGAGGCCTTCGCGCCGCTCGAGCGCGGCAAGGTCGTCAAGAAGCTTGGCGCCAGTCCGCGCAATCTTTGGAAGATGATGGACCGGAATGCGGTAATAGGTGCAGAGAAGCTCAAGGCGCGGCGCGCGACGAAAGCGACACCCTCAAAATAGGGCCGAGACCCACCGCGCCAACGCGGCCGCCGACAGCGGACCGATCAAGCCTCGGCTTTCTTGCGCCGAGACTTTTTCACATGCCCTGCATTGGCCTCATTCTTGATCTTCTCGAGGATCACATAAGACCCTTCGCGCAAATCCCGGACGACCAGTTCGCCGGTTTCGCCGGGTGCCCGGCGTGCGAGAGCGTCGATAATCAGCAGATGCGGATGCACGCTGTGGGCAGCGCTGCGCACGAGAGGATATTGATTGTTCACAAACGGGCCGGCCAGCAGCCACAGATTTTCAATGCAGCGCACCAGCACATCATTGCCCGAAGCCCGGTAGATGGTGAAATGAAACTCCTGGTTGGCCGCCAGGGCTTCCTTCCAGCGTTCCTGGTTTTCGGATTGAACGAACCTGTCGTGTAGCGCCTTCAGGGTTTCTATGTTTTCCTCGCTGATGTGGACGGCGCCCAGCTCGGCGGCCAGACGTTCGAGCGGCGCCCTGGTCTCGCGGATGTTGATGTA
Source organism: Mesorhizobium sp. P2_E6 (assembly GCF_056403835.1). Lineage (NCBI taxonomy): Bacteria > Pseudomonadati > Pseudomonadota > Alphaproteobacteria > Hyphomicrobiales > Phyllobacteriaceae > Mesorhizobium > Mesorhizobium sp. P2_E6. The sequence goes on from NZ_JBFUEQ010000020.1 coordinate 22,477, forward strand.
CTGCGGAATGGTCAGGACCGGCACGCGAGGCTGATGGCCAAGCCGCAATTCCAACGCGCCCTCGCGAACGAGTTGGACGATTGCCTCACGCACCGGGGTTGGAGACATATCGTAGTTGGCAGCAAGCCGGCGAATATTGAGCCGGCTCCCGGGCTCGTATTGTCCGGTCATCAAATCGATGCGCAACCGCGCGTAGATGCGCTCCGACAAACTGTCGCGGTTTGCATCGGGCCCCTCAGGCTCCAGATCGATTTCTTCCATCGCTGGGGAGTTCATGACTGCTCATCAGACGGGGTCAAACTGCAGAAGCTCTTTCTCCCATAGCATAAGTGCGCAGGCGTTCCATCGCTGCGCTGACGCTCAGGACAAACCTTGTCCCGTGTCTGGCTCAGGAAAATGGCAGGCGAAAGTAGACTTGCCTATCGTGCGCAGCACAGGCTCTTCGGTTGCGCATAGTTCCTGTGCCTTCCAGCATCGGGTCCGGAACCTACAGCCGCTTGGCGGCGCGGCAGGACTCGGCAAGTCCCCCTTCAAGACGATCCGCTTTCGCTGACGCTCGCTCCTTGGATCGGCTGTTGGCACAGCCGAAAGCAAGGCGAGGGTGTAGGGATGTCTGGGGCTATCAAAAATCTGTTCCCTTGGCGCGAGTTCGACGATCTTTCCAAGATACATGACCGCGACCCGGTTCGAGATGTGACGAACCGTAGAAAGGTTGTGCGCGACGAAAAGGTAGGAGAGACCAAGCCGTTCCTGCAAATCCGCGAGCAGGTTCAAAATGCCGGCCTGAATGCTGACGTCGAGCGCAGAGACCGGCTCATCCAGGATCACCACCTTGGGATTGACCGCAAGCGCGCGGGCAATGCCCACGCGTTGCCTTTGACCGCCTGAAAGTTCGTGCGGGAAGCGCTGAAGATGCTCCATACTCAGTTTGACCAGGTCGACAAGTTCGTGAAGGCGATCCAGTCGTTGCTTCTTCGTCATCTCAAGGAGGCCCAGAGGCTCTGAAATGATCTCGCCGATCCGCATGCGCGGATGAAGAGATGCAAACGGATCCTGAAACACCACCTGCAGATGCCGGCGCTGCCGCCGCATCTCTTCCTCACTGAGCTTTGCGAGATTCACGCCATTAAGGAAGACCTCTCCCGAGGTCGGCGGAGACAGCCGCAGGATGCAGCGCGCTAGCGTCGACTTGCCACAACCGGATTCGCCGACAAGCCCCAACGTCTCTCCTGTCGCCAGATCGAAACTTACTCCGGCGACCGCGCGGATGACCGGCGCGCTCTTCGATCCCGAGAAAGCTCCGCCGGTGCCGAATTCCTTGACCAGGTTTTTGACCGAAAGCAGTACTGGTATCTCTCCCTGCGAAGGCATTTCGTCGCCGGTTTGATTGGGTGCCGAACCATCGCGGACGGCCGATGTCATGCCGTTTTCCTTCGGCTGTGGTACTGCGGCAGCATCGATGCCAAATGGCATGCCACATCCGAGGCACCGGCCTTCATCAACAATGGCGATTCGCTCCGGCACCGATCGACAGCGAAATGGCAACGCGGATTGAACGCGCAACCCGACGGCATGGTCTGAGCCGTCGGCGGAGCACCGCCGATGTCGATGAGACGGCCGATCTCGCCTTTCATCTCGGGAAGCGAGCCCAACAGGCCGCGGGTATACGGATGGCCGGGCTGATCGAACAGATCATCGACGGCGGCACGCTCGACGATCGATCCGGCATACATCACCGAGACAGCTTCGGCCATACCGGCGACAACGCCAAGATCATGCGTGATCAGAACCAGCCCGGTGCCCTGCTGGCGGCAGAGCTGCTTCAGGAGTTCCAGGATCTGAGCCTGGACCGTGACGTCGAGCGCCGTCGTCGGTTCATCGGCGATGATCAGGTCCGGCTTGTTCGCGATCGCGATGGCAATCACCACACGTTGACGCATTCCGCCGGAAAATTCGTGCGGATATTGCTGCATGCGCCTTTCCGGAAACGGTATCGCGACTTCGAAAAGCAGCCCAAGCGCCTGGTCATGCGCCTGTTTCGCCGAGAGCGTGGGATTGTGGATGCGTATCGCCTCCACGACCTGGTCTCCGACCGTCAGCACCGGGTTCAAGGCGGTCAGCGGATCCTGGAAGATCATCGACATTCTGGAGCCGCGCAGTTGCTCGAGTTTCTTCGCCGGGCAGCCTATCAATTCGCTGCCGAGCAATTTCACCGAGCCGCTGATGCGAGCGGACCGCGGCAAGAGTCCCATGACAGCACGCATGGTGATGCTTTTGCCGGATCCGGACTCGCCAACCAGGCTGATGATCTCGCCCTTGCGAATGGAGAACGACACACCACGCACGGCGTCGACATATCCGAACGGCGTGTCGAAAGCGATCTTGAGATCCCGGACATCGAGGAGGGGCTCATCCTTCATGAATGCTTCCTCGGATCCAATATGTCGCGCACCCGGTCGCCGATGAAATTCAGCGCCAGCACGACACTCAGAATGGCGATCCCAGGGGCTGCCGCGATCCACCAGTAGTAGAAGTTGACCGCGCCGTCCGAGACCATCGCCCCCCATTCGGGTGCCGGCGGTGCGGCTCCAAGTCCGATGAAGCTCAGCGAGGCCGCCAGCAAAACGACCTGGCCGAAATCCATCGTCGCGTTGATCAGAATGGGCGTCCAGCAAAGCGGCAGAATGTAGCGGATGAGCAGCCGGCGCGGCTTGACACCAGATGAGATGGCGGCATCGACATGCTCCATCTGCTTGACGCTTATGACCTGCGCCTGCATCAGCCGCGTGTAGAGCGGCCACCAGACGGCAATCATCGCCAGCGTTGCGGTCCATAGGCCGGGTCCGAGAGAGGCAGCTACGGCCATGGCCAGAAGCATGGGCGGAAACGACAATGTCACGTCGACCAGACGCATGATAAGCGTGTTGGTCCAGCCGCCAAAGAAGCCGGCGATGGCACCGAGCAGACTGCCAAAAACAGCGCCGACCGAGACAACGAGCAAAGCGATGGGGATCGAATAGACAGCGCCAGCCATGGTGCGCGAAAACACATCGCGGCCGAGCGCGTCGGTACCTAACAGGTGAGCAAAGCTTGGCGGCTGCAGGCGCCGGCCGACCATGTCGAGCGGTGCGTAAGGTATCCAGTATCGCGACGTCAGCGCAGCCATGATCCAGAACAGGATGATGACAAGGCCGATATAGCCCGGCACCACGGACCAAAGGTCGCGGCGGCGGCGGCGCTGCCGGAACGGGGCGAAAACGATATTGACCATCTCGCCGCCTATTGGAGTTTGATTCTTGGATCGACCAGCACGTAGGTAAGGTCGGTCAAGAGATTGGTCAGCAGGAACGCGGCGCCACCAAGCATCGTTACGCCCATGATCGCCGGATAATCCAGGGCTCGCGCCGAATCCACGGCGTATGAGCCTATGCCGGGCCATGAGAAAATGGTCTCGGTCAGAACAGCGCCGGTGATCAGGAAAGCGAAGGAATAGCCGATCACGGTGATCGCCGGGATGAGTGCATTGCGCAGCGCATGATGGAAGAGGACGCGCCTGCTGCTCGCGCCCTTCGCCTTGGCCATCATGATGTAGTCCTGGCCGAGCACATCGAGCATGCTCGCCCTCACCAGCCGCGAGATAATGCCGGTGATCGACCAGCCGAGGACAGCGGCCGGAAGGATCAGATGCGACAAGGCCTCGAAGAAGCTGGACATGTTGCCGTGCAGCACCGCGTCGACGGTATAGAATCCCGTAATTGGATCGAGAGGCGTGGAACGTGAATCGAGCCTGCCTGGTCCCGGCAGGATGCCAAGCTGCACGGAGAAGATCGACAGCACCGCCAGACCCGACCAGAAAACGGGAAGCGAGGAGCCGAGCAGCGCGAACAACCTGACCAGGTGATCGACGATCGTGTCGCGCATTCTGGCCGCCAGCACGCCCAGTAGAATGCCTGACACCGACCCGACAAGCAGGGCAGCGATGACGAGTTCAAGCGTGGCCGGCAGACGCGCCAGGAGATCCTGCGAAACCGGCCGCTTGGTGCGAAAGGAGATGCCGAGATCGCCGGTGACGACGTTCTTGACATAGAGGACGTATTGCTCGACCGGGCTCTTATCGAGCCCCCACCTTGCCTTGGCGGCCGCCACCGCCTCCGGATTGCTGAGCTGGCGCTCCGGCAGGATCGACGACAATGGATCGGCCTGTGTGCCGTGCGACAGGATGAAGGCAACGGTCAGAACACCAAGCAGTAGTGGCGGCAGCCCAATCAAGCGACGAAAGACGTATCGGTAGGCTTGCATGGATTCGAACTCTCGATCAGGCCACTCCGCGGCTCGGCGCTATTTCTTGATGCTGAGGTCCTGCAACGGCAGCACTGACGTAACGCTGTACTTCATGCCTTGCACCTTGCTGCTGTAGGCAAGTACCGTGTCCGGCCCGACCAACGGGACGATGACGCGATCCTTGATCATCTCCAGGGCGATCTCGTTGTAAAGCTTATCCCGCGCCTCGGTGGGCGATGCGACGGCTTTGTCCAACAGCTCCTTCTCCTTCATGTTGGTGACGCCCTGCACCCGATCCGCTCCCGAACGCTTCAGCCAGCGCGTGCCTGGGATCATTCCGAATGTTTTCACATACTGGTCGGTGCCGTAATAGTCGGGCGCATAGAAGGATGCCGTCAGCGATGTCCCGTCGCCTTTGACGGTGTCCAACCAGACGGGGAAGGTAACCGGCTTCAGTTGGAGCCGGATGTTGACCTTGGCCAGGTCCTGCTGGACGAGCTGCATCAAGGTCGACATGTCGACGCCATAGTAATTCTCGTTCGGAAACACGGACTCGATGTCAAACCCGTCCGCCAGTCCCGCTTCCTTGAGAAGGGCTTTTGCCTTCTCCACGTCATGGACGGGCACCGGCAGACCGTCGGTTCCGGGGAACCCGTTTGGGATCGCCACCGGCACCATCTTGCCGGCACCGCCGATGGTGAAGTCGATAATGCCCTGGTAGTCGAGCGCGTAGGCGATTGCCTGGCGGACTTTTGCGTCCATCGGCACCTTGTTGGATTTCGCTCCCGGGCTGATCGCCATGTAGATGAAATTGTACGACGGAACAGTCTCCACGGTAACGCCAGGCGCGTTGATCGTCTTGGCGGTGTCGGGCGCGATCTGCATGGCGATGTCGACATCGCCACTCTGCAGCACCTGCGCCTGGGCAACCGAGTCCTTCGTCTGCTTGATGACAATCTCATCGATGGCAGCCGGCTTGTCCCAATAGGCCGCGTTGCGCTTGAACCGCAGTTCATCATTGGGGCTGTAGGATTCCAGGGCATAGGGGCCACTCCCGGCGGAATTGGCGAGGAACCAGGGCTCGGCGGAGTCGGTGGCGGCGTCATCCTTGCCAGCCTTGGCGCCATGCTCGATGGCAACATGGCTGTTCACGATGCCAGCATATGGCGCAATCACCTTTCCCAGAAATTCGGAGTCGGGCTGGGAGAGTTTGACGACGACCGTATGGGCATCCGGCGTCTCGATTGATTTCACCGTTTCGAACAGCCAGGCCATGCCGCCCTGCAAATTGGTCAGCCGCTCCCATGACCATTTCACATCCTTGGCTTCGACCGGCGATCCATCGGCAAAAACAGCCTTCGGATTGAGGTGGAAAGTGAACTCGGTGTTGTCGCCATTGACTTCCCACTTCTGCGCCAAGGCCGGATTGATGGTCTTGTTGTCGTCGCCGAGGCGCACGAGCGTCTCATAGACGGCATAGAGGAAGATATTGCAGGTGTCGCAGGAGGTCCGCGCCGGATCGAGCGAGTTGACCGCCAGGTTGCGCGCAATGATCAACGGCTTCTCCTGCGCCGACACGCCGCCAAGCGAGGAGGCCACCATCACAGCCATCGTGGTCGACAGAAGCATGGTCCGGATTGCACGCCCGGTTCTGGGCATATCAGCTGTTTTGATCATTGCTCATTCCCCTTGTTGTCCGCCTGATTCAATTCAGATGGCTTGATTTGATATATCATAAATGCCAATCAGGAACGGCTGTCAATCTCTTTTTTGGCCGACAAGACACACACCCGGCGACCCAGAGCGTTTCGCGATGAAACCCCTTCCTGTTAAGCGATTCCGGAGATTAATCGCTGATTTCTGGCTACGTACAAGACCGCTCGCCGCGGGTAGCTTTATCCAGAATCCCACCGAAAAACTCCCCTTTCCAAGAAATATGACCGCCCCAGCGGAGATCGACAGTCGACAAGCCCAGCAATTTTGCTATATCAAATTCCGAGATGACACCGGATGCCGACGTCCTGGAGTGCAAGGTGGAGATAGACGTGCCGACAACAACCAATATGTTCGAGACCTGCATCGATTTCGGGCTCGAGATTGGCGAGAGTCCGGTATGGGATCCCGTTCGTTCCATCCTCTGGTTCGTCGACATCCTGCGCCCGGCCATCTACAGCCTTGACCCCACCTCCGGGACCGTCGCGCACCACAAGATGCCTTGCGAGGTCGGGAGCATCGGCATGGCAGAGGCAGGCCAACTCGTCGTCGCCTTGCGCAGCGGCATCCATCTCTTTGATCCGGCAACGCAGCGTCTGGATTTTCTGGTCCATCCAGAGCCGGAAATGACCATGAATCGTCTCAACGACGGAAAGGTCGGACCCGATGGCTGTTTCTGGGTCGGCAGCATGCATGATGCAGTGCCAAGGGCGCCTTCAGGTGCCCTTCATCGCATCACGCTCGATGGACGCAGCAGGAAAGTCCTCGATGGGGTTTACGTCTCGAACGGACTGGCCTGGAGCCCGGATGGACGGACCATGTATCACGCTGACTCGCGTGGGCCTTTCATCCAGGCGTTCGATTTTGATGCAGCGACCGGAAACATCTCGAATGGCCGCATCATCGCCCTTCTCGACGAGAGCAAGGGCCTGCCGGACGGCGCGGCCGTTGATCAGGACGGCACGTACTGGAGCGCTGGTGTTTCTTCGGGGCGGCTCAACAGAATAGCGCCGGACGGCTTAATGCTCGAACCGGTGGCTGTCCCGCTCGATGCACCCACCATGCCCTGCTTTGGGGGCAGCGATCTGCGAACCCTCTTTGTGACATCCCTCTCCCCGATTGCCTCCGGCACGACCAGCAGCGGCTCGCTGATAAGCTTCAGGGTGGCCGTGCCTGGAACACCTGTCGGGCAGTTCGGCTCCCCCCGTTGAGGCGCATCGACTTTCGCCGGCGCACCGATGCGCTCCAACCCTAGCGAAGCAATGGAACGAGAATGTCAGCCATCCAGATCGACCGCCATGTTGCAGACCTACGCGCCATCCTTGGCGACAATGGCGTGCTGACCGCCACCGACATGGCCGCTTATGAAGGCGGCGCCCGCTTCGATCAGGGAAAGTCAGCCTTCGTTGTTCGCCCGGCGACGACGCAAGAGGCTGCTGCCGCAATCTCCTATTGTGTGCGAGAGAGGGTCCATATCGTACCGCAGGCGGGAAACACCGGGGTGGTCGCGGCATCGACACCCGATGCCAGCGGCCGGCAGGCGGTTCTGAGCGTCGACCGGATGACCAGACAATTCGAACTCGACCTCGACAACCGATCCGTTCGTGCCGATGCAGGAATGCGGCTTTCAGAACTCAATGCGCGATTGGAACCACACGGACTGTTTTTCCCCATCGATCTCGGTGCCGATCCGCGGCTGGGCGGCATGCTAGCGACCAATACCGGAGGCGCACGCTTCCTGAGATTCGGCGATGTCCGAAAGAATACCCTTGGCATGACAGTCGTCCTGGCGGACGAACACGGAACTGTCCTCGACCTGAATTGCGACCTGCGCAAGAACAACACCGGTGTCGACTGGAAGCAATTGTTCATCGGCACGTCAGGTGCCTTCGGCCTGATCACGGAATGCGTTCTCAATCTGGAGAGGGTTCCCCGCCAGACGGCGGCAGCACTTTTGGTGCCAAAGGATCCGGCCAAGGTCATGCCGCTGCTCAATGCCATGGAAGCAAGGCTTGGCGCTTGCCTGACCGCCTTCGAAGGCATGTCGGGGAATGCGATCGCGGCGACTTTGGCCCATATCCCGTCCCTTAGGAACCCGTTCCAGGGCGGCGTGATACCCCATTATGTCATTCTGGCCGAGATCACGCGCAGTTGGGACCCACGTAAGGGCGAGCAGCCTCTCTCCGAGACACTGGAAAGCGTGCTCGCTGAGATCTGGGAAAGCGAGGATTGTCCGCTGGAAGATGCGATCATCGGGCCACCGCATGAGATCTGGTCACTGCGGCATGCGATTTCCGAAGGGGTCAAGCATCTGGGCAAGCTTGTCGCTTTTGATCTTTCGTTCCGCCGTGGCCAACTGATGGCGTTCTGCGAACGAATGGCGATCGACATCCCGCAGAAATTCCCAGACGTTTCCATCTGCGATTTCGGCCATATCGGCGATGGCGGTGTGCATTTCAATCTGGTTGCGTCGAAGGACGGCACCAGTGCCGCCGACAGCACATTCGAAAGACGCGTCCGCGACTGGGTGGTCGATATCGTCGTCAATGACTTCGGCGGCAGCTTCAGCGCCGAGCACGCAATCGGCCGCAAGAACCAAGCCTACTACGATGCCTACACACCCCAGAAACTCAAGGATCTCGCTTCCGCCCTCAAAGCCGTCACGTCTCCCTCCGGGATCGGCGTAGCGCGCTACCACGGAGCCCAACCAGCCTCTGAAGCCGCATCTTGAGAGATGGAACGGAAAAAGTCATGAACGGTGCCGAGAGCCTGGTCAGAACCTTGCTGGCGTGCGGGGTGAACACATGCTTCGCCAATCCGGGAACCAGCGAAATGCACTTCGTCGCGGCGCTGGACCGGATTGTCGGCATGCGCTGTGTGCTTGGCCTGTTCGAAGGCGTTGTGACGGGTGCTGCGGACGGCTATGCACGAATGACCGGCAAGCCAGCAGCAACCTTGCTGCATTGCGGCCCGGGCCTGGCAAACGGTCTCGCTAACCTTCACAACGCACGCCGCGCGAACACGCCAATCGTCAACCTGGTGGGCGATCAGGCGACCTATCACCGCCCGCTCGACGCACCGCTGACGGCCGATACCGAAGGCTGGTCGCGTCCGGTTTCGCGATGGGTCAGGACATCAGCGAGTTCGCGCACGGTAGGAGAAGATGCCGCGGCCGCCGTCGAAGCCTCGCTGCAGAGTCCGGGCGGCATAGCTACCCTCATATTGCCGTCGGATGTCTGCTGGAGTACCGGCGGCATTGTGGGGTCGTCCCGTCCCGTATCCAGCGCTCCGCAGGTGAGCCCCGACGCCGTGGTGACAGCGACGCGCCTGCTGCGGTCCGGCCGGCAGACGGCGATCATTCTTGGCGGCATGGCGCTTCGGGCGCCGCAGCTTGAACTCGCAAGCAGGATCGCCGCCGCAACCGGTGCGAGACTTTATGCGCCGGTTTCGAATGCCCGCATCGAACGCGGCGAAGGGCGATATCCGGTCACGCGACTGCCCTACTCCATAGACCAGGCCGTGAAGGTGCTATCGGACGTTTCAAACGTCATCCTGGTGGGCGCAACGCGTCCGGTGGCGTTCTTCGCCTACCCAGACAAACCTGCTTCGGCCGAGCCAAGGGATGCCGTCATACATGTCCTTGCCCGACCGGAACACGATCTGAACGACGCGCTTTTACGGCTTGCGGACGAACTGGGCGCTGCTGATCATGCGATCTCTCCAACCGCCAGGGAAAAGCCATCGCCCCCGACGGGAACGGTCATCTCGCAGGCGGTCGCACAAGTGCTGAGCGCCCTTCTACCCGAGCAAAGCGTCATCGTCGATGAGAGCGTCAGTTTCGGTCGCGATTTCTTTTCCGGCACAAAGGGTGCGGCCCAGCACGACTGGCTGCAGCTTACGGGCGGCGCAATCGGTGCAGGTATTCCTCTTGCCACGGGAGCGGCAATTGGCGCGCCCGGCCGACGGGTCGTGAGCCTGCAAGCGGACGGGTCCGCACTTTATTCCGCACAAGGATTGTGGACACAGGCACGCGAAGATCTGGACGTCACGACGATCATTCTTTCCAACCGCAAATACGCAATTCTCCTCGGCGAGTTTGCAAATGTCGGAGCCAATCCCGGGCGCGTCGCGGCGGACATGATGAGCCTGGAGAACCCGTCGATCCGCTGGATCGATCTGGCGAAGGGATACGGCGTCGAAGCAGCGCAGGCGGTGACGATGGGGCGTTTTGCGGATCTGGTGAAAATGTCATTTCGACGCACGGGACCATTCTTGATTGAACTTGTTATTCCCTGATTGCCGCAGGTATCCCACACCCTAGGCAGCTGAGTTGAGCGCATGGCTATCGGCGATTCAGCCGTGTCCTCGCCTTCAAGCCCGACACATCGACAGTCGCTCAATCGGGACTTCTCGCGTTGTGCTAGGCTATAGGCTGGCATATCCCAGGTTCAGGCTCTTATGCCCCGCTTGGCTGGCAGGTTCAGTCCCTGAAAAACTAGCCAAGGTCGGTAGGGCCACTAGCCACCCACCCGCTCACCCCGGAACCCGGCCGAGATGATTTGGTGCGCCGGTCTCTGCAACACTACTTCTGTGGGTTTGCGATGCGTGGGACCGGTATAGGCACGGCGGCGATCAGTTCACGCGTGTAGGCTTCGCGCGGTGATGACAGCACCGCGCGGCGTGCGCCGGCCTCGACGATGCGGCCGGCGCGCATGACGGCGACGTTGTGGCTCATGCGCTCGACCACGGCCATGTCGTGCGAGATGAACAGATAGGAGAGCCCGAGCGTCTCCTGCAGCTCCAGCATCAGGTCGAGCACGCGCGCCCGGACCGACACGTCGAGGGCCGCAACGCTTTCGTCGGCGACAATCAGCTTCGGCTCGAGTGCCAGCGCGCGGGCGATGCAGATGCGCTGGCGCTGGCCGCCGGAAAATTCATGCGGATAGCGCGTGGCATGATCGGCGGCGAGGCCGACGTGCTTCAGAAGCGAGGCCACACGCTCGTTGCGGTCGCCCTTGGCACCAATGCCATGGATGACGAGCGGTTCTGCGATGGCAGCGCCCACTGTCATGCGCGGATCGAGCGAGGCGTAGGGGTCCTGAAAGATCATCTGCGCGGCGCGGCGCACCGGCCGCATCGCGGCGGGGGAAAGGCCCTGGATGGCCGTGCCGCCGATGGTCACTGCACCCGTGAAAGGCACGAGGCCGAGCACGGCCTTGCCGGTGGTGGATTTGCCGGAACCGCTTTCACCGACGAGGCCGAGCGTCTGTCCCGGCATGATGTCGAAAGAGACGTCCTGCACCGCCGGCGCCTCGGCGGCGCGGCGACGGAAAAGGCTGGCGGAAGCGCCGTAATCGACGACGAGGTTCTTGACCGACAGCACCGGCGCGGCGCCCTCCGGCGCGGCTGGTCGGACGGTGGCGGTGACCCTCGGCGGCGCGTCGGTCGCGGCGTACGCGCCGAGGCGCGGCACGGCGGCGAGCAGCTCGCGCGTGTACTCGGCTTGCGGCCGCTCGAAGATGTCGAGCACCGGGCCTGCCTCGACGATGCGGCCGTCACGCATCACGGCCACCCGGTCGGCCATCTCGGCGACGACACCCATGTCGTGGGTAATCAGGATGATGGCGGTGCCGAACTCCCGCTTCAACTCGCGCATCAGTTTCAGGATCTGCGCCTGCACGGTCACGTCGAGCGCCGTCGTCGGCTCGTCGGCCAGCAGCACTTTCGGCCGGCAGGACAGCGCCATGGCGATCATGACGCGCTGGCGCATGCCGCCGGAGAGCTCGTGCGGATATTGCTTCATGCGCCGCGCCGGGTCGTTGATCTGGACGACGTCGAGCATGGCACGGGCGCGGCTTTCGATGCTGGCGCCTTCCGCGCCCTGATGGGTGCGGATCGCCTCGGTCAGCTGCGCGCCGATCGAGTGTACCGGATTGAGCGAGGTCATCGGCTCCTGGAAGATCATGGCGATCTCGCCGCCACGCACATCGCGCATGGCGCGCTCGGACAGGAGCGGCAGGCTCTGGCGATCGAGCCTGATGTCGCCGCCGGCGATGCGCAGCGAGGTGCGCGGCAACAGCCGCATGATCGAAAGCGCCGTCACCGACTTGCCCGAACCGGACTCACCGGCGATGCACAATGTCTCGCCCGGCGCCAGGGCAAAGCTGATGCCGTCGATGACGCGCCTCGCCCCTTCAGGCGTCAGCGCGTCCACTGACAATCTGTCGACGGTCAGGACGGCGTCCTGCTCTGGCCCGGAAGCATCCGCCATCAATTGAAGACGATTCTTGGGAAGTAGAACGAGACGACCCAGTTCGGCATGTCAACGATCTCGCTGATGCGCAGGTCGCCGCAAACCGAGCAGAGCATGTAGGCGTCGACCGGCTTCAGCCCATGCTCCGCGGCAAGCAGGTCGACCATGCGCATGACGCTTTCGCGCGCCGCGGTCATCAGGTCCGGCCCGATGCCGGTGGTGGCCTCGTAGCCGGCCGCGTCGAGATGGCGGGTCACCGGTCCCGGCGTGGTGAAGCGCGGGCTTTGCAGCCGCGCGTCCTTGACCAGCTCGATCGTCGCCTCGACATCCATACGGCTCTCGATGGCGGTGCCGCAGACCTCGCCGTCGCCTTGAGCGGCATGGGTGTCGCCGATCGAAAACAGCGCGCCCTCGACCTCGACCGGCAGATAGAGCGTGGTGCCAGCCGAAAGGTCGCGGATGTCGAGATTGCCGCCGACACGGCGCGGCGGCACGACCGAGTGGAGGCCGGGTTCGGCAGGCGCCACGCCGATCGTGCCGGCGAAGGGTTTTAGCGGTACGCGGCCACCAGGGCCAAAGAGTGCCGGCGTCATCGCGGCGGCGTCATATTTCCAGATGTGCAGCGCCGGCTCCTCGAACTGGTCGGCGAGCAGGCCGAAGCCTGGAATGTTGGCGGTCCAGCCGAGGCCCGACGGTTCGAAATGGCGCAGCGTGATCTTCAGCGCATCGCCGGGCTTGGCGCCCTCGACATAGACCGGTCCGGTCACCGGATTGACCTTGCCGAAATCCATCGTCCTGACGTCCGCGACCGTGGAGCTGGCGTTGAACTGCCCGCCTGAGGAATCGAGACATTCGAAATGGATTGTCGAGCCGGGCCTTGCCGTCTGCGCCGGCTCGAAGTCGCGGTTCCAGCCGAAATGATGGCTGGCGCGATGGATGGTGTAGTCGCACTTCACGCACATGGTTTTTTCTCGTTGTCTTGGGCAAGCCGCCCTCCCGTGCAGGCGGCATCATGGGACGGTCCCGGCGGCGAGCTGGATGCCTGCCGCCGCGAGATGAGAAGAGCCTATTTGTTCACGTAGATCGCTTCGTAATCGATGACGCGGGTGGGATCGATGTAGATCTCGTCCGGGCCGCCCATGCGCTTGGACTTGGCCACCACGCGGCGTTCGTTGAAGACCGGGATCCAGGGTGCTTCATTGGTCTGGATGTCGGTGAAGATCTGCGCCCAGGCCTTGTTGCGCTCCTCGGCCTTGGCCGGTACCGGCATGGCGTCAGCGGCCTGGCCGCGGGCGTCGATGTCCTTGTTGCAGTACCACGACCAGTTCCAGCCGCCGGCAACAGCGCTGCCGCAGCCCAGGATCGGCCCGTAGAAGTCGGACGGATCCGGGAAGTCGGCGATCCAGCCGAGGCCGCCGGACCAGACCATCGGCGCCTGCCCCTGCGTGCCGCCGGCGGCGATCACGTTCGGGTTCGCCACCGCCTTGATCTCGGCCTTGACGCCGATCGCCGCCAAATCCTGCTGGATCGCCTGGGTGATGCGTGGCTGCGGATCGGTGTTGGAGGTGTAGATCTGCGTCGAGAAGCCGTCCTTCAACCCGGCTTCGGCAAGCAGCGCCTTCGCCTTTTCGGGGTCGTAGGCATAGCCCTTGTAGTTCTGGTCATAGCCCGGCATCAGCGGCGGCAGCACCTGGCTGGCCGGCGTGGCGCGGCCGTTGATGATGCGCACGATGCGGTCCTTGTTGATGGCCATGTTGACGGCCTGCCGCACCTTGGCGTTGTCGAACGGCTTCACCTGCGTGTTCAAGGTGACATAGCTGGTCTCGAGCTGCTGGCGGTCGACGATCATGCCCTCGAACTCGGCCGACTTCTTCATCTCCAGATATTTCGCCGGCGGGATGCCGTCGCCGGCGATATCGACCTCGCCCTTCTGCAGGCGCAGCAGCGCCACCAGCGGCTCCTGGCCGACTTCGACGGTGAAGCTGTCGACATGCGGCCGGTCCTTGACGAAATAGTCGGGGTTCTTCTGGAAGACGAGGCGCTGGCCGATCGTCCATTCCTTCAGCGTGAAGGCGCCGGAGCCGACCGGGTGTTTGCCGAAATCGCCATTGGCGGCTTCCACGGCCTCCTTCGGCACGACGGAAGCGAAGTTCAGCGCCAGGACGTTGAGGAAGGTGGCGTCGGGCTGCGACAGGGTGAACTTGACCGTGTGGTCGTCGACCGCGGTAATGCCTTCCATCGTGTCGGCGGTGCCGGCGGTCATCTTGTCGGCGCCGACGATCGAGTGGAAGAAGCCGGCGCCGGGGCCTTGCGTCTTCGGGTTGACGGCGCGCTCGATCGACCACTTCACGTCCGCCGCCGTCACCTCGCGGCCGTTGGTGAACTTGACGCCCGGATGCAGTTTGAAAGTGTAGATCTTGCCGTCGTCGGAGACGTCGTAGCTGTCGGCAAGCGCCGGCCCGAGCTCCGTCGTGCCGGGCTTGTAGTCGACGAGGCGCGAGAACAGCGCGTTGATCATCGACCAGTTCTGCCAGTCGTAACCGACGGCCGGGTCAAGCGTGGCGATGTCGTCCTTATAGGTGACGATGATGTCGCCGCCGTTGGTCGGCGTGTCGGCGAAGGCAAGCTTGGCCGGCACCAGGGCGGAGGTGGCGAGCAAGGCCGCCAGGCCCATCCTTTTGGCGAATTTGTTCATTGAGTTCACTCCTCTGTTGGTTTTGTTGGTTATTGGCTGCGGATGCGCGGGTCGACGAAGGGCGCGATGAAGTCGGCGAGCAGATTGCCGAGCACGATGGCCAGCGCCGAAACCAGGGTGACGCCCATGATGATGGGCACGTCGACCTGCTGGATGGCCTGCCAGGCGAGCTGGCCGATACCGGGCCAGCCATAGACGGCCTCGACCACCACCACGCCGCTCATGAACTGGCCGATGTCGATGCCGACCATGGCGATGATCGGCAACAGCGCGTTGGGCAGCGCATGGCTGAGCACAACACGGCGGCCGCTGAGACCCTTGGCATGGGCGGTGCGCACATAATCCTGGCGCAGCACCTCGATCATGGCCGAGCGCACCATGCGCGCGTACCATCCGGCGCCGAGCACGCCGAGCGTGAGGGCCGGCAGCACCACATGCCGCGCGGTGCCGAAGCCGGACATCGGGAACCAGCCGAGCGTGGCGGCAAAGACGTATAAAAGCAGCAGCGCCACGACGAATTGCGGCGACGAGACGCCGACGAAGGACAGCATCATGATCGAACGGTCGACGAAGCCACCGCGCCAGACCGCCGCGATGATGCCGAAGGTCAAACCAAGCGCCACCTCGACGACGATGCCGGCGGCCATGAGCACCAGCGTCGCCGGCAAGCGCGCCAGGATCAGCGGCAGCACTTCGGTCTTCTGCGTGTAGGAGCGGCCGAGGTCGCCATGCAGCAAAGAGCCGACATAGTGCAGGAACTGCATGATCAAAGGCTGGTCGAGACCGAGCTCATGGCGGATCGCGGCCACCATCTGCGGCGTAGCTGAGCGGCCGGCGATCAGCACGGCGGGGTCGGCCGGCAGGTAGTAGAGCAGAAGGAAGGTGATGGCGGCGACGCCGAGCAGGATCAGCACGGCCTGGACAAGACGGCGGGCGAGGAAGACGGCCATCGTTACAGCCTCCCGCGCTGCGTCGGGTCGAGGATGTCGCGCAAGGCGTCGCCGATCAAATTGAACGACAAGGCGGTGGCGAGGATGATCGCGCCGGGGATGAACACCAGCCAGGGCGCATCCTGGAAATAGCTCTGGCTCTCGAAGATGATGTTGCCCCAGGAGGGGTGTGGCGGCTGCACGCCGATGCCGAGAAAGGACAAGGTCGCCTCGAGCAGCACCGTGGTGGCGATGCCGAGCGTGCCCCAGACGATCGCTGTCGGCATCAGATGCGGCAGGATGTGCAGGAAGATGATGCGGCCATTGCCGGCGCCGAGCGAACGTTCGGCGACGATGAAGTCGCGCTCCACCAGGCCGCGCGTTTCTGTGTAGACGATGCGGGCGACCTGCACCCAGTTGACCAGCGCGATGACCATGGCGACGATCCACAGGCTGGGCTTGAGCAACGCCGCGAGCGCGATGGCGAGCAGCAACGCCGGGAATGCCATCATCAGGTCGGTGAAGCGCATCAGCAAATTGCCGACGGTGCCGCGCAGATAGCCGGCGAGCAGCCCGACGAGAAGGCCGATCGCGACGGCGACGCCATTGGCGACGAGACCGATGATCAGCGACGTGCGGGCGCCGAACAGAACGCGCGAGAAGAGGTCGCGTCCAAGCGTGTCGGTACCGAACAAATGCTCGCCGCTGGGTGGCAGCGGTGCGCCTTCGAGCGACAGGCCGTCGGTGAGCTGGTTGTCCGGCGAGAAGTGCACGATCCAGGGCGCGAAGATCGCCGCCAGCAAAACGATGACGACCACGATCAGCCCGAACAGGGCGGAAGGCCGTCTGACAAGTTCGCGCAAAACCCGCATGCGGCGCCTACATCGCCCGCGGCACGGGCTCATGCCCGGCGACGATGGCCGCGGCGACATGCTCGACGGTGAGTCGGCGCTGCATGGCGAGGCGACAAAGGATGCGATAGGCGCCGTCCTCATCCGTACCCTGCGCGGCCATGATCGAGCGCATAGCGTCATGGACGATCGGCCTGAGCCGCAAGCGCTCCTCCAGGCCGGCAATGCGCGCCCGCACAGCGGTACGCTCGTGATGGGCATGTGTGGCAAGCACCAGCGCCGGATAGACCGAGGAGGCGACGACCGGCTTTGCCATGATCGCGCCGGCGCCCTTGGCCAGCGCCCAGGCGATGCGGCCCGGCGCTTCGGAGCCGAGGAGTGCCACCACCGGAACCGGTGCATCGTCGCCATTCCATGGCAACAGATCGTCCCACCCCTGATCGGCATCGACCAGGACGATATCGGCCGGCGTCTCGGCAAGATCGAGCGGCTTCCACTGCACCAGAACGGTGACGCCGAGACGTTCAAGCTGCCGCTTCAGGCGCTCGATGTTGTCGTCGGCGCGATGCAGGATCGCGGCGCGCCAGGAAACGAAATTGGGCGTGCGCGTCATTGCACCACCCTCAGATGCGGGGCGTGCTGGATGGGCAGCGTGCCGACGAGATAAGGGTCGGCGGCGATGGCGCCATGCGAGGCGATGATGTCGAAGCCGGAGCGCTCGTTGATGCGGCCCAGATGGAAGGGCAAGGCGGCGTGGTTGGTGCGCGGATCGATGGCCAGCGTGCCGAGCACAGTCTGCCGCGGCCGGGCATGCAGGAAGCCGCGCACGCTGGCAGGGTCGTCGCGGTCGGCCTCCGACACCGCCTCGGCGCAAAGTTTCACGGCGGCGTAGGCGCCGGCAAAGAAGCTGGAGACGCGACGCTCGGCGCCGAAGCGGGCGGCGACGCGTTGCTTGAAGCCGCGGTTCTCGAACGACGCCAGGCTTTCGAAATAGGAAGCCGTCGAGAGCTGGCCGATAGCCACGCCCGGCTCGATCTCGCCGAGCTCGCATTCGGTCAGGTCGCAGCTCAGCACCGGGCAGTGCTCCGGCGCGAAGGCGGGATCGTGCGCGGCGAGCTGCTTGACGGCGGCAAGGAAGGCATAGCTCGAAGGGCCGATCATGTTGTTCAGGATGAAGTCCGGCCTATGGCGCTCCAGGTCGGCGATGAGCAGGCCGACATCGGTCTCCTCGATCGGCAGGCAGCGCTCGCCCACCACCTCGCCGCCGGCGCGCATGAGAAGCTCGCGCGCCAGCCGGTTCATCTCCCAGCCCCAGACATAGTTGGCGCCGGCGAGATAGACGCGCTTGCCGTGGCGCGGCAGCATATAGTCGAACAGCGGGATCAGATGCTGGTTGGGACAGGCGCCGGTGTAGATGACGTTCTCGTTGGCCTCGAAACCTTCATAGGGGCAGATGTACCAGAGCAGCCCGTCATATTTCTCGACCAGCGGGATGACATCCTTGCGCGACAGCGAGGTGATGGTGCCGATCACATTGCGGCAGCCCTCGTCGCGCAGCATCGAACGGATCAGATCGAGGTAGCGCTCCGGCTGCCCGGCCGGATCGCCGAACACCGGCTCAATGCGCACGGGGCTGCCGGCCTTCTCCAGTTCCTCGATGGCGAATTCGGCGCCGGCGCGGCAGTCGCGCCCGATCGCCCCGTAGGGACCGGTGGTCGAATAAAGAATACCGACCCTGAACGTCTTCACCCGGACCTCAAAAAACAAAGGCCCCACACGCACCCCATGCTCGATGAGACGCGGCGGGGCCATGCTGCCCTTGTCCGGCCTTGCCGGACGCGATGTGTTACGCGGAAAAATGTGCGCTTGCGAAATAGAACACGAGCAGGCGCACACTTGTCAACGGCGACTTGCTCGAATGGAATAGCTTGGAGGTTAGCTCATTAGACGGTCGGCTCGACATGGAGCATGCAGGTCAGTCCACAGTCTGCATTTCGGCCGGGCTACCTAAGGCTGCCGGTTAGAATGCGAGCTGATCGACTGCCTACAATCCGGCAAGGGGAAATGCCCGATCCTGGCTTGATCACGACCTCCAAGTGGTCGCAAGCATTTCCGCTTTCGTGAAGCGTCGAGGCTGACCTCTACGACCGAGATGAGGCGCGAAGCAGTCGTTTGAGATGGTAGCCAGGAAAGGATTGTTACGGACTACCTGTCGCTCCAGTCTTGTTATGGCTTGTTCAAGGCATGCGACCAGGCGCCCACTTCCGAGCGACTCACGATCACACTACCCGCCTCGATTTCGCGCTGCATGCGCTGTCCCAAAGTTTCAATATCGACCTCAGCGGCCGTCGCAACTCCCCGGCTCTGGATTTCCGGCAGCATCGTGACAATAAGTTCGGCGGTCTGGTTTGACCATTCGAATCCGCCCTTGGTTCCCCCAACCACCGCCTCCATGTGCATTGAGGGCGCGGGCAATCCAGCCGCACGGAATGCCGCATCGAGCTTGATACCCATATTGGTCTCGATACCTTTGAGTTCGCAAAGCCAAAGTCCAATCACCCCGATCCATTGCTTGATGATCCCGCAAGCACAAACGGACATGCCGTTGCGGTCCCCGTTGTCTGATTCGATGTCGCCAGGATCGATGAATCGCTGGAACAAAACACCGGCTCGGACCGTGCCGCGGCGTTAAGTCCCCAGACGACGAGCAAAAGATGAACCGCCCATAGAGCCGGCGCGAGCAACGACGAGAGAACCGTTGCGGATCGCATAGCTAATTCCTCTCGTAGAAACTGTTAGGACGGTAGTGGCTTCCAACGCATCAGCCGCCTTTGACGTGACGCGAAGCCCCGATGGCCTAGGCATAGCTCGATCTCGTAACCGACCAATTCCGCTGGCCGCCAGGTCTGTTTCCAGCTTGTTTCGATCTCGATGCCACCCTTGGCGGAAGTATGCCCATCACGTAAAGCGTATGTCTTGCAGGAGCCCCCTATGTAGCCCCGCCCAGAGACCTTGCCTCGGCTTTGCTTGGCTTGGTCATCAAGCCGCAGTACCGACACTGATATGACTCTGGGGCTTCGCGCGCTCGCGGTGGGCACCACTTCGTCGGCTTATCATGTCGTCCCGTCAGATCTCTTTTGCAATTCAGCGACCTCATTTCAGTCAACGAAGCGCGTCCTGTCGGACCTGAGGACGACCTCAGCGAAGTCGGGCACTTCCAGACCCTGGCGGACCTGGGCCTCAAGAACCTGCTCGGCCGCCCTGACGGCGGCGAGCCGCGCCAGCACTGTCTTAGCTTCCAGGCGGGGCACTACGGCGACGCCATCGCGGTCGCCGACGAGTATGTCTCCCGGCGAGATAGTCACTCCTCCCAGCACCACCGGAAATCCGACAGTGCCTGGACCATTGCGCGCCGGCGAGTTCGCGATGACCCCAGCACAGTAGACCGGCAACCCGACCGCCTCGATTCCGACAATATCGCGAACGAGGCCATCCGTGATGAAGCCGGCGATCCCTTTGTTCCGCGCCATGCCGAGCACGAGATCCCCAGTGACTGCCGCGCCGGCAAAGCTGTCGGTGGCCGCAACAATGACATCGCCATTTATGGCGGCATCCAACGCCCCAAACAAAGCGAGATTGTCGGCGGGGCCGCAGTGACATGTCACGGCGACGCCGATCAGCGTAGCAGTACTTGGCGATAGGGGCTTGATTGCATGGTGCAAGGCCCCGCGCCCACCCATGGCGTCGACGACGTGGCTGACGGGCACGCCCGAAAAGGCATTGATGATTTCTGCTGCAGGCCGTTCGAAACGGCGCTTGATGGTGAGCAGCGGCGGGTCTTCAATCATGGTGGCGGCCTCGTAGCCTGAACGAACGAAAGACAGTCCGGCCCGAGGTCGCTCAGGCTCCGCGCCCCCATCAGTGCCATGACCCGGTCGATCTCTTTGCGATAGAGTTCGAGCACGTGTCGCACACCGTCCTCGCCGGCGACCGCGAGCCCCCATAACTGCGGCCGACCGATCAGACAGCAGGAGGCGCCGAGCGCTAACGCCTTGACGACGTCGGATCCTCGCCGGATGCCGCCGTCAATCAGCACCGGAATGCGTCCATCGACAGCGGCGACAACTGCCGGCAGCGCGTCCAGCGACGCGGCGGCGCCGTCGAGCTGGCGTCCGCCGTGATTGGACACGATGACGCCGTCGATACCGCGCGCCACGGCCTCGGTGGCTTCGACGGGATGCAGGATGCCCTTCAGCAACAACGCTCCGGGCCAAACGGTGCGCAGCCAGTCAACGTCCGCCCAGGAGAGCCCGGGGTCGAGCAGTGAGGCCATGCGGCCCGCCAGCGCGCCGACCGTCGCCGTCTCGCCGGGGCGCGCGTAATTGCCGAAGGTCATTTTCGGGAGTCGAGTGCGCATACGCAGCAGCCACACCGCCTTGGTGGCGGCGGCAAGCGTCCCGGCCACGCCGAAGCGCGGCGGGATAGCAAAACCGTTGCGGATGTCGCGTTCCCGGTTGCCGAGCATCTGATTGTCGATGGTAAGCACCAGCGCGTCGTATCCTGACGCCCTTGCACGATCCACCATTTCTCGGGTGAAGCCGCGATCGGTATAGACGAACACCTGCATCCACCGCGGAGCGGTCCCAGTGGCCGCTATGTCCTCCAGCGTGCACACCGAGCCGTGGCTGGCGCAGTAGAAGGTGCCAGCGGCCGCCGCGGCTCGGGCTGCCGCGCACTCACCGTCGGGCCAGAACAGACCGGCCAGGCCGGTTGGCGCGATCCCGAGCGGGATGGCAAGCTTCACTCCGAAGAGGTCAAGGGAAAGATCCCTTGTTGCCGCTCCATTGAGTGGTCGCGGCAGAAGGGCAACCTCGTTGAAAGCCTGCTCGTTCCGGCGCAGCGTTCGCTCATCCTCGGCGCCGCCGTCGGCGAAGTCGAACACCGGGCGCGGCAAAGTCCGCCGCGCGGCGTCGCGGACCGCGGCCACGCTGTACAGGCGCCTCAGCGCTGCCGGCGAAGCATGCGATGCCGCAACGGGGGCACCGCCGTTGACCAAAGGGGCTAGGTTCGAGAGAGTCGAGGAGCTACTCACGGCTTCTTACCGCCGATGCGACCGTGGTGCGTCGGTCCACCGCCTCCCGGAACACGCATGCAGCAGAGGGTGCCATCGAAGGAGGGGTCGCTGCCGGTCGCCAGCACGCCGGCATTTGTCACCCAAAGCATCTCGCCCGAGAAGACGCAGTTGGTCGTTGCCTTGCCGCAGATGAAGAAACCTTCCGCTGTGCCGTCCGGCCTGAGCACATGAATCCCGTTGGCGGCAATATCCGTTACATAAAGGCGGCCATCGGCACCGATCTTCAGCCCGTCGGGGATCGGGTTCGTCCCGGGCAAGCGGCCAAGGTCTTCGACGAAACCATCCGGACGCTGCCGCTTGACGCGCCCTGTATAGGACTCGCCCCAGACGATAGAGCCGTCGGCCTCGACCGCCACTCCATTCGGGAAGGTCGGTTCGTCGAAGCCGAGAACAAGGTACGCACTGCCATCGGGGTTGATGGCAAAGATGTAGCTGGGGTCGGGGTTCCTGGGTTTGTAAGTGCCAGGATCGCTGAAGATAAGCCGGCCATCAGCAGCAAATACTAGATCGTTTGGACCATTCAGCCGAATGCCCGCAACTTCGGTCAGCAGGATTTCCGGCTTTCCGCCTTCGGCAACTCGCTGGATCGATGGCTTTGTCATCTCCGCGGCCCGCCAAGGTCCGGTCGTGCCGCCGTTCTGGCAGACATAGAGCAAGCCATCCGATCCGAGAACGCAGGCATTGGGCGCTCCCGCAACATATGCGAACTGGCGAGCGGTTCCATCATGATCTATGGCCGTCAGCTGGCTGCGATAGCTTTCGACGATGACAACGCGTCCGTCAGGGAGCACCGTCGGGCCCTCGGGCCAGCCGAGGCCGGTCGCGACAACCTCGACCGCCAGCTTTTCAACCTCGTTCATCGTGCGATCTCCAGACCGGCAACCTATCAAGATTTGTCGGGTACAATCCAGCCTGGCGATCTGGCAGGCAGTCGGACCCGGCGACTCGAAAGACAGTTCCCCGGACGTGCGGCTTGACGGAGCCCCACAAGCCAACCCCTACTCCCGCCGCCGACAAAGCCGGGAGGGGGCCACCAGCGCCAATAGAGCGGGGTCTCGCCGGCAGGACAGGGATTATACGAACACGGTCGAAGTGGAGAAGGTTGGTTCCCAGTGCCTTTCCCTCTACCACCTTCAAAGTCCAAACAATTCTCTGCTCCGCTGGCAGGCGCTCTGAAGCCCAGCGTTTGCAGGGTGTGTGGCCAAAAGCTGGGGAGTGCCACAGCGCCCTGAGCGTGCAAATTGCTCTCTGAATGCCCATTATTCTCCTAAGCTGTGGAGTAAGCCCCAAAAATCCCCAGGTTTTGACGACAGGAATATCAATGCTTTAGCATCAGCCTTGCTGCGGGCAGTTTTGCGGTTCGCTCGCCTGGCCAAGAAGACCACAACTATTCCATCGCTCCCTAGGTCCGGTTTGCGCTACATCGCCAAGCCACTGCTCGGACGTTGCGTCTTGGCCGGAACCGGAATGGCGGCTTTCCGGCTTCGCAACGAAGATATCGGACGTTCGACCTGCCGGGTCGGGGTCGTGAGCCCAAACAGTCATTTGTTTCCACTCACGCCCAATGGTAGCTGATCCAGCCACTGTCGAGGCTGCGTCCCAATGTCTTTCTGCGCAAATAAGCAGCTGTTCGTGGGTGGATACCGATTTCTGTGGGTTTGATCTGGAGCAAGTCGCTTCATACCCGCGCCCGCTACCATTTCGTTCGAGTTTGCCGTCAGTGGAGGAGTCCAATCTGGACCGAGCCTGCCATGAAGTCTCTGCGCGTCGTTGTTCGCCACCATGGCGGACCTGAAGTTCTGGAGATTGCGGAGGAAGAGGCCCCCCATCCGGCATCAGGTGAGCTGCGGGTGCGAACAATCGCCGCCGGCGTCTCCTTCGCAGAGCTATTGATGCGGGAGGGGATTCATCCGGAAAAGACGACCCTGCCATTCACGCCAGGATGGGACATCGTAGGCATCGTGGACGAGGCCGGAGAGGGAGCGTCCCGAGCGATGGTTGGTAGAATGGTTGCGGCGCTGCCCATTCATGGTGGCTACGCCCAGTTCATCTGCCTGCCGGAAGCTGAACTCACTCCGGTTCCAACTGGTGTTGATCCCGCCGAGGCAGTTAGCCTCGTGCTGAACTACGTTACGGCCTATCAGATGATGCATCGCCTTGGGCATGCCTCAGCGGGACAACGGGTCCTTATTCATGGCGCGGCCGGCGGAGTGGGCACGGCCCTGCTGCAACTTGGCCGCCTGGCAGGTCTGGAGATGTATGGAACCGCATCTCTTTCAGCTCATCAGATCGTATCAGATCTCGGGGCCACGCCGATCGACTACGAGCGGGCCGACTTCGTCAACGAGATCCATCGCCTGACAAACGACGGCGTGGATGTCGTCTTCGACGGGGTCGGCGAAGCCAATGTCTGGCGTTCGTTTCGGGCTCTAAGGCCTGGTGGCCGCGTCATAGCCTATGGCTTCACTTCATTTCTGCAGAAGGGCCAACTGGCAGGGGGGTTGCGTTATCGTCTTCGCGGGATATTGCGACCTGCGTGGTACGCGGTCCGCGCTTTCGTTTCACCAGGCCGACGACGCATACTCCCTTACAGCATACAATATTTGAAACGGTGGAAGCTCGCTTGGTTCCGCGAAGATCTCGGCGCCTTACTCGAGCTGCTTCGCGACGCGAAGATCAAGCCGTTGGTGGCTGAGCGGATGCCCTTGACCGAGGCTCGTCGCGCCCAGGAGCTGCTCGGTCAGGGAGGCGTCAAGGGCAAGCTCGTGCTGATCTGCAATTCGCTTGCCTCCCGAGAAGGATTGCCGAGCTAGAGCAGAGCCTTTGAAACGTGAAGGGCCGCCTCCGGCGTCGGCCTTGATCGTTTCAACGACTGCTTCACGGCGCAATCACGACGTCCGCTAACCTCAGAGACCAAAAAATCGCTACCGCGCCTACTCATTCCTCCAAATCCTGCAGCGATAGCATGGCGGAGGACTTCTTCGCCTCGCAAGTGCCTCATCGTGGCGATAAGCCCGGCTTGACACATTGCGGCCCGCCGGCTGATCGAAGCGCGCGAGTTCGAAGTTCGAAGAGCGATAAAGTCAGCGAGCGTCGCGGGTCCCGAGCCTAGGCCAGTCCATCAGTCTCGCTCTCCTCATCAAAGGCATCGGCACCCAGCCGGCCCGCAATGACCAACCAATCTCGCACGATTGTTTGCAACACTTCAGGCCGCGAAAGCTTCAACTGCGCCGCCAACAAGTCGACCGCCTCGTCAACCTCGGCTTCCAAGGCAAGGCCCGAGGTGTTCCTCAGCCGCAGGGCTGCATTCATCAACATGACTTTCAGGTCCGCGCGAGACATCCGAAATATGTGCAGCAGCAACCTCGAGTTTCTCGGCGAACGCTCGGTGGGTCATGGGTCCAACCTAGTTGTGAAAGCTATTGAGATCGACCTCTCCGCGAAAACAGCTCGGCAGTAATTTCGTCTCTGTCCCCACCATGCCTGGCGATCAAAGCCAGCGCTTCCTGGCGACCAATGTTGCCGAGCTTCATGAGGTACGGAACCTCAAACGTTCTCTTGTTGAAGCGCCATTCTGGCACGCGCCGTGGTGCTGCCTTTCGCGCTGTTGTTCCATCTTGACGCATCATTGACTCCTCATCCTGATGTGATGGTGGAGACGCAAATTCCGTGCCTCTTGGGCGGCAGTTCGACCGGCGGCAGGGAGGCACAATAAAGGACGCGCCTCCTTCAGGACCCGCTCTTCGCAGCTGGGCGACGCTAATTTCGATCCGGCACTGAGCAGTCACGCCGGTCAGTTTGATTTGGCGCAAGGACGGCGGGTAACTCCGCGAGCAGGATGACGGCCGGGGTGTAGCGCTTCCGCTGCCGTCCCGAAGGAGATTGCCATGAAAACCATATCGACGAGGGCAGCGCTCGGACTTGCTGCCGCAATGCTCATGGCTGACGGTGCTGGCGCCGTCCGGGCTGCTTCCTTGTCGAAATCTCAATGTGGGACAAGGGCGCGGGTATGGAGATGCCGATGGGGCTCGCCTATGCGACGCCAGGACTCGATATCACCAAGGCGACCATGGGCATCAAGGCTTCGCCGGGCACGGTGAAGGCCGGAGAGGTCACATTCAAAGTGATCAACGACTCCAAGGATACGGTTCATGAAATGATCGTGATGTACCTTGCAGAACCCGGCAAGCCGCTTCCTTATCTTGAGGCCGAGAACCGGGTCGACGAAGACAAGGCTGGCGACAAGGGCGAGGTGTCGGAACTCGATCCGGGCAAATCAGGCACATTGACCGTCGAACTGAAGGCAGGAAAATACCTTCTTATCTGCAACGTGCCTGGTCACTATGGGGCCGGCATGTGGGCCGAATTCACGGTTCATCCATAGGAGGGGACCGGGCTTCGCAAACGTTTCGGCAATCTGGAGGTTTTGAAGGGCATCTCCCTTGAGGCCAGGGAGGGAGACGTGGTCTCGATCCTTGGTTCTTCCGGATCGGGAAAGTCGACGATGTTGCGCTGCATCAACATGCTGGAAATTCCGGATGAAGGGCGCATAGAGGTCGGGGGCGAAACAATCCTGCTTGAGAAAAAGGGCGGGAAGACGCGGCCGGCCGACATGCGGCAGCTCCAGGGGATACGCGCACGCGTCGGCATGGTGTTTCAAGGGTTCAATCTGTGGTCTCACATGACTATCCTCGAGAACCTCATCGAAGCACCCATCCACGTCCAGAAACGTCCTCGCGCGGAATGCATTGAGGAGGCGGAGGCGATGCTGGCCAAGGTGGGTATTGCCGACAAGCGCAACCACTATCCGGCGCACTTGTCCGGCGGCCAGCAGCAACGAGCGGCGATCGCACGGGCGCTTACCCAGCGGCCCAAAGTCATGCTGTTCGACGAGCCGACCTCGGCGCTCGATCCCGAACTTGTCGGCGAGGTCCTGCGCGTCATGCGCGCGCTTGCCGAAGAAGGCAGGACGATGCTCGTGGTAACCCACGAGATGGGTTTCGCCAGAGATGTCTCCAGCAAGGTCGTATTCCTGCACAAGGGCCTGGTCGAGGAAGAAGGACCGCCAGGCGAGCTCTTTACTGCCAGCCGATCGGACCGCTTCCGTCAGTTTCTGGTCGGTAGCAACGGCCAGGGCCACAGCTAGGTCAGTCGTGCTCGGGTCGTGCGCTGTGTCGCCAGAAGCTGGCTCGTTTCGCTGCCGCTATGCGAGCTATGAGCCGGATGCGCCGGAGCACGGCATCGGGCCCCAGCGGCCATTGGTGGTATGGATGGTCGAGACTTCGGGGAAGCCGCCCAGCACCCGGACCACGCGGGTGCCGGTGGGCACCCGGGAGGTGGTGCCCACCAGCGTCCTGGCCGCCGCCGCCACGAGGCCAGGATGGGGATCAACATTGGAATGAGTTTCGACCGAGGCATACACGGCTGCTCCGACTGAGAAGCGAAGCGTCCACAGTACTTCCGATGGAGGTAGGTCCTGCACATGATTGATCTCCGTTTCCGCACTCGTAGCTGCGCCGCTTGTACGAGGGCCGTTCTGAGACCGGTCAAGAAACGGGTTCAGGAACGCGCTTGCAACGACAACAGAGCGGTTTTACGGCGCCCGAGGACAACCGCCATGCCGACGATGACCACGACGCATGTCGCGCCGAGCAGCATGGCGGAGACGGCCGCGGATTCGGGGCTTGTGTTGAAGCGGATCCCCTCCCACAACTTTCTCGGCAGTGTCTTCACCGACAGGTCGCTGAGGAAGATCGAAGCCACCGATTCATCGAATGAGAGAAGCATCGCAAGCAGAGCGCCGACGGCCAGGCCCGGAAGCAGCAGTGGGAAGATGATGGTGCGAAAGATGCGCCACGGATTGGCCCCGAGGCTCGCAGCGGCGAGCGACAGCCAGGGGTCAATGGAACTGTGTGTCGCCGATGCGACGAGATAGACCACGGGAAAGACCAGAACCGTATGAGCGATGATGATGCCTGCCTCGGTATCAACGAGCCCGACGCGCGCGAAGGCGAGATAGGCCCCCAGCGCGAAGACGACGGCCGGCACGCTCAAGGGCGCCAGTACCAGGGCTTCGGCAGCACCCTGAAACCGGAAATGGCGACCGAAACCGAGTACTGTGAGAATGGCCAGGACGAGGCTTAGAACACAAGTGACAGCGCCGATGCGAAGACTGGTCAGCGCCGCCGCAATCCATTCCGGGCTGCCGAGGATCTTCTCGAACCATCGCATCGAATAACCGGGAGGCGGAAAGATAAGCACGTCCGCCGAACTGAACGACACCGGGAAGAGCACGACCAGTGGAAGAAGAATGAAGACAGATATTGCGCAGAGATAGGCCGGTTCGACAAACCGCGCGCTGAAGTGCCAAAACGCCGGAATGTGGAAACGCGAGGTTGGCAAGGCTACCGACTTGCGAAGAAGCGCCTTATCCGCCTGCACTGCCCCCTGTTGCGGCATGGCGGGCGGCAATGAGCCCGGACGCTGCCACCGCGAGAAGTATCGCGCCACCGCGGAGAGCGCCATGACGACAATCGTCGCCGTCGCGGCAAGCGTAATGCCGAGTGCTGCGGCGAAAGCCCAGTCAGCCCCAGTCTCGATTTCCGACTGGATCACTTGTGCAAGCATCTGCTGGCGCTGGTTACCGAGGAAGGCAGGCGCAATGAAGCTCGCCATGGTGAATAGAAAAATGATGGTGACACCGGACTGGATGCCGCGGATTGCAAGCGGGACAACCATGCCCAGCCAGGCGCGCAGTGGGTTGGCGCCGAGCGTATGAGCAGCCAGAAGAATGCGCCCGTCGATGCGCCGCAGGACACTGACGAGGGCAAAGACCATCATGGGAATGGAGGAGTGCACCAGGGCTAGAACGACCGCCGGCTCGCTGAAGAGAAGGGGGAGCGGCTCCGAAATCAGCCCGAGGCCGAGAAGCGTCGCGTTGACAAGGCCACGCTGTCCGAGGATCGCCAACCAGGCGAAAGTCCGCACCAGCACGCTGGTCAAGAAGGGAACCAGCACCAATAGACCGAGAAGAAGGCCCTTCACTCCGCTCGCCCGGCTCAAGAGCCACGCCAAGGGAAACGAGACGACGAGCGTTATCGCAGTTGCTTCCAGACTGATGCGCACCGTCGTTGCGATGATCTGCGGGTACGGATTCCCAAAAATCCGCAGGAAACGCCCGACGGCATCACCGCCGAACGCCTCTGGCACGATATTCAGGAGCGGGAGAGCGAAAGCGAGGAGGAGCAGAAGGAACGCTGGAGCGAGCAGGAACACGCTCCACCAATTGATCAACCCGTTCCGCCTCATTTTCATTTGCTCCTGTCGACGTGCCGTCACTGCATGATGTAGGTGGACCAGCGGGCCTTCACAGACTCGTAGTTGTCGTGCCACCATTCTGAATCGAGGACTGCGCCAAGCTTCGCGTTGTCCGGATTGCTCGGCAGGTTCTTGGCGACGGCTGGGTCGAGGAGCTTCAGCGCATCGACATTGGTCGGGCCGTAGGGGATCTGCCGGGTCAGTTCCGCCTGCTGCTCGGGCTGGATGGCGAAGTTGATGAACTTCATCGCCTCGGCTGCATGCGGAGCGCCCTTCATCACGGCCCAGAATTCTGTATCCGACAGCGAGGCGTCCCAACTATAAGCCCAGTTGGCGCCTGCTTTGATGGCGTCGTTAACTCGGCCATTCGCGATGTAAGCCAAGTCGATCTCGCCCTGCTGGATGAGAGCCTGCTGATCTGAGGCACCCTTGTAGCCAACGATCTGATCCTTGACCCGATCGATAACCTTGAAGGCGCGATCCACATCCAGGGGGTAGAGATCAGTGGGCTTTACGCCGTCACCCATCAGAGCGAACTCGAGGGAGTAGGTCGGGTCCGACGGCATCACGCGGCGGGCTTTTACCGCAGGGTCGAAGAACTGAGCTGCGGTCACGCCGTTCGGGAACTTCTCCTTGCTCCACGCGAGATTCGTACCGAACTTGATATAGCCGACACCGTACTGCTTGCGAAACTCGGCCGGGATGCCGTCGGCCTTTATGACAGAATAGTCGAGTGGTTCGAGAAGCCCGTCTTTCACCTCGTTCACAAAAGCGGGGCTCTCGGCGGAGACGACGTCCCAGCTGATGTTGCCGCTCTGCTCCATCGCCTTGACCTTGGGATAGCCGGTGCCGGTGGTGCCGGTAACTTTGGCACCCGTGGCTTTGGCGTATGGCTCGAAGAAAGCCTTTGTCTGCGCGTCCTGGAACGCCCCGCCGTAGGAAGCGATAACGACCTCCGCCGGATCCGCTGCAGGCGCCGACTGCGCAAACAAGAAGACGCTGGCCGCGGCGAGCAAGCCGGCTGAGATACCAATATGCGGTCTGTTTGTTGTCATGGGTTCACCCTCCTTAATATCCGCTTCAGGGAGATCCTTCAGCCGGAAGAACAGCGACGGATGCCGGCATCCATCGCGCGATGACGGGTTTGCCGGGAGCCAGGTGTCCGGCCGCATCATCTCCACGCGTGATGCTGGCGAGCAGGGACTGCCCGTCGGAAAGTTCCAGCGCCACGCGCCAGCCGGCGCCGAGGTAGGTGACATCGCGGATCGTCGCGGGAACACCAAAGGCACTGTCTGATACGATTTGGGGTGCGGAGCGGACGGAGACGTTCTCCGGC
>NZ_JBFUEQ010000021.1:0-50502 GCF_056403835.1 Mesorhizobium sp. P2_E6
GCTTCGACGTCATGCTTCGACGTCATCGACCTCGGCATCAACAATGCGGTCGAAAAATATCTCGACGCGATCGAGCAGCACCAGCCCGACATCATCGGCATGTCGGCACTGCTGACCACGACCATGCCCTACATGAAGGTCGTCATCGACACGATGAAGGAAAAGGGCATCCGCGACGATTATGTCGTGCTGGTCGGCGGTGCGCCGCTGAACGAGGAATTCGGCAAAGCCGTCGGCGCCGACGCCTATTGCCGCGACGCCGCAGTGGCGGTCGAGACCGCCAAGGACTTCATGAAGCGCAAGCACAACGTGCGGACTTGAGCACAACAGTTCGATCCATGTTTGTGACCGAGAACGCCGCCATGCACCCGGATGGCAAGATGGCCTGAATCGCTTGGCACGAAGGGGGCTGAGGTCCGTATGCGCATCGAGTCGATCAAAGTCTATCAGGTCCTTCTGCCTGTCAAAGGCGGCGCCTACCGGATGGCTAGCGATACCGTGCAGAATCTGGATAGCACACTCGTTGAAGTGACCACCGAAGACGGACTGTCAGGCTGGGGTGAGACGTGCCCGGTCGGCCCTGTTTATCAGCCCCAACATGCCCTGGGTGCGAGAGCGGCAATTGCCGAAATAGCGCCTGGACTCATTGGTGAGGACACTGCGTCCATGCGCCGCCTCGCGAAAAGAATGGACGAGCGGTTGAACGGTCACAACTATGCCAAGGCGGCCTTGGACATAGCCCTCCTCGACCTCGCCGGCCTGCGGCTGGGTGTTCCGGTTTCAACACTTCTGGGCGGGGCGCTCACCGATCGTGTACCGTCTTACTACTCGACTATTGTCGGTGCACCGGACGAGACGGCGCGTATTGCCGTCGACAAGGTCAAGGCCGGATACCCACGACTTCAGATCAAGATAGGCGGACAGGATCTCGAGCAAGACGTCGCCACCGTGCACAAGGTATGGGAAGTGGTTGGCTTCAAGGCCCGGATAGCCGTCGACGCCAATCGTGGCCTCACCGCCGCGGCGGCGTTGCACATCGATCGGCTTTGCCAGGCAATCCCGTTCGTGTTCGAACAGCCTTGCAACACAATGGAGGAAGTCGCGAGTCTCAAGGGACGCGTGACCCATCCGGTCTACCTTGATGAGAATACCGAGGATTTGAATGCCGTCCTGCGGGCAGTTTCTTCAGGTATCGCGGACGGATTCGGATTGAAGGTCACCCGCCTTGGTGGCCTTACCAAGATGGTCACGGTCCGCGACCTGTGTGCGATACGATCGCTCCCGCACAGCTGCGACGATGCCTGGGGTGGGGACGTCATCGCCGCGGCCTGCGTGCACCTCGCCGCTACCGTCGAGCCGAGCCGTTTTGAGGGCGCCTGGATCGCGCAGGAATACATCGAAGGGCATACCGACCCGGTAAACCCCGTCGTCATCGAAAACGGGCATATACGCGTCCCGCAGATGCCAGGGCTCGGTGTCAAGCCTGAGCGCTCCCGGCTCAAAGCGCCTGTCGCGACTTTCGGAGGCTGAGGATCCTCTGATGTTCGCGGCGATTGTATCTGCCAGTATCGTCGGCAGCTAACCGCGGAAGTGCTTTTGCGAACCTCCGGAATGTCTCGCGGGGCGCCTGGGGGCTGGCGCTCCAGGACTTCATCAGCCGCAAAAAAGTCGATATGCAGGATGTGTGGTATTGATAGCGTCAAGCCATCAAAAGCCGGAGATCCTGCATGCGACTGACAGTGCTCGTTGCCGCCCTTTCGATAGCCTTGCCCGCGGCTGCCTTCGCCGGACCAGCGTCCGATGCGGTGAAGTTCTTCTATGTGCCGGCGGTCAAATTCGAGGCTGACGAGCAATACCGGGATCGGTTTACCGAGCCGGTGACGAACTTGTTCAACCTGAACGACCAGGCAACGAAAAAGAACCCTGACGAGGTCGCCTGCATCGATTTCGATCCCGGTCTGGACGCGCAGGACTTCGATCAGAAGACTGTCTCGAAAACGCTGAAACTGTCCGAGAAGCTGGATGGTGACACCGCCGAGGTTACAGCGTCCTTCAGCCTCTTTGCGGAAGGCGATGACTCCAAGCGTGACATGGTCTGGTCGCTCAAGAAGATCGAGGGCAAGTGGAAGATATCGGACATTGCCTCCAAGACCAGCGACTGGAAGCTCAGCGCGCTGGAATGCGTGGCCGGCCAGACGCCGGAGTGAAGGCGATGGTCCGTCGCCGGATCCTGGCACTGTCGGCCATGTGCCTGCTGGCAGCGGGTCCGAGCGGCGCCGCCGCGCAAGGGCTGTTCGGTGCGCCGCCGGCAAACGCGCCGGCTGACAGCGCCCCGGGCGACAGCGGGGCGCCAGCTGCAAATGCGCCCGGCGGTGCGGTGGAACCCGCAACGCCACCAGTGGCATGGCCGCCCAGCGAGCCCGCCGCACCCATCCAGCCGGGATCGCCGACGGCGGTGGTGCGGCCATTTTACGATCAGGTCGGGCTCGAACTCGATCCGGCGCAGCGCAGCCATTTCATCGATCCGGCGAAAACCGTTCTCGACAAGAGCGACGCCTTGCGCAAATCCGGACAGGGCGAATGCCTCGACCCCAACATGGCGCTCGACAACGCGAACTATGACAAAGCCGAGATCGACAAGAGCCTGAAGACGCTGGAAGCGATCAATGGCGACAAGGCCAAGGTCATTGTCGCCTTCGTTGTCGCCGGCAACCCGCACCGGCTGGAATGGAAGTTCAGCAAGGTCGACGGCGACTGGAAGATATCGGACCTGTTGTCGGTGACCGGCGAATGGGCGCTCAGCCAATATCAGTGCGAATGAGAGGGAGACCAAAAGCGCGTTGTTGAAACGGATTCAGGCGACGC
The DNA here is from genome assembly GCF_056403835.1 of Mesorhizobium sp. P2_E6. Taxonomy (NCBI): domain Bacteria; kingdom Pseudomonadati; phylum Pseudomonadota; class Alphaproteobacteria; order Hyphomicrobiales; family Phyllobacteriaceae; genus Mesorhizobium; species Mesorhizobium sp. P2_E6. The sequence continues at coordinate 2,866 of NZ_JBFUEQ010000021.1, forward strand.
GCTTTAAGTCTTTGTTCCTATATATGCCGTTGCCTCAAAACCGGCGTCAATTTTGGGTGACATGCATCAGCCGCGCCCGCGATAGGGCGCCACTCCGGTATCCGGCAACCAGGCGCCTTCCGGCGGCGCGCCGGTCTGCCAGAACACGTCGATCGGAATGCCGCCGCGCGGGAACCAGTAGCCGCCGATGCGCAGCCACAGCGGCTTGGTTGCCGCCACGATGCGGCGGCCGATCATGACGGTGCATTCTTCATGGAAGGCGCCGTGGTTGCGAAATGAGGTCATGAACAGTTTCAGCGACTTCGATTCCACCAGCAGCGCATCGGGGGCGTAGTCGATGACGATATGGGCGAAGTCCGGCTGGCCGGTGACCGGGCACAGCGAGGTGAATTCCGGGCAGGTGAAGCGCACGATTGCGGGCGGGCCGTCGCCGCGCGTAAACGGCACGGTCTCCAGCACCGCCTGATCGGGGCTCTGGGGGGTCTCGACGTGTGCGCCGAGCTGGGTAAGGTTCTTGGTGACGGTCATGGGCAGCATTCCTTCGAATTTGCCGCTCATTAGCACCGGACCGAAAAGCGCGCAGCGGTTTTCGGACGAATCCGATCATTAAATAGGATCTGAACCATCGGACCGAAAAGTGCCCCGGCATCGTTGGTGGCGCGCGGTCGGCCCTGCGTACGAGAGCCCGTGTACGTCGGTCAGGCCGCGCGCCCGCACGTCATCGGCTTGTCGCCAGACAACGTACGATTCTGTGAGTTGCTGCGTCTCAGACCATTCTGGCGACGGCCATGCAGAGCACGGTGACGACCAGCAGCCGCGCGGCGATGCGCTCGCCCGTCGCCATTCTGGCGCGCAGTTGCGTTTCGGTTTCCGCATTTGCGCCGGCAAGCCGCCGGCTGGGCGCCCTGACCATGGCGCCGAGCACGCCCGCGGCGGCGAAAGCGGTCAGGATGCCAAGCGCCAGCACCATTTCCATCGAGCCGAAATAGGCGCCGTGGAAGAAATACCAGAGCAGCGCTCCGGTCAGGAAAACCATGCCGGCCGCACCCATTTGCGGCTGGATGAAGCGCTCGGCACGGATATCGGGATCGCGCGCCAGCGTGATCGTCGTGCCTGCCCAGAATACGCCCGCCATGACGTGAAGGCCGATAACGACGATGTAGACGTACTGCATGACCGGATTCTCCTGTTTCGTGCGTCAATATGATATAGTTAGATATCTAACGGTTAGGTGTCAATGTATAAACCACGGCCAGTTCCATCGGCCTTTCCCTTGTTCTAGTGTCTTGTGATGACGCCCTTTGAACGCCCGCCAGTCGGCATGAATCTCGGCCGTACCGCCAAGCTGGTTGCCCAGGCTTTTGACGCTGCCCTGGTCGAGGCTGGCGGCACGCTGCCTGTCTGGCTCACGCTGCTTTCGGTCAAATCAAGCAAGCTTGCCAACCAGCGCGAGCTTGCCGGCATGATCGGCATCCAGGGCGCGACGCTGACACACCATCTCAACGCGATGGAGACGCAGGGCCTGCTGACGCGCCGCCGCGATCCCGTCAACCGCCGGGTTCACCTGGTCGAACTGACCGATGCCGGAGAAGCTTTGTTCGAGACCTTGCGCAAGGCAGCTCTTGTTTTCGACAAGCGGCTGCGGGTGGGTCTTTCCGACGAGCGCTTGGCTGAGTTCGCACAGGTGCTGGCGGCCTTGCGGGCCAATGTGGAAAGCTAGGGCAGGCTCAGTCGTCGTAGCTCTGGATTGCGCCAAAGGTGTAGTGGCGCAGCTTCAGTGCGGTGATCAGGTTGGTCAGTTTGGTCTTGCCGTCGAAACTGTCCTGGAACATCTCGTCATGCATCAGCAGGATCAGCTTGTGCGGCTTCACGAAGCGGCCGTAGCCGAACAGGTGATCGATCTCGCTGACCAGATGGTCGACGCTCTGCACCGGCTCGCCGCTGTCCTTGTGCACCCATTCATGGTCCCAGCCGTAGAGATAAAAGCCTGAGGCCGCGACAAACTCATAGTCGGGCTCCTCGCGGCCCTCCTGGGCCAGGCCAAGCGAAGTGTCGTTCTTCGACATCGAGGGCAGCCTGAACACGTCGCGCCCCGGCAGCCGGGCGTGCACCACCGGCTTGAGGCCGAGCACCGCGTTTGCCCGCATCATGTCGGCGACGACGCCTTCGGTGTCGGCGTAGTAATGCTGGTAGCGGTTGTTGGCGTGGCTGTAGCTGTGGTTGCCGAGCGTAACCAGCGGAAGCTGTTTGGCGCGCTGGACGAGCGCCCTGTTGGCGGTGCTTGCTTGCGCATGCATGCCGACCATGAACATGGTCGCCGGAACCTGTTCGGCTTCCAGCACGTCGAGGATGTTGCTGGTGCCGTTCAGCGGGCCATCGTCAAAGGTGAGATAGATTGTGCGATCCGCCCCATGGGCGGGGAACGCAAAAATCAACAGTGCCGCCAGGACAATCCGAAACGGTGTCATCACCCGCACTATCAGGTTGCGATGACGACAGGCCGCCATGTCCACAACGGCTTGTCAAGGCGGGCGGTGCATGTCGCCCAAAGGTGCGCAGCGGTTCTGGGGCAACGACATGGAGAAAACGGAGAGACAAATCGCGTCGGATGTCTCCGCTCGAGCGCGACGCGCTTTGCCTACGCCAGGCTTCCCTGCAGCACCGTCAGCCTGGCCTTCTTCGGCATGCGGGCCGTCAGCCATTCCAGCGCCTTATCCTGCGGCATCGGGAAGGCGATGGAATAGCCCTGCACCTGATCGCAGCCGATTGCCATCAGCGAATCGAGCTCGGCCTCGGTTTCAGCGCCTTCGGCAACGATCGAGATGCCAAGGCCACGCGCCAGCTCGGTGATGGCACGCACGATCTTCGAGTTGTCGCCATTCTCATGGATGTTCTGAACGAAGCGGCGGTCGATCTTCAGCCGGTCGATCTCGTTGGGGTTTACGTGGCTGAGCGAGGCATAGCCGGTGCCGAAATCATCGAGTTCGAGATGGACGCCGGCTGCCCTGATATGGCGCAGCTTGGCGGCGATGCCGGTCTTCTCGTCGTCGAGAATGACGGACTCGACGATTTCCAGCGACAGTTTCTGCGGCGGCAGCCCAGCCTTCTCCAGCGTCTCGAACAGGAACGCATCGAAGTCGTGCTCGCGCAGTTCGGTGCCTGAAACATTGACGGCAAGCCGCCCAAAGGCAATGCCGGCGCGGTTCCATTCGGCGGCTTCGTTGATCGCCTTCGAGATGACGATGCGGCCGATCTCCGGCATGAAGCCGCATTTCTCGGCGACCGGAATGAATTCGCCGGGCGAGATCATGCCGCGCTCGGCATGGTTCCAGCGCACCAGCGCCTCGATGCCGCTGATCGTGCCGTCGGTCAACGAGACCTGCGGCTGGAAATAGACCTGGAACGCCCGGTCCGCGATGGCGATCTTGATGTCGTGCTCGAGCTGCTTGCGATAGTCGAGCTCGCGGCGCAACTCTTCGGAGAAGAACGAGAAGTTGCTGCCTCCCAGCTTCTTGGCGGAGTAGAGTGCCAGGTCGGCGTGGACCAGCAGGTCCTGCGCATTGTCGGCGTCGACCGGGTAGACGGCGATGCCGGCGCTGGCGCCCGGAAGAATGGTCGTGCCCTGGAAGATGATCGGCTCGTTGATGTGGGCCAGGATACGCCGCGCCAGCATGTTGATGTCTTCGGTGCCGCCGGCGCCGCCGAGGATCATGACGAACTCGTCGCCGCCCAGGCGTACGCACAGGTCCGATGCCCGGCAGGAATCGCGCATGCGCTGCGCCGTGACGACCAGCACATAGTCGCCGGCGGCGTGGCCGAGCGTATCGTTGATCTGCTTGAACCGGTCGAGGTCGAGCTGGACGACGGCAAGCCGCTCACGACGCCGTTGCGAGCCCTTGATCAGCGTATCGAAATGATCGGTCAGGAACGTGCGGTTGTGCAGGCCGGTGAGGCCGTCATGCACCGCGATGAAGGCCATGGAATTGCGCGCGTCGATCAGCTCATGCGTCTTGCGCAGGATGGCGTTCGACATCGGCCGGAAGATGAAGAGCGCCACCAGCACGATCACCCCGAGGGTGGCGTAGAACAGCGTGCGGTGAAGCGCGAGCAGCTTCTCGGCGCGCTCGTCGGCATCGGCGCTGATGCGCTGGCCAAGCGCTGCGTAGCCCGACAAGGTCGCGTTGGCGACAGAGGCATCGAGATTGACGCGCTCGCCGCTGCCCTTGTAGCCGTCACTGGCGCCCGTCAGCTGGGATTCAAAGGATGAAATCAGCCGCTTGCCATTGGCGACGAGGCCTACCGAGAAATAATCGAGATGGAACGGCTTGGCGAACAGCACGCTCTCGGTCGATTTCGGGTCCAAACGGGCAGGCGACATCGGGTCGGCATTGGTCTGCTCGAGCAGCAGATCGTAGTTCGTCTCGAACTCCGCCGTCGCCTGCTTGAGAGCGCTGACCAGTGCCGGCTGCTTGTCACGCGAACCGGAACTCGTTGCGCCGGCAAGGAAGACGATGCGCTGCGACAGCGTCTTTTGCGTGCTGACGATGTCGAGCAAGGTGTTGTTGTGCTGCTGGGTGGCCATCATCTGCTGCAGCAGGATGAAGGAGGCTATCACCATGGCGGCGATGATCAGCAGGGCCAGCCAGTAGCCAGCCTTGATCAGCAGTATGAGCTTGCCTGAAACGGTTTGCACCGGCTGCTGCGACATGTTGTGGGGCGGCCCTCTCGCCAACGGATTCTTGTTGCGAGGACCATTGGCTTGCAAACGTTAACAGGTCTGGAAATCGACAGCCGGACGGCGAGGGGGAAACGCTTAAAGATCGCGAAATGGTTATCGGCTGGTTTCGTGCTGTGTCGGCATTTGAGAGGTCGTCGGCCAGCACTGTTGTCGTGACGTCGCTTCCGCGGCCGCATGACGATGCATATCGGGGCCGCCTGCCCACCGATCCGGTCGTTTTTGCGATGGATTTTTCGCGCGGGCCGGACGACAGTCGGCCCACATCAAACGAGGCCCGATCATGACCGCAGCATTTCTCTCTCACATCGACAGCGAACTCGCGGGGCTCAAGTCGGCCGGCCTCTATAAATCCGAGCGGGTGATCTCTTCGACCCAGTCGGCGCAGATCGAGGTCGGCGGCCAGAAGGTGCTTAATTTCTGCGCCAATAACTATCTCGGCCTCGCCGATAGCGCCGACCTGCGTGCGGCGGCCAGCCAGGCGCTCGACCGCTATGGCTACGGCATGGCCTCGGTGCGCTTCATCTGCGGCACGCAGGAGGAACACAAGCAGCTCGAGGCGACGATTTCATCCTTCCTCGGCCTGGAGGACACCATCCTCTACGGCTCCTGCTTCGACGCCAATGGCGGCCTGTTCGAGACACTCCTCGGCGAGAACGATGCGATCATTTCCGATGCGCTGAACCACGCCTCGATCATCGACGGCGTGCGGCTGTCGAAGGCAAAACGCTTCCGCTACGCCAACAACGACATGGCCGACCTCGAAGCGCGGCTGAAGGAGGCGAAGGATTGCCGCTTCCGGCTGATCGCCACCGACGGTGTGTTTTCCATGGATGGCATCATCGCCAATCTAAGGGGTGTCTGCGACCTCGCCGACAAATACGATGCCATGGTGATGGTCGATGACAGCCATGCGGTCGGCTTCGTCGGCCAGAATGGCCACGGCTCGGCCGAGCATTGCGGCGTCGAGGGCAGGGTCGACATCATCACCGGCACGCTCGGCAAGGCGCTCGGCGGTGCATCCGGCGGTTACACATCGGGCAAAAGCCAAGTGGTCGACTGGCTGCGCCAGCGCTCGCGGCCCTATCTCTTCTCCAACACGCTGATGCCGGCGATCGCCGGCGCCTCGATCAAGGTGTTCGACCTGATCCGCAATGGCGACGCCTTGCGCGAACGCCTATATGCGAATGCGGCACGGTTCAGGTCGCAGATGGGCAAACTGGGCTTCACGCTGGCCGGGGCCGATCATCCAATCATTCCGGTGATGCTGGGCGACGCGACGCTGGCGCAGGAGATGGCGGCGCGCATGCTGAAGCGTGGCATCTATGTCATCGGCTTTTCCTTCCCGGTGGTGCCGAAGGGCCAGGCACGCATTCGCACGCAGATGTCGGCGGCGCACTCCAGTGCCGACATCGACCGCGCGGTCGAGGCGTTCGGCGCCGTCGGGCGCGAACTCGGGGTGATTTCCTGAAAGGCCGAAGTCGCAAAGCGATTCCGGAACAAGAGATTCAAGGGATAAAAGCATGTCGAACATGATGAAGGCGCTGGTGAAGGCCAAGGCCGAGCCGGGCATCTGGATGGAAGAGGTGCCGGTGCCGGAGATCGGCCCCAACGACGTGCTGATCAAGGTCAGGAAGACGGCGATCTGCGGCACCGACGTCCACATCTACAATTGGGACCAGTGGGCGCAAAAGACCGTGCCGGTGCCGATGGTGACGGGCCATGAATTCGTCGGCACGGTTGCCGATTTCGGCGCCGCGGTCACCGAATACAAGGTCGGCCAGCGCGTGTCGGGCGAAGGCCACATCGTCTGCGGCCACTGCCGCAACTGCCGGGCGGGCAGGGGACATCTGTGCCGCAACACGCTCGGCGTCGGCGTCAACCGCCCCGGCGCCTTCGGCGAGTATCTGGCGATCCCGCAGCACAACGTCGTGCCGATCCCCGACGACGTGCCAGACGAGATCGCCGCGATTTTCGATCCGCTCGGCAATGCGGTCCATACCGCCCTGTCCTTCGATCTGGTCGGGGAGGATGTGCTGGTCACCGGGGCCGGGCCGATCGGCATCATGGGCGCGCTGGTGGCGCAATGTGTCGGCGCGCGAAAGGTGGTCATCACCGACATCAACCCGGTGCGGCTGGCGCTGGCGAAAAAGCTCGGCGTGCAGCATGTCGTCGACGCCTCGAAGGAAAAGCTGCGCGACGTCATGCCGGTGCTCGGCATGACCGAGGGTTTCGACGTCGGTCTCGAAATGTCGGGGGCGGCGCCGGCCTTCCGCGACATGATCGACACGATGAACAATGGCGGCAAGATCGCCATTTTAGGCATTGCGCCCACCGGCTTCGAGATCGACTGGAACAAGGTCATCTTCAAGATGCTGCATCTCAAGGGCATCTACGGCCGCGAAATGTTCGAGACCTGGTACAAGATGATCGCGCTGGTGCAGGGCCCGCTCGATGTTTCCGGGTTGATCACGCACCGCATCGGCATCGACGACTTCCAGACCGGCTTCGATGCAATGCGCAGCGGCAGTTCCGGCAAGGTGGTGATGGACTGGTAGGCAACTAGAAAAGTCGGCGGGGCAGTACCCCCCTCTGGCCTGCCGGCCATCTCCCCCGCAAGGAGGGAGATCGGATGTCGCGGATGCCTTCGCCAACTACCTGCGCTGTAGGGATCGGCGGAGCGCCGAAGCTGCCAATCTCCCCCCTTGCGGGGGAGATGTCCGGCAGGACGGGGGGGGTGGGAAGGATCACCACTGAACGGCGTCATTGCTTTTCCACGGGTCTGTACAGCGCCACCTCCAGCGCCGCCACTCCATTGATAATCCCCGCGCACTCGCCGGCGCTCAGCTTGTCCAGCAATCCCCGCTCGAACGCCTTCGCCAGCGGCACCATTTCGCGATAGGCGGCAAGCCCCGCCTTGGTCAGGGTCAGATGCTCGACGCGGCGGTCGTTTTCATCTGAAGTGCGCGTCAGCCAGCGCCGCCGTTCGAGTTCGGCGACAGCGCGCGACACCTTGGTCTTGTGCATGGCCGATTGCTCGCCGAGCGCTGTCGCGGTCATCGTGCCGTGCTGGCCGAGCCCCGAAAGGGTGCGCCATTCAGGCCGGGTCAGGCCATGACTGTCCTTGTATATCCCCGCGAATTCGCGGCTGACGGCGTCGGCCAGGCGATAGAGCCGGTAGGGAAGGAAGTTTTCCAGGTCGAGGATTTCCATGGTTGCACATCCGGCAGAAGCATTGGCATTGATAGTTACATTTTCGATGGTTACAAATGAAACAAGTTTGGTCAATTCCGGGAGGAAGCGATGGCCTTTTCCTACATGCCGGGCTTCGGCAACGACTTCGAAACCGAAACCTTGCCCGGCTCGCTGCCGCAGGGACGGAATTCGCCGCAGCGGCCGGCCTATGGCCTCTATGCCGAGCAGCTTTCCGGTTCGCCGTTCACCGCTCCGCGCGGCACAAATGAGCGCTCCTGGCTCTATCGGATCCGGCCGAGCGTGAAGCACACCGGCCGTTTCAAACCGGCGAGCTATCCATTGTGGAAGAGCGCTCCCAATGTCGGCGACCACGAGTTGGCGCTCGGCCAGTACCGCTGGAACCCGGTGCCGATGCCGAAGGAGCCGACCGATTTCATCACCGGCATGCGCAGCATCACCACCGCCGGCGACGTGCTCGGGCAAACCGGCATGGCGGCCCACGTCTATGTCGCCAACCGCTCGATGGTCGACGACCATTTTTTCAACGCCGATGGCGAGTTGCTCATCGTGCCTCAGGTCGGCGCCTTGCGCTTCGTCACCGAGATGGGCGTCATCGAGCTTCGGCCCGGCGAGATCGCCGTGCTGCCCCGCGGGCTTGTGTTCAAGGTCGAGCTGGTCGATGCCGAAGTGCGCGGCTATGTCTGCGAGAACTATGGCGCCAAGCTGACCCTGCCGGACCGTGGCCCGATCGGCGCCAATTGCCTGGCCAATCCGCGCGATTTCAAGACGCCTTGCGCCTGGTTCGAGGAGAAGGAGACACCGTGCCGGCTGACGGTGAAATGGTGCGGCAACTTCCATGTCACCGAGATCGGCCACTCGCCGCTGGACGTCGTTGCCTGGCACGGCAACTACGCACCCTATAAATATGATCTGGCCACCTTTTCGCCGGTCGGCGCCATCCTGTTCGATCATCCCGATCCGTCGATCTTCACCGTGCTGACGGCGCCGAGCGGCGAGGAAGGCACCGCCAACATCGACTTCGTCATCTTCCCGCCGCGCTGGCTGGTGGCGGAGGATACGTTCCGGCCGCCCTGGTATCACCGCAACATCATGAGCGAGTTCATGGGGCTGATCCACGGTCAGTACGATGCCAAGGAGGAAGGCTTCGTTCCCGGCGGCATCAGCCTGCACAATCTGATGCTGGCCCACGGCCCGGATGCGCCTGGCTTCGAAAAGGCCTCGCGCGCGGACCTGAAACCGGTCAAGCTCGACAACACCTTGGCCTTCATGTTCGAGACCCGTTTTCCGCAGATGCTGACCCGCTACGGCGCCGAACTGGAAACCCGGCAGGACAACTACATCGACTGCTGGGCCGATCTGAAGAAGCGCTTCAACGGCACGCCCGAGGGCGACTGGTCTTGAGCGGCGAGCCGATACCGGACCGGCTGGTGCTTTTGGGCTCGAAGGGCGGCCCGGCGCTGCGGCCGGGTGGCCCATGGCCGAGTTCGTCGCTGCTGCAGATGGGCGGTCGCAGCATTGTCATCGACTGCGGGCTTGGCGTAACGCGGGGTCTCGTCGACGCCGGCATTGGGCTGAAGGCGCTCGACCTGATCTTCATCACGCATCTGCATTCCGACCATGTGCTGGAACTCGGGCCGCTGGTCCACACCGCCTGGACGGCCGGTCTGGCCTCGCCCGTCAGCGTGTACGGTCCGCCCGGAACCGGCCATTACTGGCGGCGCTTTTGTCAGGCTATGGAATTCGACATCGAAATCCGCATCGTCGACGAAGGCCGGCCGGATATTCGCGAGCTGGTTTCGATCAACGAATTCACCGAAGGCTTGATTGTCGAGCAACACGGCCTCGAGGTTTCAGCGCTGCGCGTCGACCATCCGCCGGTGACCGACTGCTTTGCGCTGCGCTTCGAGCGTGGCGGGAAAAGCGTGGTGTTCTCCACCGATACGGCCTTCTTTCCGCCGCTCGCTGATTTTGCCCAAGGCGCCGACATCCTCGTCCACGAAGCTATGCTGGAGGAAGGCATAGAGCGGCTGGTGGCCAAAACCGGCAATGGCGCGCGGCTGCGGGAACATCTGCTCGCCAGCCACAGCTTTGCCGAGGAGGCCGGGCGCATCGCCAGCGATGCGGGCGTGAAGAGGCTGGTGCTTAACCACCTCATTCCGGCCGACGATCCCGGGATCGTCGAGGCCGACTGGATCGCCGCTGTCAGGAAAACATGGGCCGGCGACTTGACGATCGCCCGCGACGGCCTTGTTGTGGAGTTCGCATGACCCTGAAAAGTGGAAACCGCTTTTCGCTGGAGATAATGCGTAAAACAAAAATCCAAAGCGGCGCCAAAGCCGTAACAGGAGAGGAAACCGCATGAAGCTTGCCACACTGAAGGATGGGACGCGTGACGGAAAACTCGTCGTCGTCTCGCGCGACCTGACACGCTTCACCGACGCCTCGTTCCTGGTGCGCACCCTGCAGGCAGCGCTCGACGACTGGCGGCGCATCGCCCCGCACCTCGCGACAATAGCGGAATCGCTGGAGAACAACGCGGTGCCGTCGGAGCGCTTCCACGAGCATGACGCGCACTCACCGCTGCCGCGCGCCTATCAATGGGCCGATGGCTCGGCCTATGTGAACCATGTCGAACTGGTGCGGAAAGCGCGCGGCGTCGAAATGCCGGCAAGTTTCTGGACCGACCCGCTGATCTACCAGGGCGGCTCGGATTCCTTCATCGCGCCGCGTGATCCGATCCGCATGGCCGACGAGGCCTTCGGCATCGACATGGAGGGGGAAGTCGCTGTCATTGTCGACGATGTACCTATGGGCGCCAGCCTCGATGAGGCACGCGCCGCGATCCGGCTGGTGATGCTGGTCAACGACGTGACGCTGCGTGCGCTCACCGGGCCGGAACTCGCCAAGGGTTTCGGCTTCTTCCAATCAAAGCCGTCCTCGGCGTTTTCACCTGCCGCGGTGACGCCTGATGAATTGGGCGATGCCTGGGATGGCGGCAAGGTCAGCCTGCCGCTGCTCGCCGACCTCAACGGCAAGCCGTTCGGCCGCGCCAATGCGGGCGTCGACATGACCTTCGATTTTCCGGCCCTGATCGTCCACGCCGCGAAAACGCGTCCACTTGCCGCCGGCACCATCATCGGTTCCGGCACCGTCTCCAACAAGCTCGACGGCGGACCAGGCAAGCCTGTCTCGGCCGGCGGCGCCGGCTATTCCTGCGTCGCCGAACTGCGCATGATCGAGACCATTGTATCAGGCGCGCCCAAAACGCCGTTCCTGCGCTTCGGCGACACGGTGCGCATCGAGATGAAGGACAGGACCGGGCATTCGATCTTCGGCGCCATCGAGCAGAAGGTCGAGAAATACGAGAGGTGAGGGACGCGGATGAGTAATTTGCCAACGTTCGGATTGGTCCTGATTCTTGGCGGGGTCGTTTCGTGGACTATCGGTGGGATGATCAGCTTCAGGACCGATTACGACGTTCACAACAGGGACATGCTCGGGCAGAGTGCACGACCTAACGAGCTATGGCGCGCGTTTTTCAGCAATCCGAAATCACGGTGGTGGTGCATGATTGGGCTTTCTCTGACTTTAGTCGGGGTGGGATTGTTGATGTTTTCGGGCGAAAAGCTGAGCTTGTAGATAAGAGTATGACAGGCGAGATATTCTACCTTCTCAGTAGCGTCTGGGCGCTTGCCATACTGGCCGTGTTCATCCTGGCGATCCGGTTGAGCTACCGCATCGAGGCGCGCTCGCCGGACCTGACCAACCGCAGTGGCTTTCCGCGCAAGGCGATGATGTTCCACACCATCACCAACATGAAAGTCGCGCGGGACGCCGAAACGCAAGGCTTGCGGCGGCGCATGAACAGGCTGCTGCTGATCGTTCTCGCCGGATTTGCGGTTATGTGGGCGGGTCTGTATCTGGTGCGGTCCGCCGGATGAACCTGCTGGATCATCTGCGCCGCATGGCGGGCAACAATCTCTGGTCGAACGATCGGCTGTACCGTGCTGTTCTGCAGCTCAAGCCCGGCGAATTCGCAGCCGAACGCACCAGCTTCTTCCCGTCGATCGAGGCGACGCTCAACCATATCCTTGCGGTCGATCTTCTCTATCTTGATTTTCTCGAAGAGGGTGGCGTCGGTGCTGCCGCCCATGACGATTTTGTGCCAATCGACGAGCCGCAGGCGTTGTTTGCCGCACAGGTCGCCGCGGACCGTCGCCTGGTCGCTTTTTGCGACCGGCTCTCGGCAGCCGATCTCGATCGTCAGGTCGTCACCGACCGGCGCAAGGACGGCATGATCCCAGAGCGCATCGGCGACATCCTCGCTCACGTCTTCCTGCATGACATCCACCATCGCGGCCAGGTGCACGCGATGCTCTCCGGCACGTCGGTCGCGCCGCCACAGCTCGATGAATTCCTGCTCGACTACGATAAGAAGCTGAGGAAAGAAGAGGTCGAGCGGCTGGGCCTCAAGATCTGATTTGGCGCATGACCCGAAACCAGGGTCATGCACAGTCCGCTCGACCTGAAGCCTACTCCGCCGCCTGAACCTTGATCACGCCGCGCTTGATCTGGTCCTGCTCGATCGATTCGAACAGGGCGCGGAAATTGCCCTCGCCAAAGCCTTCGTCGCCTTTTCGCTGGATGAACTCGAAGAAGATCGGCCCGATAACGGTTTTCGAAAAGATCTGCAGCAGGATCTTGGTCATGCCGCCGTCGACCACGCCTTCGCCGTCGATCAGGATGCCGTGCTTCTTCATGCGTTCGATCGGCTCGTCGTGGCCGTTCACGCGGTCATAGGACATGTCATAGTAGGTTTCCGGCGGGCCGGGCATGAACTTCAGCCCGTTCTCGGCCAGCCTGTCGGTGGCGGCGTAGATCTCGTCGGTGCCAACCGCAATGTGCTGGATGCCTTCGCCATTGTACTTCTTCAGATACTCGGCGATCTGGCTGGTCTCGTCCTTGGACTCGTTGAGCGGGATGCGGATCTTGCCGCAGGGCGAGGTGATGGCGCGGCTGACCAGACCGGTGATCTTGCCGTCGATATCGAAGAAATGGATCTGCTTGAAGCCGAACAAATTGCGGTAGAAATCCCACCATTTGTCCATCTGGCCGCGATAGACATTGTGGGTGAGGTGGTCGAGAAAATAGAAGCCGACGCCTTGCGGCCGCGGATCGCGCGCGCCGAGCCACTCGAACTCGGCATCGTAGGCCGAGCCCTTCTTGCCATAGGTGTCGATGAAATACAGCAGCGAGCCGCCAATGCCGACGATGGCCGGCACGTCGAGCGCCTTGTCTGTGCCTTCATAAGGCGTGGCGCCCCTGGCAACGGCGTGGTCGAAAGCGTGCTTGGCATCGACCACCCGCCAGGCCATCGATGCAGCACAAGGGCCGTGCTTGTCGGCGAACTTCATAGCATGCGAGCCCGGCTCGGCATTGACGACATAGTTGATGTCGCCCTGGCGCCAGACGGTGAAGTCTTTCGTGCGGTGCTTGGCCACCGCGACATAGCCCATGCGGGTGAACAGTTCGGCGAGCTTTTCGGGCTCCGGATGCGCGAACTCGACAAACTCGAACCCATCCGTGCCGGCGGGGTTGTCCTTGCTGATCTTGGCGGGCGGGGCGTCGTGGGGGAAGGGGCCCATGATAGTTCTCCGGATATGGCTTGGCCTGAAACGGCCACCTGACGCCATCATAGCGCGGAGCCGGCGCATGGTGCTTGCATTCAAACGCTTGAAATGATCAGTTCATGCGTAAAGCGTGCACGAAAGGGCATAAATCCATGGATGAGACGCGCATTGATCAATTTGACCGCAAGATAATGGCGCTCTTGCAGGGCGATGCGGGGCTGACCAACAACGATTTGTCGGAGCGGGTGAACCTGTCGGCGTCACAATGCTCGCGCCGCCGCCAGCGGCTGGAGGAGGACGGCTATATCAAGGGCTATCACGCCGTGCTCGACCGCGACAAACTCGGCTTTTCCCTGGTCAACGTCATCTCGGTGACGCTCGCCACCCACAATCGCGACAATGCCAGGCGGTTCGGCGAACTGGTGGCGCGGCTGCCCGAGGTGCAGGAAGCGCACGCGTTGACCGGCGAGATGGACTACATCCTGAAAGTGGTGACACCCGACCTGAAGTCGCTATCGGAATTCGTCAACGGCGTGCTGCTGCCGCACGAATCCGTGCAGCATGTGAAGACGGCGATCGTGCTCGAGACGCTGAAGGAAACCGGCGCGCTGCCGATTTGAACCTTGGGTCGATTTAACTCTTCGACTGCTGGATCAGTCCGTAGAGGTTGGTGCAGCGGGCGCCGGAGCGGCAATAGGCGAACACCGGGCCTTGGAGCTCGTCGAGCGCCTCGGCTTGATCCTCTACATTCTCGGCCGTGATCTGGCCGCTGATGACCGGGATGTAGCGGAAGGCCATGCCGGCGGCCTCGACCGCGGCTTTGAGCGTGTCGGCCGAAGGCTGGCCGGGCTGCTCGTCATCGGGCCGGTTGCAGATGACGCTCTTGAAGCCGGCCTCCTTGATGGCGGTGACGTCTTCGGGCTGGATCTGGCCCGAGACCGAATAGGTCTCGCTGATCTCGCGGTATTCCATGGCTGTATCCTCGCAGTCTGATTTGGCGAGAAGTCTTGCCACTCTCCGGCGGAACCGGCAACTACTTCCTATGCCGCAGCCAGCTGAGCAAGCCGTGACCTCGCGAAACGCGCCACGACGATGCCGACGATCACCGCCGTGACAAAGATCGCCGTCGCGGAGGAGCCGAGACCAAGCGCGGGAATGGCGCCGCCGGGACAGAAGCCGGCGATGCCCCAGCCGATGCCGAAGACAGCGGCGCCGCCGGCCAGCTCCGCGTCGATGGTGCGCGTCGTCGGCAGGGCGAACGCGGTTTCGAACACCGGTGACTTACGGCGCCGGAATATCAGGCGGTAGCCGGCGAAGGCGACCGCAAGGCCACCACCCATGACGAAGATCAGGCTCGGGTCCCAGCTGCCGGCGATGTCGAAGAAGTTCAGCACCTTGGCAGGATTTATCATCCCGGACACGGCGATGCCGAGGCCGAAAATCCCACCGATCAGAAATGCCGAGACGAGCTTGTTCACGGCTCAGCCTCCGATCACGTGGCGGATGATGAAGACGGTGACGAAGGCTGTAACCATGAAGATCGCGACGGCGACGATCGAGCGTGGCGATAGCCGCGCTATGCCGCAAATGCCGTGTCCGCTCGGGCAGCCGCCACCGAAATGCACGCCGATGCCGACCAGGAAGCCGCCACCGACAAGTGCCAGCGTCGACACGGGCACGCTGAAGGCGATGTGTCCGCCGACCGTCTGATAGACAAGCGGCGCCGCCACGGCGCCGGCGAGAAAGGCGGCGCGCCAGCGCCATTCAGGCGAAAGCGGCGGGATGACGCCGGTCAGAATGCCGGTCATCCCGGCAATCCGCCCATGCAGTGCCATCAAGAGCACTGCCGACAGGCCAATAAGAGCGCCGCCAAGCAGCGACTGGAAAGGCGTAAAGTCTGTCATGTGATGCCGGCTTTTGATCCACGGTCGATCCGCGTCTTTGCGCAACTCGACACCGTAGCGCAGATAGGCATTTCCGGCGCGGAATCCAGCTCAAACTGCCAGAGTGCAAACGGAAAGGCGGAGACCGGCTCCGCCTTTCCGGGGAGGGGCGCGTCAGCTGCCGAGGATGGCGCCTTTGATCTGACGGATGTTGTTGTGCATCATGTCGATATAGGTCGAGGCCGGGCCGTCGGGCTGCGACAGCGCATCCGAATAGAGAGTGCCGCCGACCTTGATGCCGGTCTCGCTGGCGATCTGCTCGATCAGGCGCGGGTTGGTGATGTTCTCGACGAAGATCGCCGCCGCCTTGTCCTGCTTCACCTGGTCGACCAGCCTGGCGACATCGGCGGCGGACGGTTCGGAGTCGGTCGAGATGCCTTGCGGGGCGAGGAAGGTCAGGCCGTATTCGTGCTCGAAATAGCCGAAGGCGTCATGCGAGGTGATGACGACGCGCTTCGCTTCGGGGATCGAGGCGATCGCGGCCTTCACTTCGCCTTCTACCGCGTCGAGCTTCTTGGTATAGGCGGCGGCATTGGTCTGGTAGCTGACGCAGCCGTCGGAGTCGGCGGCGCAGAAGGCTTCGGCGATGTTCGCCACGTAGATCTTGGCATTGGCGATCGACTGGAAGGCGTGCGGATCGGTAACCGTCTTGCCGCCGCCGGTTCCGGCCCCTTCGGCGGCGTCGGCGTCGGCGAATTCAGGCTTGAAATCGATCGGCGTTACGCCCTTGGTCAAGGTGACGATCGAGGCCTTGGTGGCGCTGGCATCGACCAGCCGCTGCAGAAAACCCTCGAAATGCAGGCCGTTGACCAGCACGATGTCGGCCTTGGCCATCGCCACCGCGTCAGCCGGGCTCGGCTCGTAGACATGGGCATCGCCGTCCGGTCCGACGATGGTGGTGACATCGATGCGGTCGCCACCGACATTTTTGGCAAAATCGGCAATGACGGTGAAGCTGGCGACCACTTTCAGCGGTGCCGCGAAAGCCGGCGAGGCGCCAATGGCAGTTAATGTTATAACGCTCATCGCCAGGGCGGCGCGGATCGATTTCAGCATGGAAAGGTCTCCTTTTGGGGCGGGGGATCAGGCCGTTCTGTGACGGTGATGGACAATGCGGGCGCGCAGGATGCCGCGCGTGCCGAACAGGATCGAGGCGAAATAGACCACGCCGGCCGACAGGATGATGGCCGGGCCGGACGGCAGCGACGCGTGATAGGACAGAAGCAGCCCGGCGATGCAGGATGCAAAGCCGATCAGCACCGCCAGCACGCACATCGGCTCGACGCGCACGGTCCAGAAACGGGCGGCTGCCGCCGGCAGCATCATCAGCCCGACCGATAGAAGCGTACCGAGCGCCTGGAAGCCGCCGACAAGGTTGAGCACGACGAGGCCAAGGAAGATGAAATGCACCGGGCTGCCGAGCCGGCTGACCGAGCGCAGGAACAGCGGATCGAGGCATTCGGCGACCAGCGCCCGCCAGAAGATGGCGAGGCTGACCAGCGTCACCGCCACAATGCCGCCGATCAGCGTCAGCGCTTCGTTGTTGAGCGCCAGCACGGTGCCGAACAGCACATGCATGAGATCAACGCTGGAGCCGCGGATCGACACCATCAAGACGCCGATGGCGAGCGAAATCAGATAGAAGGCTGCCATCGAGGCGTCTTCGCGCTGGATGGTGAAGCGCGAGACAGCGCCAGCGCCGAGCGCCACGATGACGCCGGCGATCAACCCGCCAATGGTCATCGGCAGGATTTCCAGGCCGTAGAGCAGAAAACCGGCGGCGGCACCCGGCAAGATGGCATGCGCCATGGCGTCGCCGGACAGGCTCATGCGCCGCAGCATCAGGAACACGCCAACCGGGCAGGCGCCGAGCGACAGCATCAGCGAACCGATCAGCGCCCGCTGCATGAAGCCGAAATCGGCGAAGGGCGCGATGAAGAGACCGTAAAGCGTGTCCATCAGGCAGCCCTCGGTCCGGCACCGTGGTGATGGTCATGCCCGTGAGCGTGGCCATGATGGTCGTGATCGTGGTCATGAGCATGCCCGTCCGGCTCGCACCAGGGCGCATTCTCTTCCCAGGCTTCGTGGAAGCGGCGGGCGCGCAACAGGTTCTCCGGCTTCAGCGTTTCCCTGGTTTCCCCCCAGGCAACCGGCTGGCGGGCCAACAGCAGCGTTTCGGGGAAATTCTGGCGCACCAGGTCCAGATCGTGGACGACGACCAGGATAGTGCGCTCTTCGCCATGCCAATGCTTGATCAGCGCGATCAGGTCGCCGACCGTCTTGGCGTCGACCGCGTTGAACGGCTCGTCGAGCAGTATGAGGTCGGCGTCCTGCAGCAGCACTCGCGCAAACAACGTGCGTTGCAACTGGCCGCCTGACAGCGTGTCGATCGGCCGCTTTTCGAAGCCGCCGAGACCGACGGCCATCAGCGCCCGGCTGACGGAATCGCGATCTTCCCTAGTATGGCGGCCGAGCAGGCCACGCCGCGGCCACAGGCCGAGCGAGACCAGGTCAACCACCCGCGCCGGGAAGGAGCGGTCGAGTTCCGATTGCTGCGGCAGATAGGCGGCACGCACGCCAGGCGCGCGGATGACTTCGCCGGCCATCGGTTTCAGGACGCCGACAATGCCTTTCATCAGCGTCGATTTGCCGGAGCCGTTGGCGCCGACCACGGCAGTCAGCGAGCCTTTGCGTATCTTGCCGTCAAGATGATGGATCGCCGGGTGGCTGCCGTAGCCAAGCGTCAGGTCGCGGAAGGTCAGGCAGGTATTTGTCATTCTGCGATCCGTGAGGGCAGCGAAAACGGGCTGCTGGTAGTGGCCGATTGGATATGTGATGTTATTACATTAGTCAACAAGCCAATCGGGCGGAATTGCGACTGCCGGGTCAACTTGGGTCAACTTGCCGTGTGTGGACATCACACGCCCTTGGCCCAAAGGGATTTGCCAAGGGATTTGACTGGGCGACCTTGCCCGAAGCCGGCCGCAACTTTAAAGAAGCGCGACCACAAAGGAAGGAACCTCCCATGAGCATTCGTCGCATCGATGTTGGCCCGCGCATGAGCCCGATCGTCATCCACGGCAATACCGTCTATCTGGCCGGCCAGGTTGGTCAGCCGGGCGGCAACGTCGCGTCGCAGACCAGGGATGTCCTGGCGACCATCGACGGACTGCTGGCCAAGGCCGGCTCGGACAAGACCAAGATCCTGCAGGCGATCATCTGGCTGGCCGACATGAGCACCTTTGCCGAGATGAACGCGGAATGGGACAAGTGGGTGCCGCAAGGCAATACGCCCGCCCGTGCCACCGGCGAAGCAAAGCTCGCCGGACCGGAATATCTGGTCGAGATCATTATTACCGCAGCGGTTTGAGGCGCAGCGCTGGCGAATTCAGCGCGCCAGTGGCGCGCTGAAAGGCCGGCGAACGCCGGGAGGCTGCCGTAGGCAGCGGGGATCCGGGCTTGCTCGACTGCCTCCGCTATGGCTCCAGGCGTTCGGCGTTCGAAATGCCAAATCGTTGGCTTTTCGCCGGCCTTCAACTGGACACACCTCACCCCTGCGACGGCCTGAATCGCGCCACCAGCGTGTGGCTGTCGGCGGGGTAGGTGAAGCGCACATAAGTGACCGGGTGTTCGGCGCTCCATGTCCGCCGCTCGACCACCAGGCAGGGCGCGCCGGCCGCGATGTCGAGTGCCGCCGCGACCTGCTTGTCGGCGCCGACCGCACGAATGCGGTGCTCGGCTTCGCTCCACGGCACGCGGCCGATCAGCCACGGGCTGGGTGCGATGGCCAGGAATTCCTCGTCGGCCGCTTCCGGCACGGCGGTGAGGTTAATCAGCCGCTGCTCGTGCGCGAACGGCCGCTTGCCGGCGAAATGCCGGCATTCCAATGCCAGCACCGGCCCGGCGGCACCAAGCTCCAGCAAGGCGCGATCCTCGGCGTCGCTGCGCCTTTTGTGCCGTGTCACGCGCTCGTAGCGATAAAGCAGGCCGAGCGCTTCGACCTCGACCCGGATGTCATTGATCTCCAGCACCGCAGCTTGCGACTGCGGTTGGCGGACAAAGCTGCCTGAGCGGCGCCGCCGCTCGATCAGCCCCGCCTTGGCAAGCTGCGACAGCGCCTTGTTCACTGTCATGCGCGAGCAATTGTATTGCGCGCTCAGTTCATGCTCGAACGGGATGCGATGGCCGGGCGCCCAGGCGCCGGACAGGATCTTTTCGCTGATGTCGGACAGGATGCGCTGGTGCAGCGAGACGCCGCCTTCCGCATCCGCCGTCTCGATCATGCTCATGCCGAAAGCGCCGTCATCACGCTGCGAAACCGCTCGGCGATGGTCTCGCGCCTTGCATGACGGCCGCCGCTGACCTGCTTGTTGCCATGCACCCAGACGCAGTCGACCTTGCTGCCATTGGCGAAGATCCAAGCGTCGAGGATCGCGTCACCGGTCTTGCCGGCCAGCGAGGGGTGATTGCCGTCGAGCGAGACGAGATCGGCGGATGCGCCCGTGGCGATCTCCGAGGCGCCGGCCCCAAGGGCAACGCTGCCGCCGTCGAGCGCGGCATCGAACAGCGCGCGTCCGGTCGAGCCGCCGGCCACGGCCAGCACATTGCGGGCGCGGTGCGCAAGGCGCTGCGAATATTCGAGCTGCCGCAGCTCGTCGGGCAGGCCGATCAGCACATTGGAATCGGAGCCGACGCCGAAGCGGCCGCCATGCTCCCCGAACAGCGGCGCTGCAAAAGTGCCGTCACCGAGATTGGCCTCGGTGATCGGGCAAAGGCCGGCGATCGCGCCGCTCCTGGCCATCGCGACTGTTTCCGCATCGGTCATGTGCGTGGCGTGGATGAGACACCAGCGTTGGTCTACTTTCGCGTTGGCCAGCAGGAATTCGACCGGTCGCGCGCCCGACCAGGCAAGGCAGTCCTCGACTTCCTTCACCTGCTCGGCGACGTGGATATGGATCGGCCCATCCGGCGCCATGGCGGCCACCTCAGTTAGTTCCTCAGCTGTCGCGGCGCGCAGACTGTGCGGAGCGACGCCGACAACAGCTTGATTCAAAGTGCGAACGCATTCCAGGCTTTTCTCAACAAGCCTGGAGAAGCGATTCACATCGTTGATGAAACGCCGTTGGCCTTGGTTTGGCGCGGCCCCGCCGAAAGAAGAGTGCGCGTAGAACACCGGCAGCAGCGTCAGGCCGATGCCCGTTTCGCCGGCCGCCGCCGCGATGCGCTCGGCCATCTCGGCAGGGTTGGCATAGGGCTTTCCATCGCGGTCGTGATGCAGATAGTGAAATTCGCCGACGCGTGAAAAGCCGGCCTCCAGCATCTCGACATAGAGCTGCGCGGCAACCGCCTCGACCTGGTCGGGCGTCATCGACAGGGCGAAGTGGTACATCACCTCGCGCCAGCTCCAGAAACTGTCGGCGGAAGGCCCGCGAAGCTCGGCCAATCCGGCCATGCCGCGCTGGAATGCATGGCTGTGCAAATTGGGCATACCGGGCAGCAGGATCGCGTAGCGTTCGTCGCCTGCCACGGCGGTCGCACCCGGCTCGACAGTTGTTATGCGTCCCTTGGCCAAGGTGATCCGCACATTGCGGTGCCAGCCATTGGGAAGGAGCGCCTGTTCCGCGAAGATGTCAGTCACTTTTCTCTCCGGTTCCCTGTCTCATATGCGATGATGGCACTTGCAGTGCGTTTCAATATGTATATACATAATCGCCACCGATTGAAACGGAAAAGATGATGGCTGCAGAGAGCAAAAGCCGGGCAGGGGGTCTTCGTCTATGGCGCAATGCGCGCCTGGCGACCATGGCCGAGGGAGCCGCCGGACTTGGCGTCGTCGAACACGGCGCGGTCGCGGTTCGTGATGGCCGCATTGTCTATGCCGGCCCTGAATCGGGCATGCCCACAGCGCTTGCCCAAAATGTCGAGACGATCGATTGCGAGCAGCGCTGGATCACGCCCGGCCTGATCGACTGCCATACCCATCTGGTCCATGCCGGCAATCGCGCCAATGAATTTGAGATGAGGCTCGCCGGCGCCACATATGAAGAGGTCGCCAGGGCCGGCGGCGGCATTGTCTCTTCGGTCAAATCCTTGCGTGCCGCCGGCGAAGACGATCTGGTCGCGCAATCGCTGCCGCGCCTCGATGCGCTGATCGCCGAGGGCGTGACGACGGTAGAAGTAAAGTCGGGCTATGGGCTCGATCTGGAAAACGAAATGAAGTCGCTGCGCGCCGCGCGGCGGTTGGGCGGTGAGCGGCCGGTGACGATCCGCACGACCTTCCTTGGCGCCCATGCGTTGCCGCCGGAAGCCAAAGGCGACAAGGACGCCTTTATCGATCTGGTCGCAAGAGAAATTCTCCCGGCGGTCGCCGCCGAGGGGCTGGCCGATGCCGTCGACGGGTTTTGCGAAGGCATTGCCTTTTCTCCGGAGCAGATGGCGCTCGTGTTCGATGCCGCCAAGGCGGCAGGCTTGCCGGTCAAGCTCCACGCAGACCAGCTCTCCAACCTGCATGGCGCCGAACTCGCCGCCCGCTATGGTGCGCTGTCGGCCGATCATCTCGAATACACAGACGAGGCAGGCGCCGTGGCCATGGCGAAGGCGGGAACCGTGGCGACGATCCTGCCCGGTGCCTACTATTTCATTCGCGAGACCAAGAAGCCGCCGGTGAGCCTGTTCCGCCAGCACGGCGTCAGAATGGCGGTCGCCACCGACAACAATCCCGGCACCTCGCCGCTGACCTCGCTGCTTTTGACTATGAACATGGCGGCGACCCTGTTCGGCCTGACGGTCGATGAATGCCTGGCCGGCGTTACCCGCGAGGCCGCCCGCGCGCTCGGCCTGCTGGGAGAGACCGGCACGCTCGAAACCGGCAAATCCGCCGATCTGGCGATCTGGAACATCGAGCGCCCCGCTGAACTCGTCTACCGCATGGGCTTCAACCCGCTGCATGCCCGCATCTGGAGAGGACAATGACCGAACTGACCCTGAAGCCCGGCAATGCGACGCTGGCCGACTGGCGCGCCATCTACCGTGGCGCCGTGCCCAAGCTTGACGATGCCTGCCAGCCAAAAATCAAGGCGAGCGCCGAGGCGGTCGCCAGGATCGTCGCCAAGGGCGAGCCGGTCTATGGCATCAACACCGGCTTCGGCAAACTGGCCAGCGTCCGCATCCCCGCCGCGGACCTCGAGACCTTGCAGCGCAACATCGTGCTGTCGCATGCCGCCGGCGTCGGCGAGCCGATGCCGGTCGCTGTTTGCCGGCTGATGATGGCGCTGAAGTTGGCCAGCCTGGCGCAGGGCGCCTCCGGCGTGCGGCCGCAGACCATCGAGTTGCTTGAAGCGATGCTTGCCAACGACGTCATCCCGGTGGTGCCGGCGCAAGGCTCCGTCGGCGCCTCCGGCGACCTTGCCCCCCTGTCGCACATGACGGCGGTGATGATCGGCGTCGGCGAATGCTTTACCCCGCATGGCCGTTTCCCGGCCAAGGTCGCCTTCGTCTCGCACGGGTTGGAGCCAGTGACATTGGGCGCCAAGGAAGGCCTGGCACTGCTCAACGGCACGCAATTCTCGACGGCCTATGCGCTGGCTGCATTGTTCGAGGCCGAAGTGCTCTACCAGTCGGCGCTGGTCGCCGGCGCCTTGTCGACCGATGCGGCAAAGGGCTCCGACGCGCCCTTCGATCCGCGCATCCATCAACTGAGAAAGCATCGCGGCCAGATCGAGACGGCGGATGCGCTGCGCAATCTGATGGCCGGCAGTGCCATCCGTGAATCACACCGCGTGGGCGACGAGCGCGTGCAGGATCCCTATTGCCTGCGCTGCCAGCCGCAGGTGATGGGTGCGGCACTCACCGTCCTGCGTCAGGCGGCGGACACGCTGGGCACCGAGGCCAATGGCGTCACCGACAATCCGCTGATTTTCGCCGAGGACGATACCGCACTTTCCGGCGGTAATTTTCATGCTGAGCCGGTGGCCTTTGCCGCCGACATGATCGCGCTGGCCGTCTGCGAGATCGGCTCGCTGTCGGAGCGGCGCATCGCCATGCTGGTCGACCCCGCGCTGTCGGGCATGCCGGCGTTCCTGACGCCCAAGCCCGGCTTGAATTCCGGTTTCATGATCCCGCAGGTGACGGCGGCGGCGCTCGTTTCCGAGAACAAGCAGAAAGCCTATCCGGCCAGCGTCGATTCCATCCCGACCTCGGCCAACCAGGAAGACCACGTTTCGATGGCAGCGCATGGCGCGCGCCGGCTGATCGGCATGGTCGAGAATGCGACGGCGGTGATCGGCATCGAGTTGCTGGCCGCAGCGCAAGGCTGCGATTTCCATGCGCCACTGGCATCGAGCAATGCCCTGGAAGCGGTGCGCAAGCTGGTCCGGGCCGAGGTGCCGCATCTCGACAATGACCGCCACTTCCATCCTGATATGGAAAAAGCCATCGCCATGGTGCGCAGCGGCGCGACCGTCAAGGCGGCCGGCGCGGTAACACTGCCTTCGATCTCGGGAGCCTGAGATGACCGACTGGCTTACAGTGACGGAAGGCACGGCACCTCTGCTGGTGTCGATCCCGCATACCGGCATCGATCTCGTCGGCATCGACAACCGGCTGGTCTCGCCCTGGCTCGGTCGCCGCGACTGCGACTGGTGGATCGACCAGCTCTACGATTTCGCCGCCGGCCTTGGCGCGACAGTCGTGCATACGTCGATCTCGCGCACCGTCATCGACGTCAACCGCGATCCCTCCGGCGCCTCGCTCTATCCCGGGCAGACGACGACGACGCTTTGCCCGACAGAGACTTTCGACGGCGATCCGCTTTACCTGCCCGGCGAGGAACCGACGCCGGCGGAAATCAGCCAGCGCTATCAGTCATATTTCGCGCCCTACCATGAAATGCTCGGGTTTCAGGCGACCAGGCTGCGCGGCCTGCATCCGAAGGTTGTCATCTATGATTGCCACTCGATCCGCTCGGTTCTCCCGCGTCTGTTCTATGGCACGCTGCCGGTGTTCAATCTCGGCACCAATGACGGCCAGACCGCCGATCCGGTGCTGCAGGGCCTGGTCGGCCAGATCATGGCCGAAAGCGGCGACAGCTACGTCATCAACGGCCGTTTCAAGGGTGGCTGGATCACGCGCTACTTCGGCAATCCGCAAGGCGGCTTCCATGCGCTGCAGATGGAACTTGCCGATCGCGGCTACTTGCATGAGCCCGAGGGCAAAGGTGAACCGGACAATTGGCCGGTGCCCTATGATGCCGCGTTCGCCGCACCCATGGCTGCGAAGCTGAAGAAGATTCTCGAGACCGCGATCACCTGGGCGCAGAGCTGACATCGAAACATCGGGAGGATGTCATGAACCGCCATGCCAGGATCGGCTTTCTCGCCATTCTGTTCGCAGCGACGCTGGTTTTCGGCGCGTCAGCCGATGAGGTGAAGATGAAGGGCGCCAATATCCTCGCCACCTTGAAAGGCGCGCATGTCGAAGGGCCGGACTGGACACAGAGTTTCGACGACGGCGGAGCCACCATCTACACAAAAGGCGGCACCCAGTCTCCCGGGCGTTGGGATGTTCGTGGCGACCAGTACTGCTCGCTATGGCCGCCTTCGGATGTCTGGGCCTGCTACGCCATGACCATCGATACTTCCGACCCTGCCCATGAGCAGGTCACCTGGATCAGTGCTGACGGCCACCGCAACGCCGCGCACCTCATTCGAAAGGGACAATGATGAACAATCCTCGCCACAACATCCGCGAAGTCCGCAGCCCGCGCGGCACGGAAATCAGCGCCCGCTCCTGGTTGACGGAGGCGCCGCTGCGCATGCTGATGAACAATCTCGACCCGGACGTCGCCGAAAACCCCAACGAGTTGGTTGTCTATGGCGGCATCGGCCGGGCGGCGCGCACCTGGAACGACTTTGACCGCATCGTCGCCTCGTTGAGGACGTTGGCCGATGACGAGACCTTGCTTGTGCAGTCGGGCAAGCCGGTCGGCGTCTTCCGCACCCATCCCGACGCGCCGCGCGTGCTGATCGCCAACTCCAACCTGGTGCCGCACTGGGCGACATGGGAAAAGTTCAACGAGCTCGATAAGAAGGGTCTGATGATGTACGGCCAGATGACGGCCGGCTCGTGGATCTACATCGGCACGCAAGGCATCGTGCAGGGCACCTACGAGACCTTCGTCGAGGCCGGCCGCCAGCACTATGGCGGCAATCTCAAGGGCAAGTGGATCCTGACCGGCGGCCTCGGCGGCATGGGCGGCGCCCAGCCGCTCGCCGCAGTTATGGCCGGCGCCTGCTGCCTGGCCATCGAATGCAACCCGGATTCGATCGATTTCCGCCTGCGCACCCGCTATGTCGACGAGAAGGCCGAGACGCTCGACGAGGCGATGGCAATGATCGAGCGCTGGACCAAGGCAGGCGAGGCGAAGTCGGTAGGCCTGCTCGGCAATACAGCCGAGATCGTTCCAGAAATGTTCAGGCGCGGCATTCGCCCTGATATGGTCACCGACCAGACCTCGGCCCACGACCCCATCAACGGCTACCTGCCCAAGGGCTGGACGATGGCTGAGTGGCGTGAGAAGCGCGTCAGCGACCCGAAGGCAGTTGAAAAAGCCGCCCGCGCCTCGATGCGCGAACATGTCGAGGCGATGGTGGCGTTCTGGAACGCCGGCGTGCCGACGCTCGACTACGGCAACAACATCCGCCAGGTGGCCAAGGAGGAGGGGTTCGAGAACGCCTTTGCCTTCCCCGGCTTCGTGCCGGCCTATATCCGTCCGCTGTTTTGCCGCGGCATCGGCCCGTTCCGCTGGGCGGCCCTGTCGGGCGATCCCGAGGATATCTACAAGACCGACGCAAAGGTTCGCGAACTGACGCCCGGCAACACCCATCTGCACAACTGGCTCGACATGGCGCGCGAGCGCATCGCCTTCCAGGGCCTGCCGGCGCGCATCTGCTGGGTTGGTCTTGGCGACCGGCACAGGCTCGGCCTCGCCTTCAACGAGATGGTGGCCAAGGGCGAGCTCAAGGCGCCTGTCGTCATCGGCCGCGACCATCTCGATTCCGGCTCAGTCGCCTCGCCGAACCGCGAGACGGAATCAATGAAGGACGGCTCGGACGCGGTGTCCGACTGGCCGCTGCTCAACGCGCTGCTCAACACCGCATCTGGCGCCACCTGGGTATCGTTGCACCATGGCGGTGGTGTCGGCATGGGCTTCTCACAGCACGCCGGCATGGTCATCGTCGCCGACGGTACGCGTGAGGCGGCTAGGCGCCTCGAGCGGGTGTTGTGGAACGACCCGGCGACCGGCGTCATGCGCCACGCCGATGCCGGCTACGACATCGCAGTCGAATGCGCGAGGGAGCACCAGCTCAACCTGCCCGGCATTCTCGGGTGATGGACTGACTGATGCGCGTCCTGCGGGCAGCCGGATACAAGTCCATGCCGTGGAAGAACGGCGGCGGGGTGACTACCGAGGTCGCCGTCTCGCCTGCCGACGCCGGGCTAAATGACTTCGACTGGCGCGTCTCGATGGCGCGCGTCGAAGGCAGCGGTCCGTTCTCGCAATTTGCCGGTATCGATCGCACGCTTGCAGTGCTCGAAGGCGAGGGCATCGTGCTGGATGTTGCTGGCCGCCCGCCGATATCAGTCACTGGGGCGACCGCCCCACTTTCCTTTCCGGCTGACGTGGCGACCGCGGCCGCGCTGATCGGCGGGCCGATCACCGATCTCAATGTCATGACCCGCCGCAGCCGGATGACGCATTCGGTCGAACGCCTTATGGTTTCGAACCCTGTGGAAATCAGGACCGGGACCGGGACGACCCTCGTCCTGTGTTTGAACGGCGAAGTCACCGTGCCCGGCACCGAGCCGGTCCACCTCGGGCCGCTCGACACGCTGCTGCCCGGCCCGGACACCGCCAGCCTCTTTATCCAGCCCGTCCAGGAGACGACGCTGTTCGTGATCCGGATCGGCGGCATCTCCGGCAACGATTAACGCTTGTTTCCAAACATGATCGCGATGCCGGCGAAATATAGCGTAAGCTATCGGCGGCATCACGAAAAAGCCTGAATCCTCCCCGTCGATCGAGCTTGACGGGAGAAGGGGCGCTCGTCTTGGAATTTTTGCTGAGAGATAACGCCCTGTCGTGGTGCGGAAACAAACTTTCAGCAAGTGGGATTATGCAACCAATTGCATTTGAATCGGTTTTAGGGCCATTGCCGTGGCGGTGACGCCGCTCAGTGTCCGCATACGGAATTTTCAATGAATATTCAGACGACCCCTGCCCAGATCGAGAAGACGAGCGCGAGCTTCCCAGCCATCACGGAAGAGCCGATCCGATCCAATTTCCTGCCCGAAGAGCGCCTTCGCCTGCTTGGGGAAAGCCTGGCAAAAGGCGATCTCACCGATCTGTTCGGCCTGACGCCGTTCGACTTTCAGGCCCGCATCCGCGACAGCGCCAAGAAGATCTTGGAAGTCTACCGCTCGACCAATGCCGCGCAGGCGAGGGGCGAGACGATCACGCCGGCGGCGCAGTGGCTGCTCGACAACAATTATCTGGTCGAAGAAACCATTTTCCAGGTCAAGCGCGATCTGCCGCGCCGCTTCTACCGCCAACTGCCCAGTCTGAAACTGCCCGAGGGCGGCAGCGTGCCGCGCGCGCTGGCGCTGGCTTGGACCTATGTGGCGCATTCGGACAGTTCCGTCTCGGCGACGATGTTCAAGTCCATCGTCCAGGGCTTCCAGTCGCTCGAGCCGCTGAAGATCGGCGAACTCTGGGCGCTGCCGTCGCTTCTGCGCTTCGTCCTGATCGAAAATCTGCGCCGGCTGGCGGTCAGGGTCAACCGCACCCGCCAGATGCGCCAGATCGCCAACGATGTCGCCGACAAGGTTCTGTCGACCGACGACAGCCCGGACCGGCAGGCGATCCTGTCCAAATTCAGCGCTCATGCGCAGGACACCACCTTCGCCACCCAGCTGCTCTATCGCTTGCGCGATGGATCGCAGAATGCCGGCAAGGCCCTGGAATGGCTCGAAGGCGAGCTCGAAAAGACCGGCTCCGACGCCGAGGAGATCATCATTTCCGAACATCACACGCTGTCCAGCGGCAATGTGACGACCGGAAACATCATCCGTGGCCTGCGCCTTATCAACGACGTCGACTGGACGGTGTGGTTCGAAGGCGTCAGCCGCATCGACACCGTGCTGCGCGAGCGCACCGATTTCGCCGCGCTCGACTTCTTCTCGCGTGACCAGTACCGGACCGCGATCGAGGAACTGGCGCGCCGCTCGGACCTTTCGGAATATCGCGTCGCCGAGAAGGCCATCGAACTGGCCGATCACGCCGCCACCGAGACCCTATCGGGCGATGATGAAGGCGCTGCCACCCAAGTTGCATCCGCCCACACCGATGTCGGTTTCTTCCTCGTCGGTCCGCGCCGGCTGGAACTGGAGAAAACGATCGGCTATCGGCCGACCATCAGCCAGACGGTCAAGCGCACCTTCCGCAAGACCGGATGGCTTGGCATCGTCGTACCGGTATTTGCGCTGACGGCCCTGCTTCTCGTGCTCACCGGCAACGCGCTGGCCAATCTCGGCCTGTCGGTGCCGTCAATCGTCGTGATGCTGGCGCTGTTTGCCGTACCGGCCAGCGAGGGCGCGCTCGCCTTCTTCAACACCGTCGTATCGCTGTTCCTAAAACCGACGCGCCTCGTTGGCTATGATTACAGGCACGGCGTGCCGCCTGAGGCGCGCACCCTGGTGGTGGTGCCGTCGCTGATCGGCTCACGCGACGACGTCGAGGAAAACATCCGCAACATCGAGGTGCATCATCTCGCCAACACGGCGGATGAAATCTATTTCGCGCTGCTTTCGGACTGGCCCGACAGCAAGACCGAAATCGATGCGGCCGATACCGAAATCCTCGAATTCGCCCGCGCCGAGATCGCTCGTCTCAACGCCCGCTATCCCTCAGAAGGCGCGCCACGTTTCTACATCCTGCACCGGCGGCGCCTCTTCAATGCGGCGCAGGGTTCCTGGATGGGCTGGGAGCGCAAGCGCGGCAAGCTGCATGAACTCGACCTTCTGCTGCGCGGCGACAGCGACACCACATTCCTGCCGCTCGACGTGCCGCTGCCCGAGAACGTCGTCCATGTGATGACGCTCGATGCCGACACGCGCACCACCCGCGACGCGGTCGCGACCCTGGTCGGCAAGCTCTGCCATCCGCTCAACCGTCCGCATTTCGATGCTACCAAGCGTGTTGTCACGGCCGGCTATGCCATCCTGCAGCCGCGCATCACCGCGTCGCTGACCAGTGGCGACGATGCGTCGTTTTTCCAGCGGGTGTTCTCGGCCAATCGCGGCCTCGACCCTTATGTCTTTGCCGTCTCCGATCTCTATCAGGATGTCTTCGGCGACGGGTCCTTCACCGGCAAGGGCCTTTATCACGTCGATGCTTTCGAGGCCGCACTACAGGGCCGCATCGAGGAAAACACCATCCTAAGCCACGATCTGCTGGAAGGCGCGCTGGCGCGCTCGGCGCTGGTCACCGACGTCGAACTGGTCGAGGACTATCCGATCCGTTATTCAGTCGACGCATCGCGCCACCATCGCTGGGCACGCGGCGACTGGCAGCTTCTCGGCTTCATGCTCGATCCGCGCTCCGGCGTGCCGGCTCTGTCGCGCTGGAAGATGGTCGACAATCTGCGCCGCTCGCTGACGCCGATCTTCTGGGTCATGGCCGCGATCGCCGGCTGGACGCTGCTGCCCTTCACGCAGGCCGCCCAATGGCAGGCCCTGCTGATCCTCAGCCTGTTCATGGCGCCGACGTTCGACATCGTCAACGCCATCCTGCCCAAGAGCGGCGACCAGACGCCGCGCGGCCATTTCTCGGCCCTGGCGCGCGACGTCGCCTTCGGTACCGCCATGGTGGCGCTGAAAATCGTGCTGATGGCGCACAACGCCTGGATGATGGGCGACGCCATAATCCGCACGATTTACCGGCTCTTCGTCAGCCGCCAGAACCTGCTGGAATGGCGCACCGCCTCGCAGGCGCACAAGGCCGGCGACAACGATGTCGGCTCCTATTACGGCATGATGTATGGCGCCGTGATTATCGGCTTCGTCGGCCTTGCCATCCCGGTGCTGGCCGATTCCACCGGCGCCTTCGTTGCTTTCTTCTTCGCCCTGTTCTGGATCGCTTCGCCGGCCATCGCCAGCTGGATCAGCCGCTCGGCCGAAACCGAGGATCGCTTGCGCATATCGCAAGCCGATATCCACGCACTGCGTACGGTGGCGCGGCGCACCTGGCATTATTTCGAAAGCTTCGTGACGGCCGAGCACCACAATCTGCCGCCGGACAATTTCCAGGAAAGCCCGGCGCCGGTGGTGGCGCCGCGCACCTCGCCGACCAATATCGGCGTCTACCTGCTGTCGGTCGTCTCTGCCCGCGATTTCGGCTGGATCAGCCTGTCCGACGCCATCACCCGCATCGACGCCACCATGACGACGATCGAGGGCATGCCGCGCGACCGTGGCCATCTCTTCAACTGGTATGACACGACGACGCTGAAGCCGCTCTACCCGCTCTACATCTCGGCGGTCGACAGCGGCAATCTTGCCGGTCATCTGGTGGCGGTGGCCGCGGCATGCGCCGAATGGGCGGAAGCGCCCTCCGTCCATCTCCAGGGCGATTTCGAAGGCATTCTCGACACTGTGACCATCCTCAGCGAGAGCCTCGACGAACTGCCCGACGACCGCCGCCAGCTGCGACCCCTGCGCCAGCGCCTCGTCGACCGTCTCGACGGCATGCGGCGCGCGGTCGACACCATCAAGGCGCAGCCGGAAATGGCGTCGATCCGCACCATCAATCTGGCCGTGCTGGCCGGCGAGATCCGCAAGCTCGCCACCGCCATCCACACCGAGGCGGCGTCGGCCCAGAGCGACGTCATCGTCGACTGGGCGGCCAGGCTCGAGGCCACCTGCGAGGCGCATGTCCATGACGCGCACAGCGACGACAATGCCGTCGAGGCGCTGCGCGCCAAGCTGCTCACCTTGCGCGAGCGCACGCGGCGCTTCGCCTTCGAGATGGATTTTTCCTTCCTGATGCGGCCCGAACGCAAGCTGCTGTCGATCGGCTACCGTGTCGAGGAGCACCAGCTCGATGAAAGCTGCTACGACCTTATGGCCTCCGAGGCGCGGCTGACCAGCCTGTTCGCCATCGCCAAGGGCGACCTGCCGACCGAGCACTGGTTCCGGCTTGGCCGGCCGATCGTCGAGATCGGTTTCAAGGGCGCGCTGATGTCCTGGTCCGGCTCGATGTTCGAATACCTGATGCCGCCGCTGGTGATGAAGGAGCCGCAAGGCAGCATTCTCAACCAGACCAGCAAGCTGATCATCAAGCGCCAGATCCAGTATGGCCGCCAGAAGAACGTGCCGTGGGGCATTTCGGAAGCGGCCTACAACGCCCGCGACCGCGAACTGACTTACCAGTACACCAATTTCGGCGTGCCCGGGCTCGGCCTTAAGCGCGGCCTTGGCCAGAACACGGTGATCGCGCCTTACGCCACCGTGCTCGCGGCACAGTTCAACCCGCGCGAAGCCGTGCAGAATCTCGCCCGGCTGCGGGAGATCGGCGCGCTTGGCCGCCACGGTTACTACGACGCTGTCGACTTCACGCCGCAGCGCGTGCCGGAAGGCACCGATCATGTCGTCGTGCAGAACTACATGGCCCACCATTCGGGCATGTCGATCGTGGCCGTCGCCGACGCCATCTTTGAAGGCCGCATGCGCGACCGCTTCCACAGTGACCCGGTCATCGAATCGGCTGAACTGCTGCTGCAGGAGAGGGCACCGCGCGACATCCCGACCGCGACCGTCAGGACCGAGGCCGACGAGCGCTCCAAGGACGAGACGGAAGTCGAGAGCCCCGACACCCGCATCGTGCTCGATCCGTTGCGGTCGCTGCGGTCGACCAGTGTGATGTCGAACGGCCGCTATTCGGTGATGGTCACCGCGACCGGCTCGGGCTACAGCCGCTGGGGCGATCTCTCCATCACCCGCTGGCAGCCGGATCCAACCGAGGACCGGCTCGGCTCCTACATCTTCCTGCGGGACGCAGGCACCGGCGATTGGTGGTCGGCTACGGCCGAGCCGAAGCGTGCGGCCGAGGAAAAGGCGCAGACCTTGTTCTCCGACGACAAGGCAAGCTTCGTCAAATCGGTGGGCACGTTGCGCTCCGAAGTCGAATGCATTGTCATCTCGGAAGGCAATGGCGAGGGCCGTCGGGTCACGCTCTACAATGACGGGCCGACCGACCGTCACATTGAAGTCACCTCCTTTGCCGAACTGGTGCTCGGCCTGGAGGCGTCGGACAACGCGCATCCGGCTTTCTCGAAGATGTTCGTCGAAACCGAAATCGCATCGAACAATGCGCAGATCTTTGCGACGCGGCGCAAGCGGGAGACCAGCGAGCCCGATATCGCCATGGTGCATTTCGTCACCGATCCGTCCGGATCGGCGCGCGATGCCGAAGCCGAGACCGACCGGCGTGCCTTCATCGGCCGCGGCCGCACCATCGTCGACGCGGCCGCCTTCGACCCCGGCGCCAGGCTTGGCGGCCATTCGGGCTTTACGCTCGATCCGGTCGCAGCGCTGCGCCGCCAGGTGCGTGTCCCTGCCAACAAGAAGATATCGCTGACCTTCTGGACGGTGGTCGGCGCCAGCCGCGCCGAACTGGAAGAGGCCCTTGCACGGCTTGACCATCCGGAGAGTTTTGCCCGCCAGGCCATGCTCGCCTGGACGCGAAGCCAGGTGCAGACCCGCCATATGGGCCTCAGCCTGACCGATGCCGCCAATGTGCAGAAACTGGCGCGCTATCTGATCTATCCGGATCCGTTCCTGCGTCTTCCGGCCGAATCCATCGCCACGGGGCTGGGCAAGCAATCGAGCCTGTGGCCGACCAGCATTTCGGGCGATTTCCCGATCTTCCTGGTCAGGATTGGCGACGTCGCCGATCTCGAAATCGTCGCCCAGGCGCTGCGTTTCCAGGAGTACATGCGCACCCGCGGCATGATGATCGACTTCGTCGTCGTCAACGAGCAGGCGTCCTCCTATGTTCAGGATCTGCAGCGGGCGGTCGAGACGCTGTGCGAAAACAGCCGCCTGCGCGGCAAGGAACTCGGACCCCGCCAGCACATTTTCGCGGTTCGCCGTGACCTGATGGACGAGACCACCTACAAGACGCTGCTCGCTGTCGCCCGCGTCGTCCTGCACACGCGCAACGGCACCATCTTCGACCAGATCGAGCGGGCGGAGGCGGCCGCCCTGCAGGCGCGCGACGCCCTGCAGCCGGCAGCATTGGCGGTCGCGCGCGAATTGCCGTCGCCGGTGCCCGTGATGCACGCTTCGCAGGCCGTGGCGGATGTCAGCGCCGATGGAAGCGGCCTCGGCCAATGGAATGGCTTCGGTGGTTTCGATGGCGACGGGCGGCACTATGTCGTGCGCCTGGCTGGCCGGCGCACGACGCCGCAGCCATGGATCAACGTCGTCTCCAACGCTTCGTTCGGCTTCCACACCTCCGCCGAGGGTGCCGCCTTCACCTGGAGCCGCAACAGCCGTGACTACCAGCTGACGCCGTGGTCGAACGATCCGGTCTCGAACCGGCCGGGCGAGGGCGTCTACATCTACGATCAGGCCAGCGGCAAGGCGTTCTCGCCGCTCGCCGCCGTGGTACGCGACCCCTCGAT
Source organism: Mesorhizobium sp. P2_E6 (assembly GCF_056403835.1). Taxonomy (NCBI): domain Bacteria; kingdom Pseudomonadati; phylum Pseudomonadota; class Alphaproteobacteria; order Hyphomicrobiales; family Phyllobacteriaceae; genus Mesorhizobium; species Mesorhizobium sp. P2_E6. The sequence goes on from NZ_JBFUEQ010000021.1 coordinate 37,130, forward strand.
GACCTACGAGGCCTGGCACGGCCAGGGTTTCTCGACGTTCCGTTCGAGGCGCGGGCCGCTGTCGATGGACCTCACCCATGTCGTCGACCCGATCGACCCGGTGAAGATCTCGCGGCTGCGTATCCAGAATTCGGGCTCGGTGCCGGCGCGGCTGCGTGTCTACGCTTATGCCGAATGGGTGCTCGGCGGGCATCGGTCGCGCACGGCGGCAACCATCGTCCCGTCGCGCGACGCTGCTACCGGTGCGTTGCTGGCGCAAAACCCCTACGGGCTCGATTTCAGCGAGCGGGTGGCTTTCCTTGCCGCCGACGGGGGCGTCCATTCGGTGACGACCGACCGTTCGGAGTTCCTCGGCCGGCATGGCTCCAGCGAACTCCCACAGGCGGTGCTGAGCGGCGCGGCGTTGTCGGGTCGTGTCGAGGCCGGAGACGATCCTTGCGCTGCGATTGCCCGCGACATCGAAATCCCGGCCGGCGGCGACGTGACGCTGCTCTGGCTGCTCGGCGATGCCGAGACCGTCGAGGAGGCCAGCGCCCTGGTGCAGGAGCATCGGGTCAAGGATTTCGACCGGCGGCTGGCCGACAATGAGCGCGAATGGCGCGGCTTCCTCGACACCATCCAGGTCGAGACGCCGGACAAGGCGCTCGACGCCATGGTCAACCACTGGCTGCCCTACCAGAGCCTCGCCTGCCGCATCCGCGCCCGCTCCGCCTTCTACCAGGCAAGCGGTGCGTTCGGCTTCCGCGACCAGTTGCAGGACACGCTGGCATTGCTGGCGCATGATCCGCAACTGGCGCGCGACCAGATCCTCAATGCGGCGCGGCGGCAGTTCCCCGAAGGCGACGTGCAGCACTGGTGGCTGCCGCGCACTGGGGCCGGCGTGCGCACCATGATCTCAGACGACGTGGTCTGGCTGGCCCACGCCACGGCGCGCTATTTGCTGGTCACCGGCGATGCCACCATCCTGAAGCAGCAACTGCCGTTCATCGATGGACAGGCGCTGGGCGAGGGCGAGCACGATGCCTTCTTCACCCCGGAAATTTTGAAGAAGACGGCGTCGCTCTACGACCATTGCGCCCGGGCGCTCGATCTTGCCATCAAGCGCAGCAGTCCCGCCGGGCTGCCGCTGATCCTCGGCGGCGACTGGAACGACGGGATGAACCGCGTCGGCGAACACGGCAAGGGCGAGAGCGTCTGGCTCGGCTGGTTCCTGCTGAAGACGCTGGGCGACTTCGCCGCAATTGCCAAGACCGAAGGCGATGCCAAGCACGCGCAAGCCTGGGCAAAGCATGCCGATGCGTTGAAGCGGGCGCTTGAAAGCACGGCATGGGATGGCGAATGGTACAGGCGCGGCAGCTTCGACGACGGCACGCCGCTCGGGTCGCGGTCCTCGCAGGAGTGCAAGATCGACTCGATCGCCCAGTCCTGGAGCGTGCTTTCGGGAGAGGGCGATCCGGCCCGATCGACGACGGCGATGGAGCAGGCGACCAAACTGCTCGTCGATGACAAGCTCAAGATCGTCAAGCTGTTCACGCCGCCGTTCTCGAAGACGGACAAGGAACCGGGTTACATCAAGAGCTATCCGCCCGGTGTTCGCGAAAATGGCGGCCAGTACACCCACGCCGCCACGTGGTTCGTCATCGCGCTTGCCGAGATGGGCCGGACCGACGAGGCCTATCGTTGTTTCTCGATGCTGAACCCGGTCAACCATGCGACCGACGAGGCCTCGGCCGAGCACTATCGCGTCGAGCCCTATGTGGTGGCGGCTGACATCTACGCCGGGGACGACAAGGGCGGCCGTGGCGGCTGGACCTGGTACACCGGCTCGGCCGGCTGGCTCTACAGGGCTGCAGTCGAAGGGATCCTCGGCATCGAACGGCGCGGCAAGCGTGTTCAGTTCAAGCCAAAACTCCCCGGCCATTGGGACGGATACTCGGCAACCCTCAAGATGCTGGGGGCCGAACTCAAGGTTCGCGTCGTCCGCGACAATAAGGCCAAGGCGGTTTCGCTGGAGCTGAATGGGGCCAAGACCAAGGTTTCGGCAGTCGAACTGAAGGATGGCGAAGTTACCGACGTCGTCATCAGGATCCCGGCCTGAGGCATTTTGCCCAGAAAGCGTGCTCTCGGGCTCAAGAGCCCGGGGGCGGTTTCGGGACCACAACAGGATGTAAGGCGCCATGCCACCCTGCGTTGCCATCGCCTTGGGTGAAGGGCGCGCCGATTAAAAGCACATAAAATCAAAGGCTTGATGCAAAGTGCATACGCCGCCCAGGCTGGCTGGGCTTGGCATCTCGTCGCCTTTGGCGGGCGCGAGGCCGCATTTGTTTGGCGCTATACTGTGTAGAAGGCGATTTCGGCATTGGTCATCCGCCAGACATCGTTGTTGATTAAATTTGTGGCAGCACCTGCCAGCTGCCATGATTTCGCCGCATGCCTGACATTTTACCTGTCTTCTCAAACCGTTAGGTGATCACGGCAGATTTCGGAACGTCGCCATCTTTTGTTCGCGAATTGGGAACTGAAGAGGTACACGGCCATTGTTTTGCGACGTATCAACCGGTACGAGTCAAATGATGCAGTGCACAATAAACAGGATGGCGGAGTAACTGGGGTGACCCTTCTGCAAATCTACTGGCGAGCGCTCGGTTATCTGGCCGCAGACAGGAAACGCGTCGCGTTGATCTGTTCGGCCAACGTCGCTCTCGCGATCATCGCCATTCTTGAGCCGATCATGTTCGGACGGGTGATCGATGCGATTTCCGAACGCGGTTCGGTTTTTGCCACGCTTGCCCTGTGGGCGGGACTGGGCGCCTTCAACATCGTGGCCTTCGTCCTGGTGGCGCGCGGTGCCGATCGCTTTGCCCACAAGCGGCGCAGCGAGGTGCTTTGCCAGTCGTTCGAGCGCGTGATCACCATGCCGCTTGCCTGGCATCACCAGCGCGGCACCTCCAATGCCCTGCACACCCTGTTGCGCGCGGTCGAGACCCTGTTCAGCCTGTGGCTTGAATTCATGCGCCAGCACCTGTCGACGGCGGTCGCACTGTTCCTGCTGATCCCGACCGCGATCAGCATGGACCTGCGTATGTCGATGGTGCTGCTGGCGCTCGGCGTGCTCTATGTTGGCATCGGCCGGCTGGTGATGAAGCGGACCAAGGAAGGTCAGGCCGCGGTTGAGCGCCATTACCACAAGGTTTTCGCGCATGTGACCGACTCGGTCTCCAACGTCGCCGTCCTGCAGAGCTACAACCGCCTCGGCCACGAGGCGGACACGCTGCGCCGCTACGTCAAGAACCTGCTCGACGCGCAGAACCCGGTGCTCGACTGGTGGGCGATGGCCAATGCGCTGCACCGTCTGTCGTCGACGATTTCGATGATGGTGGTGCTGCTGATCGGCGCCTATCTGGTCACCCATGGCCAGCTGCGTATCGGCGACGTCATCGCCTTCACCGGCTTTGCCACGCTGCTGATCGCCAGGCTCGACCAGATGTCGGCTTTCGCCAACCAGATTTCGGAGGCCCGTGCCAAGCTCGAGGACTTCTACCACCTCGAGGATTCCGCGGCCGACGCCGCCGAGCCGGACGGGTTGCGCGATCTCACCAACGTCACCGGCCATGTTCGCTTCGAGAATGTCGGCTTCGAATTCGCCAATTCGGGCCAGGGCATCGACGACGTGTCGTTCGAGGTCCAGGCCGGTCAGACGGTCGCCATCGTCGGCCCGACGGGGGCCGGCAAGACCACGCTCATCAATCTGCTGCAGCGCGTCTTCTCGCCGTCCCATGGCCGTATCCTGGTCGACGGCATCGACACCCGCAGCGTGACCCGCAAGTCGCTGCGTCATTCGATCGCCACCGTGTTCCAGGATGCGGGCCTGCTCAACCGCTCGATCGAGGACAACATCCGCGTCGGCCGGGCTGACGCGACCAATGACGAGGTCCATGCAGCCGCCACCGCGGCTGCCGCGCAGGACTTCATCCTGTCCAAGAGCAATGGCTATGACACGCTGGTTGGCGAACGTGGCGGCCAGCTGTCAGGTGGCGAGCGCCAGCGCATCGCTATTGCCCGCGCCGTGCTGAAGGATGCCCCTATCCTGGTGCTCGACGAGGCGACCAGCGCCCTCGACGTCGAGACCGAGGATCGGGTCAAGGAAGCGATCGACGAATTGCGGCGCGACCGCACCACCTTCATCATCGCCCACCGCCTGACCACCGTTCGCGACGCCGATCTGGTCGTGTTCATGGACAAGGGCAGGGTGGTCGAGATGGGCGGCTTCGCCGAACTGTCGATGCGCAATGGCCGCTTTGCCAGCCTGCTGCGCGCCGGCGGCCTGCTCAACGACGAGGAGGTTCGCCGCCTCAGCCGCACCGTGCAGCAACAGCAGGAAGCCGCCGCCTGATTTCGTTCTTACCTCCCCCTTGTGGGGGAGGTCGGACCGAAGGTCCGGGTGGGGCCTCCTCCGCTGCTTCGCAGTGACCTCCATGCAAGGGAGGCAGCCTGCGACACCACCGCTCGATTGCCCCAAGCGCACGAGCGGTCTATGTAGATCCGCATGAGCGACACGACTTCACGCCTGACCGGCTGGATGGATCTTGCCAACCCGACGCGCTTTGTCGGGCTGGCCGACAGGGTCGTGCCATGGCTGGCGTCCATCGCCGCACTGGTCCTTGCCGTCGGGCTCTATATGAGTTTCGCCGCGCCTGAGGATTTCCAGCAAGGCATTACCGTTCGCATCATGTACATCCACGTGCCTTTCGCCTGGCTCGCCATGATGTGCTACACGCTGATGGCGGTCTCCGCACTTGGCACTCTGGTCTGGCGGCATCCGCTGGCCGATGTGGCGCTGAAATCGGCGGCCCCCATAGGCGCGGTCTTTACGGCGCTGGCGCTGATCACCGGCTCGATCTGGGGCAAGCCGATGTGGGGCACCTGGTGGGTCTGGGATGCGCGGCTGACCTCGGTCTTCGTGCTGTTCCTGATGTATCTCGGCATCATCGCGCTGACCCGCGCGCTCGACGATGCCGGACGCGCCGCCTGGGCCGCCGCCATCATCACGCTGGTCGGCTTCATCAACATCCCGATCATCAAATTCTCGGTCGACTGGTGGAACACGCTGCACCAGCCGGCTTCGGTGTTCAGGCTCGGCGGGCCGACCATCGACCCCAGCCTGCTGTGGCCGCTGCTGGTGATGGCCGTCGGCTTCACGGTGCTGTTCTTCGCGCTGCACCTGATGGCGATGCGCACGGAAATTCGCCGCCGCCGGGTTATTGCCATGCGGCGTGTGGCGGCACGACAGGCTAGCTGACGACCGGCGAGTTCTCAAAAAATCTTGCTGCGCGCGGCAGCACTCGCTGGCGTGGGGTTAGCCCATCCGTCCGCGCGCTGCCACCGGCAATGTTTCCAGCACCTTGTCGCCGTCGATCAGGTTGACCTCGTTGAACAGGTTGGTGACGACGCAGCAATGGTCGGGCACGACGCGGACGCGTTCGCCGATGCGCAGCTTGGCATGGTCTGAAAGCGTGACGGTGCCGTGCTCCTCGCTCAAGCCCGTCACCCGCGCTCCCGCAACGCCAAGCAGTTCGCCAAAATCGGCAAGCCCCAGCGTGTCGCTGGACAGCGCCTTGCTGCCGGCATCGAGGATAGCGCGCGTTGCTGTGGGATGGCTGACCACCGTCGACAGCACCGTCAGCGCGCAATCGTCGAGAGTGCCGACGCCTTTGGCGACCTGGTAGCGGTCGAGATAGATGTAGGTGCCGGGGCGATACTCGGTGACGACCGATGCCTCGTTGGAGCGCCACATATCCGGCGTGCCGCCGCTGGAGATGCGGTCACAGGCGAGGCCCGAAGCGGCCAAGGCCTGCCTGACGTCGGCAAGCCACGCTTCGGCCTCCGCCGCGCGGCCGGCGGCCGGGTAGGTCATCAGCCCGCCGAAAGCAAGGCCGCCGGCCTTGTCGATCTGCCTTGCCAGCGCAACGGCTTCATCCGACGTCTGCACGCCGCAGCGGCCCATGCCGGTGTCGAACTCGACCAGCACCGGCAGAGGATGGCCGGCATCGGTGAAGGTGGCCGCCAGCCCCTCGAGCGTCTCGACGCTGTCAGCCGTCACCGACAGGGTGACACGGCCATGCAGCGCCAGAAGCCGTTCCAGCTTGGCCCGCCCAAGAATGTTGTAGGGGAGAAAAATATCGGTCAGGCCAGCGTCGGCCATCACCTCGGCCTCGCCGATCTTCTGGCAGGTGATGCCGACGGCGCCGGCCGCGACCTGCTTCTTCGCCCAATAGGGCAATTTGTGCGTCTTGATATGCGGCCTAAGCTTCAACCCGTTCTTGTCGGCATGGGCCTGGGCGCGGGCAATGTTGGCTTCGGCGCGCACGGCGTCGATCAGGATCGATGGCGTATCGAGGTCGTGGATGGTCGGCATCGTCTGTCACCCCATGGAAATCCGCAGGGTTTATGATCCTGAAAGCGCGTGATGTCACGCGGCCAGCGCAGCGGATCTGTGGTCCATGCGCTCACGCCGCAAGGCCGGGCAGGGCGGCAAGATGGATCGACACCGGATCGGGCTTCGGCTATGCGAATGTCGGAAAAGTCGACACGAAGGACCATGATCATGAAACGCTCCGCCATCAACGACATCATCCGCGACGCCGACGCTTTCATCCGCTCGTTCGGCTACATCATGCCGCCCTTCGCCTATTGGTCGCCGCAGGAGGCAAAGGCGCGCCAGGTCGATTCCTCGGCCGTTTTCACCTCACGGCTTGGCTGGGACATCACCGACTATGGGCAGGAGAAGTTCGATGAACTCGGTCTGTTCCTGTTCACGGTTCGCAACGGCCGCTACGAAGACATGAAGAAGGGCATGGGCATGCTCTATGCCGAGAAGATCATGATCTCGCGCAAGGACCAGCTGTCGCCGATGCACCGCCACAACATCAAGGCCGAGGACATCATCAACCGCGGCGGTGGCAAGCTGGTGCTGGAACTGTTCATGCACGATCGCGACGGGGGTATCGATCCCAAGGCCGAGGTGTCGGTGCCTGTCGATGGAACCATCCACAGGCTGCCGGCGGGCGGGCTCCTGAAGCTCGACCCGGGCCAGAGCGTCACGCTGCTGCCCGGCGTCTGGCACGCCTTCTGGGCCGAGGGCAAGGATGTGCTGATCGGCGAGGTGTCGACCGTCAATGACGATCTCACCGACAATGTGTTCCGCGAGCAGATCGGCCGTTTCTCCAACATCGACGAGGACGTCCCCCCGGTGCACCTGCTGGTGTCCGACTATGAGAAGTGGCTGGGGTAGCTTCGGGGCTCAGTGACAGCAACTGGGCGCTGACCGTACGCTCGTCCTGCAGAGGCAGGACGAGGTGATCGGCACGTCTGCCTTGGCCAGCGCCGTGGCAAGGCTTGCCTGCAGCGCCGGCAGTTCTTCGGTCTCGTCGTGCCGCTTCAGGCATTCCACCAGCCCGTGCAGTGCCCAGACATTGTTCGGGTGCTGGGCGCAGCGCTGCACCTTGCTGCTCAGACCCAGATCGTCGCGATAGACCTGTTCGGCTTCCTCGGCGTGGCCCTGGTCGAGAAGCAGCGCCGCCAGCGCATGGCGCGGCGGGTGCATCCACGCCCACGGCTCGGTGTAGGACAGATTGTCGTCAAGCTCGACCGCTTGCCGCAGATGGCCATACGCCACCTCATGCCGGCCCTGGTGATAGGCAAGCTCGCCATCGAGGAGAGCCGCGCCGACAGCCAGCGAGGCGCGGGTCGGGTTGCTGAGGAAGCGCCGTTCCATAGGAATGCCTTCCAGATGCCGGTGGAATTTCTCGCGTTCGCGCTCGCCTTCGGCAAAGTTCCTCAGCGTCGCGTGCGCCACACCCTTGGCGTAGTGCTGCATGGCCGCCGTCAGCACATAGACGCCGGGCTCCCGGGTCACCGGTTCGTCGATGATTTCCTGCCAGCGGCCGAAGCGCACCTCAACATGCGATTTCATCGCGTGGTAGCCTTCCACCGTCTGCGTGAGTTTTGGCCGGTCGGGAAGGCTGACCACGTCGCGCGTCACCAGGCTGCGCACTCTTTCGGCGGCCCACAGGGCCGGTCTGGACTGGCCGAGCAACATGCAGGTGAACATCATCAGATGCAGGTCGTGGCAGCAGCCGAGCAGGTAGTAGGTCGGCTCGTCCGCATAGGCGAGATAGAGGTCGTTGGCGCGAACCGCCTTCTCGCTGGCGAGCTTGGCCTTCTCGTACGCGCCGCACAGCACATAGATGTGACCCGGCATGTGGTTCATGTGCCCGGCATCGGGGCACATTTCGCCGAGCAGGTCCGCCGATCGCATGCCGCGTTCCGGCATGGTCGACATTTCCAGGAGATGGATGTGCAGATGGACGATCGCCGGATGCTGTGAAATGCCGGCCTCGTCGGCAAGCCGGATCGACCGCTCGCAAACCGCGAGCGCCTCGAGCACGTCGGAGTTCGGCGCCGGCGCACCGGTCTTGAGGTTCCACAACCGCCGCACCGTACGCATCATCAGCGCCTCGACCAGCAGCGCCATCACGTCATGGTCGTCAGGAAAGATTTGATACACCAGCCGCATCGCGGCGGCGTAGGCGTCATCCCACTGCTCGAATTCCGGCGGCGTCACCCGATGCGGTTTTTGGAAGCGGCAGGCCAGCGCCTCGATCAATCGCCTTTCGACCTCGCTGGCGGAAGCCGCATTGGCGCGTGCGAGTTGAACATGCTCGAAGCAGCGCTTCGTCGCGCTGTTCGCCTCGGCCTCGCCATGCTCCTTCCAGGTCAGATTGTAGAAAGGCCCGGCGGCATAGGCGATGCCCCAATGCACCATCGGGCAATCAGGGTCCGTTGCGAGTGCCTTCTCAAAACACTTGATGCCTTCCTCATGGTTGAAGCCGTAGCACCAGTTCAGGCCGATATCGAACCAGCGCTGGGTTTCCGCCGAGTGGGTGGAGATGGGGCGGCGGTAGCTGCCGAGGTTGAAGCGATCCATTAAGCCCCCGAGTTCTCCGAGCGCTTTGGTCAGAGTGCGCTTACGGAGCGCCCCGGCGGAGGGCCGGACACGGTGTCAGCGCTTCCAGAAATCGCGGTGTGGTGCGATCAGCTCGTCCGCGATCTCGGGGAAGGGGCCAAAGACCTCGATCTTTTTTTGGCCGGAGTCGAGTACGGTGCGCGAAGAGAGGCTCATCGTCGGGTTGTCCGCATGATTCCCGGTGAGCGCCAGAAGCTTACTCTCCTCGAAGCCGTAGACCAGCCGGCCGATATTCGCCCAGTAGAGCGTTCCGGTGCACATCGCGCAGGGCTCACCGGTCGAGACCAGCGTGCATTGCCACAGGAACTCCGGCTCGTAGGTCGCCGCGGCGCGCCGGGCGAGCTCGGTCTCGGCATGGCGCACCGTGTCGAGATTGCCCTGCCGCATCAGCACGTGATCGTCCGGCCCGACCAGCACGCAACCGAACGGATGATGCCCATGCGCCGCCGCCTCGCGCGCGACCGCGTCTGCGGATCGGAGGTGGGCGAGCATCTGATCTCGGGTCATGGCAAAATCCCCATCACGCCGACATCCGATGAGCGGCTCTTCGCGCCGAGATTGCGGCCAAAGCGACGCGATTGGCAAGAGCTAACCCCGCTTGAGGGTCCACCTACTCCAAGGTCGGTGGCGCGGAGGCGAGCGCCGATCGGCTCGGACCTGGACAACGAGCTGATCTAACTTGGCAAATTGCGTGGCTGTGCTGGCAGTCTCAAGCGAACCCGTCTCTGGTCTCGGTTCCCTGAAGCACAGGGAAAAAACAGGGATTTTGGTGAAGGCATAGGCTTCCTTCGTGGTGAAGAGCGCCTCGCAGGCGATCAGATAACGGCTGGCGAAGTCGGTAATCGTCAGCGGATTATGAAAGTAACGACCGACCTTCGAGCCGTTGAGGAAGGGCCTACCCGCCTTTCCTCAATCTTCGCCCGCTACTTTAATTATGACCCCGCAGGGCGACAGGCGTAGTCCTGCGTGCTATCTTTGGCTTTTGAAACGAGGGGTGCGTGTATTGTCCGCTTCTTCTCAAAAAGCCGCGGGGCGACGTTTCCAGCTCGTCCTGATAAAGCCATCGCACTACGACGATGACGGATACGTTATTCGCTGGTGGCGAGCGATGATCCCGTCGAATTCGCTCGCCGCTGTCTATGGCATCGCTACCGATTGTGCGGATCGCGAAATCCTCGGTTCAGACGTAGCCATCGACATCATGGCGATCGACGAGACCAACACGCGGGTCGATATTCCGGCGCTGTTGGCGAAGCTCCGGCAGCACGACAATTTCGGAATGATCGCTCTGATTGGCGTCCAGTCCAATCAATATCCCCGCGCGCTCGATATTGCTCGACCCTTCCGCGACGCGAAAGTGGCCGTCGCGATGGGCGGCTTCCATGTCTCGGGATGCCTGGCCATGCTGGACGGGAGCGCGGTCGAACTCGACGCTTGTCGCGAAATGGGCATTTCCATGTTTGCAGGCGAGGCCGAAGGCAGATTCGAAGCGGTACTGCGCGACGCTGCATCAGGCCAGCTCGCGCCGCTATACGATTTCCTGAAGGATATGCCCGGCATTGAGGGTTCGCCGGTACCGTTCCTTCCTAAACAGTACGTCGAACACACTATGGGCCTCAGCACGAGTTTCGATGCGGGTCGCGGCTGCCCCTATCAATGCTCGTTCTGCACCATCATCAATGTGCAAGGTCGAAAATCACGGTTCCGCTCCGCAGATGACGTGGAGAAGCTGGTGCGGATGAACTGGACGCACGGGGTCCACAAGTTCTTCATCACTGACGACAATTTCGCGCGCAACAGGGAATGGGAAGCGATTTTCGACCGCCTTATCTCGTTGCGTGAGAAGGACGGCATCCCTCTCGGCCTGATGATCCAGGTGGACACGCTGTGCCACAAGATCGAGAACTTCGTGGAGAAGGCGAAACGAGCTGGTGTTACGCGCGTCTTCATTGGCTTGGAGAACGTCAATCCGGACAATCTTGCTGCGGCCAAAAAGCGGCAGAACAAGATTACCGAATACCGTAAGATGCTACTCGCCTGGAAGGCACAGGGCATCATGACTTTGGCGGGCTATATTCTCGGCTTTCCGTCGGACACGCCCGAGACGATCAGACGCGATATCGCGATCATACAGGAAGAGCTCCCTCTCGACATAATAGAGTTTTTTAACCTGACGCCGCTGCCGGGGTCGGAGGACCACCAGGGCCTTTGGAGGAAGCGGGTCGAGATGGACTCCGATCTCAACGTCTACGACCTTGAGCATGTCTGCACAGCACATCCGAGAATGACCAGCCAGGAATGGGAGAGCATCTACCAGGAAGCATGGTCGCTCTACTACACGCCCAAGCATATGCGTACGCTGTTGCGCCGTGCGGTCGCGACTGGCGTTCCACTCGGCAGTCTGGTCAAGCTCCTCGTGACGTTCTCAACCGTAGTCCCTCTTGAGAAGGTGCATCCGTTGCAGACTGGTCTTCTGCGCCTCAAGCGGCCGTCGGAGCGGCGCCCCGGCATGCCCCGCGAAAACCCTTGGTACTTCTGGCCTCGATTCGTATGGGAAACTCTTCGGAAACACGCCGTCCTCGCCAGCACAATTGTGCGTCTTATGGTAGCGGCACGTGCGATCTCGCGAAATTCTGCATCAAAGGATTACATGGATCAGGCGCTCATGCCGGTCGGTGATGACGGCGACGAGACACTCGATCTTTTCACAAAGACCGCTGGCGGCGACGCGGCGGTAACGCACATCAAGAAGGTCGCGGGATTGACGAGGGGCATTAAAGCCGCCTGACAGCGAGGCTTGGAGAAGCCCGCTTTGCCGAAGCCGAGGGCATCGCGATCGTCGGCGAGTTCGCCGAGATCGAGACCGGCAAGGGCGCGGATGCGCTCGATCGGAGGCCACAGCTCGCCGCAGCGCCAACAGTCTGTCCAGAAGCGTCTCAATGACCACCTGGACCGCTAGGCTTTGTTGAGTGAAGATGGTGAGAAGTCTAGCCCGCACCGCCACCGTGATTGCATCGATAGCTGCCGCTATCGTGCTGACATTCATGGCAGCTAAAAGATTTGAGCTATCGACGCCAAATCCGATCGAGGCTCATATCGAGAGGAACATCTGATGCGCAACGCTAGGGGCACTGATTTCCTCAGCATCAGCCTGCCAGGGCGCGCTCGACTGAGAACATCGTGCCAAGCGGAGCGTAAGAACTCCCGTATCTCAACAGGCGAACCGAAAAGCCCGCCACCCCCCCCCCCCGTGAGGCAGCGGGCTAGATGCGGGCAGCGTGCGCTATTTCAGTAGCGGTAGTAGTGCCTACGATGGTAATACCTGTGGTGGTAGTAGTGCCCATAGTTATAGTAGTACCTGTGATGATAGTACCTGTGATGATAGTACCTGTAGTGATAGTGCCTGTGGTGATAATAATGCCTATGGTAGTAGTGCCTGTGATAATACACCGGTCGGTAATAGCCACCGCCGTAATACGGGTCGGGATAATACCCGCCATCGTAGTAGCCGCCACCGTAGTAGCCGTTGTTGAACATGCTTCCGATCAGGGCTCCTGCGACAAGTCCTCCCGGAAAGAAGTCATTGTAGCCGTCATATCCACGCCGATAGTAGCGGTGGCCATAGTAGCCACCTCTGTATCGCCCATAATTGCCGCCTCCCCAATGATTGTTGCGCCATCTGGCGCCCCGAACTTGGAAAACGTGGGGCTGCGCGCTTTGCGCCTGAGGAACGAAAATTGGTGCGGCATCAACTGGAACAGCGCTCGTTAGCGCTAACGCTGATATCAAGGCGGCGGCCATGCCGGTCAGGAACTTCATGATCAAGTCCTCGCTGATTGGGCACTATTTCTGGCTATCCACCAAACGTCGTCGTTGCGAAATAGTTCCAGACTGATGAGCCGCGCCAGGCTGCTCGTCACAAGCTGCTGACAAGCCTAAACCTCGGACGGATTTCAGCAGGGCGTCACGTCAGCCCGCCAGCGCCAGCCCGATGGGACACCAAGGCCGAACACGATGCCCGCGGCGCCTCCAAGGCTGATGGTGAGAGCCAGGGTGTTGTGCTGCCAATTTGGACCGAGTCGCAAAACTGCTACCGACAGAAGGTCCGCTTCGGCGGGCTTCTCTTTTGGGGCTGGGTTTGTCAAGCAAAGGGATCCTCACCGTGGCATACCATGCGCGGCGTTGGTCGTGGTGTTGACGGCTGATGCGTAAACGGCTTCGATGCGCCGGAGATGATGAGTGCCCGCCAGGGGTCTGGCTTCTCTTCGAAGTCGGCGCGCGACCGCTCCATGATCGGGTCGGATGGAGAGGCATCTCAATCTTTTTACCGAAACTGTCAGTCTGACCT
>NZ_JBFUEQ010000022.1:0-46202 GCF_056403835.1 Mesorhizobium sp. P2_E6
GGCCCACGAAGATTGGCCCGAAAGGGAGGTCGAAGAGAAAGAAAATCGTTCGTGAGGCGATGAAACCTCGCAGGGTGGCTAAGTCCCGCAAGGCCTGGACATCGCCGAGTCCAGCGCGGGGGCCACCCATTGCCGCGAGAAAAGACGATGTGCCCAAAGACACATCCAGTCGCGCGGCGAGTCGGCTTGCATACACGCCCCGAACGACTTCGAGCACTCCGAAAAGCAAAAGCGACGAAAGCGCAAGCAAGGTTAGGTAGGTGAGAGTATCCAGGTTGGCGGCGGGCAAAACTCGATCATATACCTGCAGCATATAGAGAGGCAGAATTAACACCAGGGTGTTCATCACCGCAGAGAAGAGGCCCATTTCGACCATGCTCCTCGACAGCACCTTTCGGTTTGTAGGACTGGACATGCCCAAAATTGCCCCCAGGGAAATGCATGCACATTAGCCAATCGTTATATATCATTCGAGGTTGTCACGCTATCGGCCGCGATTTTTTTGAGAGCCATAGTAAAGAGGGCGGACGCCGACTGAGGCGCTATGCCAGCAAAAATCGATGCATTTGAGGGATGCTCGCCGGCAAACCTGATGTCCTTACCCTTCCTGCGCTGGTTGCGGTGGCCACACCTCTTTATCGGCCTTGATCAAGTTTGTCCCATGGTGTGTTTCGATCTTTGTAACGCGCTCGCAACTCGGTGGAGCGAACGATCGTTGTCAAGCCAATCGGACGGCCTACCTTGATCGCCTCTTTCTGCAAGGTCGCTGCGGAACCCCAGATGGCAATGCTGGAAGCTCGTTATTTCTGGCCAGATCATCAAGCAACCTGATGATAGCCTTGGCTTCTTCGGACTTGCAGGAATAGTACCGCCAGGAGCCTTCGGCGCGACACTCGAGAACTCCATGTTCGACGAGCTCTCTTAGATGTAGCGAAATGGAGTGCTTAGTGCAGCCCACTGGCGAGAGCAGATCTGACACCGTTCTTTCGCCATCCATCAAATGAATGAGTGTCAACAGGCGCTTGTCGTTGGCGAGGGCAGCAAGCAACCGCGCCGCGACCGCCACCTGTTTGCGGAAGGAAGGGCGCTTGGTCGGACGCCGCCGCGGAGCAGGGTTGGCCCCGATTTCCACAAGACCTTGTCTAACATATGCAGTCATGAGTGCCTCCGGCACCAGCTAAGCAGAAGCACTACGACGCTTCTCTAGTCAAGCATATGCGAAAGGAGTCCGCTCTCCGGCATCACCGAGATGCGAGCCCTTGCCCTTCATGTGGTTGGTGAGGATGGCAATGCGCTTGGTGGTGAGGTCGAGTTCATCTGAGCTTGCGATAGACCGGCACCCGCGAGCGCCTACGGCTGCATGAGGGTCTGCGGACCGCCGCTGCAATGGCCTTTAACGCTTCTTTGGTTTCGTCGTGATCTCCTCGGCCCGCACCTTGTGGCCGATCTCTTTGGCAAGAGCGAATGTCCTGGCCTTGTCGTTCGTGGTCAGGACCGGGCGCCACAGGTTGCGCAACTGGCTGAAAGGCAGCTCCCTTGCGGGCATCAGCCAAGCTCTGTGTTCCGGAGTTTCCAATCTGGAGACGAGCAGTTTAGGCGGCTGCTGACCTCTGATGGGCTGATCGAGGCCCGCGTGATCGATGTTAGGCAACCCGCCTTGGTAAGGCGCTGCCTGAATATGAGACATTGTATTTGGGCTGGCTGATTTCGCTCGTACATGGAGTTCTTGCTCAAATTGAGCATCTGCGCCGATCGCCTCGCGAACGACGGCCGAGTTTGCCAAGCAGTCGACTCTGATGGAGATACAATGATTGCGCTTGCTCGGGGCGATTATAGGGATTCGGTCGCACCGCGCTGTTTCGTGAACTGACGGGAGCGCTACACCGGTTCGGTGATGTTTTAAATATGGTACCCCGCGACGTGTTCATTCATGCAGGCGAACAGTTTCGAACCAATGTGACGGTGGATTGGGACGGGTTGTCACCACTTGGCCGGTCATTTGCCCTGCCAGCGACGACACTGAAGGGTGCGCGGACATACGCGATCTTGCCGGGGGCGCCCTATGGGAAACCCCTTGATATAAGCGCCGCAAGGAGGTTCAAGCGAACCGTACAAACTCGCTGCGAACGGCCATCACCAAGATTTCTACAACAGCGCTGTATTGGCGGTAGCCCTCTTCTGACTCGCCATGGGGCAACAAGTCTTCCCCATAGGTCAGCGCGTAGAGCAAAACGACGAGGAGAAACAAAGTCCAAATGCAAGAATTTCTGGATCGAGGCGTATGCGCAAGGGACCATTCGACGAGGTAGGTTCCCAATTAAGGCAGTCCACTCCCTCTTCAATGGCCATGGAGGCAGATTTGCGGCTGCCAAATTACAAACTCGTAAGATAAGACCGCCTCGCATGCACCGGCCAGGGTTCGGCAACCAGACAGGCCGCTATCTACCATCCTCTCTGATCGATGCGAAGATGGCGCAGACCGCTATCGGCTCGCCTCCGTGTGCGGCGCAAAGAAGCAGCGGATATGGTGACATACTCGCTGATGTCCACGCTTCATGAAGATCGGAACCTATCAAAGTTGGCAATGGCTACTTCGATTCAATAACCCAGTTCAAGGTCGATCTTGTTGGACAGAGGCTCTCCTCTTGCGATTTGACCGCAGAGGTCGGCGGCCTGGTCGATTCCGGAATCCACCCAGAAACTCGCGACATGAGGTGTGATAGTCACCCCAGGATGAGTCCACAACGGCGATGAAGCCTCCAGCGGTTCACGCTCAAACACGTCAAGACAAGCACCAGACAGCTGACCTTCGTCGAGAGCGCGGATCAGGTCGGCTTCGTTGATATGCGCACCCCTGCCGACGTTCACAAGGTAGGCACCTCGCTTCATTTTTCCAAAGGTACTGGAGTTCAGTATCCCACGAGTGTCACTAGTCAGGGGAAGTGAACAGATAGCGTAATCCCGACTTGTGAGTGCATCGGCAAGCTGGGCACCACCAAAGTAGCTATGTATGCCAGGAAGCGTCTTTTGATGGCGAGACCAGACCGCCGTGTCGTAGCCCAAATCCGCAAACAGCTTAGCGGCCCAGCCACCGATCCGGCCCGCACCCAGCACAACAATTCTTGTCTCGGAAATCTTCCGAGGCGCGATCGGAGTCCAAGACTTGCGGGCTTGCAGACCCATGTAACCCGCAACATGCCGTTGCTGGCAGAGAACGCGAAGAACGATGTACTGCACCACTTCCGAAGCCTGCTCACGCGTTGCGAGCCTGATGAGCGGAACACCCTTGGGAAAGCTCTGAAGATCAATACCTTCGACACCGGCCCCCAAATAGACGACGGCACTTAGCCCCGTCATGGTGTTCAAAAAAGCCAGGACTGGCGCCCTTATCGATCAGCACAATATCTATGTCACTTTTGTTCCCGGCGTCTGGCCAAATCCTGAACTCCAGCTGCGGCACGCGGGTTTTCAGCTCAGCAGCCCATACATGTGCATCAATGTAGTCCGGATACTCGTTGACCATGAGAACGGTAATAAACTCGTCGGACACTTCGCACCCTCCCAGATTCAGGTAACTAGGCATTCACCGTGAAACACCATCATCTCGACGCAGTGGTTTAACAGGGCTGCCCGGCTCCGGCATTGCGTCGGTGCTTTTGGTCGAACGCTGATAGAAAATCCCGAAGGCCAGGAGGAAATATCCAACTTGCAAAATAATCAACGTGAGTGCGGTCCAGGCGAGCGCTTTCCAGACGGACCCCGTTGCTATGTAAGTCCAGATCACCACAATGGTCGACGTGGTGAACATCCCGACTAAAAACCGCGGAAAATTCATCGTGCTCACTACCTGAAAGGAACTTGACGTAAGCTCGTGCTAATTTAGCTATCACTAAACGTTAGAAGTCGAGTTATTTTTGCAGATGACCCTCGAGCGATGCCAAACTACAAGGTCTAGCGCTGGGTTTGCGAAGTCAGCGGGCTTCTGGTTAGAAGCGCTTCTTTCTCCAGCGCAGAAACGCGCGGGCCCATGGGACTGTGCCTGGCGCCAGACCGCTCGAATAAAATCCCGCCATTTGGAAGCTCGCGGACCTGATCGTCACGGCCGGGCTCGGCGGTATCCTGCTTCCGTCGCTGCGCCACGCCGGCGGCACAAATCTGGTGATCTTTCCGGCCATCGACGGCCATCACGTCGCGGTCCATGATCCCGATCGCCGGCTGCCGCACGATCAGTCGTGGCAACGCGCTAATACATTTAGGCCGTCTCGTCTCCAACGACATCGACCCTTTCTTCTTCCTCTTCGCCGTCCGCTTCCCCGCTTGCCAGCCCAACCGGAATATCGCCGGCCAGAAGCTTGTCCTTCGACAGCAGCCCGGCGTCCTCGAGCGCCTCGAAATCCGGCAAGTGGCGCAGCGTGTCGAGCCCGAACTGCGACAGGAAAGTTTTGGTCGTCACATAGGTGTAGGGGGCCCCCGGCTTCGGGCTACGCGGCCCGGAGGCGATAAGATCCTGTGCGCGCAGCACGCCGATCAGATCGCGCGACACCTCCTTGCCGAAGAAGGCAGACAGCTCGGCACGGGTGATCGGCTGGAAATAGGCGATACACATCAAAACCAGCGCCTCCGACTCCGACAGTTCTTTTGCCCCCTCGCCCGCTGCCGTGCCGAAGGCGGCGCGGATGGCGTCGCCAAAAATTTTCTTGGTCCGGTGCTGCCAGCCGCCGGCGACCGCGACCAGCTCGTAGGGGCGCCCGGCGAGCTCGGCGCGGATGTCGTCGATGATCAGCTCGAGATTGCAGTTCTTCCCCACCACCCGCGCGAGGACACTACGCGGCACGAGTTCATTTGCCGCAAAAATCACCGCTTCGACGCGGCCCATCCACTCGCGCCAGCGAAGCTCGGCCGGCAGATGTTCCAGCTCGACATCCAGCAAAGCCGGCTGAACGTTTGGCTTTCGGCGGGCAGACGCTTCGCTCATCCCTACAACCCAAACAGCCGAAAAGTGGTGCGGCCGGAAAGCTCGCGCACGGTATCCAGCTGTTGCAGCCGCTCGAACAGCCGCCGCGCCGCAAAGCGCGACAGGTTTTTGGTCGTCAGCGATCCCGAAACGGCGTCTTCATTGAGTAGCAAAAAGATCACGTCGCCGGCGCCTTTGGCGCGCAGCTTTGGCGCCACCGCCAGGAGCTTTTCGGCGCGGCGCGACAGGTCGGCGGCCTGCCGGCAGGCCTCGGCCGCCGCTTGAACCAGCGCGCCACAGACCGCTCGCTCGAAACTTTTCTCCCCGGGTCGGATGCGCTTGCCGCCGCCGGCCTCGGGCCGGAAGGACGGGCCAGAGGCCTGTGCCATCAGGAGCGGCAGCGGCTGCGGCCAGCGCAGGCTTTGCGCCAGCACCAGGTCGGCGAGCCACCAGGCCAAAAGCTCGGCATCGGGACGCATGGCGACGACGTGAGCGGCGATCGCCGCGGCGGCGAACGGCGCCGGCCGCCCCGAGCGCGCCAGATCGTCGATGTGTTCACAAAGCGCGGCCAGCGCCTCGGCGTCCCAATGGAGACCAAGCTGGTCGAGAATCTTTTTGAGCCGGCCGGGGGTAGCGACGGGCGGCTGCCCGGCCAACTGCCGCCAGGCGCCAAAGACGGTGCCGGCGGGTCCGGGGTCGGCCCCGGCCTGGCGCAGATACCAAGCGTCGCGCAAGGCGGCCGCGTCCTCGGGGCGGCCGGCGAGCCGCATGCTGGCGGCGGCGCAGCTAAGCGCAAGCCGCTGCCGCCAAGCGTTGGCCCAGGCAGGCTGCGCGCGGGCGAGCGTGTCGAGGACACCCAGGGCGGCGCCAGCCCGGAAAGCGGCGTCGCCGTCGTTCGGTGCGCCGGCGCTTGTGATCGCCCAAGCCGGAACGGGGCTGGCGGTCGCGGAATCGAGGCGAATCATGATTTCGAGAGTAAAGTGCCCGTGCGCTTTGCGCCATTGATTTCGTCCCAAAACGCACAGCCTGTCGCGCCACGACAACGAATGATAATGTTGCATTATCGTTCGTATTTGCGCTAGGGTGAGAAGAAATGGCCGTTTCGTCGAGCAGAAGCCCAAAATTCACGCCCAGCGACCCTCCGGACCATCCCACAGCGCGACGGTCTTTCCTGGGACGGCTACGATAGCGCTGGTACATCCCACTGACGCTTTTAAGCCTGCGGGCGCAAACCTGGCGCTGCCCGGTAGAAGATCACCCGCACCGACGGAACAAGCTGGCTGAGGTAATCGAAATCGCCAACATTGCCGGTCAGGACCGCCGCCCCGAGCATACCGGCCTGGTGAAAGATCAGCGCATCGTTGAGGAAGCGGCGTTCATGCCCCTCCCCTTTTGGCAGATGGCTCAGCCGGAACAACAGGCCGGCCAGCATGCCGGCGCGTCCCCAAGCGGTGGCGTCGGGTGCATGCAGCCGGTGCGCCGGAATATCCTCGATCGTATCCGCAACGGCTCCCAGGACCGACTTCGTCGTCGGGTGCGCCGGGTCGAGCCGGCCGAACACGTGGCTGAGCTCGGCAAGGCAGACGGCCGAGTGGTGACAGAGCCGATACGTCAGAAGGTTATCGACCGCTTCGGGCGTGCGTCCCTGCAGGACATCCAGATAGATGCTGGTGTCGAGGAGCAATACGCCGCCGACAGGCGGCTGGTCACCTGCCCAGGACAGGGCGGAATCTGGTCGCCGTTCCAGCCCAGCGCTCCGCCGCTGTGGCTTTAGGGACCGCAGTGCGCCGCCTAGATCAAATGCCAAGATCGATGTCCGCGGAGATGCTGCCCTTGCGGCCGACGAGCCGGGTGCCGAAATCATCCTCGAGGGCCAGCCGCGACAAGGCGAGCTCAAGCAGTTCGGTGTCGGAGGTCACATGGGCGCGCTTCTTTGCCGCCTCGATCAATTCCGACGGCACCCTGCCGGAAAGGCGTGTGTTCTTGGCCGCGCCAAGCAGGCCGACCGCCCTCGCCTGCTCAAGCACCAGACGGTTGCGGGTGTGGGCAATCCGCTCCTCGCTTGCGGCTGTCGCTGCGCCACGTATGGTCATCTTGGGATCTCCATCTGTTGAACGGAATATAAAGGATGTTGAACATGAAAGCAAGGAGAGACCACCCCCTGAGAGGGCCATCCCTGGATCGGACAGGCCCGTTGCGCTCCCGCTGATGCGATACCAGGACCGGAGCGGACGCAATTCCCGCAGCTATTCCGTCACACAGCTCGCAGTGGACAATTCCGGACTTTGGCCGCACCTTCGATTGCAAGAATCGCATTGCTGCGACATTAGAATGGACGAGGCTGGATGGGCAAAGCCCGTAATTTGATGGTGTCCACCGACGCAATCGACGCCGATGACCTGCCGGACATTGTCGACGTCGTCATGGAGATGGGGCGGCCGGATGAAGGCCCCTCCCCTCCCCCGCCGGTCCTTGACCCGCGACAGACATCGTTGCCTACGCATCTCGAAAAGCTCGCCGACCGTGCGCGCGATTATGTCGAGGCAGCAAGTTCGGCGAACACCCGTCGCGCCTACGCAGCCGACTGGAAGCATTTTTGCGCCTGGTGCCGGCGCCAGTCTTTTGATCCATCGCCGCCGGACCCGCGGACCGTTGGCCTCTATATCACCGCGCAGGCTTCGGGCACTGGAAGGGACAAAAAGGCGGTGGCGACGATCGAGCGCCGCCTGTCATCCCTGACCTGGAACTACACGCAGCGCGGCCAATCGCTTGACCGGAAGGACCGTCATATCGCCACCGTGCTCGCCGGCATCCGCAACACGCACGCCGCCCCGCCCCGTCAGAAGGAGGCCGTACTGCGCGACGATCTTGTTGCCATGCTGGAGACGCTCGACCGCGGCACGCTGCGTGGCCTGCGTGACCGCGCCATGCTGCTTTTGGGCTTCGCAGGCGGCTTGCGCCGCTCCGAAATCGTCGGCCTCGATCTTGCCCGGGATCAAACCGAGGATGGCTGCGGCTGGGTCGAGGTGCTCGACAAAGGTGCTCTTGTGACACTGCGCGGCAAGACCGGCTGGCGCGAGGTCGAGATCGGCCGCGGTTCGTCCGACGCCACCTGCCCGGTTGTCGCGCTCGAGACCTGGCTGAGGTTTGCCCGCATCGCGCATGGCCCCTTGTTCCGCCGTGTTACTGGTCAGGGTAAAACGGTCGGCGTCGATCGGCTCAACGATCAGGAGGTGGCCCGGTTGGTCAAGCGCACGGCCTTGGCCGCCGGCGTGCGCGGCGATCTCTCCGAGGGCGAGCGGGGACAGAGGTTTTCCGGACATTCACTGCGCGCTGGCCTGGCTTCCTCTGCCGAGGTTGATGAGCGTTATGTGCAGAAGCAGCTTGGCCACGCCAGCGCCGAGATGACCCGCAAGTACCAGCGGCGTCGCGACCGTTTCCGGGTCAACCTCACTAAGGCGAGCGGGCTGTAAACCCCCTATAGAGGGAGCCCGCCCCTACCAAAGGCCAATAACCTCCGTTTGCGCGATCGCCTGCAATTACAATATGTCGATAGATTACAGTTCTATCGACATGATTTGGCAATATGTCGATGCAAACGACATATCGACCCATCTTCGTCAATCCGTACTGCTGGATCGGCGGGACCTGGTTTCATCCGGCATAGCGAAACGACAGGCGGCATCGGTCGATCTAAAGACCATCGTCGACAATGGCCTGTTACAAGAAGTATCCCCGCTGCTCGGGCCTCGCATTCCGGCCGAAACGCTACGCCGCTTCTGGACCATGCTGGCACATCAGCAATCCGGCCTCCTCAACGCTGCCGAGTTTGCCCGGGGCCTCGGAGTCGATGGCAAGACAATTGCCTCGTACCTCGAGCTGCTAATCGATCTGCTGCTGGTGCGAAGGCTCGAGCCGTGGCATGCAAATGTAGGAAAACGTCTAGTCAAGTCGCCGCCGGTTTACGTGCGCGACAGTGGCATTTCACATATGCTGCTTGGACTGACAACCCTTGAGGACGTTCTCGCCCATTCCGTGGCCGGCCAGCTGGGAAGGCTTTGTCATTGAGACATTGATTGCGGTCTCGCACCATCGGGCACAGAAGCCAACTTCTATCGCATATCCGCCGGCGCCGAGATTGCCCCCCTTGCCCCCTCGAGGCAGCCGCCCTTGGGCGATCGAGATCAAGCGCAGCCTGACGCCAAAAGTGGAGAAGGGCTTTCATTTGGCGTGCGAGGACGTAGATCCAAGCCGTCGCCTCGTGGTCTATCGAGGACCAGAGCGCCGTAGAGGCGATATCGGTTCATATCCGTGCGCAATCGCTGGCCGAACTTGGCGGATAGACTTTTCGCCCGGCTCTCTGTCCCCTCCACACAGCGCTTTTACGGCATTTCACCCCGTCGCTGACCAGCTGAGGCCTTTTCAAAGCGTTAGTCGCTGCTTGCCTGCGGCTCTGCGGCTCTGCGGCTCTGCGGCTCTGCGGCTCTGCGGTTGAAGACGGTTCCGGTTGATGCCCTCCCTCTCCTGCGAACGCTCGCCGCCGGCGAAATTTACTGCCGTAAATATCGACACTTATCACAGCGAGAACACGCATTTAGGGTGGCGCGTCCAGTGGCCGTTTATCGCCGTCAGCGTCGTGAGTGTTCCGTAAACAGGCGTTAGCGACGGAGGCCGGGCAAGGCGTAACCTTTTGTTAACTCAAATTTTCTTGCCGGTAGCCGCGAATCGGAGCTTAATGGCGCTTGTTGAGGGCATTGCTCGCAAAAAGCGCCAATTCAGGTTTTGACGAGAATGAATATATCCATGCGGCTCCCACGGTTCGAGTTCGATGACAAAATCCTCGAACAGGGCGCCGAGATTTCCCGGCGGTTGAACCAGCTTCGCATGGAGAAGTTCCCGCCGAATGCGACCAAGACGCTGCGCACGTTCTCCATGGCGGAAGTCGCTCACTACCTCGGTGTCTCGCAAAACAATCTGAAGCGCCTTCACCTTGAAGGCAAGGGACCCTTGCCTGACCAAAGTGCGTCCGGCCGGCGCTCCTATACGGCCACACAGATGCTGGAGCTTCGCCATTTCCTGGACCAGCATGGCAGGACGGAGGTCAAGAAGTATGTCCCTCACCGCAAACCTGGCGACAAGCTCCAGGTGGTTGCGGTCGTCAACTTCAAGGGTGGCAGCGGCAAGACGACCACCGCAGCCCACCTCGCCCAGCATCTGGCGCTGACCGGCCACCGCGTCCTCGCAATCGATCTGGATCCGCAGGCGTCGCTGTCGGCACTGCACGGCTTCCAGCCCGAGCTCGATCGCAATCTCTCGCTCTATGAAGCGATCCGGTATGACGACGAGCGTAGATCGATTACGGACGTGATCATTCCGACGAATTTCCCCGGCCTCGACATCATCCCCGCCAATCTCGAGCTGCAGGAATACGAGTACGACACGCCGCTGGCCATGCAGGACAAGACGTCGAATGCCGGCCGCCAGTTCTTCACGCGCATGGCCAAGGCGCTGTTGGAGGTCGACGACCGTTATGATGTTGTCGTGGTCGATTGCCCGCCCCAGCTTGGCTATCTGACGTTAACGGCGATGTCGGCGGCAACGTCGGTTCTGATCACCGTCCATCCGCAGATGCTAGACCTGATGTCGATGAGCCAGTTTCTTCTCATGCTCGGCGGAATATTGAAGACCATCAAGGCCGCCGGCGCCGCGATCGAGCTTGATTGGTTTCGCTACCTGATCACGCGCTACGAACCGACCGACATCCCGCAGGCGCAGATGGTCGGGTTCATGCAGTCCATGCTTGCCGGCCAGATTCTCGAAAACCCGATGTTGAAGTCGACGGCGATTTCCGATGCGGGTCTGACCAAGCAGACACTCTACGAGGTGGAGAAGTCGGCTTTTACCCGTTCGACATACGATCGCGCGCTGGAGTCGCTCGACGCGGTGAACGCCGAAATCGTCACCCTCATCCACCGTGCTTGGGGACGGTCATGACGGCTTACTTTACGGCAGTAAAAACCGGCAATTATGTCTGTGAAATCAGATCGCTGACCGCGATCGGAGACGAATAATGGCGCGCAGGGACATCTTCGGCAGTGTTTTAGGCCCGGCCCCGTCAGTGGCTGATGCCCAAGATATATCGGGGTATGCCGTTCGGGGTGCGTCGCGGTCGATCATGCAGTCGTTCGAGGAGCTCTCCAAGAGTTCGGTCGTCGATCTCGACCCGGCGATGGTGGACACCTCGTTCGTCGCCGACCGGCTGGACGAGGACGATGAGGCGTATCAGGAGTTGTTCCAGGCAATTCGGGAGAGGGGCCAAGATTCTCCGATCTTGGTCAGGCCGCATCCGGAGCACTCAGGCCGCTTCCAGACTGTCTTCGGTCATCGCCGCGTCAAGGTTGCGCGTCAGCTGGGCAGGCCGGTGCGCGCTGTCATCAAGAAGATGGGCGATGAGGACCATGTCATCGCGCAAGGCCAGGAGAATGCCGCCAGGGCCAATCTGTCCTTCATTGAAAAGACGCTGTTTGCCGACCGCATTCTCAAACGCGGTCACACGGCCGACACGGTGAAGTCAGCCTTGGCGCTCGATGACACGACCTTCTCGAAGATGCGCTCGGTGACCAGCAATGTTCCCGAACAAGTCATTGTGGCGGTTGGCGCCGCCAAGGCCGTCGGCCGGGACAGATGGTGGCAGCTGGCCAAGCTCATGGAGCATCCTGGCAGCGCGGGCAGGGCGGCCGACTATGTGAAAAGCGCGGAGTTCTCTCAGCCAGACAGCGATGCACGATTTGCGGGTCTCTTCGCCTTTCTGAGTGCTCCGGAAAGACGCCCGCCGGCGGCAGCCAAGACAAAGGAAAAGGCCTGGTCTCCGCAGGACAGGTCCGTGCGAGCCAAGATCACCGACACTGGAAAAGTGTTCACGCTTGCCTTGAAGGCCAGGGAAGCCTCGCCATTCGGTGCGTTCATAGCCGAGCGGCTGGACGAGCTTTTCGAAGCCTTCCGGCAATCGGAAATGTCGAAGAAAACGGGAGACTGAAACCGCAAAAGAAAAAGGCCCCCGAACGTCGCCGTCGCGGAAGCCCTTCTCGGTCTGTAGCAAGCTGAGAATCGCACTTCCCCGAATCACTGTCAAGAGTCGTGGCGCCGTTTCGGCGAGCAGGTTTCTTTTGCCTTCTTGAAAGGTGAGGGAGATGGAGAGTGGGTTTGCGACGACGCCCTTTGGGCGGCGGCCGATGACGCTTGCCTTGGTGAAAGCCAACGCGGCGTCACGGCAAATACCGGAAGGGGAAGTCGTTGAAAAATGGCAGGTCTACCGATGGCTCTGCGAGGGCAAGTCGATCGTGGGCGTCGGCGATCGCGCCCTGGCCGTTCTGAGCGGGCTGTTGACGTTCTATCCGGACGATCAGATCAGCGAGGAAAACGGCTTGATGGTCTTCCCGTCGAACGCGCAGCTGTCGCTGCGGGCGCATGGCATGGCCGATTCCACGCTGCGCCGGAACCTGGCGGAGCTGGTGAGTTGCGGTGTCATCATCCGCCGAGACAGCGCCAACGGCAAACGATTTGCCCGCAAAGGGCAGGGCGGGGCCGTCGTGGAGGCCTTCGGGTTCTCTCTGGCTCCGCTGCTGACCAGGGCCGCGGAGTTTCAGCAGGCAGCCGACCAGGTCCGGGCGGACAATCGGGCGCTAAAACTGATGCGGGAACGCATCACGCTGCACCGCCGCGACATCCACAAGCTGGTCGAGGCCGCCGTCGAGGAGGATGTGCCCGGGGATTGGGGAACCATCTGGAGGCGCTTCCGGGCGATTGTGGACGCAATTCCGCGACGGGCAGGGCTGGCGGAGCTGGAGAGAATCGTAGGCGAACTGGTCGATGTGCACAATGCGGTGGACAAGCTGCTGGAAAGCTTCACGAATACCAAGAATCCTAGCGGCAATGAGTCCCAAAACGAGCGGCAGCAATCTGATTCAAACACAGACCCCACTTTTGTATTTGAACCGGCTTTCGAGAGAAGCAGGGCCGAGGCCGAGCCTAGATCCAATCCGCCCGAGCAGCCGAGAACGTATCCGATTGGGTTGGTGCTGCGGGCCTGCCCCGAAATTGCCGACTATGCCGTTGCGGGGATCGCGAATTGGCGCGACTTGATGATCACCGCCGCCCAGGTGCGGGGCTACCTCGGCGTTTCGCCCTCGGCGTATGAGGAGGCCTGCCATGTGATGGGCCAGGAAGTCGCCGCGATCGTGATCGCCTGCATCCTGCAAAGGGCGCAGCACATCAATTCGGCCGGCGGCTATCTGCGGGTGCTGACCGAAAAGGCGAGGGGAGGGGAGTTTTCTGTCGGACCGATGCTGATGGCGGCGCTGAAGGCCAATGGCACGAGCGCGAGGATGACCGGATAGCTATGGTGGCGCCTGGCCGGGAATCCCATGCGCCTCGGGCGCCGGCCAAGGCAAGGCACTGCCCSTCGCCGCGCGGCACCAGGCTTCCAGATAGGCAACATCCGAGGCAAGCGCGCGCAGCGTGTTCTCGCCCATGCCTTGCGGGACCAGATGGCGAAGCGTGGCGACGTCGTCGTCGGTCAGGATTTCGGTCAGAAAATCGCGCCGATCCATCGGCAAAATGGCCGCCAGGGCGTCTAGCTGCAGCGCGCGTTCGGTCGCCATGTCATCAGCCAGCGCCGTTTGTAGTTTCGTCATCGTGCGGCCCCGGCCGCTTGCCGTAGCGGTCCAATGGCGCGCTCCAGCAGCGACATATTGACGGCTGTCAGCAGCTGATCGCAGAAGCACTCGATCGACTACAGATGGTGGAGCTTGACGTCGAGCGCTTCGCCCGCCACGAAATCGAAGGTCATTGAGGTCTGGGTATTGCTCAGCGCAGCCAGCCGATCAGAGACGTTCGCGGCGCCATGGACGATCAGATGGCGAGCACCCGAACGCATCAAAGAAAGACATCGCCCGCGCGGGTAGTGTCTCAGTTTGAAATTTAGCGATTGCGATTTTCTGCGAACAAGCAGACCTTCCAGTATGTCGTTTGGGAGGGGGCAAAATGCCAAGCGCACTACCAGTCATGTCAGAGGTTGCCGGCGCTGCCGCAGCTCTTGCCGGTTTCATCCTAGTGTTTTTGGGCGGTATATTTTCCAGCTTCGATTCGTATGAGAAGGTCGAGCGCAAAAGTGTTCTGCCACGTTTCCAGCGGCGAGCCTGGTTTGGTTTCATCGGATTTGCACTAGCCTTGGCGTCAACATTTCTGGCGCTCGCGGCCAAATGGCTGACATATGAATGCGCTGCCATTGCTGCTCTTGTGCTATTATTCATCACATTGATTTGGGTACTTTTTGCCACGTTGTCGGACGTGAGGGAGGTTAAATAATGGCCCTTACTTTGGAAGCCGAACAACGCATGACGGACGTGGGCGTGGTCGCCTTCTTTGAGGCAGACCGAGCCAATTGGCTTAACACGGTGAGAGCGACGAAAAAGTTCGTCAAAGGGAACTTCCCGGCCGGCGCCCCAATCCGTAGAGATGACGTTGCAAAAGCGTTGATCGCCATCATCGAGGTACACGAAGCCTTTAAGGATTTCCGCAATGCTGAAAAATTAAGGGGAAAATTTTGGTTGAAGGATTTTGCGGACCTTCTAACTGATAGAACGTGGGACGAACTGGAAAAGGAGGACGAAAATGGCCAAGAATGAGCAAAACCTGAAAGTGTCGGCTGAGTTCATCCGGGAAGTTTTGGCAAAGAATTTTCGCCAGACAGTGAAGGCAGAGGACCTGCGCGCAGCGGCAGAGAAACTTTGCGACGCAATTCCCAGCGCGCGTGTTACCGCTTAAGCCTCACGCTTTTTTGTAGGGACCCCGCTTGCCCGGCTTAGGCGCAACGGCGTCCATCTTCTCGCAAAGGTCTTCCATAGACCAGAGCGTCTTGGACACGCCGGCGGCCATTGCCGGCGTCATTTTCAGCGTCTTGTGCATTTTGATGAAGTTGTACCAAACCGCGTAAATCGCGACCATGTGGACATGGTTTTCGAACTTCTTTGAGAAGGCATTGGTAAGGCGCGTGAAGCGGCGGTTTGCCATGCGCATCGTAAGGTTGGCGCGTTCGATATGCGACGTGCTGACATGCATCGGATCGGGATTGCCTTCAATCCGAGTCTTGGTCGCGCCAGTGCAGACAGCGGGGCTGTAACGGCGTTCCGGCGAGGTCTTTTTGCCTTCCGGCTCGCCGTACTGCTTGATGAGCATCGCGTAATCGATATCCGCTCCAAAGGCTTCCTCGACCGCATTGAGATAGGCGCGGTGACCGTCCGTCGTAAGCTGGACGCGGTTGGCAAGGCGGTCTTTCACGTCGTCCATGAAGGCCAGCGCATATTCGCCATCGCGCCCCCCGACGAGCCAGGAAATGATAAGCTTGCTGTCGCTGTCCAAAGCGGTCCACGTCCACACGTCGCCAGCGCCGTCAACCGGCTGCTTCATGGCCGAAACGTTCTTCGCCTTCGCGCCGACGAACGACCAGATTTCGTCACACTGGACGCGCTTTGAAGCCACGTTGCGCACCTCACTGTCGTGCAGATCAGCGCAGAACTTGCCAGCATCGACAAGCAGCTTCGAAACCGTGTTGATCGACACGTCTGCAACACGCGAGATAGACCGCATGCTCGACCCCTCGCAAAGCATTGTGAGGATTTGCACGCGGGTCTTGAGGGGCAGCTTGTTCATGCCCCTAATATCTGAACTTTTATGCTTAGTGTCAAGCATGATTTTTCATATCAATCATTGATTCACTTCCGGCTGCCACTATGTTAAGCGTGGCAGCCGTAGTAAAAATGGTGGAGCGCACGGCAGGATTCGAACCTGCAACCTCGGGGTTTCCACACCACCCGCTCTATCCATTGAGCTACGTGCGCGAAGCGGCCGATCTTCCGACCGGCCGCCGTAGTCACCGACCTAGAGCCGCTACCTTTCCTTTCCGGGGCCGGGTAGCGGCTTTTCTATTTGGGCTGGCCCCGATCTGCGGTCGGCGGGATGCCGGGGCCAGAAACTCTTCTCTTCGTCATTCTCAAACTCCTTCGACGCTAAAGAACCACGGGCCGGCGATTCGTGCAAGGGCCAGCGATTGGATTGCTGATAAATTTTTTCCGTTGACGACGCAGAGCAATCGCKGCATATAGCTTCCATCAAATGGAGGTGGTCCATGTCACGTACCCGAAGCCCTAATTACCCTGCCATCGACCTGGCGAACTCAATCGAACTGGTTGAGCCGGTCTACAGGAAGGAGAAGCGCAACAAGATGCCGCGCGAGGTGCTTGCAACACACCTCGGCTACAATGGCCTAAACGGGCGGGCATTGGGCATCATAGGAGCTTTGCGGGCCTACGGTCTACTCGAAGGAACGGGCGATGATGTTCGCGTAGGCGACGACACCGTTATCCTTCTGAACGCGCCCGAGGATTCTCCTGACCGCAAAGAGGCTTTGCAGCGGTGTGCGCTGCGCCCCACCCTTTTTCGTCAGCTGCACGCGCAGTTTGAAACGATCCCCAGTGAGGGGACGCTACGATATGCGTTGATCAAATTGGGATTTACGCCAGAGGCGGCGGGAAAAGCGACGCAGACCTATCTCGCGACAATTTCATTTGTCGGCGACATGCAATCGTCCTATGATTCAGCGCCTACTTCGCAGGAGTTGACGGTCATGCAGCCACAAGCAGAACACGTTCGCGCGAGCCGGACTAGCGCACAAGATTGGCTGGTCCCCTATGAGGGCGGCCACCAAAGCACTCCGGTTGGGATGCGCAAAGAGGTTGTCACTCTAGACGAGGGGGAGGTGGTTATCACCTTTCCCAGCAATCTCACGGCAGAAAGCTTCGCCGATCTACGCGACCACTTGAACTTGTTCCTTCGTAAAATGGAGCGTCGCGCCAAGATCGCTCGCCCTGAGTACGGCGAGATCCCTTCCGAAGAAGAAAACGACGAACCCACCCCGCAGCGAAACGTGTTCGACTAGACTACTTCGCCCACCGCTTTTCAGCGGCCTTCTTAGCGATCTCAGCCCGCCGCTCTGGCGTCGTGTTCTCGGCGCGCTTCTTGCCGCCCTTTGATCCAAGTTCTTTGGCGGCGGCGCTCTTGCCATCGTCCTTCACGTCGTCGGCTTCATCGCCGGTAGCAATGCGCATGACGCGGACGGCATTGCCGATCACATCGGCGGGGCGCTTCTGGCCTTTAGGTCCGGTGGGCATGTTGTTCCTTGTTTATCTCAGCGTCTATCTCAGCGGCATCAACCCAGCCGCGTCGCCATGCTTTGCCCGCTTCTGTTCGCGCTGGGTAGGGACAGTTGGCGAGATCGATCCCAGCACAATACGCGTCAACGCCTTCCGTCTCTGCGGCGTCGATTGTTGGGAAGGGTATCAGTTGCGGTTCCATGCTTTCCGCTAAGCATATAGGCGTTTGCACAAGTCGGCCAAACGAATTAGGCGTTTTCCCAAATTTCAAACTGAGACACTACCCCCGCGCGGCATTCTTTTCGATTATCGCCAATGCCGACCAGGACCACGGAAAGGCCAAAAACCTACAGGCGTTCGCCCTAGTCGAGCGTGTAGACGACGGCTCTTGATCAGCAGCATGGCGCTTGCGTCCAACCCATGCCGAACGAATGGCAAAGGCGTTCCTGGAAACGTTTTGCGAGACGTTCGAACCGCCCCTGGAAAATACCAATTTTATCGAGGTTCGTTTCGAGCTCGCCGGCGAAGTCACCGATGCTGCCTTGCGGCCATCGCGCGCCGCCGCGCTATGGGTCGCGCAGAATAGAAGGGCGGCACAGAGCGCTAGCTTCACGCGCCGTCTCATTGCAGGTTCCCTGCGGCCGGCGCCGATTCCTGGTCGCGGCGGTAATCCGTAACCTGAAATCCCAACGGGTTGTCGAAACGCCATTCGTTCTTGAGCGGTGTTGAGGTGTAGCGGAATTTTATCACCGCCACCCAATTGTCGGCGGTGGATGAATTGTCCCGACGCGTCGTCGTGGCAAAGCGCACCGAGGCCGTGTTGCGATTGAGCAGGGAAACCGACTTGATCTCGACCGCCACGGTGACACTGCGGCCATAGATCTTGTCGAGCGACTGCGGATTTGCAGGCGTGAAAAGCCAAGTCAAATCCTTGGACGCCGCGTCGGTGGAGTAGAGCTGCGCCAGGTCGTAATTCTGTTTTAGTTCACGGGAATCGTAGGTTTCGCGGGCACGAATGTAGCGGACGAGATTGGCTGCTGTTACGGCCTCGTTCTGCGACAAATCTCCGGGCTTGAGCGCGCGCATGATCTCGAGGTAGCCCGTCGATTTGTCGACCTCGACAACATACGGCTCGAACTGCCGGAGCGGCAGGATCAGCACGAGCGCCAGCAGCGACAGCACCGCCACCAGTCCGGAAACGCCGCTGACGATCCATGCCAAAGTACGCGATCGCCGCATTGACCTGTGCGTATCATCTTCCCATGTCGCGCCCGCCCTATAATAGCGTCTGTCGACGAGTTCGCTGCCGCTATTAGCAGCTGTCTCCGATGGTGTTGACACTTACTATTGCCTCGTTTGCGCTACGCATCTGATCCAGCGTCGCGATCGGTGATCGTTCTTGTTTCTAGGCCAGAGGCCTGGAGTTATCGCGCGCCCCTTGCTGGATGGCGGACCGGGTTGCGGCATCCGACCTAGCTGCTCGCGAAGATCGAAAACTGTTTGCTGCGAGCTGCCGGGCCCCCCGAGCGGCGCCGCCGGCGGCCCATCGTGCACCGGAGTAGCGCACGGCGTTTCTGCCGAACCTCCCATATGAGTAGCGAGCTCCCACGGTGCTGAGATAATCTATCTTATGGAACTAAGCACTGAAGCCTCCATCGCGAGCACGTCAAATAGGCCCTTGATGTGCGCTGGAATGTGCATATATTGTGCGTATCGAGTGCAGGAGAATGGTCATGCCCATCGCTCAGAATACCCAGGCTACAATGGTGTCGGGCTTCGTGGAGAGCCTCCAGGAACCTCGCACGCCCTATATTTCTCCAAAGCGCTTTTCAAAGGCGCTTGGCGTCCAGGTGACGAACCTGGCTGACCTGACCGGAGTTCACCGCAATACACTTCGTAACCCTGCCTCGGAGCGCCTGCAAAGCCGGATGCGCGAAATGATCAAGGCGATCACGGCTGCCGCGCTGCTCACCGGGGACATCAGCAAAGCGATCTACTGGTATCGAAACGAGCCGATCACTGAGTATGACCACAAGACCGCAGCCGAACTGGTTGCGGAAGGGCATTTTGAAGCGGTGCTGAGCTATCTCCGCGATCTGGAGAACGGGGCGCGCGGATGAGGCTCGTCCGCCTCGGGCCGGACGAGGTCTTCCATCGATATCTGACTCCAAAATGGGCATATGTGCCGACGAGCGGCGCCGGGGCGGCGATCGACGGAGGCAGGTTCAACAGGCCAGGCGTCGAAGCGCTTTATCTCGCGCGAGCGCCGCAAACCGCACTTGAGGAGTATCGCCAGGGAGCCTCGATCACACCACCGGCGACACTGGCGGCCTACAAGGTCTCTTTGGATCAGGTTGTGGATCTGTCGGTAGGATATGATCCCAGCGACTGGGCTGTCGAATGGGCGGAATGGGACTGTCCCTGGCGCAGGATCGCGCGCATCGACAAGAAGACGCCGCCATCGTGGACACTTTCCGACACCCTGATCGCCGCTGGACGTCGCGGCTTGCTCTTTCCGTCGCTTCGGCATGCCGGAGGCACCAATCTGGTGGTATTCAACGCAAATCTGACGGCCGACGACAATATAGAAGTTTATGATCCCGATGGCCGG
The DNA here is from genome assembly GCF_056403835.1 of Mesorhizobium sp. P2_E6. Lineage (NCBI taxonomy): Bacteria > Pseudomonadati > Pseudomonadota > Alphaproteobacteria > Hyphomicrobiales > Phyllobacteriaceae > Mesorhizobium > Mesorhizobium sp. P2_E6. The sequence goes on from NZ_JBFUEQ010000022.1 coordinate 19,775, forward strand.
CTGCCGCGCGATCAGTCCTCGTGGCAGTAGAGCCGTGAGCCAACGCGAGGGATACGCATCCGTATCAATTCTTAGGAGACTCCACTGAGCGGCCGACCTGCTCGTTCAACTGGATACGGCCGAGATCGATCCGGGTTCCGGCCTTATGAGGATCACCCTTTCCGTTGTTGCCCCGTAGTTCATGATGGCAAACGGATCGGTGACTTCCTTTGGCGGAATGCCGTAGACAGGGCTCGGCGGTACGCTTCTCAGCGCTGGCATGATGCCACGGCGCTTTTCGATGTCTTCGACACAAGGCATCATAATCCTGAGGTCGGGGGTTCAAGTCCCTCTCCCGCTACCATCATCAAATTCCGAACAATTCTCTGCTCCGCTGGCAGGCGCTCTGAAGCCCAGCGTTTGCAGGGTGTGTGGCCAAAAGCTGGGGAGTGCCGCAGCGCCCCCAGCGTGCAAATTGCTCTCTGAATGCCGATCATTCTCCGAAGCTGGGGAGTAGCTCCAAAAATCCCCAGGTTTTGGCAACAGCAATATCAATGCCTTAGCGCCGGCATTGCTGAGGGCAGTTTTGGGGTTCGCTCGCCTTTCAAAAAGGACCACAAATAAGCTATCGCTCGCTAGATCGGCTTGCGCCGACTACGGACATCGCCAAGCCACCACTCTGGACGTCGCGTTGGGCCGAAAGCTGGCTGTCGGCTCACGGGAACGAAGTGGTTTCTAGAAGCGCCTTCAAATCAGATCTAAGGAGCACCGATACGAGCGCGCTGGCGCACGCCTTCACACCATGGCTATACAATCAGTCCATGGAAACGCGACTATCCAGGCACTGGCGGCGATCACTGACGAAGGGCTGTTCGAGCGCATTGCGACGGCGGTGCTTCGCCTCGTCCCCGACTACGAGGGCATCGCTCACACCGGCATCAACGCCGACGGCAAGACGCGCAAGTCGCCGGTTGATGGCCTACGCTTCATCGGCGAAGGCAGCTCCAGACTGATCATGGCGCATCATACAATAACCGCGTCGGACGGACTTGATCGCAAATGGCTCCTCGATCCCGCCACCGTGACGCGGCGCAAGGGCAGCAAGTCACCACCGCCGCCCGGAGACGTGATCAAGTCCATCGAGATCGTAAAGGCCGAACGTAGGCAGGCGTCGCAGCTCGCGGCTACACTCATTCTCGCCACCAATCAAGAACCCGACGAAGCGCTGATCCGCAAGGCGGTCGCGGCGGGCCGTGCGACCGGCATGACGGTCGATATCTGGACACGCTCGCGGATTGCGGCGAAGCTCGATCTCGATCCGCGCGGCCAGTTCATCCGCCGCAAGCTGCTGGGCATCGAAGCGGAGTTGCTGTCGCGGCCGCTGCTTGAGGAGCTGGGCGACATCGACGGCCGCCGTCGAAGCGCCGATCGACTGACCTACCCCTGCAAGGCGTGCTTCCGCCTCCGCAACGGCAAGCCGGTAGTGTTCCGGTCCAGGCGAAACAGCATCTGGCCGGGCGTCACGGCGCTGTTGTCAGTCACGCCCACTTCAATGACCCGCCCGGTAACCTCCGGCGCTACGCCGACGACATTATGCACTGACGGTCGCCTGCGAGGAAGAAGGAGTGCGCCGCTCCATGAAAACCGTCACAACGAACAGAAGTAACGCCACCAGGAGCACGGCAATTGCGACCGTGCGCTGCGGGTTTTTCTCTTTCAGAGGCACGCCCACTGTATTTGGAGCATCATCATGAGGTGCCCCAGTTGTATCCGACGCCATGACGTTTCCCCCTCTAAGATCACGCGGCCGTCGCGCCGCGGCTTTGCTTGCGCCGGCACCTGCGTTGGAATGGCAATTTAGTCCTCAGCTGTTGCCATCGCAACGGCACCGATGCGCTGCCTAATCTAAGGAATCCGCCCACATAGCCGCGCCAGGCTGAGGCTTCTTCGGGCCTCTCAATGGCCTGTCCGAGGCGCGCGTCCAGCGAGCACTTTGCATCTGTCTTGCAGGAAGGCTGAAACAGGTAAATAGTCCGCCGGAGCACGGAGCCACCTGGGAAATCCAGATTGGCTGGCAAGGGGGGGAGCAACAATGGAGCCGAACGTGACAACCTCTGAGCGCGTGCCGTCGCTCTTGAGAATGCTCGATGCAGCGCTTCAGATCGGACTCGTCGGCTTACTGATCTTTGCGTGTAGCCGCATCATATCGCCCTTTACTGGTATCCTGCTCTGGTCGGTGATCCTCGCGGTCATGCTCTATCCGCTGCACAAACGCTTGGTCGTCCGGGTCGGCAATCGCTGGTCTGCGACGTTAATCGGGTTGGTCAGCGTTGTGCTGATGCTGGTACCATTGGTCATGGTGGTGACGTCGCTTGCGTCTTCGATACTGGAGTTCGTCTCGGGCTTGCAAGATAGCAGCCTGACGGTGCCGCCGCCGCCGCCACGGCTTGCCGACCTGCCGCTGGTCGGCCAGAAACTGACCGAGACATGGGCGCTCGTCGCGACAAATATGCCGGCGGCGCTTGCCAAGTACGGCAAGATGCTAAGTGGGATTGCATCATCGCTGGCGTCGTTCGCGGGCGGTTTGGCCGCCGGTGAACTGTCATTTGTGCTTTCATTCGCAGTCGCTGCCGTGCTCATCGCCTATGGCGACGGCGCCACCGAATTCGCCAGTCGCCTGTTGGAACGTATCACCGGCAGCAAGGCACAGGGCCCCCGGCTGGTTGCGATGACCGCCGCTACGATCCGAGGCGTGGCAGTCGGCGTAGTCGGCGTAGCGGTCATCCAGTCGCTGCTGATCGGGGTAGGCTTTTTCGCCGTAGGTCTTTCGTCAGCCGGAGTTTTGACGCTCGTGGTGCTACTGTTTGCCATCGTGCAGGTGCCGGCGGTGCTGGTAACCCTACCTGTCATAGCCTATGTTCTTGCGACCGAAGCGACCACGCCGGCGATCATCTTTTCGATCTGGACCATTATTGCCGGGCTCAGCGACAACTTCCTCAAGCCATTGATGCTCGGCCGCGGACTTGAAGTTCCAATGCCGGTCATTCTCATTGGTGTGATTGGCGGCATGATCGCTGACGGGCTTCTCGGCCTGTTTGTGGGGCCTGTGCTCCTGGCCGTTGGCTACGTACTGCTTATGGAGTGGCTGCGGTACGACCCCATCGAGGGCAGGCCGCAAACTGACAATCCCCGGCCATGATCGCGGTTATTACTCTCGGCTTGCTGGCGATGTTGGCATGCCTCGCACTTCAGGTGCTGGCATCGGTGTTCGCCGCCCGTTATTTCGCCCAGGCCTCCCGGCAACCGCTCGGTCCCAAGCCGCTCCGCGGGATTTTCCTTCAATTTTCGATTTTGATGGTAGTGCTAATGATCGGCAACATTGTCCAGGTTGCTTTTTGGGCATTGCTGTACAAACTGCTCGGCGCATTTGCGGATTTTGAAACAGCGATGTATTTTTCGGGCGTGACCTTCACTTCGCTAGGCTATGGTGACGTTGTGCTGGATGGCCGAATGCGGCTGCTTGGGCCCCTTCAGGCCGCCAACGGTCTGATGATGTTCGGAATCACCACGGCCCTCTTCATCTCCGCTATCCAGCAGGTCACCGCCAAATGGATCGCCGCGCGGTCAGCCCGCACGTAGAATCGGACGACGGTGGTTAAGTCACCCCCGACGTTGCGGTTATCCTTATCCGCGCTGGCGTCGATGGGTCAGCAGCCCACACATCTCGTGGTTGAAATTTCTCTGGCGGATCGAAGCCGCCTGCCATCAGCGCGACGGCGAGACCGCCAAACACAATGGCGTTGATGACTAGCACCAGGAGTTCCATAAGCCGAGATATGTAGCGCCGCAGCGCGATGCAGCACGAGTCTCTCCTTCGCTCCGTTCTTTATTCCGGGCGATCGTGATCCGCTTCAGCAAGGGCCTGGACGCTCACGGCTGCGACGAGGCCAATAAGCACAACCCCGGCAAAAGCGATCACTATTGCCAGTAACCGCCCTATGAAATGCTTCGGCGTGAGGTCGCCATAGCCGATGGTGAGCCCTGTAACGAACGTGAAGTAAAGAGATTCGCCGATTCTCCAACTCTCTATGCGCCCCACGACCAATCCGCTTCCAACCATGGCGACAAGGATCCCGGAGAGGATTGGCCAGACGACCTGCGCCTCTTGGGCTAGCTTAACGAAAAAGCGACGCCTTATTTGCCTTGACGTAGGCCTTTCTCGCGTTTCTGCCGGCATTGCTGCTACCCGGATCGCTGTTTAATGCGTTCAAGACTGGAATTCTGTCTGTCGTCAAGGGGCGCGGCCTCGGTGGCAGGACAGTGCCATTTCAGCCAAACGGGAAGCGGGCGCCGTATTGTTGGTTGCCAGTCGTGTATCAAAACGCTGGGCATAGGCCGGTTCGCTCGGCACTCACCGGCCGGGACCTGCCGCCCAGTCATATCCCCAGACCTTGAGGGTGGCCGTCTTGGCATCTTTAAGGATCTCGTAGTTGACCGTCACCGCCGTGAGGCGCCCTTTGCGTCCCGGGGCTTCCTTCGCAGCCGTTTGTCCTCCCGACTTCAGGACTCCGAGATCCGAGATCGTTTCGTCTCGGCGATTGTCCCAGTGGAGGACGACTTTCTTGACCTTCACATCAGCCCCCTCGGCAGAGAGCTTCACCCATTTGACGTCCTTCTCCCATCGATTCCCTTCGCTGGTAATGTTGGCACTTGGATCGACGGACTTGACCGTCTGCTCGCCGAGCACGAACCACTTGTCAGCAGCTCTGGCGCTTCCTACAGGTCCCATGAGGGCGACGGACGCGGCCATCAAAGTGAGGAATTTGGTCTTCATCTCCTTCTCCCTTCTGATCCCCGGTTAGGGGGCCTACGCATGTTCGAAGATCGCCATCTGTTTTCTGGGAGGCCAGATAACCGACCCGAGCGGCAGATGCATACGAGCTAGCAGGTTACACCGGCCGCACAACGCCGGGACGACCGCCGTGCCACCCCGGCCACGCTGACCGGCGTCAGCGGCCGGCCGACCACGGCTTGAGCCGTTGAGACAAAACTGGGAAACCCCTGGATGTAGTTGTGGTCGCTCAACTCCTCGGTCACCGCTGGTGCGTTCGTAAAGCTTCGAGACCAGATGGAAGAGCAACTGCCCGCCAGCCTGGGCGAAGGGAAGATAGCCGAGTTCATCGAAGACGACGAAGTCGAGCCGGGTAAGATGATCGGCAATGCGGCCCTGCCGGCCGGCACGGGTCTCGGTCTCGAGCCTGTTGACGAGGTCGACGACGTTGAAGAAGCGCCCGCGTGCGCCGTTGCGGATGAGAGAACGGGCAATGGCGATGGCCAGATGAGACTTGCCGGTGCCTGTCCCGCCGACCAGGACGACATTGCGCTGATCGGCGACGAAGGCGCCGGCGGCCAGGTCGCGGATCAGGCTCTCGTTGACCGGCGTGCCGGCAAAATCGAAGTCCCCGATATCCTTGGCCAGCGCAAGCTTGGCGACGCTGAGCTGGTACTTGATGGAGCGGGCCTGCTTCTCCGATATCTCGGCCTGCAACAGATCGCCGACGATCTTTGGCGGTTCGTGCTGCCGCTTAATGGCGACGCCCATGATCTCGTCATAGGCCGCGCGCATCCCGAAGAGTTTCAGCGCCCCCATCAGTTCCAGTACTTCGGTGCGTTCCATGGCTGTTCGTCCTCCTGAGGCTGTCATAGCGGGCGCAGTCGGCGATCGGCTCGTGAGCCAGCTTCAGCGCCTGGGGAATGGAAAGGATTGTGCCCGGCGCCGGATCGCGGCTGCGGGCCAGGATGTTGAGGATCACCGCCGCCGACGAGACGCCGTGCTCGATGGCTTCCTGACAGGCGGCCTCGACCGCGCTCAATCCGTCGGTCAGCACGCAGGTGAGGATCGACACCATCTGCCCATCGCCGTCATCAACCGCCTTGAGCTTGCGGCGCACCTTCTCCATTGCCGATGGCAGGACCCAGCCAAGGAACGGCGCGCCGTTGCGCAATCCGCCCGGCTTGCGGGCCAGCAACGGCACGTAATGCCAGGGATCGTAGATGACCTCGTTGCGGCCGAAGCAGCGGGCATGCTCGCCCACGACCACACCGTCCTGGCGGATAATGATCCGGTCGGCATAAGCATGGATCTCGACCGGCCGGCCGACGGCACTCGACAGCACCGAGTATTTGTTGTTGTCGAAGCGCACCGTGCAGGTCTTCGACACCGACGCGGGAATGCAATGGAAGCCGTCGAAGCGACCGGCATAGGGAATGAAGCTGGCGCGCTCTTCTTCGAACACTTCCCAGATCGTGCGCTCGCCCTGTTCGGGATGCCGATGCGCCTTGGCATAGGCAACGCATTTGTCGGCCAGCCAGCCGTTGAGATCCTCCAACGTCTTGAAGCGCAGCCTCGGCGTGAAGAAGCGCTCGCGCACCAGCCCAACCTGGTTCTCGACCTGTCCCTTCTCCCAGCCGGCTGCCGGCGTGCAGGCCTCCGGCTCGACAAGGTAATGTCCGCACATCTGCGCAAAGCGGCGGTTGTAGCGGCGATCCCTGCCGACGAAGATCGCGTCCACCGCCGTCTTCATGTTGTCGTAGATGCCGCGTGTGCAAGCACCGCGGAAGAAGCCGAACGCCCGGTCATGGGCGTCGAACACCATCTCCTGCGTTTCGCGCGGATAGGCCCGCACGAAGAACATACGGCTGTGGCAAAGCCGCATGTGCGCCACCTTCACCGTTACCGTCACGCCGTCGAGCAGAACGATCTCGTGGCTCCAGTCGAACTGGTAGGCCTCGCCCGGCGCAAAGCTCAACGGAATGTAGGCTTCGGCCGCGGCGCTGCCGCGATCCGCCTCCCAACTCTGAGCATGCCGCCACACCGAACTGTAGCTGCCGTCATAGCCGAGGCCGCGAAGCTCCTCGAAGATGGGGATCAGTGTCAGCCGCTCCCGCTGAGACTTGGCCGCATTCGCCGATAGCAGCCGATCCAACTCGTCACGCCAGGCGCCCATCCGGGGATAAGGCTGATGCTTGCGCTCGTAGCGGAACTCTGTCTCCTCGGAACGCAAAACCTTGCGCACCACCTTCCGGGAGATATTCAGCTCCCGGCAGATCGCCTTGATCGACTTTCCCTGCACCAGCGACAGCCGGCGTATCTTTGCAATCGTCTCCACAACCAACATCCAAAACACAAATGCCTCCGATCAAACCAGAGGCATCTTGATGACCCCATCGTTAAGGGGTCCCGTTTGGACGAAAATCACCTCTCAAACAGGGTCCTCATTCCACGAAAAATCACACGCGGATCGAACCAATTGCATGAATCGGACACGTGGGCGCGACCAATCGACCAGCAAAATGTTTCATTGGCAGAGCGCACAGCGTGTCCAAAATGAAGAGGTCAGAACTGCACCGCCCGTTAGGAGGTTTCATGATCAACGAAGAGACTATCGCTGCTGCTTTTGAGGTCAGGAATCAGGAAGCGCAGATCGTTGGTGTGTTGGATACCACAACCGCGGCAAATCTGGACGGGCTTGCCCCAAATGGACCTCTCTGCCATCTCGCGTTCTCGCACATACGAATGCTTAGGGGCGCAGCTTCAGTCGACCGCACGGCACTTCAACCTCGGCGATTCTGCGGGAGGTCTGGTCCCAATTGTCGAGACGCACGAGGCAACCGGGGTAGTTTTTGGAGACCACGCCAGTCTGCCCGGGGTCAACGTCCATCGGGTGCGGCATGGGATCGCCGTTCATGCGCCAGGCCAGAGGCCCGCTAATCGTTAGCTGCACTGCGGCGCCTATGCGGTTTTCCGGCGGGTAGTTCAGCCACTGGTTGATCTTGCCAGTCGCCCAGAGGGCAATAGCTATGGCAATAATTGCGGCGAGCACCACGGGACCGCGCAGGGCCTTTGACTTTGCGCCAGACAGAGCATCCGCAACGGTAGTCTTTTTCATATCAGTCCACCAAGCTGAGATGGACGGACATTGTCACTGGACATACATTCTGTCCAGCGTCTGTCCCTGGGGACGAAACTGTGCGGTTGCGAGCGGTTTCTTGGCGGTTGATTACCGGGTGTCGTGCCCGCGGGTGCGAGCCTGAGCCTTGCTCGATGGCGCCTGGTCCTAGTCTCAGCCAAACTCTGGCCACGGATTCGGCTACAAGTGAAACCGCTGAATTAGTGCAGTGGCGATTGGAGCCTCGATCATGCGTTGGGCCATAGGGCGAAAAAACGTGGGTCAGCGCCTCGTGCTCGTGCACAGAGCCGCAATGATCGACCGATTTGCTAGCCGCCTATCGAGGGGATGAACCTCCGAGCCCCTGAGTATCCGGGGTACGGGCAAGCGCAATGTCTTCTGCGAGGGCATGGAGCTTCACGATCGTGCGATCAAGCAGGTCAAGCTCTGCGCGCAAGGCCGGACGGCGATGCTCTGGGAGACTCCGCGCAAGATGCTCGATCACAGCACGCAGACGTCGCGCAATCTGGAAGTTCTCCGCGCCATAAAAGCGGATTTCGCTGAAAGTCACTTGCACGAAATCCTTCCAGTTCGGTGTGTGGAAAACCACCCGCAGCTCGCCGGATTTGTCCAATATCTCCTCAGAGTAGAGATGCCGCTGGCCGACCATGCTCAACAGACGCTGAAGCTGGTCGAGTGCCAGGACGGCGGTCGTCGGATCGTTTATCGCCTTCGACAGCGCCTTGATGGCGATGTCGACGATAATCCGAAACGCCAACGTGGAATCCTGCTCCATCGTGCGCTCCGGCCCGAAGGCGACCGCTCCTCGCAGCTGATGGTGGCCTATCGAGACGGCGATACCGTACACGTGGAAGAGTGTTTCGCCGGTCGCCACAAAGTCACCTACGCGCGGCACCAATTCGATAATGACGTTTGCTTTCTGCGCCATCGCGACCAAAAGCTTTAGATTTACCGCCAAGAGGATCGCGGACTTGCCGCGATGCACGACGATTCGGTCCGGCGTCGGAAGCTTCCGATGCGCTTCATCGGAGAAGTCAGTGTCTGTAGACCGGTCGCCGTAGACGCTCTCGATGACCGCCCGGCCTTCGTCGCCGACGCGCGCGAGAATGCGGACAGGAGTCAGAAGCCGCGCGGCGTAGTCGATGAGAAATAGAAAGGCGGCAAGGGAGAAAATACCAAGGAGTCCCGCAACGAACGCGACGACAGGGGGAACCGTTGTTTCCAACCTGGCCAATGCCCCGATCGAAAAGAGGAGCGTGAAGGTGAAAAGACCAACTGCAAATCGGATCGCGTTGTCGCGCAGCAGCGTGGCCGCCATGATCCGCGGCGTCAATTGCCCCCCCGCAATCTGAATTGCCACAAGAAGCGAGCCAAAGGTGAAGACTATGAACGTCAGCATCATCGTGACGATCGTCTCGAGGACGCTTTGTGTTCCCAATGGTCGCCAGCCCCAGGAACTGAGTAAAGGCCGCCATACGCTCCAACCCTCGATCGCGTAAACTAGACGTATCGCTACCGCGTAGACCAGCAGGGAGATGAACGGAACGATCCATAGTGAGGATTGGACGTAACCTCTCACGCGGTACCATTGGCTCCAATACATTTGCGGCCCCTCAAACCAGCATTGGTTGACACAAGCCTCAGCAGCTTAGCAAAAATTTGCGCCTGTGACTGCGCAACCGAGCGGTGCCGGCCATCTTGCTTTGGCGAAATCGTCAAGCCGCCTTTGCGGGGCGATGCTTGCACGCGCGGTGCGGCTACAGCTTCCTCCGAAAACTGGGAGAAGCGCCGCTTGCTGATGGAGCAGTGGACCGACTACTGTGACAACCGAACGGCGAAGTTGCGGGTGGTTGGGACGAATGAATCATACGGGCGATGCGACCTCAAATCGTTCGCCGGCCACGAAGCCGTCGCGGTAAATTTGGCGTGAATGTCTTGTTTTCAAGACGTCGCGACTGTTTCTTGCTTTAGGCAGCCGAAGGCGGGCTTTTTTTCGCCAGTCGAAGGCGGGGGCTTTTTGGGAGGACTTACCATGAAGCGCTATTTTCCGATTGCACTTGCAACTGCAAGTATCGTCTTGGCCGGCCAAGCAATGGCCAAGGAAGTGGACATGTCGAAGCTCACATGCAAGGAAGTCGGTGCTATGCCGGCCCGCAAGACTATTGCCTGTTGATTTCCACCGAGAACTGACCCGGCATTTCCACCGAGAAGTGACCCGCCTCTCATGTATGTTTCGGTTCGGTGTTGACGGTCAAGGTTCTGGCTTTCTCCTTCGCTTTTTTAGGCTCGTGTGCGGAGCTGTTTTTGAACCGGAAGCTGTCGTTCCCGGTTTCCAGGATGTGGCAATGGTGGGTCAGTCGGTCGAGAAGCGCGGTCGTCATCTTGGCATCGCCGAAGACACTGGCCCACTCACTGAAGCTGAGGTTTGTGGTGATGATGACGCTTGTGCGTTCGTAGAGTTTGCTCAGCAGATGGAAGAGCAATGCTCCACCTGATGCGCTGAATGGCAGATAGCCAAGCTCGTCCAGGATTACGAGATCGGAATGCACGAGGCGATTGGCGATCTGGCCGGATCTTCCCTGTGCCTTCTCCTGTTCCAGCGCATTGACCAACTCGACCGTCGAGAAGAAGCGAACCCGTTTGTGATGATGCTCGATGGCCTGCACGCCGAGAGCGGTTGCGATATGGGTTTTGCCGGTTCCGGGGCCGCCGACGAGCACGATATTGTTGGCTTCATCGACGAACTCGCAACGATGAAGTTGCCGCACGAGTGCCTCGTTTATCTCACTGCTGGCGAAGTCAAAGCCGTTGAGATCGCGATAGGCTGGAAAGCGTGCGGTCTTGAGCTGGTAGGCTGTCGATCTGACCTCTCGTTCCGCCGTCTCGGCCTTCAGCAGTTGCGACAAGATCGGAATGGCGGCTTCAAACGCCGGCGCTCCCTGTTCGGTGAGTTCGCCTACGGCGCATCAATTTGTCCGTCGCGAGGACGATGCGCAGCACGAAGGGGTCTTTAGTCCTGATGTCAGGGACGAAGCGGAATCAGCACGCGACCGACTGATGTCGGCATTGGTAGGACGTCCCGGCCGCGCGACGCACCAAGCATTGCTTACCCTGTCGAAAGATTCTCTCTTCGCCCATATGCCCGACCGACTTGTACTGATGGCACGTCAGCGCGCGGCGCTCGACAGCGAAGCTGCAGCGTTGTCTCCGGCCGACTACAAACTGTGGGAACAGCGTGCCGAGTACAATCCCCGTGAGGAAGAGCCGGCGGAACAGCTTGCCGAGCACGCGCACCGGAAGCAGGAACGCTGGACGCGACGAGACCCAGTGACTTCCGTCCGGCGCGATGCCGCCGCCCGGCACGATCATGTGGACATGGGGATGGTGCGTCATCGCCGATCCCCAGGTGTGGAGCACCGCGGTGATGCCGATGCGGCCGCCGAGGTGTCTTGGGTCGGCGGCGATAGTCAGCATCGTCTCCGCTGCCGCCTTGAACAGCAGGTCGTAGACGAGCGCCTTGTTCTGGAACGCGATGTCGGCGACCTCGGCGGGCAGCGTGAACACGACATGGAAGTAGCCGACCGGCAGCAGGTCGGCCTCGCGCTCGGCAAGCCATGTCCGCGCGGCCGCGCCCTGGCACTTCGGACAGTGCCGGTTGCGGCAGGAGTTGTAGGCGATCCGCCATTGGCCGCAGTCCTCGCAAGCCTCGACGTGACCGCCAAGGGCTGCGGTGCGGCAATACTCGATCGCCGACATGACCTTGAGCTGGACGAGGCTCAGGTGACCTGCATGGGCGGCCCGGTAAGCGGGTCCGGCAGCACGGAAGATGTCGGCGACCTCGATCGAGGCGGGCACGGCTCAGATGTCGGGCGAGACCTCTCCCGGCTTGAACAGCCCGAGCTTGTCGAGCGGGCTCGTCACGGCACGCACCGTCCGGGTCGCCACCTTCGCGTAGAGTGCGGTGTTGTTGAGCTTGGCATGCCCGAGCAGGACCTGGATGATGCGGATGTCGGTGCCGTCCTCCAGCAGGTGGGTGGCGAAGCTGTGCCGCAGCGTGTGCGGCCCCACCCGCTTGGCGATGTCGGCGGCCTGGGCCGCCTCGACGACGATGCGATAGAGCTGCCTCGTGCTGATCGGCTTCATCGCGTGCTGTCCGGGGAACAGCCAGCCGTCGCGGTGCATCACGCCCTGCTGACGTCCGACCTTCCACCACTCACGCAGAAGCGTGAGCAGGTACTCCGAGAGCATGGCGTTGCGATAGCGCCCGCCCTTGCCACGCTCGACGCGCAGCAGCATGCGCTCGCTGTCGACGTCGGCAACCTTCAGCATCGACACCTCGGCGACACGCAGGCCCGCGCCATAGGCAACCGACAAGTGCGGCCTGGTGCTTGAGGCAGGTGGTGGCGTTGAGCAGCCGGGCTACCTCGTCGCGACTGAGCACCACGGGCAGGTTGCGCGGATGCGACAGCCGGACGAGCCGGCGCGCCAGGTCCGGGCGGTCGAGCGTTTGGGTGAAGAAGAAGCGCAGCGCCGACACGATGCTGTTCATCGTTGGCACGGGAACGCCGTCCTCCTGCTGCTCGATCTGGAACCGGCGCAGGTCGTCGGCGGAAGCGGTGTCTGGTGAACGCCCGAGGAATGTCGCCAGGCGTCCGATGTCGCGGAGATAGTTGCGCTGTGTCTCCCGTGAGAAACGCCGCATGTTCATGTCGTCGATCAGCCGCTGGCGCAGCGGGCTGATCCGGGCATCAAGAATAGCACGGTGCATGGTCAGGCTCCTTGTTGAAGAAGCCCGCCATGCTCTGCTCGAGCCGAACGACGCTCAACGCGAGCGCGACGACCGGTTCTTGATCTCTACCTCAACCGCAGGCGCCCTCCCGCGCAGCGGGTTCGTTCCTCGGCCCAGTAGCTGCCAGTTTAAACGATATAGCATTGCCCATGAGTGACCTTCGGCAAGGAACGCCTCTGACGTGGATTGCACGGGCGGCTGCGGTAACGGTCCACCCTTTGTTACTGAACCGTTCAGATATACGGGCACTGATGTCTACGATTTGGCATCGACCTTGCCGTCGATGAACATTTGCATCGGGGCCTGTTCACCCTCCACCCACTCGATATCGTGCACGGGATCAAGCCCGACATAGTTGGCCATGAGGGCCGTCAGGATGTGAGGATGCGACTCCACCGACCCTCCCCCGACGCGCTTGCCCCGCAGATCCCTGATACTCCGGACGCTGTCCTTGCCGATCAGCTCGAAGCAGCCGGAATGCACGCCGATCAGCACTTTGACCGGCACGCCGGCGTCGATGGACCTAATGTGCATCGAGGGCATGTTCATGTCGAAATCGATCAGGCCGGCGGAGAGCCACTTGGAATTGTCGATGTGGGTGTCGCCTTCGACATATTGGATATCGGTGAAACCGTAGGCGCGCAGAAGTTCTCCGGCGAGGTAGATGGACGCCCAGCAGTAAGCGCCTCCGACCCACTGCCCCAAGCGGACGGTCGTCGTTTCCAGAGCAGGCTCCCCGGCCGCGCTGGATGGGCGAACATTGAGAGCCCGGCACCGCCGATCGCCGACAGGCCGGCCAGGAATGTGCGACGATTCTGAATTAGCTTCATCGGGACGCTCCTTTGGCAAACTGATCGTCCCTAGGAATCAAGCAAATGACCCCAGTAGAAAGGCGGGAGTCTTGTCGCTCTTCAGTCGCTGGCCAAGAACGCTTTCAGCCAGCAGTTAGGGACCATATGCCTTCTCAACGTTCGGGCGAGGGCAATGCTCTCAGCCAGCGCCAAGCCCTGTACTGAACCCTCGAACCTTCTAGCGCGCTGACAAACGGATCGTCGGGAAACTGCCAAAAGGCGCCTTCTCGAACCAACGGCCATGGAACTCGAGGCCGCCCGATCGCTGATCAGTCTAGCTGCCGGCATCCTTGTCCCTAGCTTGGCCGACCGATCCACCGCACGATTTCATAGGCCGGCATCGGGCGGCGAAAACCCTTCAATGTTAGTTCACCAACCGGAGCGGATTCGACCAGTGATTCGACAGCGCCGAAGACCCGTTGGCTGACGAGAATCTGTCGAGCCTTCGCCTCTTCGCACAATCGAGCCGCATGGTTCGACACAGTACCGATTATCGCATAGTCGGCGCGCTGATCGAAACCGATCCGCCCGATGGTTGCATGGCCCCGAGCGATGCCGATTCCGAAGCCGAGCAAGTAATCCCGCTTGCGCCATTGCTCCGAATGCCCGTCAATCGCATCGCGCATTGCCGCGGCCATAGACACGGCCCTCTCTGAATGGTCGGCGCACGGCAGCGGATCGTTGAAAACCACGACGATACCGTCGCCGACGAACCGCTCCAAAGTCCCTTCGTAGCGGACGATTTGTTCGCCGAGACAGGCGTGATACTCGCCAAGAACCGTCATCACCTCCTCGGGCTCGGCGGTCTCGGCGAAGGCAGTAAATCCGCGTAGATCGCAGAAAACGACGGTTACCTCGCGACGATGACTTTGCAGAAGCGCGTCCCCATTTTCCGCCGCAACGATGAGGTCGGCGACCTGTGCGGGCAGAAACCGCCGGAGCCGGCCCATTCGCTCGATCTCGATCATCTGCTCCGCCAGGGTCTGCTCGAGCGAGCGGTTCCAGTCCGAAAGTTGCGCGGCTTGGTCCTCAAGGCGCGTGGCCTGGCTCGCGACAGTGTCGTGAAGCGCCTTCTGGCGCAGCATCGAGCGCACCCGCGCCAACAGCGCCTGGTGCTCGAAGGGCTTTGTCAGATAGTCGTCGCCGCCGGCGTCCAGCCCCTCGACCACATCGCGCGTGTCGGCCTTCGCGGTGACGAGGATGACCGGAATCGCCTGCAGGGAGATGTCCTGCTTGAGCAGGCGCACCACACTGATGCCGTCTAGCTTCGGCATCATGATGTCGAGCAGGATCAGATCAGGCGTGAGTTCGCGAGCTTTCGCAAGTCCCTCTTCACCATCGGCGGCGGTTACAACTTCGTAGCCGTTCGCCTCGAGGCGCATGCGCAGGATCTCGAGGTTTTCCGGAGTATCGTCGACCGCGAGAATGCGTGGCGGATCGTGCAAGGCGCTGCCTCCCCTAGGAAAGGAACCCGCGAATCTCGGAAAGCAACTGGCGCGGACTGAATGGCTTGGCAATGTAACCATCGCACCCTGCAGCAAGGGCTTTCGCCTCGTCGCCCGAAAGCGCGTAGGAGGTGACCGCGATTATAGGAATGTGCCGGAGCGCTGGGTCGGCCTTGATGCGGCGGGTCGCTTCATACCCGTCGATCACCGGGAGCTGAATGTCCATAAGGATCAGGTCCGGCCTGTGCGCTCCGGCTGCTGCGATGCCGGCGGCGCCGTCCGCCGCCTCGATCAGCTCGTATTCGGTGGTGGCAATGAGATCCCGGATGATCTGGCGGTTGTCCTCGGTGTCTTCCACCATCAGGATTCGTTTGCTCATGCGGCCCTCACGTTCCCTTGCACCCGGATCGGTATCTTCAGGCGGAATGTCGACCCTGACCCGATCACGGACTCGACGTCTATGGTTCCGCCATGCATTTCGACGATGCGCTTCGAGATCGCCAAGCCCAGTCCAGTGCCGCCCTTCTGCTTGGTGCTGCTGCTGTCGACCTGCTGGAATTCTTCGAAGATGAAAGCGTGGTCCGTGGACGCGATGCCGGGACCTGTATCCCGGACTGTGATCTCGAAGTGTCCGTCGGCCGCACCGGCAAGAATGTCGATCGCACCCGTGTCCGTGAACTTGACGGCGTTGCCTGCGAGATTAAGCAGAACCTGGGTTAAGCGGCGCTCGTCTCCGCGGCCGATAGGGAGGTTCTCGGGGATGGTCGTAGCAAGCGTGAGACCTTTCGCTCGCGCCAGCGGCTCTATAGCCGCGACGGTCGATCGCACCACTTGTCCAACGGAATAATCCTCAAGCGACAGACTGAGCTGGCCGGCTTCGATCTTTGAAAGATCGAGCACGTCATTGATGAGCCCGAGGAGGTGACGGCCGTTTGCCTGCACGCGTACCACGGTCGCTTTTGCCTTGTCCGGGAGTTCGCCGTAGATGCCGTCGACCAGCAATTCTGTGAAGCCAAGAACCGAATTGAGCGGTGTCCTGAGCTCGTGGCTCATATTCGCGAGGAACTGGGACTTGTGACGGCTAGCTGCCTCCAGCTCCCGGCCTTTCTCCTCGATCTCGCGGAACAGCTTGGCATTCTGAATCGCAAGCACCGATTGGGCTGCGAAGGTTTCCAGCAGGTGCACGACCTGCTCGTCGAATACTCCCGGCTGGCGGCGCCTGACGACCAGTGCACCGACGATCTTTTTCGGCCTCAGCAGCGGAATGATGAGAATGCTCCGGTAGCCCGCGTCGAGCATGATCTTCTGAACGTGCGAGCGCGTTCCCGTAGCGAGATCGGCGATCTGGACAGGCGTGCAGTGCTCTGCAGCCCCCCCGATTCCCATGTCATTCAGCCCTATCGCCTGATCTGACATCACGGCAATGAGTTCATCGCTCATCCCGAAGGTCGCGCGCAAGCGGAATTGTTGTCTCGTGCCGCTGAACACATAGATGGTGCCCGCATCCGTGTCCGACAGTTGAACCGCCTTGGCCACGATCGTCTTCAGAACAGTGTCCAGATCGAGCGTCGAATTGACGGCCTTGCTGACTTCGCCAAGCGCCTCCAACTCGCCCACGAGTCGTGCAAGCTCGGCTGTTCGCGCTTGAACTTCCTGATACAGTCGCCCGAGCCGCTCGGATGTCTGATTGACGTTGCTGGCAAGCGCGCCTAGCTCGTCCCGGTTTGCGACGGCAACCTGTTGGGCGAAGTCGCCGGCTGCTATCTGGCTGAGACGCGCTTCGATTTTCTTGACCGGCTCGACCAACGACGAGGAGATGATGTAGCCGAGCGCCAGCGCCAGCAGGATGCTGCCCATCGCAAAGGAGACGACGATCAATCTGGAGGTTCCGTACGCCCCTTCGGTCGTCTCTATTGCCGCCACCATGTCGGCTTCGGCGATGTTGACCAGCTGGTTGGTCAGGCGCTCGAGGCGGTCGGCCGACGGCACGATCTCGTCCAGCTGGACCTTGCGCGCCTCCTCGGTATTGCCGGCGCGAATGAGTTCAGCCACATGCGTCACCCCGGCCGTCAGCCGTTCGTACTCTTGCCTGACCAGGCCAAGCACTTCCACCTCGGCTTGGGCGACGAACTCCATGCGGTCGAGATCGTAGCCGAACTGATTGAGCTGGCGCAGCGCCGCATCCAGCATCCGGTCGTCCTGAAGCAACAGGGCGGTGGAGATGCCGTAGAGCTGGGTGGTCGTATCGTGCTGGACCTGGCGGTAGGCGGCGATCCTGCGCTGCAGCTTGATCAGTTCGTTGGTCTGGTCATTGACCCCGCTAAGCACCTGCAGCCCGACGGCGCCGAGAACGATCAGGAGTCCGACGATCGACAGAAACGCGATCAAGAGCTTGGTCTGGACGCGCGCCGGCAGCCGGGCAACCCAGCCGACTAGCTGGTTCGTTATGTTACTTAGATTCGTCCAAGAGGCTGAGAAGGTCACCCCGGAACTCCTCGAGGTCGAAACGAACGCCGAGATACTGTACGCGCAACATACCGCTCGGGTCTATGAGCGATGCCACTGTGGTATGGTCGATATCGCCCTCGGCAGTCTTCCGCGCGAATACGCCGTATTTCAACGCGACCTCGCGGACAGCCGACGGATCACCCGTGAGGAACGACCAACCCTTTGGATCGGCACCGAAAGCCGCGGCATATTCCTTGAGCACTTCGGGCGTGTCGCGCTCCGGATCGAGGGTGATTGAGACGAAGTCGATCTTCGACCCGAAGTGGGAGCCGATCTCGTCCCGCACCTGCGCCATGTTGGCGGTCAGCATCGGGCAAACGCTGGTACAGTAGGTGTACATGAACGCGACCGCGACCACCTTGCCGCGAAAATCGCGTAGCGACACGCGCGTCCCGTCCTGCGATGTCAGCGTGAAGTCCTGAGCAGGCCCGATAACCGGCAGGCGCTCCTCGTGGGGCGCGTCCTGCGCTTGCGTCGGCCAAGGAGCGAGCAGAGACAGTGCCAATGCGCATGCCGGCCAGCAACTCACGTCTTCATCTCGCGCTTGAGCTCGGCAAGGAAACGCCAATCCGTACCTTCCGCGATAATCGTGTCGGGTGTGGAGCCGATCAAACCGATTTCCTTCAGCCGCAGCGCATAGAAGCGGACGGTGTCAGTTGAATCATAGTCCCGCCATTTCCGGTAAGGCAATTCGCTGATCGCTGCGAACGCATCATCGTAGTGGCTGGCGAACCCGCCCGCGACCAAGCGCTCGGCAACCAGGGCCGGCGCGGCGGTGCATAGATCCGCAGCCTTGAGGATGGCGCGCAGCACCCGCTTGGTGGCAACAGGATGCGCGGCCACGAAATCGCTGTTGCCGGACAGTATGCAGCAGAAATATTGCGACCAAGGTCGGTCTGCGGTGCTGTTGACGATCACATGGCCGATTTTGCTGCGCCGCAATTCCTGCGGGTCGGGTGGAAAGCCAAGGAACGCATCGATGTCGCCGCGCACGAACAGCTCCTTGGGCTTGACCGCCGGGTCCACGACCCAGTTGATGTCGCGCACCGGATCGAGCCCGACATAGGCCGCGATGCTGGCGAGGAACAGATGTGGCCCCGAACCGAGCCCCTGGACGCCGACGCTCCGGCCTTTCAGATCGACGACGCTGTCGATCCCGCGCTTGGCAAACAGCTCGAAGCAACCGGGATGGACGCCACCGAGCAGAGTGATCCGCGCACCGGAGTCCAAGGCGACGATCGAATTTGTCACGAAGTTGAGGCTAAAGTCGATCTCGCCATTCGCCACCGCGGAGGCCGTGGCCGCACCAGGACCTGCGGCGACATAGGCAATTTCGGTGAAGCCCTCAGCGCGCAGCAGGTCCTCTGCAACATACTGTGGCGCCACGCAGATGCTAGGGATCTTGGCCAAGCGAATGCGCGTGGTCTCCGGCGCTGGCTCGGCAAGAACTCGAGTTGGAGCGCCGACGAGGCTTGCGGTGCCGACAGCCGTCAAGCCAGCCAGGAAGCGCCTGCGGCTCTGGATGATTTGCATGTCTACGTCTCCCCTCGAGACAGATGGGATCAGGTTTTCAGCTCACGCTTCAACTCGTCGAGGAAGCGCCAGTCGGTGCCGTCGGCGATAATCTGTTGCGGACCCGCTTTGATCATGCCCGTCTCCTGCATGCGCAGCGCATAGAAGCGCATCGAGTCTTCAGGATCGAAATCCCGCCACCGGTCGTAGCGGATATCCTTCAGGGTTTGCAGCGCGTTGTCATACGACGGCATGAATTCGCGATCGACCATCAGCCGCGCCACCATCTGCGGATCCGACGCGCAGAGGTCGGCGGCCTTGAGGATCGATCGCAAGATCCGCTTGGTCGCCACCGGGTATCTTGTCACGTAGTCCGTCGTGGCGGAGATCATGCAGCAGAAATACTGTGACCATGGGCGGTCGACGGCATTGTTGAGGATCGTATGACCGATCTTCTTGGCGCGCAGCTCCTGCGGCTGGGGCGGCGTGCCGAGGAATGCGTCGATCTTCCCTTGAACGAAGAGTTCCGTCGGCTTGACACCCTCGGTCAAGACCCACTGGATATCGTTCACGGGATCGAGCCCGACATAAGCGGCCATGAGGGTCAGCCACACGTGTCGATCAGTTCGAGGCATCCCGAGTGCAACCCGGTCAGCACCTTGATCGGCACGCCGGCGTCGATCGAAGTGATCTGATTCGGCGGAAAGTTCACCGAGAAGTCCGTCTCGCCGCGCGCGATCCATTCCGATTGGTCGATGCTTTTGTCGCCTTTCACGTAGCGAACGTCGGTGAAGCCCTCGGCGCGCATCAATTCTCCGGCGATGTACGCGCCTGCCCAGCAGTAGGAAGTATCAACCCACCACGGCAGACGAACCGTGGTCGTTTCCAGTGGAGGTTCCGCGTGTAGTGACTCCGGAAGACCGACGATACCTGCAGCGCCTGCCATTGCAGCGCCGGCCAGGAATCGGCGGCGGGTTTGGATGGTCTGCATCAGAACGCTCCTCTTCCGATTGGCGAAAGGCAATATTGGCCGGAACCGAGCAAAAGAGGTTTCGGCAGAGGCAGATGGTCCGGTGAGCGCGACGAGTAGTTGTGGAACCTAGCGCGCCTAGTCCGATGCGGGAGCCTTGCGCTCTCAGTCGCCGGCTCATGTATTAGCAGCCGACGATATGCCAACGGTACGCCCAATTTGCGTAGGTTGCGAGCGCAAAACTCACTAAGCCAAACGTCCCGCCAGCACCTCGCTGTCAGGGAAACTATTTGCGCGGCTGTGAATAGCCACTTCGAGTTTATTTGCCGCCGTTCCGAATGATCGACGCAAGGTCTGCATCGGGTCAGCTTCAGAGCTTGGTTCCACCGGCTGAACGTCCGCTATCGTTCTTCGGACGCCAAAAGGCGCCATTGCGCTGACGGCCCGTTGCGGTCATTCCGGATCCAAGTTTGGACGAAGCCGCTTGGCGCTTAACGGACGGGTTTCGCCGCGATGGCCGCGCGCCGTTTAATTAGCCACAATGTTAGCATGGATCGCCCGCCGGATATCGCAAGTGACAGCAGGGGCGGCAACGGCAGGCTACCACGGCGAATGCGCCCCGGTGTGGTCGTCCCGAACTATGCGCGAGACAGGTATATCTTTCGCGGCTAATGTTGCAGCGCTGCAGGAAGACAACGGCCGATGAACAGCCAAAATATACTGGCCACCGAGACGTGTCTCGGGCGTCCGTCGCGCGTCGTCTCGACGATTCGCAGGTGCCCTCGCTGCAAACGGAGGGGGCGCTAGGCCTCTCCGACCCTGAGGGAAACCGCCTGCGGATGTTGCTGGCAAGCGACTGATCTGGCTGTAGGCCTGAACGGGGAAACAATGGCGATAAGGGTAATCGGAACGGGCTTTGGTCGGACAGGAACAGACTCGATGCGGGAGGCGCTGACGATCCTTGGCTTCGGCCCCTGTCACCACATGTTCGAAGTCATGGCCAATGAAGACCAGAAGCGGCTTTGGCATGCGCTTGCGAAGGGCGCGGCACCAGACTGGAACCAGCTGTTTGCGGGCTACGTCGCGCCGTCATCAATCCGGATTAGGAGACGCCTGCTGCCGAAGTACCGGAAAGCTCACCGTTTAGTTGCAGGATGGCGCGCTTGTCATCTGGTTCATAATCCCGAGTCATGTGTGGGCGTTCTAGCTGGCTCCTTATCTGAGACTTCCCTGCCCGACAGTAGCTCAACGACCGCGTTTACCTCATCTCTCTTAGACCGAATTGCCTTCGGAAGCTCCCATTCTGCGTAGTGATGTACACGTCTGCATGCTTCTGTCGTTGCCGATCTGCAGGCCTTAAATGTTTCGGCGTCTAGGAGCGATCGAAACCGTGAGCGAACCGCCGCGCGACTCATTCGCAACTTAGGCATTTGGAGGTGTTTAACGCGCAGCTTGGCGAAAGCTGCAGCGACAAGAAGTGAGACTATCACGATCCAACCAGAGTTAAGCCCGGTTTCTGCACCGGCGCTCCACATGGCTACTACTACGAAACAAATCGCTCCAATGCAGACCGCCTCTAACGCCAACCTAAGGATGATGCGAGCGGTTCCGAGTTGATGGACAAAGAAATACCCTCCTTCTGTCTTTAGCAAATCAGACCTTTGTTCGTAGCTATTGGACCCTTCAGTTAATAGAATATCTATCCGATTTTTTAGCTCAGCCAATTCGCTGCTCATTTCGTCGTGGACTAATTCCAATGCAGTGCGCGCCGCAACCGGAACTGCGGCCTTCCTTGCTACGCTCGCCGCCTTATCGGCTGCTTTTTGGGCCGCGTCAGCAGAAGCGACTTGGAGTTCCGTGTGATGCTCACCCATCACACGGCTTAGAATTGGAATAACTCTGGAACCGATCTGGTTCACACCAAATCCGTGTTCGTCCATTATTTTCAATGCGTCATCAGTCCATGACTCATGAATACCTTCCCCCTTAAGCCGGACTCTGACACTTTCCTTTCGCGCCCGATCCCTCTGTGATGCTTTTCGGTCGTTTCGGTACTCTACCCTCGCATTATGAAACGCGGTGGCCAATAGTTTGCCACTCCTGTAGCTGCGCTTTCTCGGTGCCATGCGTTCCAGCCCCAACCTGTGTGCCCGATTCAAGATCGTTGGCGATCATAATCAAAGAATTTGCAACAGGTTCAACGCTCTTATGTATTCGGCATAGCGAATTTGAAGCGCCTTTTGGAAATCAGGTCGAACGCGGCAGCCAGTAGAGAAGAATTCGTGGTTCTCTGGCAGCGAATAGCCATACTGAACAGGAGCCAAATTCCCGGCTTAAGATAAGTCATTATGAAATCAAGGTCGCGCAATTTTGCGGATGGAAATCAGGGCTGATTAGTGCATATTCCAGTCGGGACAGGGGCGACATTCATCTTGATTTTGAGAGTTCGCAAGGCAATTGCGGCGGCCGCGTTGGTGATGACGGCCCTTGCCTTTTTCTCGTCACCGATGTTTGGCGCGGTCAAGCTGGGATTTGCGTACTACGACCCGTTCTCGATCGCTGAATTCCGACTCAGGCACCTCACGACGCAGGAGTACATCGAGAAGATCGAGGAGGCGGTCGCCGAACGAGATTATGAGGACGCTGCCAAAATCGTCGAAATCGGGCAAGAGAACGGGCACGATTTCGATCCTGAGTTGATCGCTAAAACGCGGGAGAATGCGATCGACATGTCGTGGCGTTACAGCGTAGATCTCGTTGACGGTTTCATGTCGGGCAGAGTTCACAGCCCAGGAAGCCTTGCCGGTTCTATGGCTGCGGATGTTGGCTCCTACGGAGATATCAGAGATGTCTATAATGAGGGATCAAAGATTGTTTCTGGACAGGACTGTGATGGGGTGACGCTCGGACTCTCCCTTGTCGGTATCGTGACAAGTGTTACCGCACAGGCAGAGATAGATGTGCCGCTATCTGTTCTCAAAACAGCAAACAAGACCAGAAAATTATCTGCGGGTATCAGGGTTTCTCTGGTTCGTATTTCTCGAAATATGATCGACGTTCTCAAGCTGAAAAAGGCGCTGTCGAATCCCGCCGACCCGGCACTCAAAGCTCCGAGCTTCACCGCAGTTAAACGTGTGCTGTCCAGCATCTCATACAAGGACGCGAAAAAACTCGATTTTGCCGGGCTGAAAGCCTCTGTGGAAGACCTTCTGCCCATGGACGTCGTAGCTGCTAAACGGCGCTTTAACGGTGTTGTGAGACCCGACACTGCCAACGATCTCGCGGTATTCACGGCTGGGACATCAACCGTCGTTTTCAACGGAGGAATGCAGGCTGCCTTACGCTCACTGGAGAAAGCTGAATCTCCTAAGGAACTCGCGAAATTCGGAAAGCTGGCAGAAAAGGCGAAAGACCGCACCTCGTCGATAATCAGAATTCTGGGGAGGGGCGCAATCGACCTTGGGAAGCTGGCCTATTTGATCGGAGTGTGCGCGATTTACGCAATCACCTGGTTGCTTGGCGCGATCTGGACGATCTCGACCTTCCTTTTCAATTTGCGCACAATTTTTCGCTGAGGCGAGGGGCTTAATGGCAAAACGGAAATCATCTCTTGCACTTATCGCCGCAGGAATTGGTGGGGCCGCAGTTGCTGGCTATGGCCTATCCATAGGTCGAGATCTCTGGAAATCGACCAAAAAGAACCAAATGCAATTGTTTGCCATTCTCGCTCTGATCGGGGCGGTCACGTTGCCTACTCTTGGGGCGCGAGAACTTGTCAAGGGCCATGACCGAGGTGTGGCAGGAACCATTTTCAAGACTGTCATCGGCAGCATAGTGCTGACAGCCATCGGTTTCGTGCTGGCAGTGATCTGCCTCAGCTTTTTTACGAGAAACGAAAATGATCCCGATGCTGGATTTGGGACCGCGATTTTTCTGGCGTCATGCTCGACGGCGGTTTTCAGCCTGATAGGTTTCCTATGGGGTGTGATTCAACGGCCAAGCCGCGTTAAAACAATTTCGACGGCAAAGGCCAACGAGCAATTTCTGGAATATATAGGGTTCAGGGAGACTGGCGGTGACGACGTCACACACTATGACGCATCAGGTCAGGCGCTGCGTTTTCTGGAAGGCCATGGCAACCGATTGGTGTTCATGGCGGTCGGCAGACGAGGAAAGCGGGCGTTTATCGATCTCGCGCCAGACGGCAAGATGGTTGCTTACAGCGGCGTCGTCTGACCGCTGCGGTTGCCGCGTCTCACTGGTTCGGTTTGATTACTCCGCCGGACGCACCGAGATCTGGACGGACTGAAATCCAAGGCCTTCTTAAGGTAGGAACGACAGCGGGGGCGGTTGAAGACCGGGTCGCTCGTGCGGACACGCAGGCCGCGTTTTGTTCGCGCCGGTCGAGATCATGGAGACCTACGAACTCGTTGGCTACTCGGCTAAAGAGGCCGAGCGTTTGCTCCATACTACTCTCCGCGCATATCACGTCGCCCTAAAGGTCACGGGCCCCGACGGGCGCTTCTATAGTGCAACAGAATGGTTCCGGACAGATATTCGAACGATTGCCGAAGCGATTGAGCGCTGTTTCCCAGAAGCGCACAAGCCTGCGG
This sequence comes from Mesorhizobium sp. P2_E6, assembly GCF_056403835.1. NCBI lineage: Bacteria > Pseudomonadati > Pseudomonadota > Alphaproteobacteria > Hyphomicrobiales > Phyllobacteriaceae > Mesorhizobium > Mesorhizobium sp. P2_E6. Next base: position 44,412 of record NZ_JBFUEQ010000022.1, read on the forward strand.
CGAACGTGGTCGGCCGCCCTGGCGGAGTATGACCTGAAATTACCCAAATCGCCTTTAGGAGAAACCTTGCAGCTAGGCCACAGGGCTGGTACTCAAACTCCATTCAGCGCGGCTGAAACCCTTGCCTTTCAAGGCTTGTAGGTGCCGATAAGCGGAGTTCGATCCTCTGTCGTCGCAGCACCGCCTATCCCTTTGATGCGCCCACCGAGGTCAGATCGACATTTTTGCCGTTCTCGTCAGCTTGCTGCCGCGGCTGGCGAATCCGCATTCCGGAGAAGCCGTATCATTACGGTTCGAAATTGCGCTTTATCCTGCCAGACGGGATGTTCCAAGCCGGACCTAGGGAGCGATGAAATAGTTGTGGTCTTTTTTGACAGGCGAGCGAACCGCAAAACCGCCCGCAGCAGGACCGTCGCTAAGGCATTGATATTGCTGTTGTCGAAACCTGGGGATTTTTGGAGATACTCCCCAGCTTTGGAGAATGATGGACATTCGGAGAGCAGTTCGGGCGAGAACGTCGTTTCCTCACTCCCCAGCTTTCGGCCGCATATCCGGCACACGCTGGGCTTTCAGGAAGCCATGAGCGAACCGGAGAATTGTTTGGACTTTGAAGGTGGTAGAGGGGAGGGCACTGGAAACCAACCTTCTCCACCGGATTCGATAGCTCTGATCCGTGCAGAATAAGCCTCGCCGCTGGCGCGCGAAGTGTAAGCGGCCACATCGCGAGCGCCTCCTTCTCTATCGGCAGAAATGTCTGACGCCAGCTGGCCGCAAATGTTATTTTTAGCGATCAGTCCTCGATCGAAGAAGGATCGTACCAATGGATGATTGGAGAGTCGGGGCTATACGGGTCACCAGAATTCTGGAGATGTGCGACCCTCTGCGGACGCCATCGGAATGGTTCCCGGACTGCACCGACGAAGCACTCGAACCGCATCTTCATTGGCTTAGGCCCCGATTGATATCGCCGGCAACCGGCCGGCTTATTTTTCCCATCCAGAGTTTTCTGGTTCGTACCGGGCGCCATACCATTCTGGTCGACGGTTGCGTTGGCAACGACAAGACGTGCGCATACTTCCCGCATTGGCATGGCCGCAATGACGGCACCTTTTTGGGGCGGCTGGCGAATGCCGGTGTTGCTCCCGAGCAGATCGACTATGTGCTGTGCACCCATCTTCATATCGACCATTGCGGCTGGAACACACGATTGGTGGACGGGCGTTGGATACCGACATTCCCCAACGCCCGCTACATCATGGCGCGGCGCGAGTTCGAAGCCGCACAGGCCGCCTCCGGCGATGCCGACGAACGGACCTATGAGGATAATGTGCTGCCAATCGTCGAGGCTGGTCGGGCTGTGTTTGTCGATATGGATTATGAACTCGATGGCGAAGTGTGGCTGGAGCCGACGCCGGGCCACACCGCGGGGCACGGCTTGATCCCCAGCACTTCAGACCCTTGGCCCGCCGCCGAAAGGTGGCGGGCATTTCTCATATTAGATGCAACTAATGTTTAGATGCCACGTTTTCGCACTGGCCAGCTAAAGTCCCTACTGGCCATTGTTCGAAGCCCGTCACCTTTGCCCTAGGTGGCGGGCTTCTCTTTTGGGGCTGGGTTTGTCAAGCAAAGGGATCCTCACCGTGGCATACCATGCGCGGCGTTGGTCGTGGTGTTGACGGCTGATGCGTAAACGGCTTCGATGCGCCGGAGATGATGAGTGCCCGCCAGGGGTCTGGCTTCTCTTCGAAGTCGGCGCGCGACCGCTCCATGATCGGGTCGGATGGAGAGGCA
>NZ_JBFUEQ010000023.1:0-34063 GCF_056403835.1 Mesorhizobium sp. P2_E6
GTTGGCGACGGAGTAGGTGTAGGAGCCGTTGGCGGCCAGGACGAGGCTGCCCAGATTGGTGCCGGCGCCGCTGACGGTGGTCTGGAAATGATCTTCGCCGGTGTCGACATCGCTGATCGAAATCGATCCCGCGGCGGTGAGCGTCACGGCCGCGCTGTTGGGCGTGTCTTCGGTGACGTCGGCGACCGTCGGGGTTCCGATCACGGCGGCGTCGTTGGTGCCGTGGATGGTGAAGCTGACGAGCTGGGTGGTGCCGTCGGCGGCCGTCACCGTGAAGGTGTCGACATGGGTGCTGGTGCCGCCGTTGGCGTCGCTGCCGGCGAGGAACTGCACGGCGGCGTTGGCGACGGAGTAGGTGTAGGAGCCGTTGGCGGCCAGGACGAGGCTGCCCAGATTGGTGCCGGCGCCGCTGACGGTGGTCTGGAAATGATCTTCGCCGGTGTCGACATCGCTGATCGAAATCGATCCCGCGGCGGTGAGCGTCACGGCCGCGCTGTTGGGCGTGTCTTCGGTGACGTCGGCGACCGTCGGGGTTCCGATCACGGCGGCGTCGTTGGTGCCGTGGATGGTGAAAGTGACATTCTGCGTGCCGGAGTTGGTCGTGCCGTCATTGACCTGCACCGTGTAGGTTATCGTCAGGCTCTGGCCAGCGCGCAGGAAGTCGAGGTTCGCGGCGGTCGGATCGTAGCTGTAGCCGATGTTGGCCGCGCCACCGTTGGAGGTTGTATCCGTCAGCGTGAATGCGCCACTGGCGATCAGTGCGGCTGCCCCGGCGGGYAACGAGAACGGACTGCCATTGAGCTGCACCACCGGGCTGCCTACTACCGACGCATGCAGCGTGTCGCCGACGTCGAGATCGCTCACCGAGAAATTGCCCGTGATCGCCACCAAGTTCTGAGCCGAGGCAYYAGTCAGTTCGAGCACTGCAACCGGATCACTCGTATCGCTCAGCACCGGCGCATCATTGGTGCCTGTGATGGTGAAAGTGACATTCTGCGTGCCGGAGTTGGTCGTGCCGTCATTGACCTGCACCGTGTAGGTGATGGTCAGGCTCTGGCCAGCGCGCAGGAAATCGAGGTTGGCGGGGGTCGGATCGTAGCTGTAGCCGATGTTGGCCGCGCCACCGTTGGAGGTTGTATCCGTCAGCGTGAATGCGCCACTGGCGATCAGYGCGGCTGCCCCGGCGGGCAACGAGAACGGACTGCCATTGAGCTGCACCACCGGGCTGCCTACTACCGACGCATGCAGCGTGTTGCCGATATCGAGATCGCTTACCGAGAAATTGCCCGCGATCGCCGCCAGGTTCTGGGCCGCGGCACCAGTCAGTTCGAGCACCGTCGCCGGATCGCTTGTGTCGCTCAGAACCGGCCCATCGTTGGTCCCCGCGAACTGAATGGTCGCGGTTGCCCAGCTGAGCGTCCCGTTGCCGAGCCGGATAGAGTAGATAAAGGTGTCCGTCAAATATTGGCCGGCATTCAACCCCTGCAATTGCGACCTGAAAGCAGCCGACAAGAACGCTGTATCGTATCCCACCTTCCCGTCGGCCGTAATCCAGATCTTTGCGCCGTTGGCGCTTGTATCGGAACCCGCGGATTCAATCCGACCTAGGTCCTGCGTCAACAAATCAGCCGCGATGTAGCCGCTCATCGCGCCAGTATTGTTCGTGCCGTTATCGACCGACCACAGCGATTTGGCGTTTCCGCCTAGATCGTTGGCCATTACATTGAGGAAAATGGTCCCGAAACTGTCTTCAGTGAGCCCAGTGAAAACGCTGGTGAAGAAATCATCCACTGCCTGCGGCGTGTTTGAAAAAGACGTCGTTGTTCCACCCATAACAGTTTCCCCCTAGTGCCCGTAGAGCGCTTGCCCGAAGCGCAAGTTTTTATGCGAAACATTCACGTCGGCCGGACGCGTCAACGCCCGTCGGCCTGCAACGTCGCCAGTCAAGGAAATCCCGTGCGAATGGCTTTCGATCGCCAGCCAGGGAATGATCGGCGAGAGCGCCAGGATCAAAGGAGTTCCCATTCAGACCAATGGCAGTCGTACCGACGCCGCGCTCACACGCGGTATCGCAGTTCCACTGGCGCCTGCGAATTCAGAAGAAGCCATTTTAACCCCCACCTTTTACTCGTACACGAGACAGATGCCCCAAATCTGTTCACTGCCGCATTGACAGATTAGTCACTCTCCATCTGAAACAGCTACGATCAACATGCGAATTTTGGCGTACGGCTACTGTCAGTGCGTAGTCCAGTCGCCGCAAGGCCACAGTGCGGCGATCAGCCAGACATCAACATGGCCGTCCACGTGTAAGTCTTGGCTACAACATGTAGCCGCGACGACTTTGGTAGCCGCGCTGCGTTCCCTTTTGTCCCCATGACGCCCTTTCCCTGATTGCTGGTCAGGATTTTTTTAGGAGGCGCTTATATTAACACATTCTTAATTTCAATGAAGAGTGGGCGTCAACATCCAAATGGATGAACGGTTAACGCAGTCGATGTGATTAGCATTGCGGGCGAGATCGTCCAGGACAATGCTGATCGCATTTACGATCTCATTGAGAACCGTGGGCGCCATCGTTATCCTGCAAAGTCCCGGCGGGTCCGATTGAGGAAGCCCTCCGGATCGGGCAAGAATCCGGCTCAACAATTTTTTGACGTCTGCAGGTGCAAACGGAGAATGCTATTCGGCATGGGGCCTAATTTGGGTCGCTGGTGTCCGATATATGTCGCCTACCTCGAAGATCGGTCCCATGCGGCCTACACGGATACCAGCGAGCTGCTGCTTCACCGCAGCCGGAGTACTGCCCGCCGGCGCAGACACGCGCCGTCCATCAGCCAGCTCGATCGCCACGATGCCGTCGGGCGGCTGCACCAGATCGCGCAACGCTGCAAGCGCGAGTGGCTTATTCGCCGGGCCGGCGCTAAGGCATTGATATTGCTGTCTTCAAAACCTGGGGATTTTTCGGGTTAATCCCCAGCTTCGGAGAATGATGGATATTCGGAGAGCAGTTCGGGGAACAACGTCTTTTCCGCACTCGGCTTTGTCGCAATCAGGCAGTATCCCAAACCTACCACGACTCCAGCATTTCATAGCGGCGACGCATCAGGAAGATGCTGGCGTTCTCGTAATCGTGCCGATCGAGCAGCGCGCGGTCTTCCGCAAAAGTCTCCCCTCGAAACATCCTTCCAAGACGCGGGTCGAGTTCGGCGCGGGCCCGGGTCCGCAGGTCTTCCGCACACGCGCTGTCGCCTAATTCGTGGCAGACGGCGGCGCCGATCACTGCAAAGTCGGCATCAAAGCCACGCACTTCGAGATAGCGGTGTGCGAGGTTGTTCGCGCGAGTGAGTTCGCCTGCATTGATCAGTTCGTAAAGCAGGCGGAAGTTGAGGTTGCGCGAGAGGGTCTGTGGAAGGGACAAGACTAGCTTTTCGAAGCCCACTTCCATCATGAGTGCCAGATCCGGGTCCTGGCCGGTGAGTGCCAGAACCGCCATATTGTAAAAACCCAGATCATCGATGAGCGGACTTTTTTGTGGACCGAAAAGGTAGCCGTTATCTCCTACGGGTTGCGAGGCGTCCATATCAGCGTACATATTGGCGTCGCGCCAATAGTAAAGATCGAGCCTCGCGACGCCCGGCGCCAGAGCGGCGACGGTTTCGATCATTACCTTTCCGTCAATCGGTGGGACGAGAACCGCTGCCTTCAGGACTGAGTCCATGGTGTCGAAGGGGACTGAGAACAGCTTGCGGTCGCCTTCTACGAACCAGTGACCGCCGAAGTCCTGCAGCAGGCTGTTTTCAGAGAGAAGAAAGTTCTCTTCGGCCCGCGCATCGATGAAGGTCACTAGCTTCCTGTCGGCTTGGATCCGGTAGATCAGGGTTGCGTGGTCGGTAAAGCCATCGCTCAGGAAGACCTCGTCACCCGGCGCAAGGATGCATGGCCAGCGATCGATTGGCAGCCGTAGGTCACCGCTTGGCAGCTCGACTTTAGCCGAGCTCCCGGCGGGTTCAAAGCGCACCACAGGCATTGGAATATTGACGTGCCGGTTCTCGAAGATCTTCTGGAGCATCTGGCCAGCTGGACCCTCCTCATCCATTGCCTCATTGTTGAGGTAGGGCCACTTGTTGGGGCTGCCGTAGGACGCTGTCGCTCCGTTGAATATATCGTCGAGCAGCTTGGGGGCCTCCAGCGGCTTCTCGCTTCGAAGCACCGGACACTCGGCAATGCCGGCAAGGGCTGGCAATGTGGCACCCACTAGCAAGCTAGTTGTGCAGATAAAGAGGTTCAGAATGCGTTTCATGATCAACCCCGTCGATGGTGTATTTGGCGATGATCTTGAGGCCCTTGAGCGGAACGTCGAGATAGCGCAGCCGCAGGTCCAGGGTATAGGTTGTATCTCCGGTCTCATTGAGTTCGATGACTTGTGCCCGGTCGTTGCAATCGAGCAGGTTCTCCGGCCGACATTCTAAATGTGTCCCATGCGCGTCGTTGTAGACGACTCTGAACTTGCCGCTGCCAATGACGCCGAGATAGGTGTTTACTGGCTGCGCCCCTGCCCAAGATTCCGGCTCCCGATCGGGCGAGTCGGCGTTAGCTTTCACGGCCGCTACGACCTCGGGGGGCACCTCTTCGATCGGCACAATGGTGATGGCGTTGATCGCGAGCGGGGGTGCGGGATTCTTGAGATCGAACTGTACGCGAAGCTTCACTCCCTCCGAAAAAACCCTTGCGCCGGCGGCCCGGATCATGGTGCCGCCGGACATCGGCTGAAGCTCCGACTCATCCAGCTTGACGCGCAGTCCATCTTCGATCGGTGCAGCCGGAGTGAAGCGATCGTGGAGGTCCAGAATGCCCACGATGCTGGCGATGATGGCGGAGATCACTCCGATTGCCGTCGCGACCGGATACTTTTCGAAGAAGGCAAATAGTTTGCCCGCCAGACCCCGTGGTCTCGCCTGAGCTGCTCCCGGCTTGCGACTAGTCCCGCGTGCCATGGCGGGTTCCCCAAACCACGCTATTTTCAATACTGTAGCACGTGCGCGAGACGCGCTCCAGTCTGCGGCTGCCCAACGCCTATCGGCTGCTGCTTTGTGGAGCATCCGAGGCAGGTTGCCAACGCGCGGCGGAACTTTCCGCCAATGGTTTGATCTTCGTGCGCAACCATGCTTCAGGTTGCCTGTTCCACCAACATTCCGGAACGTGGCTTGCGGTCGGCAGCAACTGCTTCCTGATATCTCGCCTTGAGCGTAGCCGAAGCACCACCTCGTCTCTGCAGTACGAGGAGTATCCGGTTCTAGCGCAACCGCCACCTAGCGAGCGACGTATAGTTGTGGTCTTCATTGGGCAGGCGAGCGAAACGCAAAACTGCCAACAGTTGGGATGGCGCTATCATATTGATATTGCTGGGCCTCAAAACCTGGGGATTTTTGGCGCTACTCCCCAGCTTCGGAGAATGACGGGCATTCAGAGAGCGGTTTGGGGGAAAACGTGGTTTTCGCACCCCCCAGCTTTCGACCCCAAACCGCGCAAATGCTGGGCTTCAGGGCCCAACGCAATCCAGCAGAGAATTGTTCGGAATTTGAGGATGGTAGAGGGAAAGGAACCGGAATCCAACCTTCTCCACCGAGCGACGCCATGACGGCAACTTGAAACGTGCCTCAGATACGTTGCTGACGACCGACCTAGTCGGAACCGCACTTAGGTCGGCTCCCAAACTCCGCCTCGCTCCTTGGGGTCGGAACAAGAACTGCTCAAAATCGTACGCTAAGGGCGAACGGAGCGAGAACCCGAGTGCGATATCAGCCGCCTGCATTTGATCTCTGTGGATAGCCTAGCCAAGGCTGACGTATGTGCCCCCCAGTTTGACATCGTTCCATCGAGTATTGTGATGGAGTCGGGCGATGCGCAGACGGAAGCTTCTCAAAGATCAAGATCGGCAAAAACTTTTCAGTGTGCCGACCGATGAGAACACAATCAGCTCGGCTTTGCCGTTCAGCTTTGCCTGATGCGCTATCCAGGCAGAGTGCTCGCCGCCGGAGAGACTCCGCCTCGCGCAATGCTGAAGCATGTTGCCGATCAGGTCGGCGCCGACCTCGGAACGTTCGCGCTCTATGCGCGCCGTGAAGAGACCCGTCGCGACCACGCCGCGCGCTTGATGATCTATCTGGATACAAAGAGCGCAACGGGGGAGGATCGTCGAGCGGCGCTACTAGCTGCGATTCAGGCGGCAACGATTTCCGACGACAGCGTCGGGATTGCGAAAGCCATCGCCGCGTCTTTTCGGGAACGCGGTTCCCTGCTTCCGGTGACCGAGACGATCGAGCGAATAGGGCTCGCGGGCCGGTCGATTGCCCGTCGGCGAGCAGAGAGAGCGCTGATCGAAGAAATTCCGCTCGATAAGCTTCAATCATTGGATAGGCTATTGGAGGTTGATTCGTCGATCGGCCATACGCGCTACCATTGGTTGCGATCCGCGCCGGATGCGCCAGGTGCGTCAAACCTGGTCGGGCTGGCCGAACGGGTTGCCTTCCTGCGCAACCTAGAAATCGACCCGAAATTGCAGCTGCGCATATCGTCTGGACGGTGGGATCAGATGATCCGTGAGGGCGACGCCACGCCGGCCTGGCTGGCCAATGACTTTAATGCCAGCCGTCGACACGCGCTGCTCGTGGCGCAGATTGTCAAGCTCGGCCAGCAGCTCACGGACGATGCAGTGTCGATGTTCATCAAGCTGATTGGTCGGTTGTTCTCGCAAGCTAATAACCGCAAAAAGCAGCGGCACATGGATTGCAGGCCGGATACCGCCAAAGCGCTACGCATGTTCCTCGACACGATCACAGCCCTGCAGTCCGCCAACAATTATGGCCGGAACGCATTGGAGGTTCTCGATCAGGAAGTTGGATGGCACCGGCTGCTTCGGATCAAGCCTGAGCTTGCGTCGATGGTCGAGAACAACGAGGCGTCGCCATTGACCTTAGCGGCCGAGCAATATGGGACCGTCATCAAGTATGCCGGTGCATTCCTACAGACGTTTACGTTCCGCTCAGCGCGCCGCCACGATCCCCTTCTTGCGGCGATTTCGCTGCTGAAACGGCTCTATGCCGAGAAGCGCCGAGCGTTGCCGGAGCGCGTCCCCATAACTCACCTCAGCCAAGCCGAGCRCAAGCTCATTCTTGGACAGGAGAAGCCGGATCGTCGTCTCTATGAAATCGCAACGCTCGCGGCTTTACGAGATCGACTTCGGTCGGCGGACATATGGGTCGATGGCAGTCGATCCTTCCGGCCGATCGACGAGCATCTTATGCCCCGGTCGACATTCACCACCATGAAGGAGGAGGATCGCCTTGGACTGGGCGTCCAAGGTAACGGCGCGCAGTGGCTTGCCGAAGCGCATCAGATGCTCGACTTCAACCTGAAGCGTCTGGCGCACAGAGCACGGTCCGGAAAGCTCGAAGGTGTTCGTCTTGAAGCCGGGACGTTGATCGTTACACCAACTGCTGGCGAGGTTCCGCCGGCGGCCGACGAACTGAATGCCGAGATCAGCGACATGTTTCCGTTGGTCGAGGTTCCCGACCTCCTGAGGGAAGTGCATGAATGGACTGGCTTTGCGGATTGCTTCACGCATGTTCGCACGGGTGACGTCCCAAGAAATGCCTCAGCAATGCTGGCCGGCGTGCTGGCCGACGCGACCAATCTCGGTCCGAAGCGTATGGCCAGCGCATCCAAGGGCATCAGTGCTCACCAGATCGGCTGGATGCGCACGTTCCACGCCCGGTCGGAAACCTATCGCGCGGCGCAAGCGTGCATCACAGATGCGCACACTCGTCACCCGCATGCTCGACTTTGGGGTAATGGAACGACCGCGTCATCCGACGGACAGTTCTTTCGCGCGAGCGATAGAGCGGCGAAGCGCGGCGACGTCAATCTGCACTACGGCAGTGAGCCAGGCTCGAAGTTCTATAGCCATCTGTCAGATCAGTACGGCTACTTCAGCATCTTGCCGATCAGCCCGACCGAAAGCGAGGCAGCATATGTGCTCGACGGGCTGTTCGATCAGGACACGATCCTCGACATCCAGGAACACTTCACCGATACGGGCGGTGCAAGCGACCATGTCTTCGGACTGTTCGCCTTGATCGGCAAGCGGTTCGCGCCTCGGCTGCGCAATCTCAAGGACCGGAAGTTCCACACCTTCGAGAAAGGCGATGCATATCCGGCGCTGTCGAAGCACATCGGGGCGCCGATCAACACCACTCTGATTCTCGACCATTGGGATGATCTGCTTCATCTGGCGGCGTCGATCACGACGCGATCCGTGGTGCCGTCTACGATCCTGAAGAAGCTGTCAGCATCACCGAAGGAAAGCCAGCTCGCAAGGGCGCTACGGGAACTCGGTCGGATCGAGCGGTCGCTTTTCATGATCGAATGGTATTCGAGCTCGGCATTGCGCCGGCGATGTCAGGCCGGCCTCAACAAGGGTGAGGCCGCGCATAAGCTGAAGCGCGCCGTCTTCTTCCACGAGCGCGGCGAACTCCGCGACCGGTCGTTCGAAAGTCAGGCATTCCGCGCATCGGGCCTCAATCTTGTCGTCAGCGCGATCGTCCACTGGAACACGGTCTATCTCGATCGCGCGGTGACACAGCTCAAACGAGCGGGAAGGAACATTCCAGATCCGCTGTTGAAGCATATCTCGCCGCTGAGTTGGGAGCATATCAACCTGACGGGCATCTACACCTGGGACAGCGAGCAACATCTCCCGGAAGGCTTCAGGTCGCTCCGCCTCCCGCCTGGGCTACGGCGTGCAGCATAACGTTCCTGCTCCGTTCGACCTTAGCGTACGATTTTGAGCAGTTCTTGTTCCGACGCCTTGTTGACAGCGAATATGATCATGGCCGCGCAATTGCCAGCCGATTGGTCGATGTAGATGCGTCAGATACCGTCGAAGATATCGAGCGAAAGGTCATGAAGGTAGAATGCGACTTGATCATCGAAACAGTCCGCAGGGTTTCCTGCGGCAATCCAAAGCTGCCTCTCTGAGAGCTCTTGGCTTGCTGTGCGGACAAGTCCAGCCGCCGTCACCAGCGGTAGCGCTGTTCGAGGAAACTGTGCCCTTATTGCAAATGCGGGTTCCGCAGGTCACGTGTCTTTGGAGTGGAGCCTTTGCCTTCTGGCCGCTGCGCAATTCGTCATCGCCCTAGACTTCAACATCGTCTATGTGGCCTTGCCTCAGATTGGTGCCAATCTCGGCTTCACCGGGTGACGCTGCAGTGGGTGGTGAGCGCCTACTCCGTCGCGTTGGGTGGCTTCTTGCTCCTTGGAAGTAGGCCTCGGATTTGTTCGTAGACAGATCGCCCGTCGGGCCAGAACCACAGACCCGACAGAAACGGCTCCAGCCGCTGCTCCAGATCGTCCCGCTAGCCCAGTCCTTGGGACATCGCCACCCCGCGTAAGCCGACCATGGCACCCGAACTCACTGCAATGCTGCCCCGTCTGAATCAGCCTTTCAAAGTAGTGCTAGCCTACCGCGTCGATCTCTCGCAAGATGTGGCTTTCGGCCGTGGACTTGACAAGAACTTTCGTGCGACCAATTGGGACAACGATATGAGCGCTGCGTTCGAACTCCTATTCGGCCCCTATTCGGCCCCTCGTTTGCTCACCGAAGTCTACGAGAAGCAGCACCTCCACCTATCTGGACGACCTGTGGATCATTTTGAGCGACTGTTCTCACTCTCGACGACAGAGAAAATCCTTTGGGCGCATGAAGCTCAACTCCGAGATTTCGTTAGATACCATAGTCACGGACGCGATGTAGTGACGCCCAGCAATGTGGGGCAGATGGATGTCTTGCGTTGGATCGTGAAGGAATACAGCCGTGGCACAACGCTAATTTTGAATGCACTTGAGGATCGCCACCTACCTATCGCGCGGTTCGTGCGCGAACTGGAGCTATATTTTGGCTTTCACGTCTCCGCGGCGGCCTACGTCACCCCGACGGGCGCTCGGGCTTTCGGCATTCACTTCGATACACACGATGTGGTGATCGCCCAAGTCGAAGGCAGCAAAATTTACGATTTGTTTGAAGACACGAAGGTACCCCCTTTGCCACTCCGACGGCAGCAGTCCGAAGTTGCCGACGTTGACCATCTGACGCCGATCTCCACCGTGGAGATGCAGCCAGGCGACGTTCTATACATGCCTCGTGGGCTCATTCATGTAGCTAAAACGTCCAGCCAACACTCGCTACATCTAACCTTTTCGTTGCATCCTCAAAAAATGGCGGACCTCGCAGCCGCAGCTGTGGAGCTTGCGGCAGAAGCGAATCCCGCGATGCGTGTGAGCGCGCCAAAGGACGGGACCGATCCCGTCTTGCAGGCTCTCTTATCCACCTTGAGCGTGGCACTTGGCGTCTCGCTATCTGCTGACCAAGTCCTGCTTCGTCAGCGCCAGCGGTTCATTAGCGGTCTCCGCGCACTCCCGGGGCAAAGACTGATCGACCCTCCCATGGTCGATCACCTTGGTTTAGAGCACTGGGTCGAGAGGGTGGCCGGCAGCGCGTGTGCGATCCAAATCCTCGGCGAAGAACTTCGGCTTGGATTCCCAGGGCTTGAGCGCATGAGAGACACCACGCGCAGCCCAGCGACGTTGGGAATGCCGGGCGCGTTGGAGCCTGCCATTCGATTCATTGACCGACAGACCGGGCCGTTTCAGATCTGCGCGCTGCCGGGCGCGATTTCCGACGGCTCAAAGGTTATTCTAGCCAAACACCTGATACGCGAAGGACTATTGCAGATCGCCGCAGAAGGGCGTTAACTGCTATCAAGACAATGGTCACTCCCGGGGAACGGATAAAATGGCCGATGCACCTCTAACGCTCACTCCCAGCCAGATTGCTGAAATCGAAGGGGTCGTGGGTCACGATCTTAACGTGGTCAAGGCCGATCTTGGACATGTCGGCGGCCTGAAGTTAACACTCACGGACGCCCAAGCGAACGATATAAAACAAAAAACCGGGAAAGATCTGAAAGTTCTTGAGCTTACTGAAGCTGATCTAAGGAAATACTCGTCAACGGCGGACTATGAGCGCGGGGGGATCGTCGTTACTTCCTAGATGATTGCAGCTAACTCGGTCGCTAACGTCCTTTGCACGAGGCGCGGTCATGGGTATCCGATGAACGGCAATCCGGCGTTCGTGTTTGTATTTCCTAATGTGCTGAACTGCCGGGTTTTTGACGGCTTCGACTATCACCTTGGGACAGGTTATCTGCGGGCCTATTTAGCCCTGCACGACGTAAATAGTGTACAGTTCCTTGGTGATGCCAACAAATCGGTATCCGATGTCGTCGCGGACATATTGATCCTTGGCGGCGAGATGGTCGGCTTTAGCTGCTACGACGCAAACTATAACATCGTCCGCCTTTTGGCGGAGGAGGTCCGGCGCCAGGCGCCGGACTTACCGATCGTGGTGGGCGGCCCAAGCGCAACCTTTTCCGATCTTCTGATCCTGTCTGACTGCGCGGCGTTCGACGTCTGCTGCCGATCTTACGCCGAAGAAATCGCGCTCGATCTTGTCCGATGGCGTCGAGGCGAGCTTGAGCTAGATTCTATTGGCGGCGTTACGTTCCGGCGGGGCGGGCAGGTCGTTCGGAATGGTGAACGCAGCGATGCGCCCAAGGCGCGGATATCAACCGCAGTCCGAGACAACGTTGATGAAGTTGGAGCCTTTTCGGACACGGGCGGTGCCCTTGACGTTTATCCTGATCCCTACATAGGGGGGTACCTGCCCCCCCATCGTGTAAGCGACATCGGCCTGGTCACATCTCGCGGATGCACCTACGCCTGCACTTTCTGCAACTTTTCTGCCATGTCGGGCTGGGGGCTGGCAACTCATTCGATCCAACGGCAACTTAAAGTGTTCAATTTCTTCGAAAACTGTCTGGCCGGGCGAGAGCGCAAGACGCTTGTTACGATCAACGACGACAACTTCTCTCTACAAGGTAAACGCTTCCACGAACTCATACGGCGCATGTCGGCTGCGAACTTTCAAAACCTTGAATTCTGGGCCGAAATGAGAACCGAGCCGCTGAAGGACGATACGTTCGGTTTGCTTCGCGAGGCGGGTTTTGCGGAGATCAACTTCGGCCTTGAAAGCGCAGTACCTCACGTCCTGGCGGCAATGAAGAAAGTTCGTTCGACCGGCTGGGAACGTGACGATTTCGAGAAGGAGCGCAGATATCTCGAGCGCATCGCCTGGGCGGTTCGGGGCGCGCGATCGGAGGGAATACGCACGACGGTCAGCGTTATCTTTGGGGGGCCGTTGGAGACCCCGGCAGATGGGCTGTGCACCTTGGATTTCATCAAGGCCATCCAGGTCGATAGCTACGCCCACAATTTTATGATCGTCGGGGACGGCACTGAATTGGCGACAAACTACGCCACTTTCGGACTTTCGAACCACAACCCCCCGGATCGTGTCCTACCACCGGTCACGCGAACGGCGTACGATGTCTATCAACTGCCGATCTTGGACCATGATCGCTCCTGGCTTCCTATGGGCGGCCTGGAAATGCGGCAAGCCAGCCTCCTGTTTTCAGGGACTGGCTACATTCCCGCCCAGCGATCGCGTCCGCGCGGCAATGGCCGCGGTGGAAGCGGGAGGGCTGCGGGAGCCCATCCCGCCAACGCAGGTGGCGCCGGGCCCATCGTGAGCCTTCCCGAGACGGCGTTGGACGGCAAGGTCGCCGAGTGGCTGGCGCGCGTACTTCCCATGAACCTCAGCGTCTGGCTCACCTACTCAGATCCTGGCGTGAAAGCCCGCGCGCAGACGATTCTGAACCGCGCGAAGGTTCCCGTCCCGGAGGTCAACACGTTACGGGACATTCCTGGTCCAGCAGACACGGTGGTGTACCGCGTAAGCGAGTTCAGCCCCGAAGCCCCAGAGATGAATACGCGGCACATCAGTTGCGTTCCCCTGAGTTCAGCGGTTGTGGCGGGCACCTTCGGGCAAACCCAAACGCCCCGCCGGTCTAGTCTAATCTTCGAGATTGAGACCCCTGAAGATATCGGCGCGCTCCTGTCGCTCGCCCCCTCGGATGGCGCCAATGGCACTTGGACGGTCGGCGCAGACATGGTCGCCTCCAGAGCTTTGTCACGCGATGCCTGCCGGTGGTGCTCTTCAGAATGTCCTGCGACCAGACTCGAACGATTGATCGTCGATGAACAACGCTGGGTTCGCACGTGCCACAGCGGCTTACCCATCGGAAAGGTCGGCGAAACCCTTCCCGAACTCTCCGCCAACGCTGCCCGGATCTCAGAGGCAGTCCGCCATGAGCGGGGGTGTGCTGCCTGTCCCGTGAGCGACAACTGCGCCAAGTGTATATTTACGGGTCCAATGACAGCTGCGGAATACTGTCATGTTCAGACTTCCAAGCCGGGACTTCGGGGCTTGTTTGATGGGCTGATTGGTCTTCAAAGTCTGCATGATAGTGACGTGATCGACGGTGATCATGGAGACATCAGAATCTACTCGCTCCTGAATCTTGAGGGGACGATCACCGGTGGCATCGAGGCCGTCCCGCTCGCGAGATGTGTCATGATGGTGCCCACTGCAGGAGACCTCGCCTTTCTCTATTCGCATTCCGATGCACTTTTGATGACCCTACCCTACGAGAACGCCATCGCGCTCGGGATGCTCCTTACACCTCCAATACTGGACGAGACCGAATGGCCAGACCAGGGAGGTGCGGCAGTGGCGGGTCAACGGTCAATTCGACCTCGACCGCGCGAGGCTAATAGCGTCAAATCTGGTGCCAATCAATGAAGAACCGGCATCCCCGCACGATCTAGCAGTCACCCTGTTGGCAGGCTCGCTTCCGCCGCGCACTCCCGTCTCTGGGACGAACCTGTATCACTTGTGCGGATGGTGCCTCGCCACGCATCAGCTCAGGAAGAACTGGCAGCTGGTGAAAAGTCGCTGCTCGGAGCTTGACGCGACACAGACGCGACATGGAAGCAGGGTCGCAAGTCGCTAAGCGCTTGAATTTGTTTGGCTGGGTTCTTGGAAGCTTTTCGAACCTTTTGGTTCGCCCCGCATCCGGAATTGCACGCGTTCATCGGAGAGATTCGATATCAGATTCGGTCTTAGGAAAAATCTGACGCGACATGGCCTTTTTGTGGCGGCTGTACGGAAAACGGTCGTTACCCGGCCGTGGTGCATGCCCGGTCAATGCAGCCAGTAAGAATGACATTATGTCATATATAAAATCGAGTAGGTGGCGTTCGCCAAGGGAGCGACGTCGTTACCCGATAGAAATTTTGAATCGTGGCAGCCGCCCCGGGTCCCTACGCGCTCCCTTCGAGCCACGTGGCTACCAGAAACATCACCGCGGATTACGAGGTGAGGGGCTTTTCCCTAGCTACAATGTGATACTGAAGGGGAGTACGCTTCAAGCGGCATTTCGACGGGATAGCCGAAATAGGTTGATTTTTTGCATATTATGTGCGACAATATGGGTCAATAGAGAGTATGAAGCATGTTACTGGAATTCAGAGTTAGAAACTTTCGCTCGTTCCGCGAGGAGGCCGTGTTGCGGCTGGCGGCCAGCAGCGACGCGTCGATGCAGGATACTCATACGCGGTCGACCGGGCTGGAAAAAATCCGTCGGGCCGTCAATGCCGCCGCGGTATATGGGGCGAATGCCAGCGGCAAGACCAACATCATTCGCGCCTTGCAGTTCATGCAGTTGATGGTGGCGACCTCCAACCAGATTCAGCCGGACCAGGAGAGCAATCTGACGCCCTTTGCCTTGCGTCCGGAAGCTGCAACGTTCCCAACGCTGCTGGAAGCGACCTTCGTCATTGACGGCAAGCGCTACCAGTACGGGTTCGAATTCAACCGGCGCGGCATCCTCGAGGAGTGGCTGCAGGTTTACGAGACCGCCAAGCCTCAAGTGTGGTTTCACCGAAAACGCGATGAAAAGACCGGAAAATACAAGTTCACCTACAGTGACTATTTTTTAGGCCCGAAAAAGGTCTGGGAAGGAGCAACCCGCACAGAGGTGCTGTTCCTCACCACTGCCGTCAATCTCAACAACGAGCAGTTGCGCCCCCTCTACCAGAAATTCGTCGAGGACATGGCCATCTCCACCGAAGGCGGTGCCATCGGTTTCGAATTCACCGCCAATTATGTGCAGGACGCCAAGAACGAGAAGCGGGTTGTGTCGCTGATCGCGGCCGCGGATACGGGAGTTTCCAGCCTGTCATTTGATAAGAAGCGCGGTCGGCAGTTCCAGGTGAACCTGGCTGGCGGCGTACCGGAAGCCAGCGACGTCGACATCAACTTGCCGCAGTTGGGACACCTGGCAAACGGCGTCACCTACCCGCTGGAATTCCACGATGAATCATCCGGCACGCAGATCATATTCCACCTTGCCGGACCGGTTCTCGATATCCTGCAGCGCGGCCGACTGCTCGTGGTCGATGAGCTTGACCGCAGCCTGCACCCGCTCCTCGTGCAGCAGCTGGTGGCCATGTTCAATGATCCCCGTCAAAACAAGCGGGGCGCGCAGCTGATCTTCACCACGCACGACGTGTCGCTTCTCTATGGCAAGCACCTGCGCCGGGACCAGATCTGGTTCACGGAAAAAGACGCGGAGCAGGCGTCGCACATGTTCCCCCTGCTCGACTTCTCGCCGCGCAAGGGCGAGGCGCTGGAAAAGGGCTATCTCGGCGGTCGATATGGCGGCGTTCCGATTCTGGAACCGTTGCAGGACTAGCCGGTGGGAAAACGCGTCCGCTCGGAATCGTCCCTGAACCGCAAGCAGGGTCGCAAACGCGGCTCACCGCGGATATTGATTGTCTGCGAAGGCGAGAAGACCGAACGCAACTATTTCGGCGCGATCCGGCGTGAACGTCGCCTCAGTGGTGCCCGGGTGCAGATCCTGCCGTCCGACTACGGCACCGACCCGCTGAACGTCGTTGACTATGCGCGCGACTATTTTCTGGCCGAGGATAGGGCATTTGACGAGGTCTACGCGCTCTTTGACCGGGATGACCACCTTACGTATTACAACGCGCTGACTCGGGCGGCGGCGCTTAACAACAGCTACAAGAACGATGCCGGGGTCCGCGTGCCGTTCCTCGCAGTGCCGTCGGTCCCTAATTTTGAGTTGTGGCTGCTGCTGCACTTCAGGAACGTGCTGGCGCCGATCCACCGCAATGAGGTCTATGCCGAGCTCAAGAAGGCCGCGGCGTATCCGTCCTACAAAAAGAACAGCCTAACGGCCTATGATGATACCAAGGCCCATATCGAGGTTGCGACCCAGCGGGCGGAAAACCTGCGCAAGACGAACACGCCCGTGAACGGCACCGACACCTATACCGATGTCGACGTCCTCGCCAACAAGCTGCTCTCGATCGCCATTCCGTGGTCCTGAATTCCGACTTAGACCGCCAGACGGCTGACTGGCGGTCGTGAACACGCGCTGCCGGCAACCGAACGCGATCAATCGATGTGGGCGCCTGTAAGTGATAAGCACAAAAGCGAAGCGGTGACGCTGCAGTTCGTCGGCCGCTTCACGCGGTCTCGTCAGGATCTCGGAATCGCCAAAGTAAAATTTCCTGCCGGTCAATCGACGCAGCCGTGTTTGATCCACTGTTCGATCTCTGCGATCTGGTCATCAGGTATGTACGGGCCACCATCGGGCATGCGTCTGCCGCCGAAGCCCGTCTTAAGGTCGATGATCAGATTGACCTTGTCAGTATCCGGAGTTCCAATCAGCTCTGGCTGGATCAACCTTTTGCCCTTCCCGACAGCCGCGAGCAACTCGTCTTTCGTTTCCCACTTAAAAGTCGGTCCATGGCCACTCAGGTCTGCCTTGCCCTTTGCGGCGATCCATGCGGCCATTCCATTCTCCAAAATGGTCTTGACCCGATCGAACGGCATTTTCTCCTCCTAGTGCTCGCTGACATATTTCGAAAGCGCGTGGCTCACGTTCAGAAGTTTCGGATCGAGAACCTTCACCCCCTTGGGTGTCGTGACTTTCTTCGTGTCATGACAACTGAAGCAATTGGGAGCCAACACTTGCGTGAACGATTCCATCGCCAGGCTCGACAGGGCATCCTCGCCGGCGACTGGGCCGTCGTCGGATGATTCTCCAGGCGCGTTGAAGAACGACTTGCCGACCTCGAAAGTCTCCGCAGGCTTGTCCAGCCACGTGGCGCCGACGAGGCGGTAGAATCTGCGCTTGTCAGTCTCTGGCAAGGCGCCTTTCTGAAAACGCTCGAACAGGAAGGTGTTGAGATCGATCACGTCTTCATCCAGATCGATTGTCGTCGCCTTGGCCGCCGGATAGGCGCGGTAGACCGACCGCGGCGTAGAACTGCCCTTGTCGAGGCGTTGCGTGGACTCGTTAAACGCGGCCGCCTGTTCGCTGAAACCGGGCGCTTCGTTAGCAACAGTACCGATGTCGCCACCGTGGTAGAGAAGATAGTCGAATGGGGAAATCGAGCCGGGAGGCCCCGATCCGTTTGCGTCCGGGTTGACGGCCGACGACGGGCCGAGATCAGTTGCGCCGGAAAGGTCGGTGTGCTCGAAGGTCGACCAGATGAATTCCGGATGGCCTTTCAGCACGAACACCACATGGAGTGCCAAGAGACCCAGTTTGACCTTTCGGGGTGGCGCCGACTTGTCGATCTGGATCTTGTCGTCGATGACCCGCAGCGTGGGGACCTCGGCGTCCGTCTGAATGAAGGTATCAAAATCGGACGGATACGACAGCACCCGCCAAGCAGACTTCAACTCCACGACACCGTCGGTGAAGGCGAGATTCTTGTCGGCACCCTCGATCGACTGCTTGTCAGTGATGTTGTTGTCCTTCAGGAATTTGGCGAAGGCGTCGTTGACGTGAATGCCGTAGTAGACCGGGTACCCCTGCTGGTCGAAAAGGATTGCGGCGTTGCCCGCTTGTTCGATCCCGCCATCGAGAACAACGCCATTGCCTGACAGCTTGGCAAGTGAAGCGACGACACCTTCCTGGAACGCATCGTTCGGCAGTTCGATACTGCGCGGTGCAAGCGACAGCATCTGTGACGCCTCGACGTGGCTGTCGAACAGTGTCTCAATCGAGCGCCAGCTCAAGAAGGCGGCTTTGCCGTTCTGGTCGGGCTTCGTGTCGAACAAAAAATTGTGCCAGGCGTCCATGTAGAAAGGACAATCGGGCTCGGGGTGTGGCGGCGGGGTGTGGTCGAACTTCGGCTCGGGAGTATCGGGAAGCCATTTTTCCACGTCGGCAACCTGGCCGGCAGGCGGACACTCTGCAAAAGCCCATCCGGTGTTAAGCGTCAAAAATAGACATGCTGTAGGCGCCCAAAGGAAATTTGTTTTCACAGCCACCCTCACCCAAAGATCGTGAGAAAATCAAATTATCTTTAACAATTATTCTCACTTCACACTTTGTGCAAGATCGGTTTTGTCAAATCTCCAATCTCTATTTGGCGAGATTAATCTACCGACCCCTCAATCCACCCGAACCCGCTTCGACTAAGACCGGTATGAAGGCAGGATTTGGTCCGCGCTATGCCACGTACCCACGGCGTCGAGCATCAGCTTGATATCCGGTCCGACATGGTCATGTGTCGTCCGAATGAGGCGCGCGGTCTTGTCGGAATTGAAGCGCCCGTTGGGTTCGGCGCATATCTTCAAGGCCCACCGGCGTCGAGTGTGGAATTGACCTGGGAGGGGTGTGGCCCAAAGCCGTCCCGTAAGCTTGGATCCGCTGCCGCGGCTCGCGATTTCATTGATAGAGCACTTGACTGTCAGCCGAGCGGCCTATTTCTACGCGAGCAAGAAGCCATTTTCTCATGACGCGTCCCCCGCAGCCGCTAAATGGTACTAAGCTATCATATACCAATTTCGATGAAAAAACCCAGCGTTACAAGTAGTTTTGCATCAAAACGGATAGGGGAAAGTACGAAGTATTTGGAAAAAACGAATTCCAAGAAGGCTCAGCTACCGTGCTTCTATCATCGAGAAGCGCCGAAATGAGATCAGTGAGGCCGTCGTTAGCAATCTCACAGCAAAAGACGACCAGTATATCCCAACCTTGGACGCCGCACCTTAGGGCAATCAATTTCCTGCGGTCTTCGGACGGGGTTGCTTGCAAAGTAGGGCCGGAGCGCTTCCTGGATAGTGGGTCAGACCGGTCGTCAGGTGGATGATAGGAGCAGCCGATAAACGTGCTGCCATGCATTTGCCGGTGTCACGTCTCCGCCAGCCCGACCCTTGCTGGGGGGCCTTTCTCAATCGATGCCGGCCTCCCGGGGGCTTGCCGGACTGGCTGCGGCATCGGTTGGAAGATTGACGTTAACCGGGCGGTAGCAGGCCACGCGATGCCACCGTTCCTCGACTGAAGGATGGATCTGCAGGTCATCCGGCAATCTGCGAGGCTCTCCCCATGGCAAATATAAGCCAAAAAGGCGACCGCCGCTTCCATTCTCGCCATTTCACGCGTTTTGGCAGGAATTCCAGGATCCACCATCCCGAAGTCAGCGAATTGTGCAGCTTGGCACTGGTATCCGGCGCGACATAGGCATGTTTCCCTCCAGTCAACACTTTACCATTGACGAGGTGGTCATACATTGCTGCGTTGACCAGCAAGCCCTGAGCAATTGCCTCGCAGGCAAGCCAGGCCAAGGGAAATTTGGAAAGCCCGCTTTCGGTCTCGGGGTAGCCCCCTCCAATGTCGGAATGCACGCCCGCAAATGCCATCTGCACGGCGTCCTGTGGAACGTCACTCGGTGGATTGGCGAACGGAACTGGCACGTAACTTTGTCCTGGCTCCCAACGGTTCAGCCGAAACATTCGCCGCCGCTCGTCGATCGTCACCGCCTGCCGGAAGCACTGTACGCTTGGATTCTTGCGCGTGAAGGGAAGTGTGCGCAGGCTGGGCAGGTAAAGGCGATCCCGGCGCGGCACGATCATCGAGGCAACCGTGTCCCACACGCCGAGGAAATGGATCGTGGCACGCCGAGTGGCCATGATCCGTCCAAAATCCCAGGCAAGGTGAAGGTCATTCTGTTCGCTGGCCCGCTTGTAGGCGGTCAAGGCATAGGTGGCGACGTTAAGCTGCTCGGGTCTGAGAAGACCTGCCATATGGATCAATCCAGCCAGGGCCCGCACCGTATAAGAGCCGCGGCTGAACCCAAAAAAGAAGAGCTGTCGCCGTCCTCATAGCGCTGACACACAAACCGATACGCATCCATGATGGTGTCGTCGAGGCCATAGCCTGTCGCCAGGCCGAAAACCCCCTTGGCGTTCTGGAAGACGTTGCTCCATTCGCTGCTCAGGCCAATCGTGCCGACACCGGGATTGTAATAGACGATCTGCTCGTCGTTCTTTTGCGCAATCCTAAACAGCTTGAGCACATTGGACAGGTCACCTTCGACCTCGTTACCGGTGCCGTCGCAGCAGATGACGATGTTCTTCTTCATCCAAGGACCTCGATCGCTTCGTGCCGAGTTTGGCCGCCTGTTTCAGGCGCGGGCCAAACGGATTTCATGGGCTCGTCCCGGGTGCCAATAATTCAGGGCAAAGGCCACTATGATGCCTGGAACGCCGATCCAGTCGCGAAACAGTCGTGCTGCTGCCGCGATCTGATCTGCTGCTGACGGCGCGCCGGGTTCCTCGGCGAGGGTTTTGGATCCGGAAGCTTTCTTCGCAATGCCGGGCTTTGCGGCCATGTCGACCTCTGACTTTGTTAGGAGCGGCCTGTTCGCAAACTGCGCCGGGACGGACCCAAAAAACTGCTACGCGGCATCATCGCCGTCCAGGACGGCTTGGCTTGTCCGCACGAAAGACCAGGTATTTTCCTGGTCGGCCTCCAGCATCCATATGCTGTCGAAATCATCATCCGGCCACGCCCGCGGGGCGATGTCCGCACTGCCGGCAAGTGCTGCCGCCAGGCTGGGAATCGACTCGTGCTGCCAGCTGACCAACACAGGCGAAGGGGCTATGAGGATAGATTCGGCGGCCGGCTGCTCTTGTCCCTTTGAGTGGGTGAGGTCCGGTTCAAGGCCAAGGCGCCTGGCCAGTGGGGCAATTGTTTGGCTGGGCCGCTTGCTGCGGGTGCCGGAACCGTCTTTCTTGACCGTGCCCGACGCAACAATTGATGCCGGCACACTCAGGGGCAGAGGCGGCTCTGAAAAGAGCCGGCAAAGACCCCCGGCGCGTTGCCAGCCGCGTACTGTCAAGGATGCCGGGTCACTTTCGCCCTGTTCGTTAACCCCGAGATCCGCGCCACCTGGAGCCGGTTTTTCGGCATGGCGAATGATCATTATGACTTTGTTTGGCATGGGTTCGCCTGTACTTGAGATGTGTGGAAAGGCTTCACCGAGGGGCTGTCAAAACGACGAAACTAAGCCCCCGATGTCAGTCTCGATCTGTTCAAAGCGCATCACTGGGAAGCGGCGACCAAATTCGATGCGGACAAAACCGCCATTCAGGAAAGTCCAGGATTATGCCGGTTTCATTTTCGCTGGCCGCTTGATTGTCGACCAATCGGCAGACGGGTTCTCGAGGTAGCTGTCGAGCGCGACCGAGGGGACAACGTCGGGATCGTTGTACAAGGTCATGATCTCTTGAGGGTCAATCGTCCCGGCAGGGTCGATCTTGCCCTCGGCGCCGCCCGAACTCCAGGCGCCTTGCCAGACCGCCGCGAGGTAGAGCGTGCCGCGCGCCATGCAGGTGACCGTGGCTTTCCCGAGGTCCTTCCAAAGTGCAGCCTTCTGGACGTCCGTCAACTTGCGGCCATAGGGAGGCGGCGGAAGCGCATCCCATTTTTCCACGATCGTGCGCGGGGAGAGCGTCGATTGCGTGGCAGATATCAACGCGATGGCCGCCTTCGACGCCTCGTATCCGGACGTGATCTTGGGCAGTCCATCCTTTGCCAGCCGGGTGATCTCGGTCTGAAGCAGAGCGTTCAGTCCCATTTCCTTGAAGCCGTACTCGATCATGTCATCTTCGTAGCCGGAATGCACGCCGTCGGCCCGCATGACGTTCTGGCCAGGGTGTTTTTCATCCGGGATGACGTCGGCCGGATCCCCATTCGACATATAGGAGGAGTGCAAGGGCTGGCAGGCGTCGCCCATATAGTGGATCAGGACGCCGCCGGCGCACAGGAACAGCTTGCCGTCACCCTTCTTCGCCGCCGCGACCATGACATCGAAGAGCTGATGGACACGAAACGGCAGGGCGCCCCAGTTCACACGCTTGGCGTGATGCTTGGGACCCAGCAACTGCGCCCATGCTTCCTCCTGCGGCTTGATCGCCGCAAAATAGGCAACCCATGCCGATGGCCGCAGATATTTGTCGGGCTCGGCCAGGTTCAGCTCGAGGAACGTCTTGCCGTCGAGATAAGGAAGGTCGAGGTCGGCGAAGTGATTGGGATTGTCGTCCTGGCCGCGGTTGCCAGGTCCCAGCTTGAAGGTGCCCTTTGCGACGCTGCCGGTGTGATTGACGTTGCTTTTCCAAACATTGTCGGGAACGTCGGCGAGCGGCACGTAATGCGGTGCCGGGTCGCCCTTAACAATGACCTTGGGGTCATTGCCGGCCTCGTCGTCGGGCTGAACCGACAGGAGATCGAGGTGATTTTCGACAAAGCTCTTGAGCGAGGGCGGCGTCAAAAGCTTGCCTGGCAGATTGAGCGCGCGGCCGATCAGATAGTGGCCGAGCCAGCCCCAGATGAAATCGTTGTTGCGATTGATATTCTGCACAAGGTCAAGGTCGAGCATGTCGAGCGCGGGACTGAGGGCAGTGGCAAGCCCAAACGGCTGTGCAAGCTCGACCTTCCCTTGGAAGAATGCCTCGCGCCCCCAAAGCAGTGCGAACGGATAATAGACCGTCTTGACCTGCGCATTCCTGGCCTTTCCGTCCTTTGCGGTCTGTTCGATGAAAAGCAGGGTCCCGGAGTCGCCATGGTCTATGGCAAAGGCGATGTTTTCTTTGTCGTCTTCTTTCCTGTCGATAGGCTGATCCTTGCCATCGGGCCCAACGAGGTAGGTCTCGGGGCCGATCAAAAAGTCGGTAATGTATTCCGAACCGCCCATGCTCTTGTGGCGGTAAAACAGTCCGTGGATCTCGCCGCGCAGAAGGCCGGATCTGGCCGACTGGCCGACAACCTTTTTCCTGATCAGCTGCAGGCTGAAGCTGTTGTCATAGAGGTCGAGAACGTCGCCAACCGGGGCGATGCCGGGCACAGCTGTTCGCCAGGCGCGGATGTCATCGAGTTCGACAAGTCCAATGTCGAGCCGCAGCCGCTGTCTTGTCGAGGGCAGCCCCGGGTAGACGAGTTCCAGGTTCTCGCCGTGCCTGGCGCGCCGATAACGTGACTATTCGTCATGAGATAGAACCGACCGCTGTCGCGGACGATGCACCCAGCGGTGCCTATGCGCGGGAGCCCTTGCCCGTCCTCGTTGACTATTGGAGAACCGGGGCAAAGATAGTTGCGCGGCCGCTGGATGAATGGGTTCTCAATGCGTCCGATTGAGACTTCCTGCTTTCTGGTTTCGATGACGCAAACCGGCACAGTTCGGCCGTCAGGCAGATAGAGCGTTTTGGGGACCATGTCGCTTGGATCGCCGTTGGCGAGGTCTTCCTCTGTCTCCCAGCTCGAAACAAATGCATAGACACAAGGCCAGGAGTAAGGACGGATTTCGGAATTGAAGAGTGTTCGGCGCGGGTGTTTGCGGGTTGGACGTTCCTGTCCTCTTGGCTGCTCGGGCGAAGGCCAGGCATCGCCCTTGCGAATCCGGTAGAGTCCAATCGCCGTCGCAACGACGTTTTTCTTGTTCATCAGATGGTAGTGGAAAAGGTCGCGCGCTTGAAGCAAGTCCTTTAGCGAAAGCGAAGAAAAATTGCTGCTATCCTTGAACAGAGTATCCATGCCAAGACTCCCCGCGTCATGACTGAGCAGTTTCGATACAAATAGGGATAGAATACGTTAGAATAGACAGGCTTTCATGCCTTTGTCCATCATCAAATATTAGTGATTGATAAAGATGCTGTCCTTGCGATCGGCTGGCATTCGCTTGGCCGGCTGACAGCGATCCGGACAGCTATACCTCGATTGGCAGAAGGATTTTGCTACCGTTAAAGACAGTGTAGAGTATTAGCGGAAAATCGGGCTGGTTCAGCGAAAGGGCTGGCGATTTGTCTCCCCTGTTCTTTGCCATTTTTTTATTCACCATCTTTGGCGCATGCAATCAGCCACAGGCCAGGGGGGCGACGCAGCCACGCGAATTCCAAGCCCAGCGTTGCTGGCGAAGGGTCGTAGCGCTTGTTGGGAGGCGCAGCGGCGCCACCGAGCGATAAATCTTCGCGTTGGGTTCTGCCAGTCCTTTGAGAGCACGTTTTGTCGTCCGCACGATCCAAATCGGCTGGAGGGGCAAAGTCAGCTCTAGGTCAGTCCGAGACCTCAGTCCCATCAGGCAGAACGCCGTTGCTTTTCGGACTTCAGTCCGCCTTCGACCCTTAACGGACTTCCATTTTAGGGTCGTCTATTCTGCGTGACAATCGGACACCCGGTCCGCCGCCGTTCTCGGATATGAACTCTAGGGGATTGTGCCGGGGAGAAAGGATCATGATCATCCAGAGTACAACGAGGACGGAGACGACGATGCTGACGAAAAAGTAAATTCGAATGAAATAGCCAGCGAAATCCATTCCATGCCCCCAATTGTTGGGCCTCAAACGCCGATGCTAGGTACTCGTGGGTGAGGTGCCCAAACCGACCATAGCCAGTCGAGTATCGATAACCTCGTGTTTGTGACGTAATCGCCGGCCCACGACCAGAAGTACAGGCTCAGGCAAATGTTGAGCGCCGCCACGGCATAAAGCCACCTCCTCTGTTCGTTGTGGGATTTGTTGGTGTAGAGCGCTAGCAAAATCGCAAGTGTCGGCGGTACCACAAGAAATGGAATGATGCTCAGGACCCATGCCAACATCGAAACCGGATCGCTTCTAATGCTAGCCAAGATCGGAGACAGCCTCTTCAATCCCGCCTGCTTGGCATCCTGAACCGCCAATTCCAACGACAGGACTGCGCCACAAGTTGGACAGGTGCTGACGCCGCCAAGGGTTTCGCCAAAGCAAGACGGGCACGAGCCTGTTGCGGGCCTCAAATTCCTATTGTCCAGAGCCACATCAACCTCTCGTGGAGATCGGCGAGGCCCCGGCGAGAAGCATGTGATAGCGGAGGTTCATCGCTTTTGCAGTCTTGTAAGCGTCGACTGCAGACCAAATCATAATGATCCATCCCAGAAAGACGAACCAGAGCGCTATTGTGAGGACAAACATGAGAATGCCCTTACCTATCTGGCCGTTGTAGAACTGCCCGAGACCGCAGATGAGAAGCGATAAGATTAGCGCCACGCCAGCCGATTTGTTGGCTGCCGCGCCGTCCAGGAGGACACTCGCAACGCCATAGCCCGGTTGAGGTCCGATGTTGTTTGTCACTTGCACAATGGTGGCACCCTCGGCAGCACTGACCCGGCTGTCCGAATTTGTCCGAGCAGGTGGTAGGGGTGCAACTCTAGCCGGTTCGAATAATTGTCCGAGAACATGGTCGTCTTTAGCAGCCTTCCAAGCCGTCCCGCCGACCGGGACTACCTGTGTATTCTCAGTTATTCGTCCCTCCTTCGCGAAACTGCGAAGTTCATGCCCGGTGTAGGGACCATAATTCTGAGCCTCAATGTTCAGATGCCAAGAACCATCCAAAGGATGCGGCGGAACGTTGGAAACTGAGTTCGAACTCTCTCCTGCCGCGCTAGGCAGCGTAGACTTTGGCCCTAATTGTTCTGTCATAATTCCCCCTAATCCATTCGACATTTTTATCAGGGAGGCCTCAAAAAGCAATGCGTATTTCAGGCGTTGCTACTATGCCAATGTAAAGAGAGAAAGTTACTCCATGTCCGGCATGTCGCCACCCACAAATAGCGTCGTGGGCTCCCCGTATTCGCCAAGCGAGGGGTTGGCATCACGCGACCAGGCGATGACACCGGCATGCTTCCCCGCTAGGGCTCTCGCGGTTCTTATCGCCCGGTCCTCGGTCTGCTGCTCGGCTGGCCCAAAGACAGGCTGAAGGTCCCCAGTCTCATCACGGTCAAATGCGGTGACGACAATTAGCTTGGGGGCTTTCTGCTGGTGGGTTCGCGCTGAACCTCGCGGCTGCCTTGCATCAATGCCCGAAGCAGGGCGGCGTCACTGGACGACACATCAACGGGATAGCCGTCGTCTCCGACTGGATATTTCTGGGCGATACTCTCGGCGATCACGTCTCTCGCCACCACCTCGCGGTCGAAATCCTTACCGCCGCCTCGCCAATCAGGGTCAAGTTTCCATTGCCTCAGTTGCTTATCGGCTCGTTGGAACTGGTCCAGGGGCGTATCTGCGGTGCCGTATGAGGCAGCCTGAGGCGCTTTGACCCCCAGCGCGGCGTTCCTGAGCTGTCGCTCGGCTTCGGCATGGACCTTCTTGTATCGAGCCATTGCTTCGGCTTCGGTTTTCCCGAGCGGCACAACGATCTCACCTACGCCGAGAAGCGCCTTGAGGGCAGGGGGAACTCTACGCCGATAACGCCATCCGGCCTTGCCGCGCTTCTGCAGATATTGCACTAAAATCATCATTCCCGTGTACCCTTCGGTGTACCTCGGGGGAAGCGCAAACCCTTGCAACTGATGGGTTATAAGACTTTGAGGCGGTAAGTGGCTCCCCGGGCCGAATGAAACCGCGAAATACGAGCTGGCGATCCTACGCCAGAACCGTCCGTCCGCATTCGCAAGCGTGACCGCGAGCGCGCGGAGCGCATCCAATTGGCCGGCGGGTCTAAGCCATCCCTCCGAGACCGCGCTGTCGCATTTGCCCGTGAAAAGGGTAAAGAACGCGCGAAATGACTGAGATCGGAATTCCCCGCTGCTATATGGCTCGCATGCGCGACGAGGGGCTGCTCATCAAGATTGGTTATGGAATCTATCGCGCCACAAATGGCGAGGCGGTATGATCAGATCTTGGCCAAGCCAAGGTTTGTGGAGAGACGCGGGAAGAGGTGCCCTTGGGTGTGCCATTGTCATGGTGATCAAACTATGGCCAAAGGGCCCCCCGCTCGTTCTGGCAGGGATGGCTTCTGAAGCTTCGCAAGGTAAAATTAGCGTAGGCTTTGTCAATGCGAATTTCGCGGACATTACCGAGAATCTAGGCCTGCTCGACCTCTAACTGGCTCTAAACTGACTCATTTATAGGTGGTCGCCATTGGACTTGAGTATTCGATAGATCTGCATTCTGGAGTATCCGAGTACGCGCTCAACTTCCGACACGCGTATTGGCACGAATGAGTTCTAATACCCGGTTGTGATCAATGCGCGCTTTCCCGCCCTTATAGACACCAATGCCTTGCCGAGCGCCCGACGCGCCAGCCAGGCTTCGTGAAATTGGTGTCCGTCTCGTGAAGCGAGCACGGTATCCGCACCGCTGCGGTCGCTTTGTACGGCGTTTCTTTTGGGGCTTCGTCGATTTTTTGGTCACAGCGCACTCGAGTGATTGTATCGTCCATTTATGGTGGCGATGGCTCAGGAGAGCAGATAGTAAAAAGGCCAGCAATCGGCGATCTTCTAATAAGTGAGGCGCCTTCGAATAGTGATACGAAGAGGGCGCGCGCCGGATTGGCTTAGTGAGGTTGGGGGCTACGCCCCTGCGGAAGTGGTCAGAGCAAATTTGGCAGACAAAGGCGTCGAGAGAAATCATGACTGAGCGCTACATCATCGTTCGAAGCTCGATAAGTGTTGAAGATCGAGACGAGGCGACTGGGAATGGATACCGGAGCACCCGCCAACCTACCTCGGCGCCCAGAATAGACATGTCTATTGAACAGCTATCGCCTAAAGAGGTGGCGGAGCTCGTGAAAGATCCGCTCGTTACTGCCGCGCCGTCGATGCCTATCAGGCTCATAGCGCCAACTTCCAGAAATACAATTCCGGGGCAGACTGTTCTGGATCCCGAGGATCTGTGGGGCCTGTCAGCAGTTGGGGCGAACTCCTCGCCCTTCACCGGTGCAGGTGTCATCGTCGGCATCCTCGACACTGGTATTGAAACGACGCACCCGGCCTTCGCAGGGATCGATCTGAGCGAGCGTGATTTTACCGGAGAAGGTCCGGGCGATCGGAACGGCCATGGCACCCATTGCGCGGGGACTATCTTTGGCCGACCGGTGCATGGAACTCGGATTGGTGTGGCGCCGGGGGTTGAGCAGGCGGTCGTAGCCAAGGTTCTCGATGCCGCAGGCTGTGGAACGCTCGAAGGCATCATCAGTGGAATAGCCTGGTGCATCGAACAAGGCGCGTCCATCGTCTCGATGTCGTTAGGCATCGACTTCGCCAGTCGCATCAACCATCATCACTCGGTCGGCTATCCAATTGAAGTCGCGACGTCGGAGGCCTTGCGGGATTACCATCGCACAGTGACTCTGTTCGAGCGCTACGCTTCCTTGCTAGAGGCTCAGACGATGTTGAACAAAGGCGCGATCGTTGTCGCTGCAACCGGTAACGAGAGCCGTGCCGACGCTTCACAGCCCTATCGGCTGTGGGCGTCACCGCCCGCATCGTCTCCGGGTGTAATTGCGGTGGCTGCAATTGGGAGGCCAATGTCAGGCACGCCCCTTTATCCGCTCGCTCCATTTTCGAATTGGGGGGCAGACCTCGTGGCGCCAGGCGTGAACATCGTCTCGGCGGCGCTCGGTGGCGGCCTATGTGAGATGGACGGGACGAGCATGGCAGCACCTCACGTAGCAGGCATTGCGGCGCTTTGGGCACAAAAGCAACAGCTCAAGTCGGGAAGTGCCCGGGCGGACGTTGTGAGACGTCGATTGTTAGGTGCTGCCAATGTCGCGCGCTTGCCATTAGACGTTCATGACGAAATTGGGGCCGGCCTTGCCATGGCCCCCGAACGATGACTTGGTACAGGTTCGCGACATGGCCTATTCTAGCCACACGAATGATGTGCCGGCAGTGTTCGCGGCGGGTATCGCGGAGGCCAGCCGACACATCGAGGACTTTCAGCGCAACGGTACCGTCAAATGCATAGCGGCGGCAGCCGCAGCTTGGAACTCCATCGTCTGCTCGGATAGATTCGGCACCGCGCCCGCGCCTTTTCGAGCGAACGTCCTCGATAGCCTCGCGACCAGCTACCACCGTCGATATCTTCTAACTGGTGACCAGAAACAGGCGCAGCTCGCACTCATTGCATGGAAGCTAGCAATAGACGCTACTCTGCCCGGGACCGTACAGCACCGCCGAATCGCCAACAACGCGGGCCTGAGTGAATCTCATTGTTATGCGCGCGATTTTGATCGAGCGAGGCTGGACGTGTCCATCAGCCTGTTGACGTTAGCGTGTGACAGTGGCGGCCCTATCGATGCTGATTTGGCTGACAGCTTGAGGAACCTTTCGGTGAGCTTGTACGAACGCTTCAGCGCCACGGGACAGATTGGGGACTTGGACCAAGCGATTGCGCGGTTGCGCCTGGCGTTACCGATCTTGACTCAGCACGATCCGATGGCCGCCGAGCTATTGACGAATCTGGGGGTCTACCTTCTCAAGCGGTTTCCATCGGCTCAAGATTCCAAGCTTCTATCCCAAGCCGTGGAAAGCCAGCGCCGTGCGTTCGATCTTGCGCGTAACCCCGAAAGGCGGGCTTCCATTGCGAATAACCTCGCCGAGGCGCTGGTCGCTTTGTACGAACATGGTGTCGGGGATGGTCCTCTGGATGAGGCGCTACGATTGCTGCGAGCAACGCTACGCCGCGACGATCTCTCAGCCAGATTGTCCCAACAAACGGCAGTTAATCTGAGTATGGCTCTCATACGAAGTTATTTTCGATCAGGTGACGAGCAAACTCTAAATGAGATCATCGAACTGCTCGATCGCTCCGACAACCGCAGTCATGCGAGTGTTAAAGCGTGCGCCGATTTGGGAAGGGCGCTTTCAGAAGCCTATCACCGCATGGGTAAGCTCGAGCTTCTCGACAAGGCGATTTACACGCTACGGCTGGCGGCGGGGAACGCGTCCGCTCAAGATCCACTGAGCGCGGCCGTCGCTCATAGCTTGGCCATCGTTTTGCACGATCGGTTTCGCAGATTAGGACGGCCTGAAGACCTTGCTGATTCACTGAAAAATATCGAGCGAGCGGTTAGCATGGCCGACTCCAGTGGCAGCACCTATTCAGAACTCCTGTGCAGTTCGGCCCACATTCTCCGATCTGTCTATGACTCATCGAAGGAAGAGGGCGTTCAATTGGCACTACTAGCTACAGTGCAGCGAGCGGTTGAAGTCAGCCTGTCCGAACCTCCGGCACAGCAGTCCGCAGCCAAGAGCGCTATGGCAGCAATCCTGCACTCGGTTTGGGCGACGGGCGGCCGAGACGAGTTGCTTCGGCAAGCCATCGAGTTGCTTGAAAGTTCCCTTCGGAATGCCAGAGGCACACGAATTTTTACAGTGCGAGCCTCTATCGCGCATTTCAGGCACGATCTCCAGAAAGCTCACCCTTCGGAACAAACCGAACTAGGGGTTATCGAGGCATACCGTGCGGCCGCCGAAATCGGTTTGCCGGGACATCCCGCGGGCATGCTTGCGCTCGCAATCGACTGGGGCGCCTGGGCAATGAACCGTGAAAGCTGGGACGAGGCCATCGAAGCCTCGATCCACGCCACTCAGGCAGCTGATCAGCTCCTCGATGGTCAATCGAACAGAGACGCCCATGCCTATTGGGTTCAAGAGTGCACCGAAACCTATGAGGCCCTGGCTTATTGCCTGGCCAAAACTGGTGACCTTCGAGGCGCTGTAATGGCAGTTGAGAGGGGACGGAGCCGTGCACTCGCACAGCTGCTCTGTCCAGACGGAGACGCAACAACAACTGGAATTCGTGCCCCGGTCGTCCCAAGCCTAAGCTTCGAAGAAATCAGCGGGACCATCGAGCCCGGAAGCGGTCTCGTGTACTTCATTACGATCCCTCAAGGGGCGCTAGTTTTGACTGTCATACCAGCCACCAACAGTAATCCTGAGATACAGGTTCGATGGTTTTGCAACTATAACGCAAACACCTCCAATTCGCTGTTGGTCGGTGTAGACCATCACGGATGGCTATCCGCATATCTGCAATGGAGGAGGGCCGGGTCCAGAGACGATGAGCTTGGCTCGGTACATGACGCGTTGGATCGCAGCCTCGGAGTTCTCGCGAAGATCGGATTTAGTCAGGTGTCGGAGGACTTGATCACTAAAGGCATAACTTTGGCGATCTTTTCGCCAAGCCCTGTGCTGGGAGTTCTGCCGCTTCATGCCATTCGCAGCAAAGCTGGAACGGCCATGATCGACAGTCTCGCAATCAGCTACACGCCATGTGCAGCTTCGCTCATTCGCCGAACACAGGATATCTTGATCGAAGAACATGCAGCGCTCGTAGTCGTCGAGGACGGAGCACCGGGAGCGATGTCATTGCCATTCGCGGTTTTGGAAGCCGATTTATTGGCTGAGTGCTTCCCGAACTGCAAGCGTTTCAATCGATCCTCCACACGGGTTGCCGAGCTTTGTTCCGAGATGCCAAACGCAGACATATGGCATTTTGCATGCCACGGCCTAGCCAATCACGAGACACCGTTGCTGAGTAGCCTATCGGTGGCGGCGGAAGGCGAATTGACGCTACAAGCAATTTTCTCCCTTCCTCCTGTCAGCCCGCGACTCGTCGTTCTCGCGGGATGCGAGACCGCGCTCACCAGCTTGGGCGCTCTGCAGAGCGGTATGTCTTTGAGCTCTGGCTTTCTTATGCAGGGCTGCCAAGCTGTTATAGCAACGCTGTGGGCGATGCCCGATTGGTGCTTGGCGCTGTTGATGTCGCGTTTTTACGATCGGTGGTCTAGGGCCACCGCCGATCCCGCCACTTCGCTTCGCGAAGCTCAGCTGTGGCTGCGCGATACCTCTTGGGATGAAAAACTCATTCAGCTGCGCAACAGTCCTAGGTCGCAAGCCAAAACTGCATTGGCAGAAGCGCTCGATCAATTGCCAGCTAAGCCGGATACAACGAATCCGTTCTACTGGGCAGGCTGCCGCCTGCTTGGCCACTGAAAAACTGCCGCAAAGCCTTCGTCTGATCGCGCGAGCTTATGCTTGGCGCCGGTCCGCTCTCGACATTGATCAGAGCGTTTGTCGTAACGCGATCCGCCCAAGCCCATTCCCCAATGGTCCATCCGTTAGAATGGCTGCCAGCAACGAAGGCCTAAAGCCTCTGCCAACTTGCACTTCAGAACCCTCGTTTGCATATCTCCTGCATTCATAATCTCAAGCATGTAGTCGCCTTCGGCGCAGCGGATTGTCCAATAGCCGGCGTCGGACACGGTTGAATCCCCCATGAGATCATCTTGCTGGCGTCCGTGCAGGCGTCGGCGTTCACGATAATAGATTGGAGGGCCCTAAGCAGATCAGTCTCGGGTAGGCGAGACACGAGGTTGTATGCCCGACCCGCATGCGCCTGACTGGCGAGAAGGCAAAGTGCTATTGTAAATGGACCTAGGCTAATCAGGCGCACAGCGGACTGCCTCCATCGTCAGACGGGCGCGGGATTAACCCCAGCGGCTCTTAGCTGGGCGCCTAGCTTCGATCGACTTGCGCAAGCAGCCTTGTCACCAGCGATGCATTTGTTGTTGGCGTCCGACCAATCAAGTAGGGCCGTGTTTATCCAACTGCCGGGTGCGCGTGCCACGCCATAGGGAGTTGGTGGCCCGCCAGTTGCAACGGCTGAAGCCGCGGCCGCGCCCTTGCCGTGCGGGGCTCGCTTCCAGCCGCTGATGATCAGACAGTTCTTCATGTACTGATCTTCGGCTATCGCATTGCCGAGAGCGTTACCGAGGCCGGCGCCGGCAACAAAGCCGGGAGATCCAATGGCAATGTAGCCTTGGTCTACGGACCCTTTTTGCATTTCGCACTGGGCATGTGCTACGTCGAAACTAGGCCCGTATCCGATTTGCATGTAGTCGGCTTGGTTGCTTGTTTGGCATCCGCAAAGCAGCGCGGTGGCACCAAGTGCCACAAACCATTTTACTTTCATCCCCCCAGCCCTCCCAAGGCCAGAGATTAGCATCTCCTAAAGCGAATATTTTCGCAAGAGACCCCATCTATTCTGGTAAATTTCCGTCCAGATGGAGCCTCCAAAAGTATAGTCGCGACCACCGCAATAGGTATGCCGGTTATGATTTCTGGCGCTCGCGCAATGGCGTCACCGGCATGGCCGCGGCTGGACGCTGCGGCGGTCTAGGACAGCGGCAAACACACACTGGTGAGGCTCGGGGTCAATGCCGACGGGAAGGGGGCTGCCTCCGAAAGCTGATCAAGGCCTCCCAACAAAGGCAGTCGTTATCATAGCGGCGCCCTTCAACCGCAGCTATTGCGGCAACGCGATCCTGAGTTGACCACGGCCGATGCCGGGTCGGAGACCGATGCGCCGGATTTCGCAGCAAGCGGCAGCATTTCCAAATGTGCTTGTGGGTAGGAGCTGATATGAGTGTTCCAAATGCTGATCAAACTATAGCCGCAGGAAAGCTGGCGGAATTTGTAGCGAAGTCCGTAGAGGCCGCGCGCGCGGTGGAAGGGCCATTTTACCATCTTGAGTTCGACCGGGTCTTTCCGGAGGATGTTTATAAATCCATGCTGGCGGCGCTGCCGGTGTATGCGGATTACCGACCGATGCACGGCCGGTCCAAACAGCGGGATGCGATGGGTGCGTCCACGCGGGTGAAGATTGATCTCTTTCCGGAAAACATCCGACATCTGCCGTCGGCGAAGCGGACGGTGTGGAACGTGGTTGGCAAGGCGCTTTGTTCCGAGCCGGTGAAGAACGCTTTCCGTCGCCGACTGGCACCGGCGATGGGGCGACGGTTCGGGCCCGGCTTGGCCGAGGTGGGCATGTTTCCAATCCCCATCCTAACGCGTGACATTCCGGGCTACGAAATTCCGCCGCACACGGATACACATTGGA
>NZ_JBFUEQ010000024.1:0-23583 GCF_056403835.1 Mesorhizobium sp. P2_E6
ATAGTCGGCGTGCCCGGGGCAGTCGACGTGAGCGTAGTGGCGGTTGGCCGTCTCGTATTCGACATGCGCCGTCGAGATCGTGATGCCGCGCGCCTTCTCCTCAGGTGCCGCGTCGATCTGGTCATAGCGCTTGYATTCGCCAAAATACTTCGTGATCGCCGCCGTCAGCGACGTCTTGCCATGGTCAACGTGACCAATCGTGCCGATGTTCACATGAGGCTTGTTACGCTCGAATTTACCTTTTGCCATGTGATGTCTCCAATCCTGCTCGCCCGTGCGGGCCTTGAATTAAGTTACCGCTGCAACCCGTTCGAGTTACGCGTATTTCTTCTGAACTTCCTGGGCGACCGCGGTCGGCACAGGCTCATAGTGATCGAACTGCATGGTGTAGGCCGCGCGGCCCTGGCTCATCGAGCGCAGGTTGTCGACGTACTTGAACATGTTGGCGAGCGGCACCATCGCGTTGATGACCACTGCCACGCCACGTGCTTCCTGGCCCTGGATCTGGCCGCGACGGCCGTTCAGATCGCCGATGACGCTGCCGACGTAGTCTTCCGGCGTCACCACTTCGACCTTCATGATCGGCTCGAGCAACTGCACGCCAAGCTTGGGTGCGGCTTCACGGAAGCAGGCGCGGCCGGCGATTTCGAAGGCCAGAACGCTGGAGTCAACATCGTGGTAAGCGCCGTCGATCAGCGTCGCCTTGACACCGATCATCGGGAAGCCCGCGAACGGACCCGAGGTCATGACGCTGTTGATGCCCTTTTCGACACCGGGGATGTATTCCTTGGGAACCGCACCGCCGACGATCTTGGTTTCGAACTCGAATTCGCTGCTGTCCGGATTCGGCTCGAAGACGATCTTGACGCGGGCGAACTGACCGGTACCGCCGGTCTGCTTCTTGTGCGTGTAGTCCTGCTCGTGCCTGCGGGTGATCGTCTCGCGATAGGCCACCTGCGGCGCACCGACATTGGCCTCGACTTTGAACTCGCGACGCATGCGGTCGACGATGATGTCGAGGTGAAGCTCGCCCATGCCGGAAATGATCGTCTGGCCGCTTTCCTCGTCGGTCTTGACGCGGAAGGACGGATCCTCGGCGGCCAGGCGGTGAAGGGCGAGGCCCATCTTTTCCTGGTCGTTCTTGGTCTTCGGCTCGATCGCGATCTGGATGACCGGATCGGGGAATTCCATGCGCTCGAGGATGACCGGATGCAGCGGATCGCTCAGCGTATCGCCGGTGGTGGTGTCCTTGAGGCCAGCCAGAGCGACGATGTCGCCGGCGAAAGCCTCTTCGACGTCGGCGCGCGAGTTGGCATGCATCTGCAGCATGCGACCGATGCGTTCCTTCTTACCCTTCACGGTGTTGTCGACCGAGATGCCCTTGGTGAGCTTGCCCGAATAGATGCGGGCAAAGGTGAGCGAACCGACGAACGGGTCGTTCATGATCTTGAAGGCGAGCATCGACAGCGGCTCGTTGTCGTCGGCGTGACGCTCGATCTCGGCGTCGGTCTTGGCATCGACGCCCTTGATGGCCGGAACATCGGCCGGCGACGGCAGATATTCGACGACGGCGTCAAGCAGCGGCTGCACACCCTTGTTCTTGAAGGCCGAGCCGCAGAACATCGGGTAGAACTTCACCGCGATGGTGCCCTTGCGGATCAGCGCGCGGATCTCGTCATTCGACGGCATCTTGCCTTCGAGGTAGTTCTCGAGTGCCGTCTCGTCCATTTCGACGGCGGCTTCGATCATCTTCTCGCGGTATTCCTCGGCACGAGCCTTGAGGTCGGCCGGGATCTCGACGACGTCCCAGGCAGCGCCCAGCGTCTCATCGCGCCAGACAAGCGCGTTCATCTCGACGAGGTCGACAACGCCCTTGAACTCGGTCTCGGCACCGATCGGCAGCTGCATGACGACGGCATGCGCACCGAGGCGCGAACCGATCATCTCGACCGAGCGGTAGAAGTCGGCGCCGATCTTGTCCATCTTGTTGCAGAAGATCATGCGCGGAACGCGATACTTGTCGGCCTGGCGCCAGACGGTTTCCGTCTGCGGTTCGACACCGGCGTTGGCGTCGAGCAGCGCAATGGCGCCGTCGAGCACGCGCAGCGAACGCTCGACTTCAATGGTGAAGTCGACGTGTCCGGGGGTGTCGATGATGTTGAAGCGGTACATCTTGCCGCTGCGACCCTTCCAGAAGGTCGTGGTCGCGGCGGACGTGATGGTGATGCCGCGCTCCTGCTCCTGCTCCATCCAATCCATGGTGGCAGCGCCGTCGTGGACTTCGCCGATCTTGTGCGACTTGCCCGTGTAATAGAGGACGCGCTCGGTGGTCGTCGTCTTGCCGGCGTCAATATGCGCCATGATACCGAAATTGCGGTAGTCTTCGATTTTGTATTCGCGGGCCATCGTAGCTGCCTCTCAGTCTCGTACGCGCTTTACCAGCGGTAGTGCGCGAAAGCGCGGTTGGCTTCAGCCATCTTGTGGGTGTCTTCACGCTTCTTGACGGCGGTGCCGCGGTTGTTGGCCGCGTCCATCAGCTCGCCGGAGAGGCGGTCGACCATGGTGGTCTCGTTGCGGTTGCGGGCCGCGGCGATCAGCCAACGAATGGCCAGAGCCTGGCGGCGCTCGGGGCGCACGTCGACCGGAACCTGGTAGGTGGCGCCGCCGACACGACGCGAACGCACTTCCACATGCGGCGCGACATTGTCGAGCGCCTGATGGAAGACGGTGACCGGCTCCTGCTTGGTCTTCGACTGAACCTGGTCGAGCGCGCCGTAGACGATGGTCTCGGCAACCGACTTCTTGCCGTCATACATGACGGCGTTCATGAACTTGGTGACGATCAGATCGCCGAACTTCGGGTCCGGATTGATCTCACGCTTTTCTGCACTGTGACGACGCGACATTTTTTCTCTGCCTCAATTATGCGTGGTGGCCTTGATCCCGGATGCTTGCCCGGGATGACCTTCGCTACGCTTCGGTCACTTCGGACGCTTGGCGCCGTACTTCGAACGGCGCTGCTTGCGGTTCTTCACACCCTGCGTGTCGAGCACGCCGCGGATGATGTGGTAGCGAACGCCCGGAAGATCCTTGACGCGGCCGCCGCGGATCATCACCACGGAGTGTTCCTGAAGGTTGTGACCTTCGCCGGGGATGTACCCGATCACTTCAAAACCATTGGTCAGGCGGATCTTGGCCACCTTGCGCAGCGCCGAGTTCGGCTTCTTCGGCGTCGTTGTATAGACGCGCGTGCAGACGCCCCGCTTCTGCGGGTTCTGCTGCATGGCCGGGACCTTGTTGCGCTTCACCGGCGCAATGCGCGGCTTGCGGATCAGCTGGTTGACGGTAGGCATTAAACCCTCTTGTCTCTCAATTCCGTGTCTCGCCCGGTCAGGGCCGCTCAAAGCGTCATTTCCATACGCAAATTCGGGCCACAAACCGCGCCTCGCGGTCTTTGCCCGAACAAATGGCAGAGGAAGCGGACCCGCTTCGTGCACGCCGGAAATGTCTTTTCGCTCGTAAAACGAACCCTGTTTGAGGCAAACTCCAAAGCGTGTCGCTTCGGAAGGGAGAGCCTCACATCGGTTCTGACTGGGCGGCTTCTACTCGTAAGACCGCGAACCGTCAAGCCCGGAGCGCCAAATATTGCGCGCCAACCAAGGCTCGGCAGCCATGCGAAAAACGCATGTAATTTTGTTTCGCAATTTTGCAAGGGCGAGGAAGAAAGTGACCGGCTTTGCGCTGTTGCACGGCCCTGCTTCATGCGAAAAGGCCGCATGAGCAGTGAAAATCCCCTCGCCCGCCCGCAATCTGCCAAGAGGAATCGGCCCGTGAACGACAATGAAGAGCGCCCGGTCACCATCATCACCGGCCGGGTGTGGAAGAAAAAGGGCGGCAAGCCGGAAGGCGTGCACGTGATGCTGGTCGCCCCCGACGACGATTCGGCGGTGCGCCGGGCGCTCGAATCGCTTGCGGCGGAAGGTTACGCCGAGGCCGAACTCGACCAGATCGGCGACATGGACGGCGCACCCGACGATGAGCCTCATCTTTCCGCCTTCCAGGGCGCGCTCGAAGGCGAAGTGTCGATCGTTACTTTCGACGTGCCGATCTGAATCGGGTGCGCTGACGATGGCCGGAGCAAAAGCGGTTGGACCTGCATCCCGGACCTGGGCCGACCAGGCCGTCGCGGCGATCGAGGCCGATCAGCGCCGCTCGGCCGACACGCATCTGTGGAAGCTCGATCTACCGGCACTGGCCGGCATCGATCTCTATCTCAAGGATGAATCCACCCATCCGACCGGCAGCCTGAAGCACCGGCTGGCGCGCTCGCTGTTTCTATATGCGCTGTGCAATGGCCTGATCCGCGAAGGCGCGCCGGTGATCGAAGCGTCGTCGGGTTCGACCGCGGTATCGGAAGCGTACTTTGCCCGTATGATCGGGGTGCCGTTCTATGCGGTGATGCCGCGCTCGACCTCGCGCGAAAAGATCGCCGCGATCGAGCACTATGGCGGCAACTGCCATTTCATCGACGACGGCAGGCGCATCTACGCCGAGTCGGCCGAACTCGCGGCGAAACTGGGCGGCCATTTCATGGACCAGTTCACCCACGCCGAGCGCGCCACCGACTGGCGCGGCAACAACAACATCGCCGAATCGATCTTCGGGCAGATGCGCGAGGAGCGGCATCCGGTTCCGGCCTGGATCGTGATGAGCGCCGGCACCGGCGGCACCACCGCCACGATCGGGCGCTTCCTGCGCTACAAGCAGCATGCGACGCGGCTGTCGGTTGCCGACGTCGAGCGCTCGGCCTTCTTCGACGGTTTTGCTACGCAAGATCGCAATTGCCGCTGCGAACAGCCGTCGCGGATCGAGGGGATCGGCCGGCCGCGCATGGAGCCGTCCTTCGTGCCTGGCGTCATCGATCATATGCTGCGGGTGCCGGACGCGGTGTCGCTGGCGGCGATGCGGGTGTTGTCGCGACGGCTCGGCCGTCGTGTCGGCGGCTCGACCGGCACCAACTTCATCGCCATGTGCTTTCAGGCCGCGCGCATGATCGAGGAAGGAAGGGCGGGTTCGCTGGTGACGCTGATCTGCGATTCCGGCGATCGCTATGCCAACACCTATTATTCCGACGGATGGCTGGCTGCGAACAGCCTCGACCCCTCGCCTTTCGAGCCGGCGATCGAGGCCTTCCTGGCGGGTGGAAAACTGATCTTGCCGTTCGAGGAAAGCTGGGGCTGACTTTTCGGCGTCGGCTCGCTGGCTTCGGCTTGTCGGGGGCAAGTGTTCTGATAAGAAGCCACCACCATCATTCAACAGACGGAGCGGCCGTGTCCCAGCCCATCAAGATAGGCATCGTCGGTGTCGGCAAGATCGTCCGCGACCAGCACCTGCCGGCCCTGGCGAAGGACCAGGACTATCGCCTCATCGCCGCCGCCAGCCGGCACGGCAAGGTCGACGGCATTCCGAATTTTCCTGACATCGAAGCCATGCTCGACGCGGTGCCGGAGCTCGAGGCGGTATCGCTCTGCATGCCGCCGCAGTTTCGCTACGACGCGGCGCGCACGGCACTGGAAGCCAAGAAACACGTCTTCCTGGAGAAGCCACCCGGCGCCACTGTCAGCGAGGTCGAGAACCTCAAGGCATTGGCGTTGAAGAACGGCGTCTCGCTGTTTGCCAGCTGGCATTCGCGTTATGCGCCGGCGGTCGAGGCCGCGCGCGCCTTCCTGAGTTCGGCCAAGATCAAGTCCGCCGCCATCAACTGGAAGGAGGACGTGCGTCGCTGGCATCCCAACCAGGAATGGATCTGGGCTCCCGGCGGCTTCGGCGTCTTCGATCCCGGCATCAATGCGCTATCGATCGTGACCCACATCCTGCCGCCGATGTTCATCACCTCTGCCGTGCTCGATTTTCCCGAAAACCGCGCCGCGCCGGTCGCGGCACAGGTCACCTTCCGCACTTCGAATGGATTGCCGGTGACGATGGATCTCGACTGGCTCCAGACAGGCCCGCAAAGCTGGGACATCGTTGCCGACACCGACAAGGGCGCGATGGTGCTCTCAGGCGGCGGCTCGAAGCTCGCCATCGACGGCCGCGTCGTCCATGACGAACCGGAAGCGGAATACCCGATGCTCTACAAGCGGTTTGCCGAGATTGTCCACGCCGGCAGCTCCGACGTCGATCTGGCGCCGCTCCAGCATGTCGCCGATGCCTTCATGCTCGGCAAGCGCAATGTGGTGGAAGCGTTTTTCGACTGAGCACCGGCGATTTTCGGCAAGATCGCCTGGTCAGCGGGCTACTTGCTATTGGAATCGGGACACTCTCCGGGTTGCGGAGAGGAAACCCGTGGCGCTGTCGGGTGTCCGAATTCAAGTTCGTTCAGAATATCCTGGACCACCACGTCGAGACCGGCCTGCCCCCAGCCCAGCTCAGTGAGTTCGCCAAAGCGGATGAAGGTCGAGCGGTCAAAGCCGTGTTCGACATCGTTGTAAGAAACGACGCTCTGCCCGATCAAAGCAACAACCCAGAAGCAGTGTTCGGCGCCATTCGCTGAGGTGTGCGTCCATCTTTCCGGATCGTGATCGCGTCCCAGAGCCTTTTCTGAGCAAAGCCCATGCGATCCCGGCCATCGTTTATCAACTCCCAAAGGGCAGCTTCTTCCAATTGCGGGCTCCTTGGTCCATCTGCCATGAATACCGACAGTTGGTTCAGTATACAAAAAAGCCGCCGGGTTGCCCCGACGGCCCTGTTGCCTGAGATTCCTTGAGCGGTTCACCGAAACAATGAACCGCTCGATTTTTTTGTCTGGCCGCCGCGCTTACTGCGCGGCGGTTGTCATGTCGGCCAGCATCGGCTCGGCGACTTCCACACCGGAGGCCTTGCGGCGCTCGTCGATGATCAGTTCGTCGCGCGAGGTGGCGATGCGCCGGATCTGGCTCATCGTGCCGCCGGTACCGGCCGGGATAAGCCGGCCGACGATGACGTTTTCCTTCAGCCCCTGCAGCATGTCGGTCTTGCCGGCAACCGCGGCTTCCGTCAGCACCCTGGTCGTCTCCTGGAAGGAGGCGGCCGAGATGAAGGACGGCGTCTGCAGCGATGCCTTGGTGATGCCGAGCAGCACCGGCTGGCCTTCGGCCGGCTTCTTGCCGTCCTCGATCAGACGCTCGTTGACCTCTTCCAGCTCGATCACGTCGACGTGGTCGCCCGGAATGTAGGTCGAGTCGCCCTGCGTGGTGATCTCGACCTTCTGCAGCATCTGGCGAACGATCACCTCGATGTGCTTGTCGTTGATCGACACGCCCTGCAGACGGTAGACTTCCTGGATCTCGTTGACGAGGTAGGAAGCAAGTGCCTCCACGCCCTTGATCGCCAGGATGTCGTGCGGCGCAGGATTGCCGTCGAGGATGTAGTCGCCCTTCTCGATGACGTCGCCGTCCTGGAGATGGAACGGCTTGCCCTTCGGGATCAGGTATTCGACCGGCTCAAGCGTCGAGTCATGCGGCTCGATGATGATGCGACGCTTGTTCTTGTAGTCGCGGCCGAAGCGGATCGTGCCATCGATCTCGGCGATGATGGCGTGATCCTTCGGACGGCGTGCCTCGAACAGTTCGGCAACACGCGGCAGACCGCCGGTGATGTCCTTGGTCTTGGCGCTCTCCATCGGGATACGCGCCAGCACGTCGCCGGGGCGAACCTGGGCACCCGGCTCGACCGAAAGAATGGCCTCGACCGAGAGCAGGAAGCGGGCGTCGCCGCCCTTCGACAGCTTGCCGACCTTGCCCTTGGCGTCCTGGATGGCAATCGCCGGCTTGAGGTCGTTGCCGCGTGGCGTCGAGCGCCAGTCGATGACCTCACGCTTGGTGATGCCGGTCGACTCGTCTGCCGTTTCCTGAACGGAAATGCCGTCGACCAGATCCTCGTACGACACCCTGCCCTCGATTTCGGTGAGGACCGGGCGGGTATAGGGATCCCACTCGGCGATACGCTGGCCGCGCTTCACCTTGTCGCCATCGTCCACGAAGATACGCGAACCATAGGTGAGACGGTGCGTGGCGCGCTCCTTGCCGGTTTCGTCGAGGATCAGCACCGCCATGTTGCGGCCCATGACCATCTGCTGGCCGTCCGAGTTGCGCACCACGTTGCGGTTGCGGATCTCGACCTTGCCCTCGTAGGAGGCTTCAAGGAACGAGGAGTCCACCACCTGCGCCGT
The DNA here is from genome assembly GCF_056403835.1 of Mesorhizobium sp. P2_E6. NCBI lineage: Bacteria > Pseudomonadati > Pseudomonadota > Alphaproteobacteria > Hyphomicrobiales > Phyllobacteriaceae > Mesorhizobium > Mesorhizobium sp. P2_E6. The sequence continues at coordinate 8,210 of NZ_JBFUEQ010000024.1, forward strand.
ACCGCCCATGTGGAAGGTACGCATGGTGAGCTGGGTGCCCGGCTCGCCGATCGACTGCGCCGCGATGACGCCGACGGCTTCGCCCTGGTTGACCGGGGTGCCGCGGGCAAGATCGCGTCCGTAGCAGACCGCGCACACGCCAACCCTGACCTCGCAGGTCAGTGCCGAGCGGATGCGGACCGACTGGACACCGGCCTTTTCGATCTTTTCCACGTCGCGCTCGTCCATCAGCGTTCCGGCCTTGACCAGAACCTCGCCCGACACCGGATGGTTGATGTCGTCGAGCGACGTACGGCCCAGCACGCGCTGGCCAACGGAAGCGACGACCTGGCCGGCATCGACGATCGGCTGCATGGTGAGGCCCTTGTCGGTGCCGCAGTCGACGGAGTTGACGATGCAGTCCTGCGCCACGTCGACCAGACGACGGGTGAGGTAACCCGAGTTCGCCGTCTTCAAGGCGGTGTCGGCCAGACCCTTGCGGGCGCCGTGGGTCGAGTTGAAGTACTCGAGCACGGTCAGGCCTTCCTTGAAGTTCGAGATGATCGGCGTCTCGATGATTTCACCCGAGGGCTTGGCCATCAGGCCGCGCATGCCAGCGAGCTGGCGCATCTGGGTGGGCGAGCCACGCGCACCGGAGTGCGACATCATGTAGATCGAGTTCATCGGCTTCTGACGGCCGTTGTCCTCGAACTCGACCGCCTTGATGCGGGCCATCATTTCGTCGGCGACTTTTTCCGAGCACTTGGCCCAGGCGTCGACGACCTTGTTGTACTTCTCGCCCTGCGTGATCAGGCCGTCATTGTACTGCTGCTCGTATTCCTTGGCCAAAGCCTCGGTGTCGGAGACCAGCTTGATCTTGGCATCCGGGATCAGCATGTCGTCCTTGCCGAACGAAATGCCGGCACGGCAGGCATGGCTGAAGCCGAGCGCCATGATGCGATCGCAGAAAATGACCGTCTCCTTCTGACCGCAGTGGCGGTAGACGGTATCGATCATCTTGGAGATGTTCTTCTTGGTCATCTCCTGGTTGGCGGTCTCGTATGGCACATTGACGTTCTTCGGCAGAAGCTCGCCGATAATCATGCGGCCAGGAGTGGTGTCGTAGATCTTCGACACGACCTTGCCATCGGCATCGACCGAGCGGAAACGACCGCGGATCTTGGAGTGCAGCGTCACCGCCTTGGTCTCGAGCGCATGCTGGAGTTCGCCCATGTCGGCAAACACCATCCCCTCGCCCGGCTCGTTCTGGTTGACGATCGAGAGATAGTAGAGACCCAGAACCATGTCCTGCGACGGCACGATGATCGGCGCGCCGGAAGCCGGGTGCAGGATGTTGTTGGTCGACATCATCAGCACGCGGGCTTCAAGCTGCGCTTCCAGCGACAGCGGCACGTGAACGGCCATCTGGTCACCGTCGAAGTCGGCGTTGAAGGCCGTGCAGACCAGCGGGTGAAGCTGGATCGCCTTGCCTTCGATCAGGATCGGCTCGAACGCCTGGATGCCGAGACGGTGCAGCGTCGGCGCACGGTTCAGGAGCACCGGATGCTCGCGGATGACCTCGTCGAGGATATCCCAGACTTCCGGACGTTCCTTCTCGACCAGCTTCTTGGCCTGCTTGACGGTCGAGGAGTAACCCTTGGCGTCGAGACGGGCGTAGATGAAGGGCTTGAACAGTTCGAGCGCCATCTTCTTCGGCAGGCCGCACTGGTGCAGCTTGAGCTCCGGACCGGTCACGATGACCGAGCGGCCGGAATAGTCGACGCGCTTGCCGAGCAGGTTCTGACGGAACCGGCCCTGCTTGCCCTTGAGCATGTCGGACAGCGACTTCAGCGGGCGCTTGTTGGCGCCGGTGATGACGCGGCCGCGACGGCCGTTGTCGAACAGCGCATCGACGGCTTCCTGCAGCATGCGCTTTTCATTGCGCACGATGATGCCCGGGGCGCGCAGCTCGATCAGCCGCTTCAGACGGTTGTTGCGGTTGATGACGCGGCGATAGAGATCGTTGAGATCCGAGGTGGCGAAACGGCCGCCGTCCAGCGGGACGAGCGGACGCAGGTCCGGCGGGATCACCGGAACCACTTTCATGATCATCCATTCCGGACGGTTGCCGGATTCCATGAAGTTCTCGACGACCTTGAGCCGCTTCAGATACTTCTTCTGCTTCAGCTCGGAGGTGGTCGAAGCCAGTTCCGTACGCAGGTCGCCGGCGATCTTCTCCAGGTCCATGCCGGCCAGAAGGTCATGGATGGCCTCGGCGCCGATCATGGCGGTGAAGCTGTCCTCGCCATACTCGTCGACGGCGATCATGTACTCTTCCTCGCTGAGCAGCTGGTGCTCCTTCAGCGCGGTGAGGCCAGGCTCGGTGACGATGTAGTTCTCGAAGTAGAGGACCCGCTCGATGTCCTTCAGGGTCATGTCGAGCAGCGTGCCGATGCGCGACGGCAGCGACTTCAGGAACCAGATGTGGGCGACGGGCGCTGCGAGCTCGATATGGCCCATGCGCTCGCGGCGGACGCGCGACAGCGTGACTTCGACGCCGCACTTCTCGCAGATGACGCCCTTGTACTTCATGCGCTTGTACTTGCCGCACAGGCACTCATAGTCCTTGATCGGGCCAAAAATGCGCGCGCAGAACAGACCGTCACGCTCCGGCTTGAAGGTGCGGTAGTTGATGGTCTCCGGCTTCTTGATCTCGCCGAACGACCAGGACAGAATCTTCTCAGGGCTGGCGAGCGATATCCGGATGGAATCGAACACCTGTGCCGGCGCCTGGGGATTGAAGAGATTCATGACCTCTTGGTTCATGCCGTTCTCCTTTTCGGGGTCCTCGAAAACCCCTTGCATCTAGTCGCGAGCCAAACGCCCGCCGTCTTTGTCGGCCACTGGCCGTCGAATACTTCTTGGTTGAGCATGACCCTGTCCGAAAACCGGTAGCCACTTTTCGGGATCATGCTCTGGCGCGCCGCGGCTTTCCGCGGCGCGCCGTTGCCTTACTCGGCCGCGTCGGGCAGCCGGACCGGGTTGTCGTCGAGCTTGGTGTTCTCCAGCTCGACATTGAGGCCGAGAGACCGCATTTCCTTGACGAGAACGTTGAAGCTCTCGGGAATGCCGGCCTCGAAGGTGTCGTCGCCACGGACGATCGCCTCGTAGACCTTGGTACGGCCGGCGACGTCGTCCGACTTCACCGTCAGCATTTCCTGCAGCGTGTAGGCGGCGCCGTATGCTTCCAGCGCCCAGACCTCCATTTCGCCGAAGCGCTGGCCACCGAACTGCGCCTTGCCGCCCAGCGGCTGCTGGGTGACGAGCGAGTACGGACCGATCGAACGCGCGTGGATCTTGTCGTCCACGAGATGGTGAAGCTTGAGCATGTAGATATAGCCCATCGTCACCTTGCGATCGAACGGCTCGCCGGTGCGTCCGTCATAGAGCTGCGACTGACCGCTGGTGTGCAGGCCCGCCTGCTCCAGCATGATGTTGATGTCAGCCTCGTGCGCGCCGTCGAACACCGGGGTCGCGATCGAGACGCCGCGGCGCATCTGCTCGCTGAGGCGAACGATGCTCTCGTCGTCATATTCGCGGACCGGCTCGTTGCGGTCGTTGGCCGGCATGAAGCTCTCGAGCGTCTTGCGCAGCGGCTTGATGTCGCCGGCTGCCTTGTACGTGTCGATCAGCTCGCCGATCTTCTTGCCCATGCCCGCGCAAGCCCAGCCCAGATGCGTTTCCAGGATCTGGCCGACATTCATGCGGCTCGGCACACCCAGCGGGTTGAGCACGATATCGGCATGCGTGCCGTCCTCGAGGAAAGGCATGTCCTCGACCGGAACGATCCGCGACACGACACCCTTGTTGCCGTGACGGCCGGCCATCTTGTCGCCGGGCTGCATCTTGCGCTTCACGGCCACGAAGACCTTGACCATCTTCATGACGCCTGGAGGCATTTCGTCGCCGCGCTGGACCTTCTCGACCTTGTCCATGAAGCGCTGTTCGAGCGCCTTCTTGGAATCGTCGTACTGGCCACGCAGGGCTTCCAGTTCGCTCTGGAGCTTTTCGTTCTCCACCGCAAACTGCCACCACTGCGAACGCGGATACTCGTCGAGCGTGTCCTTGGACAGCGTCGAGCCCTTCTTGAAGCCCTTCGGTCCAGCGATCGCTTCCTTGCCGACGAGCACGTCGGAAAGACGCGCGTAGACGTTGCGATCCAGAATGGCCTGCTCGTCGTCGCGGTCCTTGGCGAGGCGTTCGATCTCCTCGCGCTCGATCGCCATGGCGCGCTCGTCCTTCTCCACACCGTGGCGATTGAAGACGCGCACCTCGACGACCGTGCCGAAGGTGCCCGGAGGCATGCGCATCGAGGTGTCGCGCACGTCCGATGCCTTTTCGCCGAAGATGGCGCGCAGAAGCTTCTCTTCCGGCGTCATCGGGCTTTCGCCCTTCGGCGTGATCTTGCCGACCAGGATGTCGCCCGGCTGAACCTCGGCACCGATATAGACAATGCCGGCTTCGTCGAGGTTCTTCAGCGCTTCTTCCGAGACGTTCGGAATGTCGCGCGTGATTTCCTCCGGACCAAGCTTGGTGTCGCGCGCCATGACCTCGAACTCCTCGATATGGATCGAGGTGAAGACGTCGTCGGCGACGATGCGCTCGGACAGGAGGATCGAGTCCTCGTAGTTGTAGCCGTTCCACGGCATGAAAGCGACCAGCACGTTGCGGCCGAGCGCCAGATCACCGAGCTCGGTCGACGGACCGTCGGCGATGATGTCGCCCTTGTTGACCCGGTCGCCCATGCGGACCAGCGGACGCTGGTTGATGCAGGTGTTCTGGTTCGAACGCTGGAACTTCATCAGCCGGTAGATGTCGACGCCGGACTTGCCCGGATCGAGGTCCTCGGTGGCGCGAATGACGATACGCGTCGCGTCCACCTGGTCGACGATGCCGCCGCGGCGGGCGCCGATGGCGGCGCCCGAGTCACGGGCGACGATCGGCTCCATGCCGGTGCCGACGAACGGCGCCTCGGCGCGCACCAGCGGCACGGCCTGACGCTGCATGTTCGAGCCCATCAGAGCGCGGTTGGCGTCGTCGTTCTCGAGGAACGGGATCAGGGCCGCGGCCACCGAAACCATCTGCTTGGGCGACACGTCCATCAGGTCGACGTTTTCGCGGGGCGCCATCATCACTTCGCCGGCGCTGCGGCAAATGACGAACTCGTCGACGAAGCCGCCACTCTTGTCAAGCTCGGCGTTGGCCTGCGCGACGTGGTGCTTGGCTTCTTCCATCGCCGAGAGATAGACGACGTCATTGGTCAGCTTGCCGTCGACGATCTTGCGGTACGGGCTCTCGATGAAGCCGTACTTGTTGACGCGTGCGAAGGTGGCCAGCGAGTTGATCAGACCGATATTCGGGCCTTCCGGCGTCTCGATCGGGCAGATGCGGCCGTAATGCGTCGGGTGCACGTCGCGCACCTCGAAGCCGGCGCGCTCGCGGGTCAGACCGCCCGGTCCAAGCGCCGAGAGGCGGCGCTTGTGGGTGATCTCCGACAGCGGGTTGGTCTGGTCCATGAACTGCGACAGCTGCGAGGAACCGAAGAACTCGCGCACGGCGGCGGCCGCCGGCTTGGCGTTGATCAGGTCCTGCGGCATCACCGTGTCGATCTCGATCGAGGACATACGCTCCTTGATCGCGCGCTCCATGCGCAGCAGGCCGACGCGGTACTGGTTTTCCATCAGCTCGCCGACCGACCGAACGCGGCGGTTGCCGAGATTGTCGATGTCGTCGATCTCGCCCTTGCCGTCACGCAGTTCGACCAGCGTCTTGACCACGGCCAGGATGTCGTCCTTGCGCAGCACGCGCACGGTGTCCTCGGCCTTGAGCTCGAGGCGCATGTTCATCTTGACGCGGCCAACGGCCGACAGATCGTAGCGCTCGCTGTCGAAGAACAGCGAGTTGAACATGGCTTCGGCGGTCTCGAGTGTCGGCGGCTCGCCGGGGCGCATGACACGATAGATGTCGAACAGCGCGTCCTGGCGGCTCTCGTTCTTGTCGACGTTGAGCGTGTTGCGGATATAGGCGCCGACATTGACGTGGTCGATGTCGAGAACCTTGATCTCGTTTTCACCGGTGCCAAGCAGCACCTTCAGCGTCTTTTCGTCAATCTCGTCGCCGGCTTCGAGGAAGATTTCGCCGGTGGCGTAGTTGACGATGTCCTCGGCCAGGTAATTGCCGAGCAGATCCTCGTCGGTCGACTTGATCGCCTTGAGACCCTTTTCGCCAAGCGCCCGGGCCTGGCGGGCAGTGATCTTCTTGCCGGCTTCGACAACAACTTCGCCCGTATCGGCGTCGACCAGGTCGCCGACGGCCTTGAGGCCGCGGAAACGCTCGACGTTGAACGGAATGCGCCAGTGGTCGCCGGCGCGCTTGTAGGTGATCTTGTTGTAGAAGGTCGACAGAATCTCTTCGCCGTCCATGCCGAGCGCCATCAGCAGCGACGTCACCGGAATCTTGCGGCGACGGTCGATGCGGGCGTGCACGACGTCCTTGGAATCGAACTCGATGTCGAGCCACGAGCCGCGATAGGGGATAACGCGCGCGGCAAACAGAAGCTTGCCCGACGAGTGCGACTTGCCCTTGTCATGGTCGAAGAAGACGCCCGGCGAGCGGTGCATCTGCGAGACGATAACGCGCTCGGTGCCATTGACGATGAAGGTGCCGTTGAGCGTCATGAGCGGCATGTCGCCCATGTAGACGTCCTGCTCCTTGATGTCCTTGATCGACTTGGCGCCGGTATCCTCGTCAATATCGAACACGATGAGGCGCAGCGTCACCTTCAGCGGCGCGGCATAGGTGAGGTCGCGCTGACGGCATTCGTCAACGTCGAATTTCGGTCCTTCGAACTCGTACTTCACGAACTCCAGCATCGAGGAGCCGGAAAAGTCCTGAATCGGGAAGACCGACTTGAAGACGGCCTGCAGTCCCTCGTCCGGACGCCCACCCTTGGGCTCCGCCACCATCAGGAACTGGTCATAGGATGCCTTCTGAACCTCGATCAGGTTCGGCATCTCCGCAACTTCCGGGATCTTTCCGAAGAACTTGCGTACGCGTCTGCGGCCATTGAAAGTCTGGGTCTGGGCCATCGTCGCTCCTTAGCTCTAAACTCGGGACGAACCTCGCCGCGGCTCGCCTTGCATTCTGGGCCACCTGGGCGGCGACCCTTTGTCTGTTTTTCCCGGCGCCTGTCGGCGGCCGGCTAAAACGGGAGAAAACCCGTTTCCTGAAGGCCGGTTTGCGGCCCTCAGGAAAGAGGTTCTCGTACGTCTCGCGCTACGCGTGCTCCCTCCGGCCGAAGGGAGTGGCGGACGGCGCGAGGCCGTCCGCCGCTTTTACGCTTACTTCAGGTCGACCTTGGCGCCGGCTGCTTCCAGCTGGGCCTTGAACTTGTCAGCGTCGGCCTTGGAAACGCCTTCCTTGACCGGCTTCGGAGCCGCTTCGACCAGATCCTTGGCTTCCTTGAGGCCAAGACCGGTGATGGCGCGGACTTCCTTGATGACGTTGATCTTCTGAGCGCCTGCCTCGGTGAGGACGACGTCGAATTCCGTCTTTTCCTCGGCCGGAGCAGCAGCAGCCGCACCACCGCCAGCGGCGGCAACGGCCACCGGAGCAGCGGCGGAGACGCCCCACTTTTCTTCCAGAAGCTTCGACAGCTCGGCCGCCTCGAGGACGGTCAGCTTCGAAAGGTCGTCTACGATCTTTGCGAGATCAGCCATTGTTGTATTCCTTCATCAGGTTCGAACGTGTGTTTGTGATAGCGAGGAACGGCCTCATGCCGCCTCGTCCTTCCGGGCGTAAGCGCCGATGACGCGCGCGACCGAAGCCGCTGGCGCATTGACGATCTGGGCGATCCGGGTTGCCGGCGTGGCGATCATGCCAACCAGCCTGGCGCGCAGCTCATCGAGCGACGGAAGTGTGGCGAGTGCCTTCACACCGTCGGCGTTGAGCGAGGTGGTGCCCATTGCGCCGCCGAGAATGACGAGCTTGTCATTTCCCTTGGCGAAATCGGACGCGACCTTCGGCGCCGCAATCGGATCCTCCGAATAAGCAATCAGCGTCTGTCCCTTGAACAGGTCGATGATCGATGCGGAGTCCGTGCCCTGAAGAGCGATTTTGGCGAGACGGTTCTTCGCGACTTTGACGGTGCCACCGGCAGCGCGCATTTTCGACCGAAGGTCGTTCATTTGCGCGACGGTGATACCGGCGTAGTGGGCCACGACCACTGAACCTGCGTTCGAGAACGCACCGTTCAGGCCCGTGACGAGTTCGCGTTTTTCCGCTCTGTCCACTGCCTATCTCCAGTTGACCCCCATCCTGTTAACGGGAACATTCCCATTCACGAGGACAGGCGTCGGGTTGCCTTTTGTCGGCCGGGCCATCCAGTAACGGATCTCCCGAACGACGCTCGAGGATCCTGCCCCCTTTCGCCACATCGACGGCCAGGCCGACGATGCGCAGACAAAAGGCAAACACGGTTCGAACCTTTCATTGGAGCAGTCGCTCCGTTGTCCGGTCTTCACCCGTCTCATGCAGGCCCACATGAATTAAGGCTTTTGGGCCGCCTGCAATCTCGGACAGGATGTCCGGAAGCCTTTCGACTTCCGGCACCGGGCCGCCAACCTGGGTTGGAGGCCCGGAATTCTTTTGCGGATCAGCCCTTTAACGGCCGATCCCAGATAAACTTATCAGGACGCCGCGAGCGTCGAGACGTCGAGCTTGAGGCCCGGGCCCATCGTCGAGGTGACCGACACCTTCTTGACGTAGTTGCCCTTGGCGCCCGTCGGCTTTGCCTTGGTCACCGCGTCAGCGAAGGCGCGGATGTTCTCTTCCAGGGCCTTGACCTCGAACGAGACCTTGCCGACACCGGCATGAACGATGCCGGCCTTCTCGACGCGGAACTCGACGGCGCCGCCCTTCGATGCCTTGACGGCGGCGGCAACGTCGGTGGTGACGGTGCCAACCTTCGGGTTCGGCATCATGCCGCGCGGGCCGAGCACCTTGCCGAGACGGCCGACCAGCGGCATCATGTCCGGCGTGGCGATGCAGCGATCGAAGTCGATCGTGCCCTTCTGGACGATGTCGACCAGATCCTCGGCACCGACGATGTCGGCGCCAGCGGCGCGCGCTTCGTCAGCCTTGTCGCCACGGGCGAACACGGCAACGCGAACCGAGCGGCCGGTGCCGTTCGGCAGGTTGACCACGCCGCGGACCATCTGGTCGGCATGGCGGGGATCGACGCCGAGGTTCATGGCGACTTCGACAGTCTCGTCGAACTTGACCGAGGAACGGTCCTTGAGCAGCTTCAGCGCTTCACCCAGGGCGTAAGCCTTGTTGGGATCGATGCCTTCGCGGGTCTTCGATACACGCTTTGCAATCTTTGCCATGATCTTAGCCCACCACTTCCAGACCCATCGAGCGGGCGGAGCCCTCGACCATGCGCATGGCCGCTTCGACGTCGTTTGCGTTCAGATCCTTCATCTTCTGCTCGGCAATGGCGCGAACCTTGTCGCGGCCGATCGTGCCGGCCTTGATCTTGCCCGGCTCCTTCGAACCCGACGTCAGGTTTGCCGCCTTCTTCAGGAAGTAGCTCACCGGCGGCGTCTTCATGACGAAGGTGAAGGACTTGTCCTGGTAGTAGGTGATGACGACCGGAATCGGCGATCCCTTTTCCATTTCCTGGGTCTGCGCGTTGAACGCCTTACAGAACTCCATAATGTTGATGCCACGCTGACCAAGCGCCGGGCCGATCGGGGGAGACGGCGTGGCCGATCCCGCTTTGACCTGGAGCTTGAGCTGGCCTGCAATTTTCTTAGCCATCTCTTTTCCTGCCTTTGTCTATGCCGGCCCCATCATCAGGGAAAAACCGGCGGTTGCAGTCTGGTGGTGCGATCCATGCGGCCGGCTAAGCCGCATTCGTCTCCCACCGTTCTCAAAGCCGCGCGATTTCCGCGCCGCCCTTCCCTGCCGCGCTTGGCGGCGGGATTTCGGATCAGCCCTTTTCGACCTGTCCGAATTCCAGATCGACAGGCACGGCGCGCCCGAAGATCGAAACTTCCACCTTGAGCCGCGCCCGCTCCTCGTCCACTTCCTGGACGAAACCGTTGAACGACGCGAAGGGACCATCCGAAACGCGGATCGCCTCGCCGATCTCGAACGTGACCGAAGGCTTCGGCCGCTCGACGCCTTCCTGCACCTGGTTCAGGATGCGCTGCGCTTCCGCCTCGGTGATCGGCACCGGCTTGGAGTCGCCCAGGAAGCCGGTGACCTTCGGCGTGTTCTTGACCAGCGAGAACACCGCGTCGGTCAGATTGGCCTTCAGGAGCACATAGCCCGGGAAGAACTTGCGCTCGGCATCGACCTTGCGGCCACGACGAACCTCGACGACCTTCTCGGTCGGCACCACGATCTGCTCGATATCGGCGGACAGGCCCTTCTGCTTGGCCTTGTTCTCGATATCCTCGGCGACCTTTTTTTCAAAGTTCGAATAGGCGTGGACGATGTACCACCGCGCAGTCATTTCAAGACTTCTCCGTAATCGCCGGACTTAGCGTCCGATGCCAAGAATCTGCTCGACCGCGAGGCCCATGAGCTGATCGGCGGTGAAGAAAAAGATCATCGCGATCACAGCGAAAGCGAGGACCATCACCGTCGAGATCATCGTTTCGCGTCGCGACGGCCAAGTCACCTTGGCGGTCTCCGCGCGAACCTGCTGGAGAAAGACGAAAGGATTTGTGGTTTTCGAAGCCATATGCCGCTCTGTCTTCAAGACCCGTTGGCCGGGTCCCCTGGATGATCCCGCTGGCCGGGACGTGCCGCCCGGGCTTGTTTTCGCGCCGAATCAGCGCAATCATTTCGCCCATGCAAATCAGACGCGTAAAGCCGGCTTCCCAGCTCCACGCGTCGCGTGTCTGTTTCGTCTACATAAAACCGATTCTTGATCCACGCAAGTGGCAAGTGTCCGCTTTATGACCAAACGCCGCCTCGGAACCATCCAGTCGTTCCGTCCCGGCTATAGCGCGCTTATGCCCCAATCGACCTAATATGGCAAGCGGGTCGCCGATTTTCAAAGGGCAGCCGCGAAATATCGTTTTGAGGGCCATTTCGAGAAATGGCGAAATATCGCGTTGAGTGCCATTTCGAGAAATGGCACGGGCAGCAGGGCTCGAACCTACGACCTGCGGTTTTGGAGACCGCCGCTCTACCAACTGAGCTATGCCCGTATCGTGCGCATGTCGGCGCAGCAGGCGCTTCCTAAAAGCTTCCGCACGCTCTGTAAAGAGTGGTTTGCAAGCAAACGCGCCTTAACCTCTGCGCCAGAAATCGGGATAGCTGACGACCAGCCCGTCGCGGTCGATCTCCAGCTCCCGCTTGAAGTCGCTGGCGCGCGATTCGTAGAGATATCGCCTGCCCTCTTCGAGGCATGTGTAGCGCTGCGGGTTGGCGACGACGGTGAGGGCCGGGAAATCGATGAAGGCGGTGGTGATCTCGGCACTTTGTCCCGTCGAAAGCCGCAATCGCCGGATCGGCAGCGTGTTGGTGAACGGCGTGACGGTGAGATCAGGGTCGAGGACGCCGTCGAGCTCGGGCATCGGCAGGCCATCCCTGGTCCAGCGACCATCGCCGTCGGCGGCAAGGACAAGTGTCTGGCCGCTGCCGATCACGTCGACCATGACACTCCTGGCATGCCAGTTCGCGTTGCAGGCGATGCGGTAGCGCACCGCAAAAGGCGTTTCACCAGAGCAGATCACGACAGAGTCGGCCGAGACTTCCCCTGCCCGCTCCTGCAGCAGCAAGTGTTCGAGGCCGGGGCCATCCCACTCGTGCCAGCGCACGATATTCATATCTTCCAGCATCAGCCCGACACCTCCCGTGGCGACTGGAGACTACTTTGTTTCCGGCGGCCTGTACGGCCCACCCGGCACGCCCCAGCCCCAGGCCGGCATCGGTTCCGTCTCGGGATCGCAGGTCTCGCCGAGATTGGAGTTCATCTTGGCCAGCCGCGAGCCCCATTCGACATAGCCCATGAAGGCCGAGCGGAATTCAGGATCGTCGGGCAGGCCGACCGCGTCGGCGGCATCGGCCAGAAGATTAATCCAGCGGCGGCGCTGCTCCTCGGTCAGATGCTTGCCCAGGTGGTGCATGACCATCTCGCGGTGGCCGCCAAATTTTTCGCTGTAGGTTTTCGGTCCGCCGAAAACCTCGCCGATGAACGCCGCAACGTGGGCCGGATGGTCCGGCGACATGCTCCTGAACACCGGCCCGACGACCGGGTCGCGAAGCACCTTGTCGTAGAAGGTTTCCGTCAGCCGGTTCAGCGCCTCGGTGCCGCCAGCCCATTCGTACAATGTCGGGACGTCCTGGCTCATTTGTTTCCTCCACTGGCCCCTTAAGCAGCGCCAGAGATGGCAATGCCGGGGTGACGATAGCGGAACTATCGGGGATGGCTCAACCTGCCTCGACGGCCAGTCCGCCCGACCGTGCTGCCGAAACTATGACTTGGTGGGCGCGTTGGCCTGCATCCTGGGCGCCGACACCAGGCGGCAATTGCCTGGCTTCGGGGCCGATTTGCAAATGGAAGCGCCGGTCAGTTCATCCGCCGATTGAGGCCCTGTCGTCAGCCCGACTTTGAGCATCTTCCTGGGATCGAGCTGCCGTTGGCTCGAATGGAGCTTTATCGCGGCAAACAGGTCAGGCCCAACCGCCATCTCTTCGAGATAGGTCTTGACCTGCTGGTCCAGTTCCAGCGACCGCAAGCGCAACCGCGCATGGGGGCCGACCAGGCGTCTGACGCCGCCCGCAAGCATGATCGGACAGGCTGCATCGCATTCGCCCAACGCATCATTCGTGAGCCCGACATAGACGCCGTCCTGAGCCGTGCAGCCCGGCTTTTCCGGCTCGCATTCCATGAACTCCGTGCGTGCGACCGCCACGTCGAGCCTGCGTTCGCGGATCAGCCTTCCGGCGGCAAGAGCACCGGACAGGTCGCCTCCAGGCGAGTTGATCACGACGGGCAGCCGCCGATCCCCCAGGGTGCCGAGCAATTCGCGCAGCTTCTGTGGCGTCTCGGCGGTAATCCTGCCTTCCGCTGCGATCCACTCCGGACAATCGGGATCGCAGAGGAAACTCTTGCCGCGCACCAGAACGAAGCGCATGTCGGCGACATTGTCCTGCTGGACGGTTTCGGGTCCGATCGGCGCGATGGCGGCGGGCTCGACTTTTCCCACCTCGGCAGCGGCCGGCCGCGTGGCCTTGTCTGCCGGAGGCGGGACTTCCCGGCAATTTCCGGGCAATGGAGTGGCGCGGCAGATGGTTCCCGCGGTCAACAGGTCGACGGAATCCAGGCTGGTGACCATCCTCATCCGAAGCATGTTTTGCACTTCCAGTTGGTGGATTGCGCTGGCCGGGGTGTCCTTCATCGTTTCGAGCACGCCCGGTCCGACGCCCATCCCGTCGAGATAGGTCGCCAGCCTTTTCTCCACCGCCTTGCTCATTTCGTAGGTCTTGTAGCTGCCGGCACTCTTCCGGCTGACGATCCTTGTGCTGAGTACCTTCTTCTTGCCGCCCACGATTCGATAGGTGGTGCGATATTGCAGTTTCGTGCGGATATAGGTCGTGGTGATCTGATGGACGCCGAGATAGGCCGATTCACCGACCAACCGCCGGATACCGCCGGCAAACATCAGCGGACAGGCGGAATTGCACATCGCGCCGCTGGCGTAGGCATCGCCGAAATAGCGGACGCCGCTGCCATCGTTTTCCGCGCAGTCCTTCGCATCAGGCAGACAGCCGTCGAACCGGGTCTTGCCGACAGCGATATCGAGCTTGTTCTTGCGGATCAGCCGGCCAAGCGTGAGCGCCGCCTCGACGTTGCCGCCGGGAGAATCGACGACGATCGGCAGGTTTCGGCCGCCAAGCGTCTTGAGCATGCGTTTGAACAGAACCGGCGTCCGGGCCTCTATCGAGCCTTCGGCGGAGATCCATTCCGGGCAGATCGGCTCGCAGCCCGGTGCGTTGCTGCGGACGACGACGAAGCGCATCGTCGGACCGAGATCCGGCGCCGTATCCGTTGCAAAGGCGGCATGCCCCGCGACAAGCGACGCCAGCAGGCAGATCAGCCACAGCGACCACAAAGCCCGACGATGCAAAAGGCGCCCTGGAACCATTTGGAAAAGCCCCGCCATGCAAGCTATCCTAGACGAGGTGCAAAGGCTTGCAACAGGGTTCGACCGACAACACCCGACGACCGCCGGGCAAAAGGAAAAGGGCGGCCCCAAGGACCGCCCTTTATGTCTCGAACCTGACCCAGCGGATGCCGGGGTCGGTTATTCCTTGATGGTGACGACGATGCCGGCACCGACGGTGCGGCCGCCTTCACGGATAGCGAAGCGCAGCTTCTCTTCCATGGCGATCGGCACGATCAGCTCGACATCGACCGTGATGTTGTCGCCCGGCATCACCATCTCGGTGCCTTCCGGCAGCGACACGATGCCGGTCACGTCCGTCGTGCGGAAATAGAACTGCGGACGGTAGTTGGTGAAGAACGGCGTGTGACGGCCACCTTCGTCCTTGGTCAGGATGGTCGTCTTGGTCGTCGGACGGATGCCGATGATCTCGAGTTCCTCGCCGACCTTGACCACGCCGCGCTCGACGCGACCGGTCACAACCGTGCCACGGCCCGAGATCGAGAACACGTCTTCGATCGGCATCAGGAACGGCTTGTCGAGCGGACGAACCGGGGTCGGGATGTAGGCGTCGACCGCAGCCATCAGCTCGCGGATCGCGTCCTCGCCGATCTTCTTGTCGGAATCTTCCAAAGCAGCCAGAGCCGAGCCCTTGACGATCGGAATGTCGTCGCCGGGGAACTCGTTCTTGGTCAGCAGCTCACGAACCTCGAGCTCGACCAGTTCGAGCAGCTCGGCGTCGTCGACCTGGTCGACCTTGTTCAAAAATACCACGATCGACGGCACGCCGACCTGACGGGCAAGCAGGATGTGCTCGCGGGTCTGCGGCATCGGGCCGTCGGCAGCCGACACAACCAGGATCGCGCCGTCCATCTGCGCGGCACCGGTGATCATGTTCTTCACATAGTCGGCGTGCCCGGGGCAGTCGACGTGAGCGTAGTGGCGGTTGGCCGTCTCGTATTCGACATGCGCCGTCGAGATCGTGATGCCGCGCGCCTTCTCCTCAGGTGCCGCGTCGATCTGGTCATAGCGCTTGTATTCGCCAAAATACTTCGTGATCGCCGCCGTCAGCGACGTCTTGCCATGGTCAACGTGACCAATCGTGCCGATGTTCACATGAGGCTTGTTACGCTCGAATTTACCTTTTGCCAT
>NZ_JBFUEQ010000025.1:0-22303 GCF_056403835.1 Mesorhizobium sp. P2_E6
GCCGCCAATCGCGTGAAGCAGGGCGCCGATCGCCTCCAGCTCGGTCTCCACCTTGCTCTCTCGAATGAGTTTGCCACCCGTGTCCATTACGCAGACGCTGGTGGTGCGAACGGAAACATCAAGACCGACGAACAGTTCCATGGCAGACCTCCTGACCGGTTGAACTGTTGGAGCCTGCCCGGAAGACCGACCTCCCGCTACTCCCATGCAGGGAGGCCGCCGGAGCCCCAATCATCCGATCTTTTTGTTCAGGAGCGACGGGCCGTAGCAGCGGAACCAAAGCGGTCGCGACATGTTTACCCCGCGAAGGGCAACTCATTCTTTGGAGAATTCGAAATGAAAGTCATGATCCTGAGCGCGTTGGCACTCTGCTTGGCCGCGCCTGCTGTGGCCTCAGCAGACGAAGCCATCGTCATCCAGACCCACCGACATCATCGCCATCACTGGGACGACAACAACAACGACGGTATGGTCATCTATCGGGACGGACAGCGTCTCCATCACCGCCATCATGGCGAGCAGGCGTTTTACGACAATGGCCAGCGCGCCTGGCAGCGCCGGCATCACGGCGGCCGCGATGCGGTCGTCATCATGGGCTCGGCCGACCGTCCGATGCATCGGCATCGCCACGTCATCATCCAGCAGGACGACAACAACAACGACTACTGATCTTAGCCCTATGGCCCGGCTGCTCGATCGCGAGAGCCGGGTCATCTCATTCAATTTGCCTAAATTGTTCCGGAACCATTTTAGCGCATGCTAATTGAATCGCGGCTTGCGAGACAGTTCATGCGTTTGAAGTTCATCCCGCCGTTGATGCCAACTCTGGTGGAGAAGCCACCCGAGAGCGATGGCTGGATTCATGAGGTCAAGTTCGACGGCTACCGCTCCCAGATCGTTCTGGAAGGCAATATCGTCCGCATCTTCACCCGCCGCGGTCTCGACTGGACGTCGGAGTATCGCGACCTAGCCGCCGCTGCCGCCTTTCTCGAGGTGGAAAGCGCCATCATCGACGGTGAGATCATCGTTTTGAACGACGCCGGCCTGTCCGACTTCGCCGCGCTATGGACGGCGATCACTCGGCGCCAGCAAGACCTGTATTTCGTCGCCTTCGATCTTCTGCACCTGAATGGCCACGACCTACGCAACATGCCTCTTGAAGACCGCCGCGAGATCCTGGCTGAGATGATCCCGGAAGGTGGTCGCATCCAATTCAGTCAGGCGCTGCCGGGCGACGCCAAGGCGATCTTTCATCTGGTCGATCAGGCCGGCCTCGAAGGCATGGTTTCAAAGCGCAAGGACAGCAAATACCGAAGCGGTCCGTCGACCAACTGGCTGAAGGCGAAATGCTACACGATCGACGAATATGAACTGCTCGGCGTCGAGCGCGAGGCAGGTAAGCCTGCTTTCGCACTGATGGCGGATCGGGCGACTGGGAAGTATGTCGGCTCGGCTTTCATCAATTCCAGCCGCGTGATCCGCGAGCGCCTATGGAAGCGCGTCCAGGAGCACGCAGGACCGCCTCCCAAGGGCATGACGCGGCCGGCGACGCAATGGGTCAAGCCGGGCATCATTGGCCGAGTGAAGCACCTGCGCGGCGAGGATGATCTGCGCCATGCCTCGCTACAGGATTTTCGGGAGGAAGGAACCTAATACCACTCGCCAGCTTATGCCGAGGTGAGCACACGCGGAATCAACTTCCTGGATCAATGGATTGCCAACAACGTCCCCGAGACGACGTAGGACGATGTCATCTCGGTTGACGAGCTAACCCACAAGCTGTTTGCCGATGCCAAATGGGTGGGAATCAAGCGGGAAGAGATCGACGAGGAAGTCGACAGCCTTTATCGAACGATCCTCGACGCGATTGTGCACTACGATGCGAGCCTGCCAGAATAGCCTTGCCGGCCAATCAGAGATGAGGAATATAATCCTCCCGTTGCGGCGATCCCCTTTAACGGAGTTCGCCTATGGCCAGATCGAACCCATCCAAGCAGTTATCGCAGGCTGAAATCGAGCGCTTTCTGATGGCAGCGGAAGCGCTGCACTGGAGCATTGTGAAGCCGTTCATATCGCCGCATTGCGAGCACTACCGGCAGACGCGCGTCTTGCATGAGGTGCTGTTGAAGGCGGTGCGGGAAGTGACCGGAAAGGAAGTCGAGTTTATCCCGTGGAACACCACGGGACCGGTGCGACCTCCTACGGCTGGGTAGCTTGTGGGACTTCAGTCTTAGTCCCGCCAATAGGCTTAGTTGCGCAGTTGCTAACACGCCCATAGCTTAAATCACGAAGTTCCGCGCGGCGACTCGTCCGACTCAAGGTTGCGTAGCCTCGACGCGAAACCGACCATTCCAGGCCCTCCAACATTCCAGCGTTCATGTAGACCGAAGTGGCAAACACTAATACGCCTTGAGCCCCTATTCCGGCCGGGGCATCATTAGGCTGGACTTCCGCCATGTGATCGCGGAAGCCCAACCCGGCCGGCGCTTTCAGGCAACCTTAGGTGCTGCCGGCCACTACTCAATCAACTCGAATACTGGACTGGGCCTTCGACGTTCGGCCTAAATTCAGCCGCCCATCATCTTTGCCATTGCGCAGAAATCTGCATGCGACTTGTTGAGTGTGGTGTCGCCGCAGTCCTTCAAGACCGCCTTCTGTTCGTCGGGTTTCATGGCCATCCATGCGGTCTTGAAATCCGCTTCGGACTTCATGGTTTTCATGCCGGCGTCGGTGAAGAACGGCGACATCTTTGCCGGGTCGTCGAGCGCGGATGTACTGCCAGCAAGGGCCGAGCCTACATCGCCTCTGACGGTGCAAAGAAGCAGTTTTCCTCGGTCGGGTGCAGGCAGATATGGAAATTGTCGTCGCCGGACGGAATTACGGCATCATAGGGGACGAAATAGCGGTTTGGGTGAGTGACCCTGTGGTGATCGCCAGGCCTCAAGATGATGTCGTAGTCGGGGTGTCACGGCTGTGCTGGGAATCTTTTCGCATTCTCCGATAACCGGATCGCCATGACAGCAGGCCGGCGGATAGGTCCAACCGGCGCCATGCGTAAAAGCAGACACATCATCAAGTGCTGCGGCCGTGGCGATCACGACTGCGAAGCTCCCCAAGCGTGGTTGTCCGATCCCGTGCACCCGAAATGTTCCAGAGGGCGACCGACGTCGTCACAGTCAATTGTACACCATTCGCAAGCGCTAATATGCAAAGGCGCTTGGTCCACATGGGCTCGCTTGGCGTCAGCTGTGCGTAACCGTCGACTTCATTGAAGTAGGGATATCGTCAATTCCTGGCTTTGCCGAGGCGCGTGGCGTCGCAACAACAAATGACGCAAAGACCGTTTTTATTTCTAGGGAACATAATATCAGCACTTTTTTGGCCGTCAGACCATTGAAACGACGCGTCGATCGCGAAAAAATTGATAGAGCAGACCGCGAGAGCAAACTTGTTTTGGATGCCGAACGGAAAGCCAGGGAGGAGAAAACGACGCGTCTTCGCCAACTGCGACTAGCCCGAAAGAATGAGCCAGCGACGAACGTTGGCCAGGGAAGCTAGTATAATCGAGACGCAGACGCCTATTTTGATCGCGGAACCAACCTCCAGCCGGGCCGTTTGTTTCGGGCGTTGCCGGAAACTTGCACACAGGCCCTTCCGGCTGCACCATTGGAACCAAATCAGGGTCTGCAGCTTCTTAGCATTCAACGAATGCATGCATAAGGCGCGCCTAATGTTCAGGGACAAAGAAACACGATTTTTAGAAGCGGGGCTGTTGGCTGCTGTGCCGCTCTCGATCCTGATCGCGGTGGCAATGGTTAGCCTGATGTTCGGCTGGTTTGGATGAGCAGGCGCGGAACCGACTTTTTGTACAAATGGATAGGTGCCAACGTTCCAGCAACGGCGGGGGCAGAGATCATTTCAGTTGCCGAGCTCACGCAAAAGCTGTTCGCCGACGCCAAGTCGATAGGCATCTCAATCACAGAGATCGAGGAAGACACCGGGAGCGTCTACGAGGCGATCATGGACGCAATCGTGCAGCACGAAGCTGGCGTGGCGGACTGACGATCGGATGACCGACAAGCCCGTAACGACGTACGTTGTGAGCGTTTTCGAAAAACCACACTGGCGCACCGTGCTGACCACCAATGACAAGGAAAAGGCCTTCGCGCTGGCGAAGGAGATCAGCGACAAGGTGAGGATTCAGGAGATCACGCCGAAGCCGAAGAGGCCCAAGGGGCCGGCAGGCGACGCAATGGAACATTAGTGGCGTCTAATAGTTCTTAAATCAGCAGGGGCAAACCAACCCCCCAGCAAGTCACGCGATCATCCCTAGGGACGGCCCGTCGCTGCCGTGAATGGAGCGGCGGGTCTACGCACAGCGCTCAAAGCGGGAGAATATAATGCGGCTTATGCTCACATCAGTTGGAATCGCTTTGTCGGCTGGCCTGTCGTTGTCACAAGCCGCCACACCGGTTCAACATAAACACGGTATCAGAACGAATTATGGCGCCGCCGGCGGCATGAAGCTTGACCCCACCATAACGGGCGGTACATCGAAACCGAATGCGTCAAAAGATTGTGCCACCGGCCAGCAGACCGGCAATGCACAGTCCTCGGCGCCTGGTCAGGCGAAAGTCGACGCGAAGGGTGCCGCCCCTGGCCCGATGGAAACAGCTGCGCGCTGTTGAACCATCGCCGCTCGCTATCGAAGAGATCACCCCCCGAAGCGCTACGACGCTTTAGAGGCTAGCAATCAAGTGACAGAACTCCATGCCCGGATCGATTCTCATCGTCACATAAGACCGAACAAGTGGATTAGGTGGGCAACTCGCACACCGAGGCCTACTGTGAATTCGCCATCGTTGGCGGCAAAGTCCCAACCGAAGAATGCCACCCAGACAAAAGCAGAATGGAGAAGCGCATTTACGCTAAATTAGGCGTGTTGAATAAAGGTTAAGGGGATAGATACGACGAGTGAAGTCGGTCGCTTTTGTCCGGACAATCCTGACCCAGCGCCCTGCTTTTGACACTTGAACAAACCAGAGGGGCGCCGAGCCATTACCCGGAGGCGCTTTGAGGGAAAACGGCGCCGAATATTGAGCATAGCGCGCTCGCCGGTGTTGTTGGAATATAGTCTTTTGGACGATGGCTAGCGGCGAAGTAGGCCGGCGCCCTCTCTGGAGGTTGCCTGAATGAGCCGGCCAGGCGGAAAGTCCGCCGCGACGTTAAGGCTAGCTGAGTCTTGACGCCACGTCATGGCCGCAAGTGTCCCGTTTAGGGAATAACAGACTGGCATCCATCTTGCTGGTGAAGCTTGCCGGCTGACCCCGGTCCTGATCGCGTACTTTGATCAGGTGTAGGCTCGCCGGGTTTGAGGGTGTTGGGGTCCTTGCCCGGCGAGTTTGCCAGCCCCTCGCGATGGGCGATCGCTCTAACTTAGCGAAAGGCGCGCTTGCCGTGCCCTGGCAGCGGGCCAACTTTTGACAAGTGCGGATCGAGGAGATCACGCCGAAGAAACACTGAGCGTGCGGGTCGAACAGCCAGCGACCAGCTGGTTTTGGAAGCCAATAAATCACTGCTCAAAAATGAACCGAACGACTTAGTCCTTCGTTCATATATGTATGTTTTCTAATATATCTCATGACCCTCAGTTGCTTCACCCGAATTCGGCTCAGAGCGAACGGTATATGCCGGGGTACGAACGCAAACGTTGCCGCCATCGTCGCCCTGACCTTGCCGATCGTCGTCGGCGCCGCAGGCCTCGGGGTGGAGACCTCCTACTGGTACTACAACAGCCTGAGGCTGCAGGCGACCGCCGATGCCGCTGCCTATTCCGGCGCGCTCGAACAGATCTCAGGTTCCGACAAGCCGACGATCGTCGCGGCCGCAACCCAGTCGGCCGCATCAAACGGGCTGGGCTCTGGCACGATCGTCGTCAATACACCACCGGCATCCGGGCCGAATACGGCGAAGAAGGCGGTCGAGGTCATTGTCGGCCAGAACCTTGACCGGATGTTCACCTCGATCTTCACGCAGGGCCAGGTCCCCGAACAGGCGAGGGCGGTGGCGCTTATCACCAATGCCTCGAAGGCCTGCATGCTCGCGCTCGATCCATCCGCTTCGCAGGCGGCGCTGTTTTCCGGCAGCACAAACGTCAAGCTCACCGGCTGCTCGGTGATGGCCAATTCGATCGCGTCTGACGCCATCAAGGTTCAGGGCTCGGCTGCGCTCCAGGCTGATTGCCTAATAACGGCGGGTGGTGTGTCTCTCAACAATCCCGTCACGTCCGTCTGCGCAGCCCCGATCACCCAGGCATTGCCTGCCGCCGATCCCTTTGCCAACCTGCCGGCGCCGGCGGCCTCTAACCCTTGCCAGAACGCCAACAAATCGACGTTGGGGCCGGGGACTTATTGCAACGGGCTCAACCTTAGCGGCAACGTCACGCTGCGGCCCGTCAACCAACTGGCTGAAGGCCAAGTGCTACCGGATTGACGAATACGACCTGCTCGGCGTCGAGCGGGAGAATGGCAAGCCTGCCTTTGCGCTCATGGCCGAGCGCGGCACCGGGCGCTATGTGGGATCGGCTTTCATCACGCTGAACCGGGAAAAGCGCGAACGGCTCTGGACACGCGTCCAGGACCGCGCAGGCACCGCGCCGAAGGGCATGAAGCCGGAGGCTACGCAATGGATCAAGCCGGGGCTGATAGGATGCGTCAAGCACCTGCGCGGCGAGGAAGGCTTACGGCACGCTTCGCTGCAGGATTTCCGGGAAGAATGAGCAAGCGCGGCGGTGATTTTCTCTATCATTGGATGTCGGACCATTTGCCGGACGATCCGATCACCGACCCGGTGCTGCTGGTAATCGACATGGCTGTGGAGGCAAAACAGGCGCGGAAACCCAAGGCATTCCTGGCCAAGAGATGATGAAGAAAATTAGGGCAATGTTCGAAGTCATCATGCAAGGGTTGCGCTAAAAGCGGACCTGGCGACCGCTTGGCTTTGAACTGCGGATCGGCAACGGGGATCGCAGCGCCCCTCCATTCGATGCTTCACTTTAAATTAGCAGAAGCGCATACGGTTTCCAGCTGGCGGCGATGTTCCTCGCAAGCACATCCCCCCGGTTAGGCCCGGTGCCTTCGCCCCACCCAACAAGTGTGCCGGGCCGCTCTATTCAAACCCCACGCGGCCGAAAGACCCGCCGCTCCATTTGCGAAGCGACGGGTCCTCACCCCACCCCAAATCTGTCGATGCAATTGCAGTGCCAAACCTATTGACCCACCACGGGTCGCCACCGCACCAGCGGCGCGGGACCGCCGGTGGCAAAGGCTGAAAAAGGTGGCTGGCGAGCCCGTCACCTGACCCAGGTGGCGGGCTTTTTCGTTGTCTCGCGGAACATTGGGAGAAGCCTAGTCGGCTCCCTTGGCTCGTCACTGCTTCTTCAGTGGCGGGCTTTACTATGCCATGCGGTGCCTAGTAACCCTGCCTGTGAATGGCCGAATGTATCAAGTGATTAGCCAAAGCGTACCGAAAGAGTACAGGGGAGCATGCCTTCTCACCGAAACCTACTGGAATACGCCATCATCGCTGCGCTGATCGGGTCAGTAATATGGATCGGCTTATACAATTGGTTAGGGCTAACCTAGGAAGCGGAATGACTCGCTAATCCAGTTCCTAGAGCGTAAGAGATATGCGTCGCCAGCTTCACCGGGCGCTGGCGCTTGGAAGAGACGATCACGCTTTCGCCCCATAAGGGAAAAGCGAATGTCACACGACACTTCAATCGATTCCAAGCAGWTTTCAATGCTCGCTACCGTGCTCAAAGGCTACTGCGACGAAGCAGGAATCCCCGAATGGCACCCGGCAAGGGAACACTTCGGGCGGCGGCTTATGAGCCTATTCCAATCCGGGGTAATTGAGCCTGACGCTCTGAAAGCCAAGATGAACGATGGCTATGAAGATTGGTTGGGCGAGATCGGCGCAACCGGTCCTTTCATACCGCCCAAACTATCGTCCGAAGACCGTCTCGTAGGCGACAATATCTTGCCAGGATCGGACCGCAGAGGCAGACCAGCGGTTCGCGATCATTGAAATGCGTCGGGTCCRCTGCCGACGGCTCCAAAAGCGCGAACGTTGCCTTTCACCCAACTTTTTTTCAGCCAAGCAGGCGGCAACAAATGGGTAAGCTCTCCGAGGAACCCCAACGGCCCCGCACGACGCTCACCCCCTCTGCCTCTGCCGCTGCGGCAACGTCGCCAACACGCAGGAAAAAGTCTGGCTTCGTGGGCATAACAGGCCGTGTGCCAGCGTTAGTGTAGGATGAGGGTTCGCGCTCAGGAGGAAAACCATCATGCGCACTATTCTCGTTCTTGCTCTGCTCGCCTTTGCTATGCCCGCCTACGCCGCTAATCATGCGGTCCAGATCAAAGGCATGAAATTCAACCCGTCGAAAATCTCGGTCGCAGTCGGCGACACTGTTACCTTCACCAATGCGGACAAGATGACGCACACTGCCACCGCGCTGGACGGCTCTTTCGATACCGGCCATCTCGCCATGGGCAAGAGCGCCAAGGTCAAGATCGCCGCCGCGGGCGCGCACCCATTCCATTGTGCAATCCACAGCTCGATGAAGGGCACTGTGACAGCGAAATAGCGGCATCCTCGCTCGGCGCCCTTCCTGCTCATTGGGCGCAACCCAACAGCCCGCTGCTACCCCAAATAAGTCCTGCAGCGGACCGCAAACGGCGCGCCAGCTTGACACGAGCCTAGCTGGAACTGCCTGGCGCCACAACGCGTTGATCTCGGCTATTCCAGAGATCGCAACGATGCCTGTGCAAAGCCGACTATGCGATCGCTGCTTGGCATGGCCGGGCGATCATGACGATCGCGATCAACTACTGGCAAGAAAAAAGCAGTCGCTGTGGCTGGATCGGCGAGCCGCCAAATTGTCCGCAAACCCGTCGGAAAGTTTCCTAGGACCGAAAGCCAGACCCGCGCGGTTACCTCGGCCGGCGCCACTGGCGTTCCTTAATTGTGATTGTCCAATAAGAGGGCAAGCTTTCTGGCTGCGGCGCTTTCTACAATCAGTTCCTCCAAACCGCTGTCGCCGACGTGCGATCTGTTGACGCGACGCCTGATTACACGGAGCGCTTCAGATATCGAAACTGCAGTGGTCTTTGCGTGATCATCCAGATATCGGCCCACTTCAATCACCGCATCGGCATCGATGTCGAATGGCAATTCTCGCATGACCTATATCGGGTCGATGTTCAAGCAGGCGGTGTGATGTCTGATAGATTGAAGGTCCGCGATGCCGCCGGCGGCTTTCAGGCGCTTGAGGACGGCGAGGTGATCGCCACCTTCGCCACCATCATGGAAGCCGCGAGGTTCGTCCGCGATCGAGGCGCGCGCCTCTGGCTCGATTGGGGGCGGACGGTGATCGCAGGACAGTCGAGGCCGCGTGACTTCGCATGCAGGTTCCTCGGCTCCGATGATGTCGGCCGCATCCTTGGCGAGCAGCATGGCGCGAGTGCTGGGACCTGGTTCTGGTCGGTCTCCACGCATGACGACCGCTGGCGCAAGCATGGCGGTCAGCGCGGCCGAGAGGCGACCAAGGATGAGGCGGTGGCCGAGCTCGAGCGCGAGTTCACCGATTATCTCGCGTCGCCGCAACCTCAGCCTTCGTCCTATGCCCGGGCAAAGGGCGTCTAGTGAGAATCCGGGGTTGGGCAAACCTCGCAACCGTATCTGTTCGAGCCGTGGCGGGGCCAAGGACGGGCGGAGGCCTTCGCGGATAGAGAGGAAGGCCGGGGGAGCGCAAAACGCTTGACCGAGGCTAAATTTCACTCAGCGGCCAAAGCTTGAAACTATCCGTCCTCTGGAACTCTGCGCCGCCGGCGCGCGGGGTGAGATCGGGCGTCGTGGTCGCTGCGGCTTCGAGGCGGTCAGGGACTATAGAATATAGTCATTTGCTAAATTAGCTATTGCGCATGTATGGCCGCTGCTCCACTCTCAGGCTGGCTTGTCGGCTTCGACTTGAGGACAGATGGGAAGGCTGAGAGCCTTTTTGTTGAGGAGGAAAGCGTGGCCCGCATTGTCGGCGATCATAAAGTTACAATCACGGAAGACGAAGACTTTAAAGAGGGTCATTTGGATGTGAAAGGGGGTCTCGGCGCAATCTTCGAGGTTTTCGACGTTGTGAAGAAACCAGAGTATGGCTCCATAAGCATCGACACCGACGGCAACTGGAAGTACATTCTAGACAAGTCGTTAGTTCAAAGTCTGGTGCCTGGTGAGTCGTTGACTGACAGTGCTATAGTGGGTACTACTGACGGACTTAAAAAGCAGATCGATATAATCATTACTGGAGTCAACGACCCGGCCATAATTAAGGGAGATGTAAAAGGAACTGTTGATAAGGACAGTTTCTTTGTGACTGGCCAGATGACTATAACTGACCCTGACGTCGATCGGGGTGTCTCTCAGCAGGGCTTCGAAAACAACAGCATATGGAAAGGAAAATACGGTTCCATCTTTCTTACCTCCTCGACAGGCTCCTGGGTCTATGCGGCCACCGACCCTCAAAAACTGGAGCAATTGCGGCAGGGAAAGCCTTTTTTATATGATCCAATTACTATTCAATCTCTCGATGGAACTAAGCAACAAATTAACATAACAATCATTGGAACCGGTGCCACAGGCGCAACCGGTGCTACGGGATCCACAGGCGCAACCGGCGCCACGGGTGCCACAGGCCCAACCGGTGCCACGGGTGACACGGGTGCCACAGGCGCAACCGGCGGCACCGGTGCCACAGGCGCAACCGGTGCCACAGGCGCAACCGGCGCAACGGGATCCACAGGCGCAATCGGCGGCACCGGTGCCACAGGCGCAACCGGCGCCACGGGTGCCACAGGCTCAACCGGTGCAACTGGAGCCGTAGGCGCGACCGGTGCCACAGGAGCGACTGGCGCAGTTGGAGCCACGGGCTCGACTGGCGCCACCGTGGCTAATGGAGCGACGGGCGCCTCCGGTGCCATCGCGTCCGACTCGCTCGGCCTCAAGGACACTGCAAAATTCCTGCAGTCCGRCTCTGCTCATGGCAGCAGTGATCACGGCAGCCATGCGTCGTTCCACAACCTGATTGGCCTGGCGTCCACATCGGTGACGACAGACCTGCTAAATGTCCTCAAGACGATTAGCGGTTATGGTCAGAACCAGAACAAGCCGTCGGGAGCGAGCACGGATCTCACCTCGGACCAGACCAAGACTGGCGGCGGCTATGCCAGCACCGACCACACCGCCAAGACAACCCTGAAGGATCTCTTGAAGCCGCACGAGTGAGCAGGAATGTTGAATGGGCCACGGACGCAGACTGGTCCAAGTTTGAAAAGGGACGCGCGGGCTCGCGGCTGGAAATGCCCGGGCGGTGCCCGCGTACACGCCGAAAGGCACGGCAAATTAATCGTAAATAAAGGGTTAGTCGCCGCCTCTGCGGCCCCGGCAAGCCGGCTCCCCGCTACGAAGCGCTTTACGCTTACGCCAAGAAGGCAATGGAGTGCTCGCCATATCGCCCAACCCAATATGGCGAGCACCCGAGTCAACCGACGATGAGGGGACTCGGCTCGTCGCATCCTCATGGGACTTCAGTCGCAACTGCGGCGCGAAGGCCAACACTCGTCGAAAACTTCGGCTCCGCTACAGCGGCTTCCCGGCGCGGATCATGGCCCGCGTGATAGCCAACTGCGTCTCCGTCCTGGCATTTTCTTTCTGGGTCATGTTGTCGGCGGCGATCAACCGCCTTAGCGATTGCAGGATTTCGCCGCGGTTCCAGCCGACTTCCAGCATGCAATCGACAATGGCCTGAAAGCCCGGCTCCATGGCTTCCTGGCAGTCAATCGAGCGATCGAGATAGTCATGCTGATGTTTTGGCGGATAGATCATCTTGCCCCCTGCAAATGGCGGTCACCGTGTTCCCGATGCTCCAGACAGTACCAGTGCTGCTTGGCAAAGCCGAACGGCGCCCGCTTCCCGCATCCAACAAACTCGCAGATGTGATTTTCGGTCCGTGCGCGCTCGCGCGGCACTGGTGACATGCCTTCGGCAAGTCGGGATGGTTGGTCACTCATGGCGAAAAGATTCCACAAGCCGTCTTGACGATCAAGGAAATTGTTCCTCTTTTGTTCTCATGGCGCACGATCCGATCGACACGCTGGGCAAAGCAACCCGGCACAACATGCTCGTCAAGGCGGAATGCAGTTGCGGCAATGTCCGCTACTGCCGATCGGCAGACTTGATGATGGTCTATGGCGGTGGTGTCGACCCTTTCACGCTCAAATTCGACTGCAGCCGCTGCAAGCCTCAGATCAAGATTACCCTGCTCGAGGTTCACCCCGAACTTCTGCCGAAACGGCTGATGATCCACAAGCCGATGAAGGTCRACGGCAAGATCACCTAGTTTACCGAGCGGTTTCGTGGATAGCAAACGGCTCATAGTCCGGTTAGCCTATCAGCGCGGTTGGCAAGTCGTGGACAACAAGGCTGTCATCCGGACCTTCGACATGAAGGAAGGCGCGTTTCAGTATCTCGTGGACAATGGCGCCCGCGTCTGGCTGCAATGGGGTCGAACCGAAATCGGCGGGAAGACGGTGCCCTATGACTTCTGCGGCGATTTCCAAAGCAGGAGCGTTGGCCGGATCATGAGAGAGCAGCATGGCTCATCTGCGGCACATGGTTCTGGTCATGCTTCATCGGCGGTGCGCGCGGCCGGGTGGATACCAAGGACGAAGCAGTATTCGGTGTCGAACGCGCTTAACCGTGACGAGTTGTTCCAATGCATGATGAACGAGCTGGAAGACATTCAACATGACCTGCTCCACCACGATTACACTGATCGCGATGTGCTGGCACCGATTGATAAAGAGTCCGGTATACAGCCTCTCATCGCCAAAAAATTGAACGACGCTGCCCGCGATCGATATCACGTTGTTCGGGAAGACGAGGTTGCTGATGACAAGGAACCTGATATCCGACTGCTTGGCCGGAGTTGTCCCGGACCGTGCGGTGATAGAGGTCAAGATCGGCGACAACTGGTCTGTTTCCGAGTTGGAAGCAGCGCTAGATCGCCAAGTGATCGGACAATACCTACGTCACCGCAGCTGCAGCGCCGGATGCTTGCTCGTCACCTACGCAGGCCGCAAAGGTTTCGAGGAGCCAGGGACCGGAGTTGCAATGACTTTTGAACAGGTCATGGCTCGACTTAAGGCCAAAGCGGCACTGACAGAGGGCGCCGAGCAGGGGCGAATTCGACTCAGCGTGATGGGGCTTGATCTTCGCTCGCCATTGCCGGCGTCGCCCCATAAAGCAAATAAAAGCAAAGGTGCTGCTACGCTCACAAGCCACACCGGCGTAAGCCGTTGATGCCGGCTTAGGCGGTTGGGGTTTTTCGTAACTAACGATGGCAAAATCACAGTGAGCCCGTTGCCCTCATTTCGGAGGCAAAGGTTGCAAGTGGCTCGCCTTGAGGGGCTCGGCGCCATAGCGAGCATCGGCGGCACGCAGATCGAGTTGGCATCGGATGGCCGCCGTCTTGCCCACGGAGCCAACGCGGCGAAGCAAGTCGACTGAAGTCCGGCGTCAAAAGTCCCGTGGACACTCCACTGGCCTTCGAGCGACAGACGTATGAGAGCCGCGTTTTCGTATTCCGTTGTTCATTAAAGCAGGGCGGGTGCCGATGGGTTCACATGTATTAGCGTGTACGTTGATGACGACCGGCCTCGCCGGAACCGCGCTTAGGTCGACTCCCCAAACTCCGCCTCGCTCCGTGCAGATGCGCGTCTCATCGTCGACGGGCGGCAATAGCATGACGCCGTCTCGGCGCGGCCCGCCCGCTATTCAAGAGCTGAGACGAACTGCGGCGCCACTGCACCTAATGGGCGGTGTAAGCTCCGTCCACCAGATGGTAGCTTCCAGTGATAAAGCTAGCCTGGTCGGACAAGAGGAAGCACACAAGAGCAGCTACCTCTTCCGGTTTCCCGCGCCTGCCCATCGGCTGGAGGTCTGCCATGCGCCGGTTAGCTGCTGCCTCCACTTGCTCCGAAAGTGGTGTCTCGATCCAGCCGGGGCCGACGACATTGATTCGAATTCCCAATCTCGCATATTCCATCGCCGCAACCTTGGTCAGTCCAACGACCCCGTGTTTCGCTGCCGTGTATGCGGACGCCGTTGGCAATCCGACGGAACCGAGAACGGAAGACATATTGACGATAGCGCCTCCGCCCCGATCCAACATGGCGGCGATCTCGTATTTCATGCAGTAGAAAATGCCATTTAGATTGACGTTTATCAGCTTGTGCCAGTTGTCGAGGGGATAGTCCGCCGTTGCTTTTCGAACGCCGTCGATACCTGCATTGTTGACCGCCATATCCAGTCCACCGCATTTTTCAACAGTGAAATCGACCAGGTTTTCCACAGCTGCCGCATCAGTGACATCGACCGCAAAGTCGTGGGCCCTACCTCCTTGCGAGCGTATTTCGGCGGCTTTGCTGTGCGCAGCCTCGGCATCAAGGTCGGCAACAACAACCTCGGCTCCTTCTTGCGCGAGTTGCCGTGAAACAGCCGCACCTATTCCGGAGCCTGCGCCGGTCACAATCGCGATCTTATCTTGGAAGTCAGGCTTCATCTCTTTCCTTATGCCCACTGCTTCATAACCGAATGGAATCAGGTGGTTGTCGCATGAGGCTTGTTCATAGCAGATTTCTGCAGCCAAGGTCCCTGTCTGTCCTGTGAACTCTCCTGGCGCCCGACGACCTCAGCCAACCTGCGTGGCGCCTAACGCGGATGAAAGGTTTACATCAAGCAGCCGGTCTGATTGGATTTCTAGGCATCACATCAGTGAAGCGGTCTGGCGAGCGTGGCCGGTCGGCAACGCAACAACGCCTGGTTCCGGTTGTTCTAGGTCAGTTCGGGCAAGGCGTAGACTTGGCCGACGGGCCTTGGAGTGTTAGAGACGACGGCGGTAGGCTGACCATTTTCTTAGCAGGTAGAAATGGACAATAACCACATTGCGCGCCGGGGGCTCGTGCTGGGTAGTCTGGCTCTGATGGTTTCCGGATGTACGTCAGCGTTACGACAGGCGGCGGAGCCGATTTCATCCGCGTTCGCAGCAAGGAGTGGCCTGGATCCTCGCTTCACGCGGCAACGTGTGAGGTATTCTGGAAGCGAGCCGCCCGGAATGATCGTCGTCGATACTTCGCAACGCTTCCTCTATGCCGTCGAGAGGGACGGGTGGGCGACGCGCTACGGCGTCGGCGTCGGCGAGCAGGGACTTTCGTTCAAGGGTACAGCGACCGTCGGCCGCAAGGCGGAATGGCCGTCGTGGACACCAACCGCCAGCATGATGAAGCGCAAGCCGCGCTTGGTGCAGTATGCAGGGGGGGTCCCCGGCGGACCAAACAACCCGCTTGGTGCGCGTGCCCTTTATCTCTATCAAGGCGGGCGCGACACCCACTTCCGGGTGCATGGCACAGACGAGCCTTGGACGATAGGCACGGAGGTGTCGAACGGGTGCATCCGTTTGATAAATGACGACATCATTGACCTCTACGACCATACCCCTTTGGGCACGACGGTGGTGGTTATTTGATAGTCTGAGATGCGCCGCACGCCTGATCTCCGGAGGATTGTGAATTCTGCCCGCACGTTACGTAAATGTGCCGCCCGGCCACCGAGTGCCACCTGTGTCATTTCTGCACTAGGCCTTGATGCAGTTCGCGAGTAGTTTAGTGCGGTCGCAAGTTATTTGTGGCGATTGTATCGGCTATTCCGCCCCCGGGGAAAGGATTGCTTGATGAGCAGGATATTGATTGCACTGGTTGCTGTGCTCGCCGTTGCGAGCCTGAGCGGCTGCGCGAACGACTGGATCGGCAAAGGAAAGGGGAAGGCCCCGCCGCCGGAACCCGCTCCCKTAGAGCAACCAGTGATTAAGTAAGGACCGGCTTGTATGGGGAAGGGGTGCCAAGCCCTTCCCCATACATACGCAGCCGGAGCTTTGGCCGGCTTCATAGCCTACGGCGCGGTTGGCGGGCATAGGCTGTTATTAGGTCTGTGCTTTGTGAAGTTCGGGAATGGACGCGGCGATGACGCTTGTAAATAGCCGTCTCTTGCTTGTGGCGTTGGTGGCCCTCCCGGCAGCGGCATGTCAGACGAAAGACCTGCCGCCCCAGCCGAATTTCGTATCTTCTGCCGATGGCGGAGCTGCGCCTCAAAAAAAGGACGAGCGGTACTTCATCGAGTTCCGCTCCCGCTACGCCCTAAGCTACGGCCACACCTACGCAGTTTTTGGGCGCCTAGACCGGGCCGGGAGAATGATCGATCCCCAAGTCGCGGGCCTTCACCCGGCTTCGAACAGTGCGGTTCCCTATGTTCTGGGCCATGTCGTGCCGGTGCCGGCCGAAACCGGGTGGAGCGACGGTGATCTGGAAGAACCATACAGATCCGCAAGCTGGCAAATCATATTGACCCGGGCCGAATACGACAAAGTCGTTGCCTACATCCGTAAGCTGCAGGCGAGCTCGCATGTCTGGCAGGCGACGGTCTTGAACTGTAACGGCTTCGTGGCGGACATCGCGCATTCCATGGGATATAGGACTCCCGCCATTCAGCTCCGGCCGCAACAATTCATAACCGAGCTTCGGGTGATGAATACATAGCAAGAATGCGATCGGTACTGCCCCTCCGGCTTTCGCGTCTGCGGACCAAATCGGAGAGGATCGCTGCGTCTGAAGGGCGGCCGGTGACGAAATCGAGGCGATGGGTGAAGTGGCCATACTCAGGGGCAGCTGCTACAATCGCGATCGCAGAAAGGGCGCCGGTGACCTGACGTGAGCATTGCGGCAGCCTCACTTGGCGAGGTCATTTGGGTGATCGGCATCGTTGCTTGGTACGTGATCCGGTATCCCTTCGAGCGCCGGGCGAGGCGCGTGCGAATTGTAACTGGCTACCGCTCACGTTCCGACATCGTCGGGCTTGCATCTGCTCTGTTTGGCCTCGCAATCCTGCCTGCCTTCTATGTTGTCACCGGCATGCCCGCAGCGGCTGACCACCCGGCCAGCGCGTGGGCCGTGGCTCTCGGCACAATCATCTTCTGCTCCGCGCTATGGGTTTTTCGCAGATCCCACAAGGAACTTGGCCGGAACTGGTCGATTACGCTGGAGATTCGCGAACGGCATGAACTCATCTGCGCCGGACCATACGCCTTGGTCCGCCACCCGATGTATACCTCGTTCCTGCTCATGGGCCTCGCTCAGGCCTTTCTGCTGGCGAACTGGATTGCGGGCATATCGGGGTTGATTGGGTTCGCAGTCCTTTTCCTGCTGAGAGTGGACAAGGAAGAGCGTATGATGCTGGAGAATTTCGGCCCGCAATACCGTGCCTATATGGAAAAGACCAAGCGAATAGTCCCTTATCTTTATTAGAGGTCCGTTTGATGCGAGGCCGAGCCCTCAAGCTTTCGGCGCCCCGGCGCCTTGTTGGCGATCTGATGAGGTTTTCGATCGGCGTGCCACGGGTCGCGGTGCAGCGTCAGATGAACCTCGGCCCACTCGTAAGGGCTAGAATGGCGCAACAGACCAGGCCCTCCTGGACCGCGATCTTCCTGAAGGGATACGCGCTTCTCGCCCGAGAGACGCCCGAGCTTCGACGCGCCTATGTCAAACTGCCCTGGCCGCAGCTTTACGAGTATCCGGTAAGCGTAGCCTCGATTGCCCACGAGCGCGAATATGAGGGCGAGCCGGCCGTTCTGTTGAGCTGCATCAAGGGCCCGGAGCGCTACTCTATCACAGAACTTGAGGCGTCCATCCACGCGGCTCGGTCACGGCCGATCCTGGAGGTCACGGAGTTCCGGCGTGCGTTGCGCATGGCCCGTGCGCCCGCGCCCCTCAGGTGGCTGCTTATGTGGCTGGGATTGAACATCGCCCGGCAAAGGGCAAATTACTTCGGTACCTTCCAACTGTCCGTTTATTCAGGCCTCGGTGCGGAATCGCTCAACCCGCTCACACCATTGACCACGCTTCTGAACTACGGTCCGATCGGCGAAGATGGATCGGTGAATGTCCGCATCCACTACGATCACCGGGTAATGGATGGAGCGAACGTCGCACGAGCTCTGGAGAGGTTCGAAAAGATTCTGAACGGCGCTATCGCCGATGAAGTGTTGCTGCTCGGTCTAAGTGTTGCCGCTCCCCTTCAAGACAGAGGAACGCGAGATGATTTCGCACCGTGAATTCCGGCCAGCCGTCGTCGTAATTGGCGGCTCGGGTGGAATTGGCCGGGCGATTGCGAGCGTCGCTGCACGAGAGCGCGGTGCGATTGTGCTCGTTGCCCGCTCGCCCGAGGGTTTGGCCGCCGCGGCGGCTGAGGTTCGGAAGGGGGGTGGCGAGGCATTCACGCTCGAGTTGGATCTCGTGGCAGGCGATGCGCCAACGCGCCTAGAGGACTTTCTGTCCGCACACGGCCTGGTCTGTGATGTCCTGGTCAACAGCGCAGGCTATGGCCTACGGGGCGCGGCGACGGCGCTCCCTATTGATGGCCAGCTCGGCATCATCGATCTAAACATACATTCCCTCAGCGAATTGACCCTCCATTTTCTGCCGGGAATGGTGGCGCGCGGGCGGGGCGGGGTGCTCAATCTCAGTTCCGTGGCCGGGTTCGTTGCTGGGCCTTATATGGCTTTGTACTTCGCCAGCAAGGGTTTCGTGCGCTTCTTCTCAGAGGCGCTTCATCAGGAATTGCGCCGAACCGGTGTGACTGTCACATGTGTAGCACCAGGGCCGGTGTCGACGGAGTTTCTCGAAAGGTCCGGCGCCTATCAGACGCCACTCTTCAGTATCTTGCCCACGCTGGATCCGGAGGATGTGGCCGAACGCGCGTGGCGAGGGTTCAAATCCGGTCGTCGCCTCGTCGTACCTGGAATCTCGGCCAAGTTGGCTGCCCTTGCGGCGGCGCTCCTGCCTTCAGCAGCGATACTCCCCCTGATCGGCCGGCTGCAACGCGGCGGCAATGATCCATGTCCTTGCGGTTCAGGTGTGAAGTTCAAGAAATGCTGCGGTACCCGCCAGTTCCGGCTACGCCGGGGCCCTCGGGGAATTATCCCCTGATCGGACCAGCACGCCACTGCTCGCCCCAGTAGTCGCTGATTGTCTTGGTTGCTGCTCAACGACCAAACGCTTCAGCAGCGAGGTGAACCATGGCGCACGGTGCTGACCACTAAGGACAGGGCGAAGGCTTTGGCCATTGCGAAGGAGATCCGGGAGAACTTCCAGAGCAGAATTCTGCTACCGCCGCTGACACAGTCCTCACGCAGACGGCTCCATCATTACAGGCTGGGTGAAAGCGCGATGACAATCGGATGGTCACTGAGCGAAATTTCGACCGAACGCACGTTGCTCAGTGTTCCGACAGGCTCAACGCCAATTGTTG
Source organism: Mesorhizobium sp. P2_E6 (assembly GCF_056403835.1). Classification (NCBI taxonomy): domain Bacteria; kingdom Pseudomonadati; phylum Pseudomonadota; class Alphaproteobacteria; order Hyphomicrobiales; family Phyllobacteriaceae; genus Mesorhizobium; species Mesorhizobium sp. P2_E6. The sequence continues at coordinate 19,474 of NZ_JBFUEQ010000025.1, forward strand.
GATCGTAGGTTCTTACCAACGCGCGCGTCTCGCCAAAATGGACCGTCATACGATCTTGACCGCTCAACCGTTCGCCCCACACAATAAGTTGGAACGTGCCGTCGCTGTGCTGCAGGAGTAGATCGTGAACGGTCTCGGGTTGGCCTGCGATCGTGAAGTCGAGTTGGCCGGGTCTGGCGAGGATGCCTTTATCCTCCAAAATCGTCGTAAGGTTGTGAAGGTAGATCGCGGCCAAGCGGCGTGAATAATCAGCCTTGTAGAAGCCGAAAGATTGGTTGCCGTCTTCGTCGGTACGGTCCCGCAACAAATAGACCGATGTATAGGCGTAGCCGCGCTTATACTGCGCGAGGTACAAGCTCATCAAATTCAAGCCGTGCATTTGCTCCGTGACCGGACCTCCGATCGTGGTCCCGGTCTCGGTGGTGACACGCGGCAGCGTATTGAGTTGCTCCTGGGTGTAACCCCGAAACCCTCTCGCCCACGTGACGCCGAAGTTGCCGAAAAGCCCGTCCACTTTGGATGCGGCGGTTGGATCAGCAGCGTGCCACGTCTTGTTGTCCGCCGGATACGGCGAATGTGAGTGATAGATGTAGTTGTGAACATTGGCGTAGTCGGCATACGTTGTGCCGTCCGGCATCTTGGTTTGGGCGCCGGGTGGGATCGTAAGGAACTGAAGGCCAACGTTGTCTCGCTGCGCGCCGGGTTCGGAGATCGACCAGACAGGATACGTCGCAAGCACCGGATCACTTTTGACAGCCTGGTAAAGATCGCGCTGAAGCTTTGCGACCGCCATCCACGAAGGCTCCCCACCGCCGCCTTTCTCGCCCTGATAGGTGACACCCCAGTTGTTCGGCTCATTGTCGCCCTCGAACGCGAGGAGCGCGCCAGCTTCAGCAAGCACCTTACCTGTTTCGACCAACCTCTTCACATCAGTCCCACCACTGACCAATCCCCAACTCAGGCGCACGCCGGTTTCGCGATGTAGATCCAGAAAGGTCTGGATGGTTGTGGGGCCCTTGTCGCTCAGACCTTCTATTCCCGCCCTTACCCATCGAAAGCCGCAATAGCGAACCATTTCGACAGTCCTGGCCAAAGGCTGGCCTCGATCGGGGAATGTGGTAACGACGCCGATGCTATTGAGAAAGTCGTTCGTCGCAACGGCGGTTTTGGGCGCTGCAAATGAATGGCGAGGTGATATGGACACCACAGCCAGTGCCACCCATGCGCCGACGAGGGAGCGAAGCATTTTGGAAGGGGTGATCATCATCGCCTGGGACTCCAAGCCTCTCTAACCCAACATCTCGCCATGGCGCATCGCCCGCCTTGGCGAGCGGTCAATTCGCGGCCGCATACTCGGAAACCTAAGACTATTTCATCACACCGGGCCAACCTAGACCAGACCATATGAGGATAGGCAAATAGCGACTGAGACGACGTGCGATCAGTTAGCAATGGCTGTCGCCCCGACAAACGACCTGACAACGGCGTTTGATATGTGGCCGGTGCCTTGCACAGCGCCATGCCCCCCCTAGCTCCAGCGATGGTTGTAGAGCCGCGACTGCCCGATTCGCACCAGTGTGCTTGCGCCACTGGTTAGACCGATTGCCAGGGTGACGGTAGACCTTGCCCACGCCCCTCTCTCCCCGGCGGGCAGAATGCTTCCAATCGGGGATTGAGTCCATCCATGAGAGATCGCTAAATCGGAGTAGCAGGAGGCGGTTTGATGCGCGATCGCGAACTGACAGAGCGAGCGGGCAACGGCTGGACACGTTGGGCCGACGGTGTCGGCGAATACGACATCGAGCGCACATGGTGGCAGGCCAAGGTTGCATTTTCCGAAATTGAACGTCTCATGCTGGTTTGACGGCTCGGAAATGGTCGGGCTCGAACACTGGGGATTTCGCGAGCCGAAGTGGACTATGCATATCCCGCCGGCCGACCGGCAGCCCATGCCTGCCGGCTACAGGCAAGAGGCCGAGCGAGTTTGGATACGTTGGCACGCGGCCACAGGCAGAGGCCAGGACGCGCGGAGCGCTTCGGTGGTCTAGGAACAGCGGCTGGCGGGAAAACGCAACCGGCGAGGCATTGCAAGGGTTTCAGCCTGCGATCTGGCTCACGGCGAAGTTCGGTATGGGTGCGGTCGATGCCTTCCACGGTGATCGCGAACGTCCCGTTTTCGATCCTTCCTATCCACCTTGACCGGTCCTGTACTGCGTCAATAGACAGCTTCGGTGCGTGGGCTTCTCGGATGATCTTCGCGGCTTCGTCTCTGGTGATGCCCACCTTGCGGGCATAGTAGGCGGCTTACGCTTCAAGCCCGCTCTCTAACGGCGCATCAATCGCCTGCTTGGCCTTCTGCTTCGTCTTCTTGCCCATGAGGCGAATCATAGCACATTCCGCTAGATAGCTCTATTCAGGCCTGTCGAAGCGCCTAGTTGAACGCAACGGTCTGGCGATGACAGGTGCGCCGGCAACGGCCTACGTGGTGAGTGTGTTTGAGCCGCATTGGCGGCTGCCAGTAGCGCTAGATCATTGGACTGTCGGCTTCGGTATGAACTTGGGCGATTGTAAATCGTGGCCCAATTTTGTTGCCTGAGCGGGCCTAAGTATGATCGGGACAACATCACCTTCGGTCGGGAACAGTAGTAGAACGACGCCTCCGACTGCTTCACTCATGGCTACCTCCCACTTGTCGATGGCAATTGCTTGCTTCTCGCTCTTGATCTCGGCTGCCATTGGATTGCCCCATCTCTTTATTTCCCCAAGGGCAGCATCGCGCAACCTGTGCGCGAAGGCAAGCTAGGAGGAAGAAGGCCGGCGTCATAGGGGG
>NZ_JBFUEQ010000026.1:0-20505 GCF_056403835.1 Mesorhizobium sp. P2_E6
CTTCTCGCTCTTGATCTCGGCTGCCATTGGATTGCCCCATCTCTTTATTTCCCCAAGGGCAGCATCGCGCAACCTGTGCGCGAAGGCAAGCTAGGAGGAAGAAGGCCGGCGTCATAGGGGGAGGTTGCCTAAGGGGCGCCGGCCAAGCGGAAAATCAGGTCCGCCGCAGCGTTAGAGTAGCTGAGTCTTGACGCAACGTCATGCCTGCAAGTGCCCCATTTTCGGGAATGACAACTGGCATCCGTCTTGCTGCGTGAGCTTGCCGGCTGACGCCGGTCCTGATCGCGTAATCTGATCAGGTTGTAGGCTCGCCGGGTTTGAGGCGGTTGGGGTCCTTGCCCGGCGAGTTTGCCACCCTCAGCCCGGGATATATCTTTCAGCCGACGGAACGTTTGTAACAGTCTGGTGTTGTACCCATGATCCCCGCATAGGGATCATAAAGGGCCTTGCCCCTCCTGGCCCTAGTTTGAGTCCGCTGTCTCCCCGGCAGCGGACCCGACGCATCTCCTTAATTTCTGCAGCCTCAATAGGACTGCACTTGCCGGCACCACCGAGAGCGGGAATATGATCCTCTCGTTGCGGCGACGCCTTCAACGGAGATCGCCTATGGCCAGAACCAAACTTTCCAAGCAGCTTTCAGAGGCTGAAATCGAGCGCTTCCTGACGGAGGCGGAACGACTTCATAAAAGCATCGTCCAGCCGTTGCTATCACCTAGCAGCGACCATTGCCGGGCGCTCCAGCGCACCCACGAAGCGCTGTTGAAGACGGTCAAGGACATCACCGGAAGGGATGCGTCGTTCATTCAATGGTACGGGACAGGGCCTGTGCGGCCTCCCAAGGCTGGGTAGTGCCATCCCATGACCATGAAATATCCGTTCGTCGAAGACACGCTCGGCAAGAAGCTGCAGATCGGGTCGGGGCTTTCCGTCGACTGCATGACGTGTCGCCGGCAAGTCGACCTCGATATCCAAGCGCTGGTTGACCGTCTCGGCGAAGACCATGGCTGTATGCACTGGGATCTAATCAAGGTGCTGTTTTGCCGGGCTTGCCGGGACGCGGGGCGCCCAGATCGGAACATCTCGTTCACCAGCCATCCGAAGACACCAGGGCAGCGACGCTCAGACTAAGCGGCCCGGCATCTCCGCACGGCGGGGGGGCCAGCAGACCTGTCGGGCCTGACCGGCGCGGGTTGGGGCGCGTGCCGGCTGGCGAAAATATACGCTTTCGCTAATATGTTCGGGACCTATCCGTAAGAACGATGGAAGCTGCAAAAGGTGGAGCACAAGCCGGTAAAGATCTAATCGGAAGGCCAAAGCGATGGCGAAGGGGTTCGACGACAAGGGAGGGAGCACAAATGGCCGCCTATCATGAGAGGAAATCGTCACATGACAAGATTTCTGGTTGCTGACGCCGCAGACAACTTCCAATTTTGGCCCAATCTGCTGCTCAAGAAAGCATTCGGCTTCACCTGCGCACTTCTCGGCGTTCTGTTGCTCACAACAGGTTCCACCTTCGCGGCGGATTCCTCCGTCGTCGCGCCTGGTGCGAAGTTGGAAAAATTGGGCGAAGGTTATGGATACACCGAAGGTCCGGCAGCGGATGTTGAGGGCAACGTGTTCTTCACCGACGACCCCAATAATCGGATCGTTAAGTGGAGCGCGGCGGACGGGAAATTCTCAGACTGGCTCAAGCCAGCGGGCCGCGCGAATGGAACTTACTTCGACAAGGCCGGCAATCTCATCGCCGTTGCCCCCGATAAGGGCGAACTATGGTCCATTGCGCCCGACAAGAAGGTTACGGTGCTGGTGACGAACTTCGACAGCAAGGTGTTCAACGGCCCGAATGACTTGTGGATTCGTCCGGACGGCGGCATCTATTTTACCGACCCTGATTTCGATTCAAATCACGACCGCAACACGCGGGTGGATGGCCAGGACGTCTACTTCGTCACGCCCGACCGCAAGACCGTCACGCGTGTCACGACCGACCTGAAGAAACCCAACGGCATCATTGGCACGCCTGACGGCAAGTTGCTTTACGTGGCGGACTACGGCGCGAGTAGGACCTACGCGTACGATATCCAGCCCGATGGCGAGCTCACGGACAAACGCCTCTTCTGCAAACTCGGTTCTGACGGGATGACCATCGACTCTAAGGGCAACGTCTATCTCACGCAAATTGGTGTGACTATATTCGATAAAACGGGAAAGAGGATCGAACATATCGACGTACCCGAGACGACGACAAATGTGACCTTTGGTGGCAAAGATAACGACTTGCTCTTCATCACAGCCACCGGCAGTGTTTACGGTATCAAGATGAGTGTGAAGGGCGCGCGCTAGAAGCCTGTCCAGAAATCGCACTGCAAGACCATTGCCGACACCCTGGCCGCCCGCGAAACGATGTATGTCAATTGCGAGCACCCGGCGTGCTGCAAGTCGACAAAGCTCGACATTCAAGCGCTGATTGACAGCCTCGGGCCGGACCATGGTCCATGCACCGGGACGTGGTCGGCCTCTTCGTCTGCTCGGATTGCAAGGCCGCCGGCCGCGATCGCCGGCCGGTGTTCTTCACCTGCATTCCTGACTATGAAGGCGATCGGCAGCGGCGCAACCGCGACTGGAAGCCGACGTTCGATCGGGGGGCTTAGGGACTTCAGTCTTAGTTGAGCTATTGCTAATATGCATTTAGCTTGGGCAATGCGGGGGACGATCCCAAAAGCCTGATCCCGCAGTGGCCGGTGCGGTCACCCCCAACACCAAGCACCCCAACCGTACCGGCCATTTCCTTTTTGCGACTGGATAGCGATCGGCCAGGAGGATGTCGCCTGAAAGCGGTCGGCGCCATCTTCGCTTCGATCAGAGATTGGAACGTCCAGCCCTTTGCATCCGGAGGTTCAGGCATGCGTGCTTTCGTCGTTTTCCAGGAAAATCTACACGATCAGGCAAAGTTCGATGCCTACCGCAAGGTGGTCATGCCAACGTTGGCTGCGTTCGAAGGCAAAATTATTGCCCGCGGCGGACAGTTCACAATCATCGAAGGTGTGTGGCCCTTCGGGCGAACCGTAGTTATAGAATTTCCTTCTCGGGCGGCTGCCGAAGCCTGGTATGGGTCGCCGGCCTATCAGGCGATTCTACCGCTTCGCCTGCAGAGCATGACTTGCAATGCCATCATTGTTGATGGGGCAGATTAGCGCTTATTGGCTCTTGCAGGCGCGTTCGAGATCAGGTTGCGGCGACCCCTTCAACGGGAGATCGCCATGCCTCAGAAGACCCTCGCCGACACCCTGGCAGCCCGTGAAACCATGTGTGTCAATTGCGGGCATCCTATGTGCTGCAAATCGACAAAGCTCGACATCCAGACGCTGATCGATCGGCTCGGCCCCAACCATGGCTCGATGCATTGGGATTATGGTCGGGCTCTGCGGCTGTTCGGATTGTCAAGCCGTGGGCCGGGATCGCCGTCCAGTGTTCTTCACTGTAATTCCTGACTACGAGGGCCAGCAGAGGGAGCGGAACCGTGATTGGAAACCGACTTTCCGCTAGCTCGTCAAGACGTCCACCAGCCATGCGCAGACCCCGTTGCCGTCCAGTTTTCTGTTTACGAATCCGTAAGTCGCCGATGCTGGTAAACCCAGCTAACTATCAGCGTCGGCAGCGAACGGCACTTTGCTGCCCGGTGGGCCTCCACCTGCCGAAACCAATGGCCCGCTGCCCGCTCATTCAATGGTACGGGACGGGGCCGGTGCGACCTTCTACGGATGGGTAGCGCCATCCCATGAAAGATGACCGCCTAGGCGGCTATCTGGCCTTTTCTTTGCGGACGATAGACAGCTTCGGTGCGTGGGCTTCCCGGATGATCTTGGCGGCTTCGTCTCTAGTGATGCCGACCTTGCGGGCGTAGTAGGCGGCTTCCGCTTCAAGCGCGCCCTCTAACTCTAACTCATCAATCGCCTGCTTGGCCTTCTGATTCGCCTTCTTGCCCATAAGGCGAATCATAGCACATTCCGCTAGATAGCTCTATTCAGGCCCGTCGCCGACAGAGCGCCCAAGGGCCGCGCAAGACGCGTCGGCGGTGTAGGACAGCGGCCAGACAGAACGCGCGCTGGCCCGCCCTCTATGTGTCTGCTTCGACTAGGGCTTTCGGGCTAGAATGCGCGCTTCTCGCATGAGCGATGGCCAGTTGAGAGGCCCAAGGAAGGCGATAAGCTCGCGTGCTTGTGCTTCGGTGATGCCTGTCTCTTTGACCAAGCGCTGAACTGCAACGGTTACAGCGCTTAGCGGTACTTCGGTCATGCCAAGGGCGCAACGTAGCAAGGGGCTTCTAGTTCCGTAGATAAATGACTCGCTAGCCCACTGTCGAAAGCGTACGCTGCCCAAGTCGTCCGCCATCTCTACGGCAAACGGACGCTTGGAAGTCAACTCAGGTGCTCCCGCCCAACTGCGCGGGAGGCTCATATGGCCCAAGCTTGTCAGCGAGAATCCGATACCGTGTCCGCCTTCGAATGCGACGTCATTCGCGAGGCGTTTAAGAAGTCCGTTCTCGAAGAGAGCGTTCCAGCCGATCAATGGCGCAATCACGCCGCGAGGCTGATCCGCGCTTTCACCGGCGTGGAGGATATTGACGAGGCCATGCTGGACTGGATCGCGCGGAAGTAGGCGCTACCCAGCCGCTGGGGGGTGGCCGGCACGTCGGGGTTGCTTGGTTGTTGGGGGTATGCCGCGATCCAAGATTTTCGGGAGGAGGGATAAGCTATCGATATCGGCGGTGCATTTCCTCAATGGCGTCCCATCCGTAGATCGAGCCCGACTTGGTGAAGATGAACGCACTCGGATGCCTTCGATCCGGTGGAACCATCATGGCCTGGGCCACGGCCAGTTGAAGCAGATCGAAGTGGTCGCCTTCGGCTCCGGGCTCGGAATACCAAGTGGCAGGCTCGTTGACGTTCACAGGCATTACCGTCCCTCAACGAAAGGGAAACAAACACCCAGCCCGACTTTTCATCAAGGGCTTGGAACGGAAAACGTGCTGCCGGCTTATGGCCTAACCGCGCGGTTTTGATTTCGGTCCCGGCAAGCTTTCCGACGGGTTTGCGGACAATTTGGCTGATCGCCGATCTCTCAGCCAAAGCGACTGCTTTTTTCTTTCCAGCAGCTCATCACGATCATCATCCGCGTTCGCTCGGCCATGCCTCGCGGCAATCGCATAGTCGGCTCTGTTGGTTCGGTAGTCCGTTTGGACAGTCATTTGTTTAATCTCCCTAATGCGATCAACGCGTCAGGGCTCTGGGCAGTTCCGTATCTCAGCTAGACGTGGATGGAAAATAGCCGGCGCCGCTCGTTGTGAGGTCGCCTGAGAGGCTTTGGCCAATGCGGAAAAAGATCCGCAGGCGTTAATATGCTCATGATTCAAGCAGCGCGGGAACGTCAAACCCTTCTCATAGTGGCCAGCGCGTGCCGTAAAGCAGTTGCTGAGTTCGCGCTGGCCGTGGCGGCGCGGTTGGGGTCGTCACCGCCACCAACAAATTAGCGCAGACTAATGGCCGGCGCGCAAGCTTCGCCCACGCTAGGGCGCCACCAGGCAGAAACGCGTGCTGGCAAGGCGCTTTTCTGTGGCCTTGTAGCCGCTACGCATCGCGACCAACTAGCGTGCCAAGAACCTCTCCACTTTGCTCCCTTCCGACCAAGGGTGGTGCATTAGCCACAGTTAATATTTATCGGCAATATCATCTTGCGCCAATCACAAAGGTGGCCCGTAGTGGGTCAATGGGGTTGGCACCGCAATTGCGGTGTCAGCGGGGCCCCCGCCGCTTCGCAAATGGAGCGGCGGGTCTTGTTGCCTGATTTGAAAGCCGCCTAACCAAGTGGCCGACGCCTGTTGGGCGGGGGGCCTTGTTGGGGTAAAGGCGCCGGCCGGGCGGTTGGGTTTCCGCCAGCCAACATCCTAACAGACGGGCCGCCGGAGCCTATGGTGTGATCGCGGAAGCCTTTGCTTAAGCGCTCCCGTCTGTCTCGCTTTCCTCATCGATCATCCGTACCGGCAGATAGGCGTTCGTTTCCAGCCACTCCCGCAGCAGGGTCTCAATGAGATCCGACCGGCTGATCTTCATCTCGGCGGCTATGGAATTTGGCGCGTCTTTCCGTCGCCGGCTCTAGTGTGCCGCGCGGCGAAGGATCTGTAGATCAGCCCGTGACGGGTGGCTTTAAACGCCCGACGCCACGCCCTTGAAGGGAGACGATGATGTCTACGGTGTCGAGCATGGCGCACATCTTGTTCGAACCGTCGAAAACCGTTGCCGTCGATGCTGCCGATCCATCTGGAACTCTCCATTGCGACGCGCCAAATGAAAAGCCGTCGCCTAAATGGCATCGGGTACTCCCTAAGGTACTCGCCGAGGGTAGCCGCGGGCACCCCGCGCACCGTCCTGACGCCCAAGGCCAAGGCCAAGGCTTTGGCGATGGCAAAAGAGATTGGCGACAAGGTCAGGATCGATCAGATCACGCCGAAGGTGAGGAAGCGCTGATGTAGGCTGCGTAGGCAGTCTATAGTCAGGCAATCGGCATGCCGATCATGTCGCGCTACGTGTGGCGTCAGATCATTGGACTGTCGGCTTCGGTATGAACTTGGGCGATTGTAGATCGTGGCCCAACTTTGTTGCCTGAGCGGGCCTAAGTATGATCGGGACAACATCCCCTTCGGTCGGGAACAGTAGTAGCACGACGCCTCCGACTGCTTCACTCATGGCTACCTCCCACTTGTCGATGGCAATTGCTTGCTTCTCGCTCTTGATCTCGGCTGCCATTGGATTGCCCCATCTCTTTATTTCCCCGAGGGCAGCATCGCGCAACCTGGGCGCGAAGGCAAGCTAGGAGGAAGAAGGCCGGCGCCATAGGGGGAGGTTGCCTGAAAGGCGCCGGCCAAGCGGAAAATCAGGTCCGCCGCAGCGTTAGAGTAGCTGAGTCTTGACGCAACGTCATGCCTGCAAGTGCCCCATTTCGGGAATGACAACTGGCATCCGTCTTGCTGCGTGAGCTTGCCGGCTGACGCCGGTCCTGATCGCGTAATCTGATCAGGTTGTAGGCTCGCCGGGTTTGAGGTGTTGGGGTCCTTGCCCGGCGAGTTTGCCGCAGGGGCAAGCCGCGCGTCACACAACAGAAGTGACCATTCCCGGTCGGCGGGCTTTTCCATGCGTTCAACTAGCTACATCTATGGTGCCGATCGCCCGACTAAGCCCTCGCCTATTGCTTACCTGGCGCCTTCTTAACCGGCACGGCCTTACGGCCAAGCCCACTAGCCTTCGCCAGAGCCGATCTGCGGTTGGAATAGCTTGGCGCGACCATTGGATAGTCATGGGGCAAGCCCCACTTGGCGCGGTATTGATCAGGCGTCATACCAAGCAAACCAAGGTGGCGTTTCATCGACTTGAATTTGCGGCCATCTTCCAAGCTCACGATATAGTCGGGAAATACCGACCTCTTCGGATTGACTGCTGGCACCAGTGGCTCGACTGGCGGTGCTGCCGGCTGAGTGAGACCTGAGAGCGACAGATGCACGGAGGCGATCAGGTCCGGCAGGGCTGCGGCTGGCAATGGGTTGTTGCTTACGTATGCGGAGACAACATCCGCCGTTAGCCCGGCCAGTTCGGCTGCGCGGTGGCTGGTTTCGTTGGTCATTTGTCGGTCCCCCGATTTTTAGCTGACAAACAACCTGTTTATTAGAGGTGTCTTAAGTGCGCAACCTGACGTCTAGCTCGCCGTCGATGAGCGAAGCAGCCAGTGGCGCAACAGGTAGGCAGCACACTGATCACGGCACGTCGATTAACTAGCCATAATGTTAGGATAATTTGATCACGCGCGGTTCATTGCGCTAAGCTCGAATGGTCACGAACCCGCCTGGGGATAACGAGATCCATCGGCTTCGCAGCGACCGTTGACGTCACTCCATCCAGCGGCTCAGGCGGACACGCCTAGTCCCTCGCCGAGGCTGCCGGCTTTGGGAGCGCATGTTTTGAGTGGTCGCAGCTGAGGCCAACGGTGGCGTGGCCGCGGCAGTCGGCGTCGGCGCCAACCGCCTGGCTCGAGCCTCGCGTCCGAGTCAAACTGACACGGTGTGACGGGAAGTGGTGCGCCGTTGCGCTAGGGGTGACGTCCGGCTTCGTCAAACAAACCGACTTGTGGGGCGTCTACCCCGGCGAAGTGCTTTAAAGGGGTAGCTCAATATGACCGACCGAACGGTGTTGATTTCCGGCGGGGGCGTTGCGGGGCCTGCCCTTGCCTTTTGGCTCGCCGCTGCCGGATTCCGGCCGACTCTGATCGAACAGGCGCCTGAATTGCGCACTGGGGGCTACGTCATTGATTTTTGGGGTCTTGGCTATTGGATCGCCGAGAGGATGGGCCTCAAGGCAGACATCAATCGCGTGGGATATCATGTGCGCGAAATGCGCATCGTGAACGATAACGGAAAGCGCGCCGCAGGCTTTGGCACAGACGTCTTCGGTGAGTTGACAAACGGCCGCTATGTCACGCTCGCGCGCAGCGATCTCTCGCGGCTGCTCTTCGAAAAGGCCAAAGACAGGACAGAGATTATTTTCGGCAACGAGGTCGCCGGGCTTGAAGAAGCGCCAGATGGCGTGCGGGTTCGTTTACATGGAGGCGAACGCAAGTTTGGCTTGGTCATAGGCGCAGATGGCTTGCATTCGGGCGTTCGGCAGCTGGCATTCGGGCCCCAGCGGCAATTCGAGAAGAAACTCGGCTACGCCGTCGCGGCATTTGAGGCCGAAGGTTACCGGCCGCGCGACGACGACGTGTATTTGATGTACGGGCGGCCAGGGCGAATGCTCGGCCGGTTCACGCTGCATCGCAATCGCACGCTGTTCTTGTTCGTCTTCGTCGTCGACAGCGGCCCTCTGCCAACCGTGCTGGACCTGCAAAAGGAAATGCTGCGGGAGAAATATGCCGATGGAGGGTGGGAATGCTCTCACATCCTGGAGGAGTTGGGCCATGCAGACGAACTCTATTTCGATAGCGTCAGCCAAATCAGGATGAACAGTTGGTCGAAAGGTCGCATAGCCCTCACCGGCGATGCCGCATTCTGCGTTTCCCTGTTGGCGGGACAAGGTTCAGCCTTGGCAATGATTTCCGCCTACGTGCTGGCAGGCGAGCTCTTGCAAGCTGGAGGACGGCATCAGGAGGCCTTCCCCCGCTACGAAGCGTTCTTGCGGGACTACATCCGAACAAAGCAGCAAGGCGCCGAGCGGTTCGCGGCCGCGTTGGCACCCAGGACAAAGCTCGGCCTGATGTTCCGCAACTTGGTTACAAAGGCATTCGCGGTACCTGGGCTGGCGCGTCTAGTGATCGGCAAGGAAATTACCGACGCCGTGCAGCTTCCTGACTATCATTGGCGAACCCCAGGCAGTTGATCGCCTTCCGGCATCGGAGCGCTTTAAACCTTTGTGAAATGACCGTCACACTGGAATACTTTTCGGTCAGGATCGGTATCTGCAGAGAACTTCGACGCGGCGCGTCAAGAGCGGGCCGCTGTCGGACGCTTGGAGCGCCAGCGCAAGCATTGATGATTTGCGACGAAATCAGCGCTTGCCTTCGGGAGGAGTGCGCTCCCAGCAGGCCCAGCGGCTGTTCCCGTCCGTGCCTGCTGGGCCGTTCTGATCTCACTGACTGCCAATGGTCTCGCGCGTCCTTTTTTGTAAGGAGGTGACGCACAGCTTGTCGAAGGCCGCGCTCTCTCCTGCCGCAGGAGGATCAGGGTTCCGAACTGTAAATAAGTCCCGGCTCGACGATCCATTCACCGGGAGAGAGGGATTGGACGTCATAACGCCCGTCGGGCAGTCGTGACGCAAGCCCAACGTATCGGTAGCAAGTGCCGCTTGAATCAACCACTACGGAGAAGATCGGGCGATCGGCAAGATAGCCAACAACAGCGCCGCCGGCACACGACTGCGAAGCGGACGGTCCGGCAATCCTGAGAATGTAGTATTCAATTGGGATGCTTTTTGCACCTATGCGCATTGGCTATCCCTCGCACAAGGAACGCAGTGAGCAGTATGCTCCGAAGGATTCAGAAAATCCAATGATTAGCCTGGTCGTCTCCGTCGACGCCCAATGCGTCGTGTGAGGTATGCCATAGCCAGGCCAGTCACCCGAAGAAGCTGCTCAGATCGCCGGAGACGTGAGTGGTGCGGCGAACCACTTCATGCAGTATCGCATGCCCGAACTCTATGCCGGCTCGGGGCGGACGCCTACAACTTTACCAGTACATTACAAGCGGGCGAATGTTCGCAGGCGTGGGCCGCGGGCTCATGCTTTTCCTTTCTGCAGGCGATAATGGGATGCGAGCAGACGCGCCCAACGGCAAGTTGTCGGCGCCTGGCCTGCTGCCATGGGTTTGATCGGCTGTGCCGATGTGCTAGGCCGGACTAACCACCACAGGGCCCGACATGGCAGGCATTTCCCGAAAACACCCGATGCTGCGGCGCTCGCAAGCGATGTGGGTTTCGCGACGCGTCTGGCAGCCTCGCATTGTCTTTTGGGCGGGCGCCATCTCGATCGGCCTGATCAGCGTGGTGTTCGCAATTCTGGCGGACCAAGCGCAGGCACTGTTCCACGCCGTTATTGGCGCCAGCGGCGGCTGGCGCTTCTACCTGCCGCTGGTGCTGACGCCACTGGGTTTCGTGCTGTGCGCCTGGCTGGCCCATTCCTTCTTTCCGGGCTCGCAGGGGAGCGGCATCCCGCAGGCGATTGCCGCGCGCCATCTGCGGGACGACGAGGATCGGGACCACATCCTGTCGTTGCGGCTTGTATTGGGAAAGATCGCGCTCACCGTCGTGGGCCTATTCTGTGGGGCCTCGATCGGCCGCGAGGGGCCAACGGTGCAGGTCGGTGCCTCGCTGATGCTGCAGGCAGCGCGCTGGGGCGGCATGGCGCAGGCGCGAGGCCTGATCCTGGCTGGCTCCGCCGCCGGTATTGCCGCCGCCTTCAACACGCCGCTTGCCGGCATCGTTTTTGCCATCGAGGAAATGGGCCGCACCTATGAATCGCGTACCAATGGGCTGGTGCTGACTGCGGTCATCCTGGCCGGTCTCGCCTCGTTGGGATTGCTCGGCAACTACACCTATTTCGGCGTCGCCAAGGAAACAGTCGCCTTCGCCAGCGACTGGCCGCTGGTGCTTGCATGCGGCATCATCGGTGGCGGCGTTGGCGCGTTGTTTTCGCTGCTGGCGCTGAGAATAATGCGCCGCATCCGACGCTGGAACGCGCTGCAGCCGCTCTGGCGCACTCTGGCCGTGGCAGGCATTTGCGGGCTGGCGGTGGCCACGATCGGGATCGCCTCGGGCGGCCTCACTTTCGGCACCGGCTATGCCCAGGCGCGCGGCGCCATTGAAGGCACGCCGCTGCCGGCGTTCTTCTTTGCCGAGAAATTCGCGGCCGGACTGCTGTCGATGGTGTCGGGCATTCCGGGCGGCATCTTCGCGCCGTCGCTGGCGGTGGGCGCCGGCCTTGGCAGCACGCTCGGCCTGATTTTCGGCACCAGCACCGGCATAGCCGCCCTGCTCGGCATGGCCGGCTATTTTGCCGGCGTCGTGCAGGCGCCGATGACGGCCTTCGTCATCATCCTGGAGATGACGGGTAACCACGACAACGTGATTGCGCTGATGTGCGCGGCGATGCTGGGCTATGGGACGGCCCGTCTAATCTCGCATGAGCCACTCTATCATGCGATGTCCCGGGTATTCATTGCCGAGGCGATCAGGAGGCGACGAGCGGTATCGGGAGATGCCGTCAAGGCGGCTTAGTGACTTCAGAGCCGCGCTCCCCAATCCGGCGGCTCGAAAAACCAAATGGACAAGATGATGGCAGCCGCGGCCAGCAGCACAAGCAAGAGAGCGATTTTAGCCGTTCTGTTCATTTGGGAAGCTTAGTCGCTGCAATCGGAGCGAGATATCAAAAGCACGTTATGCGCTCGACACGAGTTGGGCCTTACAACACCCATCGGAATGCCCGCCGCAGTTCAGAAGCACCGTCCTTTTCATACCATCGACCGTGCGAGATTATGATCCGTTCAGGCTGCCAGGCGAGCATCTGACGAACCGCCAACTTCAATGCCTGACGACGCCGAATGAAGCTAGCTCGCATGTCGATGGGCGACTTGCCGTCCGGGTCTGCGGCGCCAGCAAGCCTTACGAGAAGTCTGAAAAGCCAGTTATGAACGCGGCTCGGCTCGAAGTTCTCGATCAGATCGGTGAGGATCAGCGTGCGGGTGCCGCGGTGAAACAAGACGGCCTCCGTAAGCATATCCCCACGGACCACCAGGAGATCGATCTCATCAGGCCAGGGTGAATGACGACCCACCAGCAGTGTATCGACATCAATCCGGCGCTTCGCTCGCTGCGCCAGCCCACGCACAGCCAGTACCGTTGCACCGGAGACAGCAGCTTTCCAGTCAGGGAGCCACCAATAGTGAAGGGAGTTCGGCGCAACCAGGTACCGAATTGGTCCCAGTATTTCGATCGATGATCGCAGCGTGGGGGAATATGCCACAGGCGAGTGCAGGACCAGTTCGCCGCTGCGCAGCCGAAGGATCGTCATGCGTGTTGAAAAGGGCAATTTGAGCCAGCCCAAGCCGAACCTGATTTCAGGCCCATCGACAATCCAGACGTCGGAAGCCACAGGCTTGAGCACATTTATCGGCTCGTACAAGTCCAAACTGGAACGGTCATTCGAGTGTCTGTGCAGCATGGCTTGGCTCGACGATCGATTGATGAATCTACTCTGGGATGTCCGAGCGGACAGGCGCCATAGATTGATATGGCGCCCTGCCGTCGGTCGGAAAGCGCGCGCTTTTGCGCATCGCCAGCCATTCCTGAATCGCAAGGCGGATGACCTCCAACCGATCCAACCTCATCTCGGTGGCGATCTCCGAAATCGCCGCTTCAGTTCGCTGATCAAAGGGCATTGTTGACGCGCGTAGCATGGCTGCGGCCTGAAGATCGGTGTGCTGCCTGAGTTCGGCCGAATCCTTCTTCCTTGGAGTCAAGGCCTTTCTCGCGATCATCCGTTGGGGTTCTCGCTGGTTTCCGCAGCGCCGTAGTCCCGGAGCGCGACAATCCAGTTGTCTCTTATCGTCACCAAGACGAGGCGAGACCCGTGCGGGTAGTACCTGGGGAGAGCCGCTGCCTGATCGGCAAGGACGGCCCCATCCAGCCCGCACAGCTCACCGCCGAGCAGCCAGTTCTGGCGTTCGCTGTCTCGCAGCACGGCGACGTAGTCTCCGTCGCCGGGATAGCCTATGAGGCCAATTTCTTCATACTCTTCCAACTTGCGCATCGTGATTATCAGAACATCAAGGACCGGGCACTGGGGTGGGTTATTTGCACCAAGATGGAAACGGCCCGACACCACCCCAGCCTGGCGCCGGGCCCTGAGGAAGTGCCCCGCGCGGTCGCACCTCCAGACTTGCATTACAATGCCCTACTTTTCTGGATGGACGGCTCACTGGCACACGCGATCAGCACTATTCGCTGCGAGCTCGTAGCCTGTTGTCGGGCCTGGGACAGCCACAGCTTTCGACTTTCTTGCGAAAGGCCCTTCATTGCAGAACGAGCTGCCGAAGTAATCTCGTACGCACCGCATGAGGCACATTGGAATTCGACCTTTCGAGTTGCGATATCGGCTTCGAGTGCCGCTCCATCGCAAATCGGGCAAGGTGACGGATAATACCTCCGTTCAAACGTCAAGACACTCATCGTTCAGCTCCGTAATTACGCGATTGCGTTCAACGCAAGATCTGGGAGGGACAGACCAACGCCCCGTCGGAACACACTCCTCATTGTTTCGCGATGGACATCAGCCCCTTATCTTCGGAGAGACGTTTCTGCGCGTCGCCACTTCGATTTGCTTTGCCTCTTTCTCTAGCCGATCCGGCGTTGCGGAGCCCATCAGGGCATATGCAGTGCCTCCTGACTGCCAATACACAGTCGGCACCCGACCATCCGTGGCGGTTGTGGGAGGCACGGCATCCTCGCCGTCCATCGGCGCAGCCACCAGCGTGATCCGGCCCACGCTTGGCGTATCGGCGGTCACGACTAGGCTCTGCTTTCCGTTCCAAGGTTGCACCTGGACATCGTTTACCACCCAGACTGACGGTAAGGCGGGCATGCTTACGTTCACAGCCCCCACCAGGCGCTCGATCTTGTCCTGCTTTGGCTCTGCGCCCGTTTTTGGACCGGCATTCAGTTGCGCGACACGCAAGGCTTCCCGTGCCGACAAAATGAAGGTCTGATCAGCCTTATCGCCGCCTTGGCGGAGCGGTAGAGTGAGCGAGTTGGCCGACCAACCGATGACGACCAGTACGACCGCAGCGACTTGCAGCCTGAGGCCGGCCAACAGTTTCTTGCTGCGGAACACTCGCTCCAGCTGCCTCGCCTTTTCCAAACTCGCGCGTGGCGGAAACGTTCGCCGCGGTTGTGCATTGCGTAAGGCCTCCATGCGTTGCGCGTGTGCAAACACCTCAGCCGCCCGTTCCGGCTCCCGCGCAAGCCGCGCTTGCAGATCAGATCGCTGGGACGGCGAGAGCTCGCCGTCGAGGAACCGGTTAATCTCTTCGTCTGAAATACGGCTATTTGGCCACATCACGGCCTCCCACAACTTTCAACGAACCCGGTGCTTGGCCGCCTAGATTGTCCACGCTTTGCTTCAGGGCAGCGCGGGCTCGGCTGAGACGGGACATTACCGTCCCCGCCGGTACATCCAGCAACTCGGCGGCTTCCGAATAGGTGAAGCCCAAAACTCCGACCAGGTGAAGAATTTCCGCCTGCTCCGCTGGCATATCASCCAGCGCCCTTTCAACATCAGCCAGTTCGGCGCAATGCTCCTGCGCCGGCGGCGACGTTGGATCGGACAGCTCGGCTTAAGACGCAAGGCGCTGCCGGTCGACCGTAATGCGGTTGGCACTGGATAAAAAGGTGTTGCGGACAATAGTGATCAGCCAAGGCAACAATGGACGCGACGTGTCGTAAGACTTGGCCAATGAGAGTGCGCGGACGAGCGCTTCCTGAACCAGATCGTCAGCATCAGAGTCATCGCGCGTGAGCACCCGGGCGTAACGCCATAGATCCTCCAGATGAGGTGTGACGTCAAAGCGCGCGCTCATATCAGCCGACACTTAGGATCGGCCCAGCGGTCAGGGACCCAGCCGCTGGGCCAGAAGGGAGCGCTTTCCTCCCGAAGTGCAGGCGTCGAATAGTCATGTGTCATCAATGCCTGCTTCGCTCCCCAGTTCCGATGGTGGCCTCTGGAGGTAGCCGCCACGGTCGAAGCTCACCCTCAACACAGCATCTACCAAGTTCGGCCGGAAACTATTCCATCGCGGTGGGAACTTTATTCCGGCTGCAGACCCCGCACCATCCGCATTGCAGGATGTCCGAATGCATTATAGTCGGCCAGGCGCGCGAGGCTGGCCTATGCGGGCTCCCGGATTCAAGACAGAAGGGTCCCGACCTTCTTCACGGGCAGTGCTTAGCGACAGGGGCAGTCATGGCGGAGCCGGCAGGACGGCCAAGGTCGTGCGGCGCATTCCTGTCAGGATGGATCGCCCCATGGCAGCCGACGGCCAACTCGGCCAGGCATCGCCGGATTTGCTCAAGTTGGGACTCACAGAGTCAACGCCAAGCGTCGCAGAGGCCGTCTGCTGGAGGCCGTCGGTGCCGTCGGCACGGACTTCGACTGGCCGAATCCTGTCGGGCGCGCGAACGCGCGGTAGCTTGCCGAAGCCTCCTCGGCGAGAGAAGCGACGCCCCCTTTCGCCAACATTGCGCGCAGGGAGTCCCCGATCCGCCGCTTTTCGACTATGGGATCTTTATATCTTGGGCCTCCTGCACGAATAGAATCTTTATGCCTATCGGCCTAGGTTTGGGTCATGCGGCAACCCCGGCGGGGAGCGATGCGATGGGCGATGTCAATCCGAGGATGCAACAGGATATCACATCGTCGCCGGGTGGCGATTCGCTTTTCGGCTTGGCCGATGCTCCCGCCGCGGTGCGCTATCTTGCTTCGTTTGCGATGACCGCCTTCGCGACGGTCGTGGCTGTGGGTGTCGACAGCCAGGTGGCGATCCCGAACATCTCGCTCATATTTGTGGTGCCGGTGATAATAGCGGCCGTTGGCCTAGGTCTGGGCCCCTCGCTCTTTTCGGCGATACTTGGTGCACTCGCCTACAATTTCTTCCTGACCGAGCCCCGCTACACGCTGATCGTCGACGACCCGGCAAACGTCTGGGCGATCGGACTGCTTTTTGTCGTCGGACTTATCGTCAGTGGCGTTGCCTTTACCTCCCGGCGCCGCGCAACTGAAGCGGCGCTTCTGAAGAGGCAGGCAACAATGCTGCAAAGCTACAGTCGCGATGTCGCGGGGATCGACAATGCGAAGGCGATCGTCTCGATCACTTGCCGCACTCTTGCCGCACTCTTTCAAGTTCCTGCCGTCGTCATTCTCGTTTCGGACGGCAAAGTGGTTTCCGTCGAGACAGTCGGCAATGTAGAGCCCCAGGACGCCGAGATCGAGGCGGCGTGCTCGTCGTTGGCAACGGGACTTGTCGTGAGCGCTGGAGTTTACCCAGCGCTGACCTCGCGCTTCGACTTTTGGCCCGTAAAAACAACGGCAGGCGGCCCGCGCGCCGCCATCGGGCTCGCATTCGACCCCGATGAACGTCCTGCGGCACCTTCGACGTCGGTCGATATCGTGGGTCGCTTCCTGGCCCTGGCCCTTGATCGTCAACATTTCCGGCATGCTCGACCGTAAACACCCGGGAAGGCAAAAGTCAGCAAACGAGGCCAGGACAACGACAACGAAACGTTTGCTCTAACCGGAGGAGCAGGTTCATGAGCAATGCCGATGCAGGCGACGGCGGGGCTGCAGCAGCACAGTCCGCTGCGCATGACGTCCACTCCCAGCAGAGCGTGCGAATACTGGTTCTGGGCGCTCTCGGCGTCGTTTATGGCGATATCGGAACAAGTCCTCTCTACGCGTTTCGCGAAGCCCTGTTTGTTGCGGCATCGGACGGATCGGCGACACGTGAGGATGTGCTTGGCATTCTTTCGTTGATCATTTGGGCGCTGACCCTCATCGTAACGGTTAAATACGTCTCATTTGTTCTCCGAGCGGACAACAAGGGCGAGGGCGGCACGCTCTCCCTGATGTCCCTGGCCGGCAGTAGTCTTCCGGCTCGCTCAGCTGCCATTTTGGTCTTGGGCGTGCTTGGCGCGGCGTTGTTTACGGGCGACTCTATGATCACGCCAGCGATCTCGGTGCTCGCTGCAGTGGAAGGTCTTGAGACCGTCACGCCAGCCCTTGAGCCATACGTCTTGCCAGTCACGCTTGTCATTCTGGCTGGGCTCTTCGCGGTCCAACGATTCGGGACCGGCGCCATTGGGGGCGTTTTCGGGCCGATTACATTCGCATGGTTTCTCGCGCTAGGGGTTTCCGGAGTAAGCCACATCGTCACCAATCCCGGAGTGTTGTGGGCCGTCAATCCCTACTACGCCGTCCACTATCTCGTGGCCAATCCAGCACTTGCGCTCGGTACAATCGGCGCTGTTTTTCTAGCTGTGACCGGCGCTGAGGCGCTTTACGTGGATCTTGGCCACTTTGGTCGCAGACCGATTGTGATGGCTTGGCTGTGGATCGTGTTCCCGTGCCTTCTGCTCAACTACATTGGGCAGGGCGCCTTTGTTTTGAACCGCACCGAACTGCCGGAGAATGTTTTCTTCGACATGCAGCCTCGCTGGGCGCTGGTGCCGATGGTCGCCTTGGCCACCGCGGCTACGATCATCGCCAGTCAGGCTGTCATTTCCGGGGCGTTTTCGCTGGTACGCCAAGCTGTCCAGCTGAATCTTCTGCCGCGATTCAGCATCCTGCACACGTCCGAGACGCAAGAGGGTCAAATCTATCTTCCGAGGGTCAATTGGTTACTCGGCATTGGCGTCATGATGCTGGTGCTCGGGTTCCAGAAGTCGGGCAATCTCGCCTCAGCCTATGGCATCTCTGTCACTGGCCAGATGGTGGTCACTGACCTGCTTCTCTTCATTGTTATGCGACGAATCTGGAGCTGGTCTCTCACCGGTGCCCTCATGGCGTCGGCACTCTTCCTGGTCGTGGACCTGGTATTCCTCGGCTCGAACGTCATTAAGGTGATCGAAGGAGGCTGGGTTACGCTAACCATTGCGTTGGTCATGTGCCTCATTATCTGGACTTKGGTGCGCGGCGGCCGCTATCTGTTCGACAAGACCCGCCGCAATGAGATCCCGCTCGATTTCCTCGCCGGCAATCTGTTGAAGAAAAAGCCCCATCTCGTATCAGGTACGGCAGTGTTCCTGACCAGCGATCCCTTGAGTGCCCCAACCGCGCTGATGCACAGCCTGAAGCACTACAAGGTGCTGCATGAGCAGAACGTCATCCTTTCCGTGGTGACGGCGCCGCAGCCGGTGGTGCCCGACAGCGAGCGTGTCAGGATGGAGACACTCAACGAGCTGTTCATGCGGGTGACACTGACCTTCGGCTACATGGAACAGCCCAACATCCCGCGCGCACTGGCGATCTGCCGCAAGCAGGGTTGGAAGTTCGACATCATGTCGACATCCTTCTTCCTATCGCGACGTTCGCTCAAGGCCTCGCCCAATTCCGGCATGCCGGTGTGGCAGGACCGGTTGTTCATCGGCCTGGCGCGGACAGCGGCCGATGCGACCGAATATTTCCAGATCCCGACCGGACGTGTGGTGGAAATCGGAACACAGGTGGTGATCTGATCCGACTGGGTTGCTCCCGTCGAATGTGTTTCTGGCCTCGCGAAAGGCGCGTACTGCCCTTGCACGCGCCCGATTGCCACTTTCGACGGCGCTTGAAAGTTATCCGCTCTGCCGGATGCTTGTCGGCCTGTCCTAAGTTTCCATCATCGAGGGCCAGTCGGACGTTCGCTACACAGAACTTACTGGATGTTACGATCGCCCTAATCACGCAACTGTCCAAGGTTTAGAGCCAACTATCTGCCCTGTTCCCGGTTCAGTGGGCAGGCACTCAAGCTGCCTTTGCAACTCTGTCGAGGGGACCCCGGCGACGTCCGCTTTCCGGAGACGGTGAAATCAGCCTGAATGACCGAGATCAGGCGCGAAGCTGACCCCCCACCTTGGGGGGAATTTTGCACCCCGAAATACTATCCTGTTCGACCGCCTGAGGAGTTCGTTGAAGGGCATGGCCGGGCCGAACAGGTAACCCTGGCCTTCGTGGCAGCCGAGACGACGAAGCGTCGCCGCCTGCTCTCCGCTCTCAATTCCCTCGGCGACGAGTTTGAGGCCAAAGCCCAGACCCAGGCTGACGATTGCCTTGACGATGGCTGCGTCGCCGGCGCGGGTCGCCATTCGGTCAACGAAGGCGCGGTCGATCTTCAGACGCGTATGGCAACTGGAACGGTAAAGTGGTTCAACGCGACCAAGAGCTTTGGCTTCATTCAGCCCGACGGTGGTGGACAGGATGTTTTTGTCCATACTTCTGCTGTCGAGCGCGCTGGCGTGTCGACGCTCGTTGACGGCCAGAAGGTCAACTACAGGATAGAACAAGATCGGCGGACCGGTAAATTGTCGGCCGGCAACCTGAGCAAGGCTGGCTGAACCAGCCATGTGATTTCGGCAAGCGCATCAGGCACGCAAGCTTCGGTGCACCAAATTGATCAAGTCTGGTGGCCTACCGGCATGTCGTTGAAGTGTCACCTTGCTGACCTACATGCGCACTGCGTCGGATGATTCCTCCCATTCGTCCGGCGCGTTCCCCTCTGGAGGTTTTGACCTTCGTACCTGGCCGGACCCTTGGTCTGGCCTTTTTCTTGCGCGCGAGAAACTGGTAAACTGGGGCGACGACGTCCGGCCACCGAATGGGCCATCCCGCTACCAATATCGCCAATATCGCGTTGCCAGTTCACCGGCGAACTGAGAACCATGGTCAGAGCTGTCAAGCCAACGGCTTATCTTCGCCAGCCCGGCAGGCGAAGACTTGTACATGGCCGTTTTCTCGGCCTGCCATTCTCTCCGGTCATGCAGGCTTGTCGAAGACCATGGGCAATCCACGTTTAGACGCCATCTCGACGACCAGTTTTTCGATTGCTAGATCGGAAAGGCGGGTCTGCAGTGTCGTACGAATCCGCTTGACCAGTTCGTGCACCGGCAAAGGTGCGAGATCCTCGGCATCATCGAGAAGCCGACTGACTTCAATCACAACGTCAGCATCGATGTCGCCCGGCAAATCTCGGATATCCCATCTCCGATCGAGTTACTTGTGGTCTTCCTGACCGATGTCGCGTTAAGCAGATGAACGTCGGGTTGTTTCCCGCGATGGCAGGACTCGATGCTCTGCCGGCTGAACAAATCCCGGTATCGCTGTGCTGGCGTGAAGCTCAACTTTTCACAGCCACTTTCGAAGCCATTGAGGCTACTATCAATTTGAAAC
>NZ_JBFUEQ010000027.1:0-19216 GCF_056403835.1 Mesorhizobium sp. P2_E6
CGTGGGGGAGATTGGCAGCTTCACTGCGTTAGCAGCGTCTCGGAGGGCCGCTTGTTGAAGTCGCACTTGCCGGTGACGGTGTAGAAGAAGTCGGCATTGGAGGCTGGTGCCGGCACCGCATTGCCGCCGTCCTCCCAGGCCTGATAGCCCGGAATGCCGCAGGGCACGATACTGAAGATGTCGACGTTCTGCCCGGTCGCGATCTCCGTCAGGCCGTTCGCGCTCACCCCATTGTAGAGCCGGTTGGAGGTGTTCGGATCGTTCGACATCAGCTTTGTCGGGTTGCCCGATGGCACGTCCATCTGCAGGTAGAGACCGCTCATCTGGCTGACATCGATCACCGCGCCGGAGCCAGTGGACGGATACATCGTATCGACACAGTAATATTTCGTGCCACTCGCATCGGTCTTGACCGACACCCCGTTCGGCGGATTGTTGCCGACGGAGCAGACCTGCTTCTGGACCATCGTGGTGACGTCCTGGCCGCCCGAATTGGTGATGGTGTTGACGGTGGTGGTGCCGTAGCCCTTGGGATCCTTGGTGTTGCCATAGGTATAGTTGATCGTCATCAGCGGTTTGGCCACCGTGGCACCGAATTGCGTGCCGTAGAGCGTCATCGTCTTGTTCCAGTAACCTGACACCCCGGTTACCTTGAAGGTGGTCTGCACCAGCGCCGGCGACTTGCTCACCGCCGACGCGACGGCGACCGGCACAGTGTTGATCCTGGCGATCTGCATGAAAACGGTCGGCATCGAGTAATTTGCCGTGGCCTGCGCGGTGGCGGTGCCGTCAGTGCCGACCACGAAACTGTTCAGCGTCGCGGTGGCCCCCGTCGGTGCACCATTGGCGGCGAAGGAATCCTGCAACACCACCTGGCGCTGCGCCAGCGTCGAGGTCGTCGCCATCGTGGTGATCGACAGGATGCCGGCATCGAGCGCCGACTGCATGTCCGACCTGGTCTGGACCGCCGAGGTGTAGTCGACCGAGAAGCCGATGGCGGCAATAATCGGCATCATGGCGAAGATGAGGATCGGCGTGAACGAGCCGCTCCTCGACCTGACAAACCTGCCTGCTAACCCCCGCATGTCGTGATCCTTACAAACGAATATCTCCACGGGCTAACATGGCAGTCACGAATATTGCTCTAACGCACTTGGTTAAAATTTATCGACTTTCCGCGACATCCCCCGATAAAGCCGACAAGTTCCCGCGCCCCGGCATCGGCACTGCCGCTTGCCCGCCAGCGGTACGGCGCTTGCCCGGTGGCGGTACAGCGCTTGCCGCAGCAACAAGCCCCTGCTAAAGCGCCCGC
Source organism: Mesorhizobium sp. P2_E6 (assembly GCF_056403835.1). Taxonomy (NCBI): domain Bacteria; kingdom Pseudomonadati; phylum Pseudomonadota; class Alphaproteobacteria; order Hyphomicrobiales; family Phyllobacteriaceae; genus Mesorhizobium; species Mesorhizobium sp. P2_E6. Next base: position 1,313 of record NZ_JBFUEQ010000027.1, read on the forward strand.
CATGAGCACGCCCCTCGACCACATCCGAAATTTCTCCATCGTCGCCCATATCGACCATGGCAAATCCACGCTTGCCGACAGGCTGATCCAGCTGACCGGCGGGCTGGAGCTGCGCGACATGAAGGAACAGGTGCTGGACTCGATGGACATCGAGCGCGAGCGCGGCATCACCATCAAGGCGCAGACCGTGCGGCTGAAATACCATGCCAACAATGGCGAGGACTATATCCTCAACCTGATCGACACGCCCGGTCATGTCGACTTCGCCTATGAAGTGTCGCGCTCGCTCGCCGCCTGTGAGGGCTCACTGCTGGTGGTCGATGCCTCGCAGGGCGTCGAGGCGCAGACTCTGGCCAATGTCTACCAGGCGATCGACAACAACCACGAGATCGTCGTGGTGCTGAACAAGGTCGACCTGCCGGCCGCCGAGCCCGAGCGCATCCGCGAGCAGGTCGAGGAGGTGATCGGCATCGACGCTTCCAACGCCGTGCTGATCTCGGCCAAGACCGGGCTTGGCATTCCCGACGTGCTGGAAGCGATCGTCCACCAATTGCCGCCGCCGCGCGAGGGCGACGCCACGGCTCCCTTGAAAGCGATGCTGGTCGACAGCTGGTACGACGCCTATCTCGGCGTCATCGTGCTGGTGCGCATCATCGACGGCGTGCTGAAGAAGGGCCAGACCATCCGCATGATGGGCACCGGCGCCAAGTACCTGGTCGAGCGCACCGGCGTGTTCACGCCCGCCCGCATCAATGTCGACGAGCTCGGCCCCGGCGAGTTCGGTTTCTTCACCGGCTCGATCAAGGAAGTAGCCGACACCCGCGTCGGCGACACCATCACCGAAGACAAGCGCGCCACCGCCAAGGCGCTGCCCGGCTTCAAGCCGGCGCAGCCGGTGGTGTTCTGCGGCCTGTTCCCGGTCGACGCCGCCGATTTCGAGGATCTGCGCGCCGCGGTCGGCAAACTGCGCCTCAACGACGCCAGCTTCTCCTATGAAATGGAAACCAGCGCCGCACTCGGCTTCGGCTATCGCTGCGGCTTCCTTGGCCTCTTACATCTGGAAATCATCCAGGAGCGGCTGGAGCGCGAGTTCAACCTCGACCTGATCGCCACCGCGCCGAGCGTCGTCTACCGGCTGCTGCTCACCGACGGCTCGATGAAGGAGCTGCACAACCCGGCCGACATGCCCGACGTGGTGAAAATCTCGGCGATCGAGGAGCCGTGGATCCGCGCCACCATTTTGACGCCCGACGACTATCTCGGCGGCATATTGAAGCTCTGCCAGGACCGGCGCGGCATCCAGGCCGACCTGTCCTATGTCGGCAAGCGCGCCATGCTGACCTACGACCTGCCGCTCAACGAAGTGGTCTTCGATTTCTATGACCGGCTGAAGTCGATCTCAAAGGGCTACGCCTCCTTCGACTATCACCTGACCGACTATAAAGAAGGCGACCTCGTCAAGATGTCGATCCTGGTCAATGAGGAGCCGGTCGATGCGCTGTCGATGCTGGTGCACCGCACGGCGGCGGAAAAGCGCGGCCGGCAGATGTGCGAGAAGCTGAAGGAGCTGATCCCGCACCATCTGTTCAAGATCCCGATCCAGGCCGCGATCGGCGGCAAGGTCATCGCCCGCGAAACCATCTCGGCGCTGCGCAAGGACGTGACCGCCAAGTGCTACGGCGGCGACGTCTCGCGCAAGCGCAAGCTGCTGGACAAGCAGAAAGAAGGCAAGAAGCGGATGCGCCAGTTCGGCAAGGTGGATATCCCGCAGGAGGCGTTTATCCAGGCCTTGAAAATGGGCGATTGAGAAGCCGGTCGCCTATCTGCTGACAGGCCTAGTGAAGCTACGGATGTCTTCAAATCTCCGTAAGCTCGCAGCCATTTCAAGATCAAGTATGATCTCTGTCCCAGAACGGATTGGTGGCGCTCGGCTGTGTCGGCTTCGGCTGTTCATGACGTGCGGGGGCGTTTAACCGCAGCTTTCAGGTGGTGCTGGACGCACACGGCTTTCCCGATCATCGCGCGGACGACACCCAGTTCCCGCAATAACAAATGATACCAGGGAAGGTTGGTACGAGCCCGCACCAACCCTGAGTTGGTTGATCCTGCAGCGCCGGAGCGGTAGAAAAATCGGGCGGCGGACCTTAATCAGTTCGCCAGTGGCCGGCGCGGGCTCAGGCAGCTGCCCTCACCGGCATTCGCGCCGGCCATTTTGCCCCGCCACTGGATCGCCAGAGGCAGACGGCAACCTCTCGACACTCTGCTTCGCTTTCGCACAGCTCCCTTTGAGAATGCACCGCGTGGGCGTATCCTCCGCACGGCTTGGGGGAGACATAAAAATGCGTTCCAATCTGGACACCGTCGCCGCGATCGGCCTCGCCGTCGGTGGCGCCTTGGGAATGGCCGGCACTTTCGTCGCCAGCGACGCGCTGCGCGAAACGCTGTGGGCGATCGACGGCGTGGCCCTCGTGGTCGCGACGGCGCTGCTGACGATGAAGTATCAGCGGCTGGGCAACGACTGCGTCGCGGCCGGGTTCCTCACCTTCCTCGCCGGCGAGAGCCTGCTGCTGGCCGGCAATGCGGCGGGCCTGCAGGCCAGCGTTCCCTCCTATGCCGGCGGCATCTCGCTTTGGGCGGCGGCGCTGCTCATGGTCAGTGCGCCGAACACTTTTGCCTTGTGGATGCGGCTCACCGCTGTCGTGGCTGCCGTGCTGTTTGTCGCCTCGGTGGGCATGATCCTGTGGGGCGCGCCGTTGCTGCCGACCTCGTCGCCGCTGCCCGCCGCCGGCTATCCGTTCCTGGTGCTGACTTTTGTTGGGTGGATCTGGACTTTGGTGAGGCCCGGGCGGTGATGAGGTGGGGGCCGCGCTCCTTGCCCCCCCTGTGGGAGAAGGAAGGTGAACGTTGGCGCCGCCCCTCATCTGGCTGCGGCTCTCTCAGGCTTGGGTTCCTCGCCCCACGAAGTGGGGAGAGGTGGCCCGGCGAAGCCGGGACGGAGAGGGGCCTGCGCCGATTCTGGGAGGTTTGCTTCAAGGGTTCCTTATAGGCTTCCTGTCGTGCCAGTCAGCCCTCTGTCCTCGACGCGACTTTGACTTCGCGGATGTCGCCCCCCTCTCCGTCCCGGCTTCGCCGGGCCACCTCTCCCCCGTTTCACGGGGGCGAGGAACCAAGGACGGTTACCACTCAGCTTTCGATCCACACCTTCTCAAAATGCTGCTCGAGCGCCTGGTGCTGTTCGCAGCCTTCGATGCCTTTGCGGTAGGTGCGGTAGACCGAGCGCCAGTAGGGCTGGATGATGATGCCGGACTCGCGCAGGTTCTGCTCGATCTTGGCCATGATCTCCTTGCGCGCCTTGGCGGCGGGCATCGCCAGCGCCTTGTCGAGCAGCGTGTCGAACTCCGGATTGGCGTAGGCGCTTTCGTTCCAGGCGGCGCCGGATTTGTAGGCCAGCGCCAGCACCTGGACGCCGAGCGGGCGGCCGAGCCATTCGGTGCAGGAGAAGGGGTATTTGCTCCAGTCGTTCCAGAAGGTGGCGGCGGGCAGCACGGTGCGCTTGATCTTCAAGCCGGACTCGCGCATCTGCGCGGCGATGGCGTCGCCGGTGCTCTTTTGCCATTCGACATCGACGGAGATGAGGTCGAACTCATGGTCGGCCTTGCCGGCCTCGGAGAGTAGTTTCTTCGACCCCTCCACGTCGCGCTTGGCGGGGCCGATATCGGCATATTCGGGGTGCATGGGGCCGACATGGTGGTTGTCGGCGGGCTTGCCGCGGCCGTCGAGACCGAGCTTCAGCACGGCCGAATTGTCGACTGCGAGCTGGGCGGCGCGGCGCACTTTGGCGTCGTCATAAGGTGCGTTGCCGACATTGAAGCGGGCGACGATGGTGGAGCCGGTGGCGATCTCGGAATTCTTCAGCCCCATCTTGTCGGTCTGCGAGACGGCATCGGAGGCGGTCTCGTGGTCGGTGTCGATCTCGCCGGATTCGAAGGCCGACAGCATGGCGTTGGGGTCGGAGCCGTAGTCGACCCATTTGATGCCGTCGAGCCAGAATTCGCCCTTCCACCAGGGCTTGTCCTTACGCCTCACCTCTGCGCCGGTCTCGGCATTCCAGCTGACCAGCTCGCACGGGCCTGTGGTGACGGAAAGCGCCTTCAGGGGATCACCGTCGCCCTCATAGGAGCGGTGCATGATCAACGCCGGATAGTCGGCCATGCCGGCGATCAGCGAGATGTCGGGTTTTGGCAAATTGAGTTTGATGGTGAAGTCGTCGACCTTCTGGATGCCGCCATCGACCAGCTTCTTGGTGTCGGCATTGACCAGCGCGCCCATGCGCGCGGCGACCGAATTGCCTGCTACCGAGGCATCGCACCAGCGGGTGAGGTTGTGGATGACATCGTCGGCGTTGAAGGCATCGCCGTTCGACCAAGAAATGCCCTTGCGCACATGCAGGGTCAGCGTCCTGGCGTCGTCGCTCGCCTCCCAGCTTTCGAGCAGCCAGGGCTCGAAGGAGAAGTCGGTGTTCCAGCGCACCAGATATTCGTTGCAGTGGCGGGCGACGTTGGACATTTCGACGCCGTCGAAGGTGCGCGGGTCCTTGAAACCCTTGACGTTCATAGCGACGCGCAAGGTGCCGCCGCGCTTGGGTTCGGCGGCACGGGCGGGCGTCGAGGCAAGGCCGCCCAGCGCCAGCGCGCCGGCGGCGCTGACGCCGAGGCCGGCCATCAGCGCGAGATATTCGCGGCGGTTGATGCCGCCGGTCCTGAAATCGTCGGCGACGGGCTTTGCCTGGGGGTGCAGTTTCCGGTCGGTCAGCATGAATTTCATCGTCGTTCCCTCTTGTTGGGCGCCCCGGCCGGTCGACAGGCGCGGGGGGGGGCGGACGCGACCGCCGGGGCGCCATTGCCTGAGAGGCGAATGATAAGGCGGGGTGACGTAGCGGAGTGTTCGGTTTTCCGCAGTGATTGTGCGGTGCTCCGCAGAAGGGACAGCCGATCTCCCCCCTTGTGGGGGAGATGTCCGGCAGGACAGAGGGGGGCGTGAAGGAGGCCAACCTTCGGTGCCCTGGTCATCCGGAATCAATTTGAAGGCACCTCTCGAATTGGCCGAGAGGTCGGCGGGACAGCGCCCCCCTCTGCCCTACCGGGCATCTCCCCCACGAGGGGGGATTGGCGCGTCACGGTCGGCGCTTCAATACGGCCACTCACCCCGGCCCAGCGCAGCGACCGCCGCGATGATCCGCGCAAACGCCTCCGCCGCCGCCGGGACGGTCGTGCGGGCGCGCAGGAAGCTATGCACCAGTCTCGGCTCCTCGTGCCAGAACGCCTTGCCGCCGGCGGCCAGCATGCGATCGCGATAGGTCTCGCCATCCGACGACAGCGGATCGCATTCGGCTGACACGATCACCGTTGGCGGCAGGCCGAAGAAATCGCGGCCGCGCAGCGGCGAGAAGGTCGGATCGTCAGGCGATTGCGCCTTGGTCGAGCGGACGTCGCGGTAGAAGGCGATGTCGTGCACCGAGAGCAGCGGCGCTTCGGCGTGCTCGACATAGGAGCCCGCACCTTCGTCGCCGCCGAGGCCGGGATAGATCAGCACCTGGCCGATCGCGGCGCCACGGCCTGTCGCCCGCGCCACCCCTGCTGCGAGGTTGCCGCCGGCGCTTTCGCCGCACAGCACGAGCGGCAGGCCGGTGGCCGCTGCCGCCCATTCGAAGGCGGTCACCGCATCGTCGAAGGCAGCGGTGTGGACATGCTCCGGTGCCAGGCGGTAGTCGACCGACAGCACGTCGAAACCGGTGCCGGCGCAGAGCTCGGCGCAGATGTCGTCATGGCTCTCGAGCCCACCGAGAATGAAGCCGCCGCCATGATAGTAGACCACCATCGCCGCTGCCGCCTTGCCGGCAAGCTGGTAGCGGCGGACCGGGATGTCGCGGCCGGCCGCGGCAATCAGGCCATCGCTGGCCTTGACCCCTGGCGGGCGGCCCTGGTGGAAGGCCCGGCACATCCTGTCGTAGACGGCGCGCTGCTTGTCGATCGGCAGGCCGATAATCTCGGGCGGATACCAGGCGTTGACCGCATCGATATAGGCCCACAAAGCCGGGTCGAGCCGGGTTTCGTATTTGCCGCGGCTGGTGCTTGGTCCCGCCGTCATAGCTCGGCGTAGAGCTCCGCCGCGTTTTCAAAGGTGAAGCGTAGCGGCACCGAGCCTTCGACCTGCCATGCGGTGACGCTTTCGCCCGCCAGCAGCCGGCAGGCCCCGTCGGTGTCGGTGACGGCGCCGCCATAGAGCCGGTTGGCGAGGTTGAGGATGCCGGTCTGGTGCATGGCGGCACTGCCGCTGCCGCAGGCATCCTTGACCAGCAGCACGCGAAAGCCCTTGGCGACGGCATCCTTCACGGTGGCGTCGATGCAGGCCTCGGTCCAGACGCCGGCAACGACCAGCCACTCGATGCCGACCGACTTGAGGTCGTGGGCCGCCGGGCCGGTGCGGAAGGCGCTGGCCTCGGCCTTGACCAGCAGGGCCTCGTCCTTGGCGGGCGCGACCTCATGGCAGATTTCGGTCAGCGGGTCGCTCTTGTCGGAAAAAGCCGACTTGCCGTCGGCACCGAGCGGATGAAAGGGCCGGTCCTGCTTGTCGAGATCGACGATGTAGGCCCAGTGATAGAGCGGCACATGGTTTTGCCGCGCCGCCGCCTGCAGGCGCTGGACGTTGGCGAGGATGCCGGCAAAACCCTCGACCAGATAGCGGGGGTCCTGCCGGTGCTCTTCCTGCAGGTCGATGAACACCGCGGCCACCGTGCCGCGCTTGAGGGCGATGGGGGTTTTCATGCGGTGCCTTCGTCATCCCAGGACGAAGCAGTCCAAGACTCTTTCACATGCCGGTGGGACAGCACCCCCCTCTGCCCTGCCGGGCATCTCCCCCGCAAGGGGGGAGATCGGCCGTCGCGAATACCTTCGCCAATCGCCAGAGTTGCAGGAAACAGCGCTGCCGGCGACGCTGCCAATCTCCCCCCTTGCGGGGGAGATGTCCGGCAGGACAGAGGGGGGTGGGAGGGAATGAGGCGCTCGTTGCGAGCGTTGTATGCCAGCATCAAACCTGCTTCTCCAGAAACTCGTCCTCATACGGAAAACGCGACAGGAGTTCGGCGCCAGTGTCGGTGATCAGGATCTCGTCCTCCAGCTTGACGCCCTCGCAGCCGCCCTTCTCGCCGATATAGCTTTCCACGCTGACCACCATGCCTGGCACGATATGGCCGTCGCGGCCATAGGTCTCGTAATCCATGGCGTGGGCGATGAACGGCGTTTCGCCATGCATGCCGACGCCGTGCATGACCGAGGTGTAGCGCTGGTCGACGAAGCGGTCGGGGATCTTCCAGGCCTTTTCGGCGATCTCGCGGAAGGCCATGCCGGGCTTGACGATTCCGATGTTGTGCTGAACCTGGTCATGCGCCATGCGGTAGAGCGATTTCTGGTAGGGCGTCGGCTTGCCCGGCCCGCAGCGGAAGGTGCGGGAGAAATCCGAATAATAGCCGTAGCAGCCGATGGTGTCGGTATCGAGCGCCAGCAATTCGCCGGGCCGGACCTTGCGGCCGCTGGCCTCGTTGAACCACGGGTTGGTGCGCTGGCCGGAGGTCAACAGCCGGGTCTCGATGAACTCACCGCCCTGGCGGATGACCTCGCCATACATGATGGCGAACAGGTCGTTCTCCGATACGCCGGGCTTGATCGCCTCGCGCACGGCATAGACGGCAGCCTCGGCGCCGGCCATCGACACTTGCAGGCATTTGACTTCCTCGGGCGTCTTCACCGCGCGCACGGCGAGGATCTCACCCTGGCAATCCCGGACCTCGCAGCCGCGCTTCTCCAGCGCCAGGGCCTGCAGATGGCTGCAGCGGTCGAGGCCGAGCTTCATCGAGCCGCCGCCATGCTGCTTCAAAAGCTCGGCGATCTCGTCGGCGAACGGGCCTGATGTCTCGTCGTCGCGGCCTGACACCGACGACCAGACCAGCTTGGAAGGACGCGCCTCGTCGATCGTGTCGAGCACCATCGAGACGTGGTAGCTCTGCGGGTATTCGAACAGCACGATCGGCCCGACGGTGGGGATGAAGAAATAGCGGGTCGAGTTGCGCAGGAAATAGCCGAACATGTTGCGCGAGCCGGTGGCATAGCGCTGGTTATACGGATCGAAAAGCACGACGCCGCCATAGCCGGCCTCGCGCATCCAGCCGCGCAGCTTTGCCAGCCGGCCTTTTCGCAAAGCATCCGCATCGATGAAGGACGGCTCGGTGTCGGACAGCCACATGCCGCCGGCCGGATCGGCCGCCGCCGGGTGGCGCATGCGATCCTTGAAGTCGACGTCCTGCGTGCTGTCGGGGTCGAAAACGACGATGCTCATGGGGTAAGGCCTTGGCTGGGTTGCGAGGGTTGAGCATGGCGCACGAGAGGCGGAACGATTGTGCGGAAAACCGCAGGGGTTATGCGGGATGCCGCTGGCATTTGAGATGCGCCTTCGCGCCAGCAGCCTAATGCCGTCTCGCCAGCTTCGGCGGATGCCCATGCTCCTCGCGAAAAGCCCGGGCAAAGCTCGACATCGAGGCAAAGCCGCAGGCCAGCGCCACGTCGCGCACGGCGAGGGTCGAATGCGCCAGAAGATCGGCGGCACGCTTCAGCCGCAGGCGCCGGTAGTAGCCATTGGGCGAGATGGCGAGTTCGGAGCGGAACGAGCGCTCGAGCTTGTCTGAGGACACGCCAAGCCTGGCGGTGAGCTCGGCCATGCCGAGCCGCTCCTCGACCGCATCTTCCATAATGGCGATGGCCGACAGCACCAGCTCGTTCTGGACGCCAGTGCGCAGGCGCAGCGGCATCATCTTGCGGTCGATGCTGGAGCGCAGCTGGCTGTGCACGAACCATTCGGCGACGCCGGCGGCAAGCTCGGCGCCATAGTCGCGGGTGATGATCTCGAGCATCATGTCGAGGCTGCCGACGCCGCCGGCCGAGGTGAAGCGCTTGCGGTCGATGACATAGAGGTCGCGCCTGAGCTCGATGTTGGGGAACGCCTCCGTGAAGGCGGCCTGGCTGGTCCAGTGCAAGGTGCAGGCATGGCCGTCGAGCAGGCCTGCGCGCGCCAGAAAGAACGCGGCATCCGCCACCGCGCCGATATGGGCGCCGTTGCGCAGGCTTTTGCGGATCCAGCTGGCGGCGTCCTCGGCGACGAGGTGGTCGGCATCGCCGCCCGAGCAGACGACGATCCGGTCGACCTTCGGCGCATCCCTGGCATAAAAGCCCGGCTGGATGACGACGCCGTTCGAGGCCTCGACCGGCCCAGGGGTCGCCCCGACGATGATCCAGCGATAGCACTGCCGCTTGGCCAGCACATTGGCAGCGCGCAGTGGCTCGATGACCGAGCTGAACGCCATCATCGGAAAGCCGGGAAACACCAGCACGGCAAAGGTGAGGGGCGTTTCGGCGGGTTTTTGAGGGGCGTGCGCTGCCATGGGGCGCTACAATTCGGGCAGATGGGGTTCGGGGTCAACGGGGGTGGTGAACCCATATTGCGAGAGGTTGGCGCTGCCCCTCACCTGCCTGCCGGCATCCTCTCCCCGTATAGTGACGGGAGAGGGACGCTGTCATCATGGTTTCGCCAATCCATCAGCATTGCAAGGATGGCGACGGCGTTGCGGCCAGCTTCTTTCTCCCCGTCACCATACGGGGGAGAAATGCCCGGCAGGGCAATGAGGGGCGGCGCCGACATTGGCGAATATTCACGCGTGCGAGCTGCGGCGTGCGCTCACGCCCCCAGCGCCTGGTCGAGATCCGCAATCAGATCATCGCCGTCCTCGATGCCCGCCGACAGCCGCACCAGCGAATCCGATATGCCGATCTCCATCCGCTTCTCCGCCGGGATCGAGCCATGCGTCATCAGCGCGGGGTGCTCGATCAAGCTCTCCACCCCGCCGAGGCTTTCGGCTAGCGTGAACAGTTGCGTGCGCTCGAGGAAGCGCTTCGTGCCGGCGAGGTCGCGGTCGAGCACGGCCGTGATCATGCCGCCGAAGGCATGCATCTGCTGGACGGCGATGGCGTGCTGCGGATGGCTGGCGAGGCCGGGATAGATGACCCGGCGCACGTCCTTGCGGGCCTCCAGCCACTGCGCGATCTTGAGGCCGTTGGCGGAATGGCGCTCCATCCTGAGCGCCAGCGTTTTCAGGCCGCGCAGCGCCAGAAAGCTGTCGAAGGGACCCGAGATGGCGCCGATGGCGTTCTGCAGGAATTTCAGCTGGGCCGCGAGGTCCTTGTTGTCGCCGACCACGGCAACGCCGCCGACCATGTCGGAATGACCGTTGAGATATTTTGTCGTCGAGTGGACGACGATGTCGATGCCGAGCTCCAGCGGCCGCTGAATGTAGGGGCTGCAGAACGTGTTGTCGGCGACGGTGAGAACCCCCTTGCGTTTGGCAAGGGCGGCGACGCCTTCGAGGTCGACGATGCGCAGCAGCGGGTTGGTCGGCGTCTCGACCCAGAGCAGTTTCGTTTCGGGGCGGATCGCCGCTTCGACGGCGGCGAGGTCGGTGAAGTCGACGAAGCTTACCTTGAGATCGGCCGAGCGCTTGCGTACCCGTTCCATCAGCCGGAAGGAGCCGCCATAGATGTCGTCGGTGGCAACGATATGGGCGCCGCTGTCGAGCAGCTCGAGCACGGTGGCGATCGACGCCAGGCCCGAGGCGAAGGCAAAAGCTGCCGACCCGCTTTCGAGGTCGGCCACGGCACGTTCGAAGGCGAAGCGCGTCGGGTTCTGGCTGCGGGCATATTCGAAACCCTTGTGCACGCCGGGCGACTGCTGGCCATAGGTCGAGGTGGCGTAGATCGGCACCATCACCGCGCCGGTCAGCGGGTCGTGGCTCTGGCCGCCATGGATGGTGCGCGTCGAGAAGGCCAGGCGATTTTTGCCCGATGGTGGTGGTGTGTGGCTGGTCATCGTGCGCGCCTCAAATGGTTGATCAGGTCGATGCGGGTAATCAGGCCGACGAACTCGTCGCCGTCGAAGATGATGGCGACCTCGTTGCGGTCAAACACCGGCAGCAACGCGTCGAGCGTCTGGCTGGCCTGCAGCGTGTGCAGGCTGGAGGTCATCGCCGTGCGCACCGGGCCGTTGAAGCGCTCCCAGCGGCCGTCATAGGGGCCGTCGACATGGGCGAGGATGTCGCTCTCGTCGACGATGCCGATGAGCTTGCCATCGTCTAGCACCGGCAGCTGCGAGACATCCGAGCGGCGCATGCGGCCATAGGCATTGAGCAGGCTTTCGTCCGGGCCGACATAGACGGTGTCGCCGGTACGGTGCGTGCGCATGACCAGGTCGCGCAGATCGCCATGCTGCTCGTGCTCGGCCAGGCCCTGTTCGGCCAGCCAGAAATCGTCGAAGACCTTCGACAGATATTTGTTGCCGCTGTCGCAGACGAAGGTGACGACGCGCTTGGCGACCGTCTGCTCGCGGCAATAGCGCAGGGCGGCTGACAACAGCGTGCCCGACGACGAGCCGGCGAGAATGCCTTCCTTCGACAAGAGGTCGCGGACGGCCAGCATGCTCTGCTTGTCAGGGATGGCGTAAGCCTTTTTCACCAGCGACAGGTCGGCATTGGGCGGCACGAAATCCTCGCCGATGCCTTCCACCGTCCAGCTGCCGGCCTCTTCCATCTTGCCGGTCTTGATCAGCGGCGCCAGCACCGAGCCGACCGGATCGGCGAGCACCATTTCGGTCTTCGGCGACACTTTGGCGAAGTAGCGGCCAAGCCCGGTCAGCGTGCCGCCGGAGCCGACGCCGACGACCACCGCATCGACATCGCCGCCGAGCTGCGAGAAGATTTCCGGACCGGTGGTCGTTTCATGCGCCAGCGGGTTGGCCGGGTTGGCGAACTGGTTGGCATAGAAGGCGCCAGGCACTTCGGCGGCGATCTTCTCCGCCATGTCCTGGTAGTATTCGGGGTGACCCTTGCCGACATCGGAGCGGGTCATGCGCACTTCGGCGCCGAGCGCGCGCAGGTGCTGGATCTTTTCGCGCGACATCTTGTCGGGCACGACCAGCACGATGCGGTAACCCTTTGGGATGCCGACCTGGGCGAGACCGAGGCCGGTATTGCCGGCGGTTGCCTCAACGATGGTGCCGCCTGGCCTGAGCTTGCCCTGCCTTTCGGCGGCGGCGATCATCGACAGTGCGATGCGGTCCTTGATAGAGCCGCCGGGGTTCTGGCTTTCAAGCTTGATGAACAGGCGGCACTTGCCGGTGTCGAACTTGGTCAGCTCGACCACCGGCGTCTGGCCGATCAGGTCGAGAACCGACGCATAGGGCGGACGCAGGCGGGATGTTGCGCTTTCCGGGGACGCACTGCCCGCCGCGGCGATCTTCTGCTCGCTCATATCGATGCTCCTTGATCAAGCGACCGCCTCGGGGCAGAGCGGCAGCGTATCCTCTTTTCCAGCCCTTTGCAGTCGGAAAGAAGATAGATCGTGCCAATCAACCGGCCAGATGGAGAATGTCATTCCACAATCTGGCGGCGCCGCCCTGACAGACTGATGTCCTCGGCACGGCCACCGATCGTTTCGACGCACCAACTCGTTCGTTGCGAGCCGCAATTTCCGCATGCTAGCCGGGAGGCATGAGGCGCCCTGATGCGGTCGCGGATGGCGTCGGGGGCCAAACGCAGGGAAACCTTCGATGAAGATCATTGCCTATGACAATTTCAAACCCGGCGTCACCATCGACGATCTGAAACCCTATCTGCGCGACGAGGTCTCGAACGTCTGGCGTCTTTGGAAGGCGGGGATCGTGCGCGAGAACTACGCACGAGCCGATGTCGGCGGTGTGATCATCGTCTTCGAGCTCGACAGCGTCGAGGCGGCCAGGCGCTACACCGACGACTTTCCGCTGTCGAGGGCCGGGCTGTTGGAATGGCATTTTCTCGCCTTCGATCCCGCACCCTTGCCGCTCGAATATCTGTTCGACCCCAGCGTCGACATCGCCCAACCCTGGGACCGGACGGCCGCATGATCCGGTCGAGCGAAGGGATCGAGATGCCAAACAGCCTGGCGGATTGGTGCGATCCGCGCCGCATGGCGCTGGTGATCTACGACATGCAGGTCGGCATCTGTCGCCAGATCACTGGGGCGGCAGCGATCGCCGAACGCACCGGCATGGCGCTCGAAGCGGCGCGCTCGGCGGGCATGCGGGTGGCGTTCACGCGCCATCTGTCCCTGCCGCGCAAATGGATGGGCGCAACCCAGCTGCGCACCGCCATGGCCTGGCAGCGGCGCGACAGTCCCGACACGGTCGAGCCGTGGTTCCCGCGCGATGCCGAGGCCACGGAAATCATCCCCGAACTGGCGCCACGCGCCGACGAGGCCGTGTTCGACAAGCTGACCATGTCGGCCTTCGATTCCACCGCGCTCAGCTTCGCCTTGCACGATTGCGGGGTGGGTGCCGTCGCGCTCGCCGGGGTGGCGATGGAAATCGGCATCGAGCCGACGGTTCGGCAGGCGACCGACAATGGTTTCGTGGCGGTGGTGATCGAGGACGCCTGCGGCTTCGGCAACCGGGAAGCGCGCGACCGCTCGATGGCGACGCTGGGCTTTCTTGGCGAAGCCATCATTACCGATGTCGCGGGTTTTTGCGGCGCGCTCGCCGCTGGGAGATAGGCGCCTTGTTAGGCCTCGATCTCGGTGCGGAAGCGCACGCCGACAGCGCGTCCGTGCACGTCTCCCCAGTCATAGAGCGCCTGCAAGGTGGCTGCCAGATCGCGGCCGCGGTCGGTCAAGGTGTAGCGCCCCTTGCCATCGGGCGACGCCTCCAGCACGACAAAGCCGATGTCGACGAGATCGGCCAGCCGCTGCGTCAACATCTTGTCGGACAGCGACGGGATCGTACGCCACAGTTCGGAATAGCGCAGCGGCTGTTGCTTGATCCGCGCCAGGATCACCGTCTTCCATTTGCCGCCGAGCGCATCGAGCGCGAACTCGACCGGGCAGCCGTAAAGTCTACCGCGTTGGGTCATGCACGTATGGTAGGCAGGGCCCGGCAGCGACGGAAGCAGAATTTGCCAGGCCATCTGGCCAGCTAGGCAGCGCAGGGCCGCGTCCGTATCAGTCGGCAGCAGGCCTTCAAAGGGAGAGCGGCGATGAGCGTGCGGGACGCCAATCCGGTCGATGCGAAGAACCCGAAGCGCGTGGCGATCGTCATCGCCAACCCGGCACTCTCGACCACGACCGGGTGGCCGGTCGGCTTCTGGTGGAGCGAGCTTACCCACCCGTGGTTCGCTTTCACCGAACGCGGTTATGCGGTGGAGATCTTTTCGCCCAATGGCGGCAAATGCGAGGCCGATGCGCTGAGCGACCCGCGCGATCCATCGGGCTATTCGCAGACCGACCTCATCTCGCTCGGCTTCATATCGAGCCCGAAACTCAGCGCCCTGGTCGACAACACATGGCCTGTGGCGGAGATCGAGGTCGAAAGCTTCGACGCGATTGTCGTCGCCGGCGGCCAGGCGCCGATGTTCACCTATGAGCACGCGACAGGCCTGCAACGGACGTTCGTCGCCTTCCATGAAGCCGGCAAGGTTGCCGCCGCTTTGTGCCACGGGACCGCGCTGCTGCGCTATGCCCGGCGCGCGGACGGATCGTTGCTCGTGGCCGGCAAGACGGTGACGGGCTTCGCCAATGCCGAGGAGGATTTTGCCGACAAGGCAACCTGGGAGATGGGCGCGCTCGAGCGCGGAAAACATCTGATGCCGTGGCGCATCGAGGATGAGCTGAAGGCAATCGGCGCCAACTATATCCAGGCCGGACTGTGGCGGCCTTTTGCCGTGCGAGACGGCAATCTGATCACCGGCCAGCAGAATCTTTCAGGCGCCGAGACCGCACGCGCCGTGTGCGAGGCGCTAGGCGGCTAGGCTCCTAGCCCAGCAATCGCTTGCTCAGCCTGGCGCACTGAACGCGGATGTCGGGAATGGCGTCGATCTCGAAGAAGGTGCCGCGCGTCAGTGGGCCGACGGCCAGAATCTTGGCTGAAACTGTGCCGTCGCCAGCGATGATCTCGCAATTGGCGGACACGTCGAGGCCGATACGCAGCGGGTCCGGCCGCGCCAGGCCGCGGTCGACCAGCGAGCGCACGACGCTGTTCGATGAGGTCGAGATGTCCCTGACGATGCCCGAGCAATCGTAGATGCGGGCGACCTCGAAGGTTTCGAGGACCTGCGTGTGGCGCGACTGGACCTGGACCGTGAAGTCGCCGTTCCGGGCGATGTCGGCGACGCGCCCGGCGACCAGGCGGATGCGGCCGGTTTGCACGGCCTCGGTCACGCGGGCATAGACTTCGGGCGCCATACGATGGCGGTGGATGTCCCACCAGGCCTTGGTGTGTTCGACGAAGCGGCGCTTGGCGGAAGCGGGCCAGTTCTGCCAGATCTTCTGGTTGAACGGCCGCAAGCCGTCGACGACGTCGCGCCAGTCGATGCCGGCCTTCTGGTTCTCCTTGATCAGGTCGCGGAACCAGCCGACGAAATAGGACAATTGCGTGCCGAGCGGAATGTCGGCGACGTCGAGCTTGATCGGATTGCCCTTGCGATGCGGCGACGGCAGCAGGCCGCGCCGCGACACCGCGACGATGTCGCCACCATGGCCGCGCTGCTCCAGGGAGAGAAAGGCATCGACCATGCTGAGACCGGTGCCCAGCACCATGACTCGGCTGTCGGGGGCAAGTGCCGTGTCGGCTTCGGAGCCCATCCTGATCGCATGCCCCTGCGCCGGCTCCTCGTCATGGCCGGTCGCCAGCACGACGAGATGGGCGACGACGCTGGTGCCGTTGGCGAGCGCAACCTCGACGCCGGACGTGGTCGGCGTGATCGAGAGGCTCTCCTCACGGATCAGGCGCAACCGGCCGGTTTCGTGTTCTCGCGTTTCCAGCTCGTCGAGCAGTTCCTTGAGGTAACGGGCATAGAGGCTGCGCGGCGCGTAGACGGGCGCCTGGTCCGATGTCGCCAGGCCGCGCTCCAACAGCCAGCGCCAGAAATTGCCGGGATCGTCGGCATAGGCGCTCATGCCGGCGGCACTGACATTCAGCACATGCGCCGACAGCAGCGTGGAATAGGCGATGCCCTGGCCGAAATGCGGGCGCTTTTCGATCAGCGTGACGCGCAGATCGGGATTGGGCGATTTCAAGAGATGCGCGGCCATCACGACGCCGCTGGCGCCGCCACCGACAATGATGATCGAGTTGGCGCGCCCGGTCATGCGCCCGGCCTCGTGCGAAGTGCGCGCGTCAGGCCTGGACCTTCACCACCACCGGCAGGTCGTCGCCAGCCATGTCGCGCATTTCGGCGAGGCTGCGCTGGTCGAGCACCTCGGCGATCGCCTGCCGGACCTCGAGCATCAGATGTCGGACTTGGCATGTCGCCTCGTTGCAATCTTCACAGCGCTGGTACTGGGTGCGGCTGGCGCAAGGAATCGGCGCCAGCGGCCCGTCGAGCACGCGCACGACGTGGCCGACCTTGATCTCGTCGGCCGGCCGCGCCAGGCGATAGCCGCCCTCCTTGCCCTTGCGGCTCTGGACGAAACCGGCATTGCGCAGCTCGCCCAGGATGGCGTCGAGAAATTTCTTCGGGATGTTGTTGCCGGTGGCGATGTCGTTGACGAAAGCGAGCTGTCCGACCGGCAGTCGCGAGAGGTGCACGAGCGCCTTGAGGCCGTACTTGCCCTTTTTCGTGAGCATGAAATCAAAATTTCTCTGTCATGCGACGGCGCGAAACCATCGGTTGCCAAACGCCCGACGTGCGACCCCGCCGCGTCCAAGCTGCCATGACACATAAATTCTAGTGACATGATGTACAAGCCAACAGATGTTGATTTTGCTTCGTTTTC
Source organism: Mesorhizobium sp. P2_E6 (assembly GCF_056403835.1). NCBI lineage: Bacteria > Pseudomonadati > Pseudomonadota > Alphaproteobacteria > Hyphomicrobiales > Phyllobacteriaceae > Mesorhizobium > Mesorhizobium sp. P2_E6. The sequence goes on from NZ_JBFUEQ010000027.1 coordinate 18,208, forward strand.
AGGCGCTATGGCCATTTTGGCAGGCTTTTGTGCCCGCAGGGACACAGCCGCACGGCTTTGACGGCCCATGTGCGTTGTCAGCGATCATCGCGATACGGTGGCCGCTCATCGTCGCCTCCAGTTCCCAATGTCGATAAGATTACTATACTTACCCTCGAACACGCAGAACCGGTTTCTAAATCCATGGCTGTTTGAGGCATGGATTTGCCTGGGGAGGGTCGCGGCGGGAATTCTCGTTCGTTTCCAGCGTCCAAGCTGTTGAGGCGGCCCCCGACTTCGTCATCCACGGGCGGAACAGGAGCGAAGCTCGTCGCGCAGACCCGAGGATCCATGCCGTGACATCCGTCGAAGAATGCAACGGAGGAGGATCAACGTCCGTTCTGTCGCCATCCCCTTCTTCTCTTCTGCATCGTAGCGGCGCTCTGGCATCACGGCATGGATACCAGGGTCTGCGCTCCGCTTCGCGTCGCTCCGCCCAGGGATGACGAAGCTGGTGGGCTTCACCCAATCTCGAAAGACAGCCCGCTTGTCCGCTGCGGCACCGCACCACCAATGCATTTATTCCAACAAGCCCGTCCTGGCTGGAAGGATTTAACTCTACAAGAGCGATAGAATTAGATGACTATCGTCGGGCATTCCGGCTTTCTCTTTTCAGGAGCCCTTCATGTCCACCATTTCGCGACGCATCATCCTGCTTTCGTCGGCAGCCCTTGCCGGTGCCCTTCCTCGGTCCGGCCATGGCCGACGACCTCAAGGCGGCAAGGAATGATCGGAAAAGGGAGAATGACGATGACCCATTCCACCGCCGCGCTGTTCAGCCGTTTCGGCGCCTGGCTGCTGGGCCTGGCGTCCAATGACAAACGGACAAAAGAGGATGGCCCGCGATCGCCGGCGCCGGTGCGCTGGGACGCCGGGCGCGACCGCATGCCGCCGCGTGACGAAAGTTTTTACTGGGCCTGGCAATACTGGTCGCAGTGAAGGGCAACTCACCCTGTAGAACGGTTTGCCC
>NZ_JBFUEQ010000028.1:0-11771 GCF_056403835.1 Mesorhizobium sp. P2_E6
GGACGAGACGGATCTGACGACGAATGCGACGGCGAGCTTCGCCAGCGCCTTCACCTCGAGTTATGGCGCCGATGGCGCCGGCACGACCACCTATGCGCTGGGCTTCAATGCCGGCGCGACGGGGCTGGTCGACACGGCGAGCGGCCAGGCGGTGGTGCTGAGCCTCGAGGCTGGCCAGGTGGTCGGCCGTGCGGGCGTCGGCGGCGTGATCGTGTTCACGGTCACCACCGATGCGTCGGGCAATGTGACGCTCGACCAGCAGCGTGCGGTGGTCCATCCGACGACGGACCCGAACGAGCCGGTCAGCCTGAACGCCGACAATCTGGTGACGCTGACGGCGACGATCACCGACAAGGATGGCGATCATCAGTCGGCGACACTGAACATCGGCAACAACCTGACCTTCCTGGATGACGGCCCGTCGGCGGTTACGCCGGACTATGCCGTGCTGTGGAATGGAGCAGGGAACCCGGTCACATTCGCCCTGGACGAAGACCACACGCTGTCAAGCAACTACGGGGCGGACGGCGCCGGCACGGTGAAGTTCGCGGCGTCTCTTGACAACGCGGACAGCGGTCTGATGTCAGGCGGCGCGCACATCATCTACGACGTGTCGGCGGACGGCCATACCTTGTATGGTATTGCCAACGGCGCGACGGTGTTCGCGGTCACGCTCGACCCCCAGACTGCCAATCCGACTTATTCCGTGGACATGAACGGAACGGTCGACAGCCCGACCAACGTGACATTCACTGACGGAACGTATGCCTTCTACGGCAGCAACAAGTCCTGGGCCGGCTTGGTGCCAACGAATCAGGACAGCAATCCTGTCAACGATAACTCGCGTGACGTGCTTTTCACGCCCTTCGGCACCGGTACGACGATCAATGGGAACGCGAATTCCTTTGGCGTCGGCGGTGGTGCTGGCGGACAAAATATCGGCGCGGGCGAAGGCATAAGGGTCGACTTTGTCCAAGACTTGACTGGGGCCGCCCCCGGCAATCACATCTTTGACAATCACTATCTGGCCAATGGCGCCAGCTTCACGTTTGGCGATGGAACCAGCAACACCGTCCTTCAAATTACCGCTCGCGACGACAACGCTACTACCGGCACCGACGGTAACACGACAGTCGGCGACGGCCACCTCGATTCGGTCTCGTCAATTGCAATCACCTATGACGGGGAAACGCAGGTGGTCGCGTATGCCGACATCGGCACCACGGCAACACCATATACGCTAGGCAACCCGGGAGGGTTGACGGACAGAAGCTATACGGTTCACTTCGTCGATTTGGGAGGCGGTCACTATGCCGCCCAAATAACGGGTGTGCTCGATGCGAATGTTTCCATCGCGACGTTCACGGCCGACGGCTACAATAGCCTGGAGCTGTTGAATGCATCTCCGTCCGTCGACAGCGGCAACGACTTCGCCATTACCGGATTCGGCGCGGCCGTTCAGACCACCGATCCCGTCAACTTTCACCTACCGATCGAGATCGTGGATGCAGACGGCGACAAGGCGACAAGTGAGATCGGCGTGACGCTGAGTGGGACTGCATTTCAGGATCACTCTGCAGACGCCGCGGGCGCGTCTCATATCTACACGTCGACGGTGGCCATGCCTGACATTATCGGGTCTGCTTTCGGCGACACGATAACGGGCGACGGTTTTGCGAACGTGCTGTATGGAGGAGCCGGAGCCGACACGTTGAACGGGGGCGGCGGTAACGACACGCTCGTCGGCGGCGCCGGCACCGATACGCTCAATGGTGGGGCCGGCAACGACTTCCTCGTCGGCGGCGCAGGAGCGGATACGATGACCGGTGGCACCGGCGCCGACACGTTCAGGCTCGATCATCTCGACATCAAGGATCTTATCACCGACTACAATGGTGGTCAGGGCGACAAGATCGACCTGACGGCCCTGTTCGAGACGGCCCCTGCTGGGGTGGCCGACTTCGTAAAATACGATGCGGGAACACACACGCTCAGCGTCGATGCCAATGGCACAACCGGCGGCGCCAATTTCGTGGACGTTGCCGTGTTGCAGAACACGCCCGCCGGCACGATCACTGTGCTCTACGACGACACGGCGCATGTACAGCACACGGCTACGATTTAACGGCATGGCGCTCGGTCACGCGACTATGTTATACATTGCTAATATCGAGGGGAGCTCATCCATGAATCGTTCTATAAGACTGCTGGTTTCCGCTGCGACGCTGTTGCTGGCAGTCGGGTCGACGGGCTATGCCGCCGACATCATCGAAGGTCCGTCGGTCGACTATTGTCGCGTTGCCGGGACGTCCAACCTGGTGCTGACCGACAATATCGTCGACCTCAAGGAGCAGGTGGTCAAGCTGATGGACGAGTCGGTCGCCGCCGCCAACAGCTCGGAGTGGATCAACTCGTCCCGGCCGGTCTTCGTCTGGGCATCGGAAGCCAAGGTCGCTTGCGGCATGGCCTATGGCTACCTGAAAACGAACTATCGCGACGAAGATACCCTCAACAAATGCGAGTGTTTTCACGATCGCATGGTCGAGTACATGCACTGACCGGATAAGCGAACCGACGCCTGTTGGCCATCATGATAGCCGACGGATCCTTTTTGAGGACAATCGCCGCAGCGATTGCGTTGGCTGGCTTTGGTCAGGCTGTCACGCCGGCCCGGGCCAACTGGCTGGAGCGACCTTCCGTGCAACAACGGCAGCCGTCCGAGATGACGCGGCCGACGCACTGCGACGCGGCTACGCAGTGGACCCGGCAGACCTTCAAGGCGTTTGCGAGTTGCCAGGCATCGATCTATGGCCTCGAGCCGGTGCTGGCGCATGCCGTGATGGAGATCGAAAGCGGGTTCGATCCTGACGTGCAGGGCGCCGACGGCGAAGTCGGCCTGATGCAGGTGATGCCGGCGACGGCGCGAATGCTCGGCTTTCGAGGCTCCCTCGACGAGCTGAGCGCGCCGGCGACCAACATCGCGCTCGGGGTCAGATATCTTGCCCAGGCCAACAAGCTGGCCGCGGGCGACCTGTGCACCACCGTCATGAAATATCGCGCCGGGCACAATGAAAGCCGGTTCTCGGCGCTTTCGGTCCGCTACTGCTTGCGCGCGCGGGCAATCCTGGCAAGACAAGGGATTGAAGTGACCGGGCCGTTGCCGGTGGCGACATTCGGCTTCTCCGCTTTTTCGTCGGAAGGAGAGGGTGGGGCTCCAGCCCAGGGAAAAGGCGTTTGCGTGCGCCGCGTGTTCGTGCCCGGGCCCCGATACATGAAATGTGCCGACTATCGGACTGCCGGCCAAGCAAGACAGATCAAGGCGCTTAGAGCCAGGCTTTTCGAAGGCTAAAGAAACTACAGACGGCACGGCAAGTGCGCCGTAACATGCGTTGAAGACCAGACCGGGAAGCATACTCGGCGGCACATTGGGTGGAGCAATCATGGAAGCTGGCCGACAGGGCTGCTGTCTGCGGACATGGGCAATCGCGTTTGCGCTCACCACGACATTGTCAGGCTGCCAGTCGAAAGGCGGTGTTTCCGAAGTGCTCGATCCGGCGGCGATTGCCGCGCCTGGCGGGCAGACTGGCGACGCGGGTGCCGGTCCTGCCCAGGCGACCCAGTCGCTGGGCACCGGTTCGACAAAAATCACGATGTTGCTGCCGTTGTCGGCTCCCGGAACGGCAGGGGAAAACGGCAGGAAGATGCTCGATGCCGCCAAGCTGGCGATGACGGATGTTGGCAATGGATTGCTTACGCTGACGGTAGAGGACACGAAAGGCGACAGCGCACAGGCCGGCAAATTGGCGATAAGTGCGATAACGACGGGGTCGAAAGTGGTCATCGGCCCAACCGAACTGCCGGCAGCCCAGCATATTGCCACGCTGTCAGGGTCGAAGCGTCCACCGGTGCTGGCGCTTGCCGACAATTTCGCAGGCGGTGCTGGGGTTTATGCCGTGCGACTCAGCGAAGCCGACAGTGCCGCAGCGGGCGCCGCGGGGCTCGCTGCCAAAGGCGGCAAGAAGTTCGTGTTGCTTGTCGCGGAAGGCTCAAACGCCAGCGCGGTGGAGAAGCGGGTCGCCAACGGCCTCAGCATTTATGGTGCGACGCTCGCGGTCACTGTCCCGTATTCGGCCAGCGACGGTGGCGCGAAGGCCGTCGACGAAATGGCCTCGCTCGTGGACACTCCCGACGCCGTGATCGTCGCCAATGGCGACGGCAGCCCATCGCCTATCCTTGCCACCCTCAGGTCAAAGGGCATTCCGGGAAAGGCAATTTCCGTCGTCGGAACCAACCGGTGGCTGGAGCATCCCATGGATCCGCTGTTTGAGGGGGCATATATCGCCACGCTCGATCAGCGCGAAACCGGACCGATCGCCGACCGCTTCAGGGCGACATACAACTACCCGGCCGACGTCAATGTGGCCTATGCTTATGATATGGTTGCGCTGACAGCAGGGGTTGCCAGTGCGGTCGGGCCCGATGGCTTCAGCAAGCAGGTTCTCGAAAATCCAAACGGGTTTCGTGGGTCGACAGGTCTGTTTCGGTTTCGGGCTGACGGATCCAGTGAACGATCAATGCCGTTTTACCAGATTCAAAAAGGCGCGCTCAAACTGGTTGCGAAATCAACGTCGGGTTTCTGATCGGCTTTGGGAACCCGGTCAATCTGATGGGCAGACTGGCTGATGGGTAGACTGGCTGATGGTTAAGCTGGGCCCCAGCCGCTTGGCGATTGCGCTCGGAAGCCTCCTGCTCCTGGCCGGGGTACTGCTGATCATTCAGGCCGGGGCTTTGCTTTCGGTCGATCGGCCGATCCTTGCCCCTTCGCAAAACAGCGGGACGCAGCCGACCCGAGTGGCTGCGTCCATCGTCGAAGAACACCGACGAGAACCCGCGCGCAAGGTTGCTCAAGACCTCATCGCTCCACCACAGCTTGATCCTGTGCAACTCGAACGGGTCGGGCCCCGTCCGCCGCTGACGGACCTTGGTCTGGCTGTGCCCCCGAAGACACCGATGCCGGAGGATTGGCGGGAGGTGCTGCTCTTTCGCCCGGCTGCCGCAACGTCCGCGATCTTCGCGTCCATGGGCCGGACAGTAATCATCAGCGGGGTGCAGGGCATCGACCTCGACAGAACCTGTTCGTTTCATGATGTCACCTGGCCTTGCGGCGAGCGCGCACGTGCCGCCTTCAATTCCTGGGTTAGGGGACGCGCGCTGAAATGCTTCGTGCCACCGGACGTCGAGCGTTTTGCCATCGCCGCCCAATGCAGGCTGGGCAAGCAGGACGTCGGCGCCTGGCTTGTGTCCAACGGCTGGGCCACGGCGCTGCCGAGTGGCATCTATGGCAAAGCGCAAGTGACTGCTCAGGGCGCGGGGATGGGCATTTTCGGTCCGCCACAATAGGCTGCGAGAATCAAAGGACCGGAGCAGCGTTCGCCGAGGCCGCCGTTGATTGTTCAGCGGCCGTCGGCATTCCATTGATTAACCTTTACGGCGCAAATTTCCGGTGCAAGCCGGTTGCTTGAACAGTATCGGGTCTCATAGTTCAAATTGTATGCTTCTCGGAAACTGAAAATGCTGTACGCCGGCTCTATGCTGGCTGATCTGACAGGAGATTAGCCAATGGCACAAACCACAGCGACCGCCTCCGCGCAGGCATGGAGAAGCGCCGCATGGCTGACCTTTCTAGGAACAGCCGGGAGCCTCGGTCTTTCTCTGGGTTTCAACTATCTGCTCTTGTTCAGCGACGCGTTCACGCCGTTCGGGCGCAGCATGATGACAGCCGTGCTGCTGCCCGTGGTCATTGGTCTGCCGCTTTTCGTACTAATCGGCTGGCAGCAGATCCAAATCCGCAGCTGCCGTCAGGAACTCAACAGGTCCGGAACCTATGACAGGTTGACAGGCTGTCTGAACGGGCCGGTCTTCACGTCGATGGTCGAAAGAAGAGCAACAAGGCCATCGGCGCCGGGACCACGCTCGGGCGCCTTCCTGGTCATTCATTCGGAACATCTACGGTCCATCAATCTGCGCTTTGGCCTTGAATGGGGCGACGAGGCTTTGCGGCTCATAGCCATAACCATACAATCATCAGTACGCGCGGATGATCTGGTTGGACGCATAGGGACTTCCATGTTCGGGGTCTTCCTCTCAGGCGCGACCGAAGCAGAAGCCAAGGAAATCGGCGAGCGTATCCGCACGCGTGTCGCGCAAGTCTATTTCGCACCAAAGGGAACCGAGGATGCCCTGACCATCAAGGTCGGCGGCGTGATGTTTGAGAAAGAGATGGAGTTCGCGGACATGTTTCAGTTCGCCGAACAGGGCGTGTCAGACACCCAGGATGACGCCAGGTTTGAATTGAAGCATCTCAACAGCTGACGGCTTTCGGGCAGCCTATGGCTATTTTTCCCGCATCGCGCGGCGGAAGTTCTGCGTGATCGGCTCGGCGAGGTAAGAAAGCACGGTGCGAGCACCGGTCCGGATCATCGCCTCGCTCGACATGCCGGGCAGCAGCTTGCGGCCCTCCAGCTTGGCGAGTTCACTCTTGTCGATCAACACGGTTGCGGCGAAATACGGTGCCCCGCTGCGCTCCTCCACCATGCGGTCAGCCGACACGATCTCCACGACGCCGTCGAGCGGCGGCAGGTTGTAGCGGGCGAAGGCCGGGAAGCTGACGCGCGCGGGCTGTCCGGGGGCGATCGTCTCGACATCTTCAGGTTTGACCATAGCCTCGACCACGAGTTGTTGTCCGAGCGGGACGACTGTCATCAATGTCTCGCCGGGTTTCACGACACCGCCCGTCGTGTGGACCTTCAGGTCCATGACGATGCCGTCAACCGGTGCGACGACATTGGTACGGGTCAGCACGTCCTTGGCGGAACGCTCCTGTTGCCTGAGGTCAAACAATTCCGCCTCGACCTTGCTCAACTCCTCGACGGCCTCGTTCAGCCGCACTGTGCCGAGGTTCAAGATCTGCATGTCGATCTCGGCTATGGCGCTTCTGGCACGAGCGATTGCCGCGGTGTTGGTCGCGCGCTCCCCCTCGATCTCCCTCTGTTGTCGTTTGAGCAACAGGTTCCGCTCGCGCGTGGTCAGCCCCTTCTTGAGCAGCCCCTCGAGGTCCTTGCTTTCACCCCCGATCGCCTCGATCTGCTTGTCCTCGGTGACGATGAGCTCCTTCAGTCCGTTTATCTCTTCCTGTATCTGGTTATGGCGCTGGCTGAGGATTTCCCCCTCATCCTTCAAATTGTGCTGCTTCGCCGCGAACACGTCACGCTGTGCGGCCACCGCGTCCCTTGCGGCGGTAGCGGGGTCTGCGAGCAACGCCGGATCGAACTCGATCTCCGGCTTGCCGTCCCGCTCGGCCCTGAGACGCGCGGCTAGCGCGTCGCGCGTTGCTATCCGGTTCTGGATCAGGTCAAGCTGCGTCTTTGCCTGTGTGTCGTCGAGCCGGATAAGGACCTTGCCCGCCTTGACGATATCACCGTTGGCGGCGTTCAGGTCCGCGATGATGCCGCCCTCGAGGTGCTGGATCAGCTTGCGGTCGCCGGCGACCTTGATAACGCCCGGTGCTACAGCGGCGCTGTCCAAAGGCGCCAGCGCCGCCCAACCGCCGGCGACGCCGAAGAACAGGAACATGATCGCGAACCCGGTGCACGTCACGCCCGTCAGACGCAGGGGTAGCGGTTCCAGCAGGGACGGTGGCGGCACGGGCAACGGCACGACGTTCAAGTCCGGGGAACGGCTCATGCTTCTTTGACTTCCTTGACCACTTCGAGGGTTGGCAGCGAGGCTCCCATCGGCATCTGGGTCACCTTGCGGGCGCGGTTGGCGAGTTCGTTGAAGACATAGTCGCGCGGGCCGAAGAGGTCTTGCTGGCCGTGGTTGAGGACCAGCACCTTGTCGACCTTCTCCAGGATATTCGGTCGGTGCGCGATCAGGACGATGGTCGTGCCCGCCACCTTGACCGCGCTGAGGGCTGCGATCAATGCGTCCTCGCCATCGCGGTCGAGGTTGGAATTGGGCTCGTCCAGTATAAGGAGTGGCGGGTCGCCGTAGAGTGCCCGCGCCAGGCCGATGCGTTGGCGCTGCCCGCCTGACAGCACCGCGCCGGATTCGCCGATCTCGGTGGCGTAACCCTTAGGCAGCCCCTTGATCAGTTCGTGAACTCCCGCCAACTGAGCGGCCTTGACCACGTTGTTGAAGACCGGCGGGTTGAGCTGCGCGAAGCGGCAGATGTTTTCGGCGACGGTACCGGCGAAGAGCTCGATGTCCTGCGGCAGGTAACCGACATGATGACCACGGTCCTCCGCCGCCCATTGGGCAACGTCCATGCCGTCCAGCAACGCACGCCCCCCGGATGGACGCCAGGCACCGGCCAGTATTCGCGCCAGGCTCGTCTTACCGGCCGCGCTCGGGCCGATCAGCGCCATTGCTTCACCCGGACTGAGCCGGAAGTTGATCCCTTTCAGAATCGGCTCGCCACCCTGTCGGGCAAGCACGAGGTCGTCGGCCTCAAACCGCCCCTTCGGTCGTGGTAATGGCAGAACCGCTGTGGCCTCCGGGTGCTGTCCGGCGACCGCGGTGAGACGCCGGTAAGCGGCACGCGCTCCGACCGTGGCCTTCCATGTGGCGATCGCTTGTTCAACTGGGGACAAGGCGCGACCCATGAGAATCGAGGCGGAGATCATGATGCCGGCCGAGGCTTCGTTGCGAACCACCAGATAGGCACCAAGGCCCAGTATGGCCATTTGCAGGGCGAGCCGGTGACAACGCGCCATGGCCGCGATGACGCCGCCACGGTTGGCGGCAAGGACTTGTCCTTTGTTCGCCTCGTCCTGCTGCGCCTTCCAGCCCTCCAGCAGTGGCTTTAGCATGCCCATCGCCTGGACGACCTCGGCGTTTCGGATCGCAGCTTCAGCCTGCGTGTATGCCCGCGACTGTGCGGTTGCGGCCTCGGTCAAAGGCTTGCGCGTGAGGTATTCGTTGAGCACCGCCAAGGCGAAGAGTACGACCCCGCCGACCAGCGCCAACCAACCCAGCCAAGGGTGCATGAGGAATATGGCGGCGAAAAACAGAGGCGCCCAAGGCGCGTCAAGGATAGGGAAGATGCTCGGGCTCGTGAAGAAATTCCGCACTTGATCGAGGTCGCGCAGCGGTCGGGCATTGGCATGCCCGGGCGCCGAGGCGGCATATTCCACCGATGCGGTCAGCAGAACTGGTGCCAACCGCGCGTTCATCCACGATCCGACTTTAGCCAGAAGGCGCCCGCGCACCACTTCCAGCCCCGCCATTGCGACGAGTGCCCCTGCCGCCATCAACGACAGCATCACCAGCGTCTCCAGGCTGTGGCTGGACAACACCCGGTGATAGACCTGGAGCATGTAAAGCGCCCCGGTCAGCATCAGCACGTTGATGCCAGCGCTGAACCAGATAAGCGGCCGGATGGCACGTCTGGCCTCTTTCATCACCACTTGCAGGGCAGGGGGCTGTTGGTTGGCTTTCATCATTTATATCTCTGCGGGGTGCTGCTTCGTGCGCAGATGGCGGGAGGCAACTTTAGCTGCCTCCCGTCGCTCAGTGATCAGGCGACGACGTCAACGGGTATGTGCTGCGTCGCCGTCGTATCGGCGTCCGCGTCCGCGATCTGGAACGCGAAGTCGAGGTTGGCATTCAACGTCCCGGAGGTCGTCTGCACGAAGCCGATGTCCACGATCTTGAGGACATCGTTGTCCTGCGCCTCCCAAGCTTGCGTACCACTGCTTGCGCCTTCGACCGGGATGGTGTTGGGGTTGTCGATGATCCCGTTCAGGTTAATCGCGGATCCTGTCAGCCCGTTGCCGGATTGCATGATCTGCATCCCCTGAATTTTGAAGTTCTCACCGGCGGCGAGGTTGTAGTCGTTGCTCTCGATAATGAGGAGGGCGTCGTTGTTGTCGAGCGTGAACTCGGTGTTGTACGGGGACGGCACACCACCGGTCGAAAGCTTGAAGAAGTCTTGGTTCTCGACAAAGATCGACCTCGTGGTTTTGACGTCGTCGGCGGTGGATGCTGTGCCTTTGTCATCGATCAGGTCGAGGACCACGATAAGATCCTCGGAGTTCCCGATACCGTCGAACTTGATGGCGACGCCGGACACAGAGTCTGTCGGGGTGGTTTTCTCAGTACCACCACCGGGGGCACCGGGGTTCACGTCCCCGAGAATGTTCTCGTTGAAGAACCGCAGCGTCAGCAGTTCGTTCTTCTGGATCGTGTCACCCGCGACACCGTTCGTGGATTGGGTTGCCGACACCCAGTCCTCGAAGCTGCTGGTGACGAACTGGCCGTTGTTATAGGCAGTGTCGAGAGGCGGTCCGTCCGGTGCGCCGTCACCCGAGCCGTTGAAGCCGAAAGGAGAGCCGGCAGGGTTCGTGTTCGCTGTGAACTGCACATAGAACCCGTTGGTGTCGGTGGTGCCGTTGTTGAGGTCAAGTTCCGTCACCACGAGTTCCGGGTGTCCGGTGTTACCGGGAGGTGCCTTCCGCAACAGTTCGGAGGTGTGCAGCACGTTGAAGCTGAACCCGTCGATCGGGTCCGCCAGGGTGATGCTGTAGGTATCGGCGGCCTTGTCGAAGGTCAGGGTGCCGCCCGCCGTGGCATCCTGCACGCCAGCCGTGATCGGGTCCTTGTCATAGTGGAACGAGAAGGTGAACGTTGCACTGGCGGCGTCCTCCGACGTCAGTGTCGCCACGGCTTGGGTAATGCCGGGGGTGCCCGGGTTATCGACCGTGCCGGTCAAGCTGATCTGGACACCGGCGAGGCCTGTGTTGATGTCGACAAAGTCGGAACCACCGCCCGTGTAGAATGCAGCGTTGTGACTGTCTTTGCCGATGTCGTACCCGAAGGCTCCGGTAGCAGTTGCGTTCAGCACGTTGTGCAGGGTCTCATCCTCGACGGCTGGGGTACCGGGGTCACCGTCGAACGGCACAGTGATCGTGGGGCCGTCATCCTGGAACTGCACGGCATCGCCGATACCGGTCGAACTGGTCGCTGTGTCGCCGTCACCGTCGGTGACCGTCACCACCGCCAGCAAGGCGCTGTCGGTGATGTTCACCGACTCGTCGTGGCTGGCTCCCGGGGTCGGATGATGGATCGAGGCATACTGCGCCACGCTGACGACGCCGGTCGTGCTGTTGATGGCGACAGCGAACGCCGCCGCCCCACCGGCCCCGCCGATGCGGCCGACCACCAGATCGCCTTCCTTGAACAGGAAGATGCTGGTGCCGGCGGTCGTGTCGAGGCCGGAATCCACGCCGGCGGCGGACACCGCCAGCGAGAATGCCGTCGTGCCGCCTTCCTGGTCGGCGCCGAACGAGCTTCCGGTGGAACTCACCACCGCGCCTGGGTCCTGCGCGTAGCCGGTCGGGCTCAGATCGGAGCTGACATTGCTGACGCCCGCAAACAGGGCGACGACCGCTGGTGCCGTGGTGTCGTCGGCATCTGCCTGGATGCCTGCAGTCTCGTCATGCGCCACTGTGGGAGCGCCCTGGACGATGCCCGCCGTCGGGCCGTCATCCTGGAACTGCACGGCATCGCCGATACCGGTCGAACTGGTCGCTGTGTCGCCGTCACCGTCGGTGACCGTCACCACCGCCAGCAAGGCGCTGTCGGTGATGTTCACCGACTCGTCGTGGCTGGCTCCCGGGGTCGGATGATGGATCGAGGCATACTGCGCCACGCTGACGACGCCGGTCGTGCTGTTGATGGCGACAGCGAACGCCGCCGCCCCACCGGCCCCG
>NZ_JBFUEQ010000029.1:0-10145 GCF_056403835.1 Mesorhizobium sp. P2_E6
GCCGGAGAACGTCTCCGTCCGCTCCGCACCCCAAATCGTATCAGACAGTGCCTTTGGTGTTCCCGCGACGATCCGCGATGTCACCTACCTCGGCGCCGGCTGGCGCGTGGCGCTGGAACTTTCCGACGGGCAGTCCCTGCTCGCCAGCATCACGCGTGGAGATGATGCGGCCGGACACCTGGCTCCCGGCAAACCCGTCATCGCGCGATGGATGCCGGCATCCGTCGCTGTTCTTCCGGCTGAAGGATCACCCTGAAGCGGATTCAAAGGGGAGTAAAAAATCATGACAAAAAACAGACTTTGTATGGGTGTGTCCGCTGCCTTGCTGGCGGCGGCCAGTGTAACCTTCTTTGCGAAATCGGCACCTGCCGCCGATCCGGCGGAAGTTGTGGTCGCCTCGTACGGCGGCTCGTTCCAGGACGCGCAGACGAAGGCCTTCTTCGACACCTACGCCAAAGCCACGGGTGCCAAGGTGACCGGCACCACCGGTTCGGGCTACGCCAAGGTGAAGGCCATGGTCGAGAGCGGCAACGTCACCTGGGATGTCGTCTCGGCAGAGAGCTCGGCTCATGCGAACGAGGTGAAGGACGATCTTCTTCAGCCGCTCGACTATTCGGTCATCAAGGCCGACGGCATTCCGGCGGAACTCCGCACGAAATACGGTGTCGGCTACATCAAGTTCGGCATGAACCTCGCGTGGAGCAAAGACAAGTTTTCGAGCGGACTTACTCCGGCTCAGTTCTTCGACCCGGGGGTGAAGGCTCGTCGCGCGGTTCCGTTGGAACCGGAATACACTCTCGAATTCGCGCTGCTGGCCGACGGTGTGAAGCCCGCCGATCTCTACCCCCTGGATGTGGATCGCGCCCTCAAGGTTTACGAGCGGATCAAGGACCAGATCGTCGCCTACAAGGGGGCCGCGGATACCCAGGCGCTCATCCAGCAGGGAGAGGTAGACCTGGCCTACATCCCCAATGGTCGGGTCAATGATGCCATAAAGGCTGGAGCTAAATGGGCTTATGGCTGGGACGCTTCCGTCTCCGATACCGAATGGTGGGTGGTGATGAAAGGCGCTCCGCATGCAGCCGAGGCCATGAAGTTCATCAACTTCGCCGTCCAGCCCGAGCAGCAGGCAGAACTGACCCGCCAAATCCCTTACGGCCCGACCAATGTCGACGCGCTGAAGCTTCTCGACCCTGCCGTCGCCAAGGATCTGCCGAGCTATCCGGACAACGCGAAGCTTGGCGCAGTTCTCGATTCGAAATGGTGGAACGAGAACCGCGAGTCTGTGAAGACCCGCTGGAACACGGCCATCATGCAGTAGCAGAACTTAGACGGGAAAAAACGATGATGAGACGGAGCGGTATCATAGATTGGGGGCGGCTTTGCCTGCTCGCTCCAGCATTCCTGCTGCTCGTCCTCGCTTTCGCTCTACCGTTGCTTGCCATTGTGCCGGAAGCGTTCGGCGGTGATGCCGTCGGGCGCTTCCTGCGAATTTTCGGAAGTCCGGTGTACCGAACGGTCATCTGGACGACGGTTCGCATCAGTCTGGAAGCAACCGCGATAACGCTCGTCGTCTCGTTTCCCTTGGCGTGGCTCTTGAGCCGGGCGAGCGGAGTGAAGGGCCTGCTTCTTGGACTATTGGTGCTGGTTCCCTTCTTGACCAGTGTGCTGGTGCGGACCTTCGCCTGGTTGGCGATCCTCGGGCAGCGTGGCCTTGTCAACGGGACGCTTCTCGGCCTCGGGCTGATTTCGGAGCCGCTCCCCCTTCTCTTCAGCGAGCCCGCGGTCGTTCTAGCCCTGGTGCACTCCTCCATTCCCATGATGGTCTTTGCCCTCGTCAGTGTCCTGCGGCGCATCGACGGACGCATTCTTCTGGCTGCTCATACACTCGGGGCCAACCCACTGCGCGGCTGGCTGGGCATGGTTGTTCCGCTTGCAATCCGCGGCATCCAGTCCGGCGTCATCATCATCTTCCTTTTCACCATGGCGAGCTTCATCGCGCCTGCCTTCCTCGGCAACCAGCGCCAGCAGATGCTTGCACAAGTGATCCAGTCGGAAATCGAGACCGGGGCCGACTGGGGTTTCGCCGCGGCACTGGGCATTACGCTCGCCGTGACGGCCACGATCATTGTCGTAGCATTGTCCTCAATGGCGCGATTCTTCTCGCGGTGGCAGCGTCCGGGCTCGTTGCCGCCGACCTTGCCGCAACAGCAGGCACGGAACGTGGACAAAGCACTTCTTCGCCAGCCGGTGGCCCAGCCCACCCCGCGGCCACACAGTCCCAAGATCTGGCGCTTCGCCGCGCGGCTTGTCGAACCGGCCTATCTCTGCGCAATATCTGTCTTCATTCTTCTTCCACTGGTCGTGCTCTTCCCGGTGTCGTTCAGTTCGGCGGACGTGCTCATCTTTCCGCCTCCCGGTTATTCGATGCGATGGTTCGAAGCGATCCTCGGCAGCCCGGAATGGATTGCGGCAGCACTCACCAGCCTTCGCATCGGATCTGCCACCTGCGTTGCGACCCTCGTCCTGGCCACACTAACGGTGCTCGGCTTTGGTCGTCATTTCCGGTTTCAGGGTGCAGCCGAAGCTTCGGTGCTCTCGCCCTTGACCGTACCGAGCGTTGTCTTCGCGCTGGGGGCCTATCTGACCTTTGCGCGCGTGGGACTGGTTGATACCGAGGCAGGCATCATCATAGCCCACACGGTTCTGATTTTCCCGGTGGTTTACCTCGTCGCATCGGCGACACACAGTTCCATTGATCCATGGCTGTCACTTGCTGCAGCAAGCCTTGGCGCCAACCCTTGGCGCATTTTTCGCACCATCATCTTCCCACTGCTGCTTCCTGGCCTGGCTATTGGCGCTCTGCTTGCGATGCTTCTTTCGTTCGATGAATCGGTGGCTTCGATCTTCCTCAGCGATCTGTCGGTGAAGACACTGCCGAGAAAATTGTGGGAGGGTATCCGCTTCAACACAAGCCCTGAATCCGCGGCCGTCTCCGTCATGCTGCTTGGCGTGACATGCGTCGTGGTCATCGTCGGCATGGCGGTTGTCCTCGGGCGCCGTAAAACCGCTCTGTTGTCGTTGCAAGCGCGTTCCTAAATCGGTCTTCTTGACCGACCTCAGAGCGGAACTCGGACAAGCGGCGCTACGAGTGCGGAGAAGCCACACTCAAGGGGAGGCAGTTCCGCGATCGTTGTTTCTAAGGTCATCCCCGTTTGGGCGATTTGTGTGTCACGACGCTGCTCGAGGGGCGCCGCTAACAGAGTTCGACTAATTCATGTGCGGGGCGTGCGCTGTCATGTCCGCCTCGCTCAGCCTGTCGCTCGCTGTACCCAACTGGTGCCAGTAGGGGTAGATGATCGGCGGCACACTAACCTCATCCAGACGTTTCCGCTCCTCCGCGGTCAGGTTCAGGTCGGCTGCTGCCAGGTTGTCTTTGAACTGCGCTTCCGTCCGTCCACCGATGATGACTGAGGTGATTGCCTTTCGTCCTATTAGCCAAGCAAGCGCCACCTGCGCGGCCGAAACGCCGCGGCTTTCCGCAATTGAAACCAACGTATCGACGATGTTCCACAGTCGATTTTCGTCGCGGATCGGCGGTTCCGTCCAGCCGGCGAACTGGCGCGTGCCCTCAGGCGCGGCTTGGTTTCGCCGATGCTTGCCAGAGAGCAGACCGCCTGCGAGCGGGCTCCAGAGAAGCACACCAAGGCCTTGGTCTACGGCAATCGGAAGCAGCTCATATTCGGCCTCACGCGCTTCCAGCGTGTAGTGGATCTGCTGGCTGACGAAGCGCTGGCGCTTGTCTTTCTCGCTCACGCCGAGAGCCTTCATGATGTGCCAGCCGGAAAAGTTCGAGCAGCCGATATAGCGAACCTTGCCATCCCGAACGAGCGTGTCGAGCGCCTCCATCGTTTCTTCGAGGGGCGTCTGTCCGTCCCATTCGTGGAGTTGGTACAAGTCGATGACATCGGTCTTCAAGCGCCTGAGGCTTGCCTCGCAGGCAGCGATCAGGTGCTGGCGAGACGAGCCGACATCGTTGGGGCCGTTGCCCATGCGGAAACGCGCCTTGGTGGCAAGCAGCACGCCGTCCTTGCGCTTGCCGCCGAGGATGTCGCCAACTATCTCTTCGGACTTGCCATCGGAATAGACGTCGGCGGTGTCGATGAGATTGACGCCGGCATCCAGGCAAAGATCGACCAGCCGTCTGGCTTCGGAGACGCCGAGGTCGCCGACTGTCCTTGCCCAGCCTACCCCGCCGAAGGTCATCGTACCCACTGTGACGGTCGAAATCTTGAGGCCCGAACGGCCAAGCAGACGATATTCCATAATTTCCTCCCAAGAATTGAAACAGGCGGTCGCCGGCGGCACGCTGCACGTCGCGATCCTACGGCTCACGTGATGGCCGCTCGGCTCTCCCCGTTTCTATAGCAATGAATTACGCCGTTGACAATCCAAACGATTGTATAAATAATACAACCGATTGGATAGTGCTGCCGATATTTTTGAGAAACGCGGCAAAGGAGTGATATGCCTGGTCCCTATGTCGTCCCGGTTGCCAGTGACGAGAAAATTCCGCCGCGCGTGGATGTGGTCGTAATTGGCGGCGGCATTGTCGGTGCTTCAACCGCGTTGGAACTCGCGGAGCGTGGCCATTCGGTGGCCCTCTGCGAAAAGGGAGGTATCGCCTGCGAGCAGTCGAGCCGGAACTGGGGGTGGGTGCGCCTTTCTCGCCGGGATATCCGCGAGATGCCGCTCATGATCGAGGCCAAGAAAATCTGGAATGGCCTCGTCGAGCGCACTGGCCGCGAGACGGGGTACCGCCAGACGGGCATCGTCTTCACCGCCCCTTCGGAAGGCGATCAGGCCCAAAATGCGGTGTATCGTGATCAGCTTCAAAGTTTTCAGGTGTCTTCCAATCTTCTGTCTGCGAGGGAACTGAAGGACAAATACCCTGAGCTTGACCTGCCGCTTCATGGCGCCTTGTCAACGCCCAGCGATGGACGCGCTGAACCGCAATTGGCCGGACCGGCCATCGCATTGGCCGCCCGCGATCGAGGGGCGAATATTCTGGTCGAATGCGCCGTTCGAGGTCTGGAGCTTTCGGCCGGTCGGGTGTCTGGTGTCGTCACCGAGCATGGACCGATCGCCTGCGATTCCGTGGTGCTGGCCGGTGGTGCCTGGAGTAATTTCTTCGCCCGCCGCTACGGTATCGATATTCCGCAGCTTAATGTCACTGCTTCTGTGCTGCGGACCAACCCCTTGGAAGGGGGGCCGGAAGAGGCGATGTGGTGCGAAGACTTCGCGCTGCGAAAGCGCCTGGACGGTGGCTACACGATTGCCTCAGGCCACGAAAACGTCGTGGATATCGTGCCGCGCTCTTTCAAGTACATGTTCCGGTATCTGCCTGCGCTTCGGTCGGATTGGAAGTCCCTGAACTTCCGGATTTCGGGCCAGTTCTTCAAGGACATGTCGGATGCCAAGCAGCGGCCACTGGATGAAGCCAGTGCGTTCGAATACACGCGCGTCCTCGATCCAGTGCCTTCGAAGAAGCTCTCCGACGGCGCTCTCAAGGCGCTTGCCAGGCACTGGCCGGTCTTCAGTCAGGCGACGATCGCACAGCGCTGGGGTGGTCTCATCGACGTCACCCCAGACGCTATCCCGGTTATCGACGCGGCAGCAAAGGTTCCCGGTCTGTTTATCGCTACAGGATTTTCTGGTCACGGGTTTGGCATCGGACCCGCCGCCGGACGGCTGATGGCGGACCTCGTCACCGGAAAGCCTCCAGTCGTTGATCCCAAAGCCTTCAGGCTGTCTCGGTTCAGCGACGGGACCAGGATCGTTCTTTCGCCGGAGTATGCTTGAGGTAGTAACATCAAGCTTGACCAAAGTTTACCAACCCTCACTAGCAAAAGAGAAAAAATGTCAAACGTCACCAAAATAAAGTCCGGAAGCCCATTTGAAGATATGGAGAGCTACTCGCGAGCTGTCGTTGTTGACAACTGGATATTTGTTTCGAATACTGCGGGTGTGAATTACAAAACCCAGAAAATGTCAACCGACCCAGTACAACAGGCAAAGGAGTGCCTCAACAAGATAGAAGGTGCGCTTAAATCTGTTGGCGCCAGCTTGGCCGACGTTGTAATGTCGACAGTCTATATTCCAAACCCTGAGGATGCGCCGACTGTCATGGCCTATGTCGGCGAACGCTTTAAGGGGATTGACCCCGCCCGTACGGTGCTGTGCCCCGGACTTGGAGGCCCCGACTACAAGGTGGAGATTGAGGTGCAGGCCTATCGCGGCGTCAGCACCGCGGAAGTTGAGCATAAGGTGATCAGTCTTTGATTTCGGGACTGAAGAGGTCGGACTTGGTCCGGCCTTCTTCGGCGAAGGGGACTTTTCCGTGTACAGCCGTTAGCGAGGCCAAAAAACCTGCCATGTGCACTTGCACGCGGCATCACCTCGCAGGCAACGTGTTGGAGATTGCGCCTTTCTTATCCAGACCGACTAATTGAACGGACATGGCCACTTCATTGACCGACGATAGGACCGAAAAGCCGACTGGCGGCCGACAACCCAGGATGGCCGACATCGCTCGCATAGCGGGCGTCGATATTTCGACCGTCAGCCGGGCTCTGTCGGGAAGTGAGCGGGTCACCGTGGAGACGCGGGCACGAATCCAAGAGATTGTACGCGATACCGGCTATGTCGTTAACAAGGCAGCTCGTACTCTGCGTGATGGTCGCGCCAATCAGGTACTGGTCATTATTCCGGAGCTCTCGTCAAAGTCCTACCCGGAGATGGTTCAGGGCATAATCGAGGCACTGGATGAACACGAAATCAATGTTCTTTTGGGCGCTACGCAGCGTGAGGCCAAGCGCGAGGCGGAACTCGGCAAGCGACTACTGACTGGCGTCGTAGACGGCATCATCACCATCACCGGAAGCATCCCTGAGACTATCCTCAACATGCCGGACTTCCAGCGCAAGGTCGTCGCCTTGGCTCGACCGGTCCCGCAGCCGGGCATTTGCTGGGTTACCATGGACAACTACGCAGCATCCAGGGAGGTAATGGAACACCTGTATGGCATGGGGCATCGGCGCATCGTCCATATCGGGGGAATAATGAGCTCCGAGACATTCCGTGCCCGTTCCGCTGCCTATGTCGACTTCATGCGGGAAAATGGCCTGGCCGACCTGATCACTGTACGCCCAACCGACTACTTCGACGCCGACGCTGGTGTCGAAGTCATGAAGTCCCTGCTCGGAGCTGGCCAGCGCCCCACCGCTATCTTCTGTGCTTCTGACGATTTGGCGATAGGTGCCATGGCGGTGGCGCGGCAAGCCGGGCTCAGTATTCCAGACGACATCTCGTTCGTTGGTTGCGACGACCTGGGGGTGGCCGCGCTGATGCATCCTCCACTTTCGACGGTGTCGGTTCCGCGCATCGAGATCGGTCGCTCTGGAGCGGAGGCGCTCTTTGGCCAGATCTACCAGGACATTATTGCGCCTGCGAAAATCGTGCTGCGCCATCATCTGGTCCTTAGGGACAGTGTGGCGCGGATCGGGTGACTTGACAGGCCGTGACTTGATAGGCCGGTCAGCGGTGTTGGCTACGGGCACCCAAGGATGAAGTCCAGCCTGTGGGTGCAAATGCACCCGCGGGGCGCTGTTCCTTGGGCCACGCGACCCAATACCCACTAGATGCCATCCTGAGGCGCCATGAAACAGCACTTCGCGCTATGTCACCGAAGATTCACAATTGACAATCCAACCGATTGCATGATTGATACAAACGATTGGATTACCGCATCGGCGCAAGCCAGTTGGTCAGCGCCACACACGAGAATTCAGAGAACGCCATGATCGAGAACCCAGCGAATTCCAGGCTCACTTTTCCCACCGATGCGGATTACCGCAATCGCATTGAACGGGCCCAAGCTTCGATGAAGCGTAACGGGATCGACGTTCTCGCCATTTCAGGCTTCGACTACCTTCGCTTCTTCACCGGATTGAATGGGCTCCCCGTCGGCAGGCCGATTTGGTTTGTCCTGTTGCAGGACGGCGCGCCGGCCTTTGTCTCTCCTCGCAGCGAGGCCAAGGAGATAAGGGCGAGATGCAACACCCCCGTGGCTATCGAATGGGTCGAATGGGAAGAGCCAGTGCCGGCGCCCATGACGCACCATGCCGCGCTCGCGAAGTATGTAGGAGACATCGCACCGACAGCCCGCACAATTGGCGTCGACTTCAATTCCACATGGGCTCTAAACATTGAGTTGGTCGAGCAAGCACTTGGCGCCGAGCGCGTCAAGGACGCCACCGTGATGTTGCGCGAGTTGCTTGCTCGCAAGGATGCAGTAGCGATCGACGTCATTCGACGCAGCACCGACATCGTTGCTCACCAGTTCGCGGCCTGCCGTGAGCTTGTCGCCCCCGGCGTTCCCGAATGGAAAGTAGCGCTTGCTTCTCTGACAGCCGGGACGGAGCGGGCTGCACAATGGTGGAACGGCAACGAAGAGCAGTCACCGTTTGTTCAGGGAATGCAAATGATGGGGGCCGGCCGCGAGCGCACTGCGCGCTGCCATTCTGCTGGCGGCGGTCGCAAAATGCGAGAGGGCGAAATCTTGCAGGTCTGTTTTTGCGGGCCGTCCTTCTTCGGGCACGCAATTGGTTACGACCGGCCATTTCACATTGGGTCGAAACCATTGCCTGCGGACCTGCGCAAAGTCGTGGATGTCGCGCGTGAGGCTCAGGACGCGGCATTGGCAAAAGTACGCCCTGGCGCGTTGGCGGGAGAGGTCCATGCCGCGGCCGTGGCGGTGATCGAACGCCAGGGCTGGAAGAGTCCCTTCCTGCACCGCACCGGTCGCGGGATCGGTTACTCCGATTGGGACGGGATCGAGCTCAAGGCCAATTCTCCGACCGTGCTTGAGCCGGGCATGGTGCTTACCGTCGAGCCGGCCCCCTATGTCGACGGCATTGGTGGCGCCCGCTTCGGCGATACCGTGCTCGTGACCGAAAACGGATACGAGGTGCTCACCCCGTTCGACCTCGGCAGGGATATCTAATGGCAGGCCAGCCACTCCCCGCCGTTTCCTTTCAAGGCGTCACCCGACGCTATGGCAGCGTGTGCGCGGTGAGCGACGTTACCCTCGACATCTCATCGGGGGAGTTCTTCGCGCTGCTCGGCTCGAGCGGTTCCGGCAAGACGACGCTCCTCATGCTCCTGGCGGGGTTCGACACGCCAACCGAAGGCCGCGTGCTGATGTCGGGCACGTCCGTCTCGGACGTGCCTCCGCATCGGCGACGGATCGGGGTGGTCTTCCAGAACTATGCGCTTTTCCCGCACATGTCGGCTGCCGAGAACGTTGCCTACCCGCTGAGGATGCGCGGCGTCGCACGTGCCGAGCGCGAGGCGCGAGTGAATGCCGCGCTCGGTCTCGTCAATCTTGCCGATCGCTGGTCTTCATATCCGTCGCAGTTGTCCGGTGGGCAGCAGCAACGCGTGGCGCTCGCCCGCGCTCTCGTTTTCGGCCCCGACCTCCTGCTCATGGACGAACCGCTTGGCGCCCTCGATCGAAGGCTCCGCGACCAGATGCAGCAGGAATTGAAGCGCATTCAGGGCGAGCTCGGCATCACCGTCATCTACGTGACACACGACCAGTCGGAAGCCATGGCCATGGCGAACCGGATCGGGATCATGGCCGGGGGGCGGCTTCTCCAGGTCGCCGATCCGGAAACCATCTACGCCGCACCGTCCAATCACTTCGTGGCACGCTTCCTCGGCGAGTGCTCGATTCTGCGCGTTACCGCGACGGATGGCGGCCGTGGATACGAGATCGCCGGCGTGCGCCAGTCATTGCCGTCCCCCGCGACGGCGCCTTTCGATATTGTGGTGAGGCCGGAGAACGTCTCCGTCCGCTCCGCACCCCAAATCGTATCAGACAGTGCCTTTGGTGTTCCCGCGACGATCCGCGATGTCACCTACCTCGGCGCCGGCTGGCGCGTGGCGCTGGAACTTTCCGACGGGCAGTCCCTGCTCGCCAGCATCACGCGTGGAGATGATGCGGCCGGACACCTGGCTCCCGGCAAACCCGTCATCGCGCGATGGATGCCGGCATCCGTCGCTGTTCTTCCGGCTGAAGGATC
>NZ_JBFUEQ010000030.1:0-8039 GCF_056403835.1 Mesorhizobium sp. P2_E6
TCATGAATGCCTTGCTGAACCGACCGAGGGGCTTGCCGTCGGCTTCGATGTACCAGGAGCGTTCGGCAATATCGTAGTTGTATTCGTCAACCACGATCCAGCAGCGTTTGAGATCGGTCAGACCGGCGCGCCGACACTCGATAGCGGAGACTTCCAAACCGATCCGATCGCTGGTCGGTGGCTGAGTGGTTATCGCCAGGAGCGCGAGATGGGTCAGGCCATCTCCTGCGCCGCGGACAGCGATGACCACGCAGGTCGGTCGGCTCTTGCGGCCTTCCGTTTCGCCGCGCTCGTGTTGCCATGCCCAAAGATAAGGATAGGAGATCACATGACCAGGCAGAAATCTACCGCTCATCATCGTATCCTTCCCCGCGCGCCAAGCGGTCGATCTCGGCGGCGAAGAGTTCCGTGTGTTCCTCCGGCATCTCGGAGACATGGTATGCGCGGCGGGGATCGCCGCCGATGCGCATCCGTTCGTAGTGCTCGTAACTCATCAGCACGAACCGGGGTTTCCGGTGCTTGGTAAGGATAACGGGTTCGCGGCTGGCAACGTCGGTGACGTCGCCGACCTGCTTGTTGAGATCCCCCGTCGTGAACTGGCGCATGGCTGGACTCCTTGATCAGTCTCCATATTATCTGGATTATCTGGATTTGCAAGAAAACGGCGCTCACGCGCCGCCCTCCGCGAACCGCCAGACGGGGATGCCCAGCCGACGCGCCTTGTCGGCAAGGTTGTCGGTGATGCCGGAGCCGGGAAAGACGATCAGGCCGTAGGGCACCACCGAGAGAAGCTGGTCGTTGCGGCGGAACGGGGCTGCCTTGGCGTGCCTGCTCCAGTCCGGCTTGAAGGCGATCTGGGTGACCTTCCGGTTCTCGGCCCAGCAGGCTGCGATGCGCTCGGCGCCGCGCGGGCTGCCGCCGTGGAGCAGAACCATGTCGGGATGCTTCTCGCGAGCCTTGTCGAGCGCGTCCCAGATCCGGTCGTGATCATTGCAGTCGAGGCCGCCGGCGAAGGCGATCTTGGTCCCGGCTGGAACGAGCACCTCGGTTTCGGCGTGGCGACGGGCGGCGAGGAAGTCGCGGCTGTCGATCACCGCCGCGGTCATCGCCTGGTGGCTGACCTTGGAGCCGGTGCGCGGCCGCCATGCCGATCCGGTTTGTGCCTCGTAGAGGTCGGCGGCCTCATCGCGCATGATTTCGAGCACGTTGCGGCGCTCGATATAGGTGATGCCTTCGGCCGTGAGCCGTTCGAGATCGACCGACTTCACCTCGGAGCCGTCCTGCTCCTGCTGGCTCGAACGCTGCGCCTCCTCATTGCGGTCGAGGCTGCGGGCGACACGCTCGGCGGCACGGTGGAAGACGTTTGCGAAGGACCAGAGCAGGTCGTCGAGATCGGGTTCGAGCCTCGTGTCGCCGAGCATGCCGGCGAAGGTTTCCACGATCCCGGCGAGGCCGGCCCGGATCACTTCGTCGTCGGGAAGTGGCCGAGGATCAGGTTCGTCCTGATGCGGGCGATGGCCGTACATCTGCAGCTCGAGGATGACGCGGTCGGTCGGCGAGGAGGCGTGGTAGGGCTCGTAGGCGTCGTCGAGGGGAAGCTCGTAGGTCATGGCGTGTCTCCGTCGGTTATGGCCGCGCCCTTCGCGGCCTGACAGCGCATCCCGGCCGCGCCCCGGGCGCGGCCGCACCGAAGGCCGGAGCGCGAGCGAAGGACGGCGCAGCCGTTGCGGCCGTGACCGGGGGGTGGCAGGGGTCGCCTCTCAGGCAGGCCGCGGGCGCGGCCTCTCCGGTGGACCGCCGCCATGCCTGCAGTTGCCCGGCGACGCCGCGCCGGCCTGCCTTCCGGCCTGACCCGTTTATCCGGGCGGCAGGAAGAGACGGGCATCCTCTGGGACGAACTGACCGCTGAGCCATGCGGCGAGATGGGCCGGGCCGAGATGACGCAGATCGTCGTTGAAATCGCCGAGCTGCGGCCGCAACACCAAGGCGAGGATCCCGGCCTCGCCGGCGCGTTGGCTGAGACGTTCGATGCCGTGCCGGCCGGCGGCGTCGGCATCGGCTGCGATGTAGAGCCGGCGGCAGCCGGGCGGAAGCCTCAGGCCGGCAAGGTGATTGGCCGAGGTGGCGGCGGCCACCGGCAGCACCGGCATCATAGTCCTGAGCGACGCCATCGTCTCGAAGCCCTCGCCGGCGGCCATGATCGGGAATGTTGCACCGGGCTGGTGGCCTAGCCAGATGCCGTTGCCAAGGAGATCCCCCAGCGAGCGGCGTGGATCCGCGAGTTGCGCCTTGCCCTGACCCGAAGGATCAAGCCAGGTGCGTTGTAGGCCGGTGATCTGCCCGTCGAGGTTGGTCACAGCGGCAATCAGAGCAGGAAGAGTCTGCGTCTCGCCCGTCATGAGATCCCTGTAGTAGCAGCCGGGGTGGAAGCGCAGCGCRTGCTCATGCGTCGAAAGCAGAATGCCGCGACCGGCGAGATAGCGTTCGGCCAGCGTGCCGGCGATCGGCTGCGACATGGCGAACAATCGACGCGCGGCCTCAGGGGAGCCGCGTTTCGCGGCTGGCTGGCCCTCCGCGCCAAGGGGCTGGGGCTGGGGCTGTGGCAGCGGCATGGCGAGGAAGCGACGTGCTTCATCCGCGACTTCGCGGAAGTCGATCAGACCACAGCTCTGCTCGATGACGTCAAGTAGGTCGCCATATTCGCCCGACGACTCATCGGTCCATTTTCCGGCTGCCTTGCCGCCAACCGCCATAAGCCGCACATGCATGGAACGGCCGCGCGTGTTGCGGACATCGCCGACCATCCAGTAATTGCCGGAGCGATATCCGTTGGAGAGATATTCGTGGCACAC
Organism: Mesorhizobium sp. P2_E6; assembly: GCF_056403835.1. NCBI lineage: Bacteria > Pseudomonadati > Pseudomonadota > Alphaproteobacteria > Hyphomicrobiales > Phyllobacteriaceae > Mesorhizobium > Mesorhizobium sp. P2_E6. Next base: position 2,853 of record NZ_JBFUEQ010000030.1, read on the forward strand.
CGCCTCGGCATGATCGCCAAGGCGGCGTGCTAGCTCGGAGGCCGAGCCGGTCATGATCGTCTCCCCTTATGCCGCCGAGGTACGGTCGGTGACGCCAACCAGCGTATGGCGGTCGAGCAGCGCGGCGAGGATGGCGGATCCTTGCGCGCTTGTCGGGATGAACAGCCGGAGTTTCCAGGAAATGATCTCGGAGATCAGCCCCAGCGCCTTTAGCCGGGGGACCATCGCGTCCGTGAAGCCAATCAATTCGACACGGTAGTCGTTCATGACGCGGCTGCGGCGCAGAATCAGGCCATCGGCGAGTTGCAGTCCAATCCTGCCTTCCACGAGCCCGGTCCAAGCATCTTCCGGCGCGAGCCGAGACCGAGATTGCGGAACAAGGTCGCGACAAGCGTCGGCGCGATGTGACGGCCGATGATGCGTTCGCCGGCATCGGTCTGGATCCGGTAGACCTGACAATCATGGTCTGGCAGCCGACGCCAGATCGGCAATAGCAAACCCGTCACGATGTGAAAGGTGCTGGTGGTAAACTCCGGGACGGCGGCGACTTCTGCCTGCCACAGATCGCAGAACAGTTTTCGGTCGGTCGGCTGCCAATGGGTTTCGGCAAGGGCGTCGAGACCGAAGCGCAGCTCGTCGGTCGGCCGCAACAGGCGTACGCGATGCTCTATCGTGCCGTCGTCGAGCATCAGGCTCGCCGTCGGCAGCCGGATCGCCGCGCGGCTGGAGCGGGCGTTCACCAGGAGAACCGATTGCGGCTCCGCCCGGACAATGGCCAGTGCGTCGACCAGGCCGAGCGGCCGGATACGGTCCTTGCGCGCGACGGTCAGCACATGCGACTGCGCGCCGGAGACCGGGTGCGCGTAGACGGTGCGGCGATCGGTGACGACGATGCTTTCGGCCGTGATCGTCTCCAGTCCCTTGTCATAGTTTCCGGCGGCGATCGCGCCCTCAACCTTCGCCGTCATCAGTTGCTCGAACACTTCGAACAGCAGGTTCTGGGTCTCGATGCGCAGCGCCAGCAGGCGGTTGAGCCAGGTCGTGATCGGCGGCAGCTCGTCGCGCAACCCGCCCTCGTCGGTCGTCAAAGACAGCCCGGTCACGGTCTCGAAGGTCGTGAGCGAGCAGCCCTCGATCTTGCCTTGGTGCAGCAGCATATAGAATTGGCGAACTGCGGCCCGTGCATAGGGGCTTTCCAGATTGTCCTCGGCACGGAACAGCCCCGCCCCACCGGTCTGGCGCTGGCCACGCGTGATCGCGCCCAGCGTGTCGAGCCGTCGTGCGATGGTCGACAGGAAGCGCTTGCCGGCTTTCACGTTGGCGGCCATGGGCCGGAACAACGGCGGTTGCTTCTGATTTGTGCGGTGGGTCCGTCCGAGACCCTGGATGGCGTTGTCGGCGCGCCAGCCGGCCTCGAGCAGATAGTGTTTGCGCAGCCTCTGGTTCTTCGCGCCAAGATCGGCATGATAGGAGCGGCCGGTGCCGCCGGCATCCGAAAACACCAGTACGCGCTTGTCGTCATCCATAAAACTCTGGGTCTCGGCGAGATTGGCCGAGCCAGGGCGGTTTTCGACGGCCAGCCGGTCGATGCCGTCGCGGCCGGTCTTCTTGACGGTGCGCCGCGAGCGGCCGGTCACCTCGGCGACGATGTCTGTGCCGAAATGGTGGAGGATCTGGTCGAGCGCGCTACCGACCGGCGGCAGCGATGCGAGTTTTTCGATCATCTCGTCGCGCCGTCGAACCGCCTCCCGGCACTGGACCGGGTTGCCATCTTCGTCGTGAACGGGCCGCGAATAGACATTGCCCTCCGCGTCCGAATATTCCTCGAACAGCTGGGTGGGGAAGGAGTGCAGCAAGTACCCGCCGACGTACTCGCGCGGCGTGACGTCGACATGCAGATCCGACCATTCCTCGGTTGGGATCTCGGCAAGGCGTCGTTCCATCAGCGCTTCGCCGGTCGAGACGATCTGCACGACTGCCGAATGGCCATCGGCGAGGTCCTGCTCGATCGCGCCAATCAGCGTTGGCGTCATCATCGAGGTGATCAAATGCGAGAAAAAGCGCTGCTTGGTGCTCTCGAAGGCCGAGCGCGCCGCAGACTTGGCGTTACGGTTCAGCGTACCGGACTCATTGGTGATGTTGGTCGCCTCGAGTGCGGCGGTCAGGTTGTTGTGGATGACCTGGAATGCGTCGGCATAGGCGTTGTAGATACGGATCTGTTCCTCGCTCAGCGCGTGCTCGAGCAGGTCGTATTCGACACCGTCATAGGAAAGAGAACGCGCTGTATAGAGGCCGAGCGACTTGAGATCCCGGGCGAGCACTTCGATCGCCGCGACACCGCCGTCCTCGATCGCGGCGACGAATTCGGCACGGTTGGCAAATGGAAAATCCTCGCTGCCCCAGATGCCGAGACGCTGCGCATAGGCGAGGTTCTCGACCGCCGTCGCACCGGTTGCCGAGACGTAGACGACGCGCGCGTCGGGAAGGGCGTGCTGCAACCGCAGTCCCGCCTTTCCTTGCTGCGACGGGGCGACGTCGCCACGCTCGCTTTTGCCGCCAGCGGCGTTGGCCATGGCGTGGGCCTCGTCGAAGACGATGACGCCATCGAAAGATCTTTTCGCCCCCGACGGGTTTTCTCCAATTCCTGTCTGGCTTTCGGCCCTCCCTGCCGACTCTTCTCCGTTCCCTGTCGGGCCTCCGGCCCTCCCCGCCTCTTGGCCAACCCAGTCGAGGATCTGGGCTATCCGGGATTTCTTGCCTTCCCGTTCCTGCGAGCGGAGCGTCGCGTAGGTCGTGAACAGGATGCCCTCGGCAAGGCGGATCGGCGTGCCCTGCCGATAGCGCGACAGCGGCTGAACGAGAAGTTTTTCCTGGCCAAGTGCCGCCCAATCGCGCTGGGCATCTTCCAGTAGCTTGTCCGACTTGGAAATCCAGATCGCGCGGCGCCGCCCCTGCAGCCAGTTGTCGAGGATGATGCCGGCGACTTGCCGTCCCTTGCCGCAGCCGGTTCCGTCACCCAAAAACCATCCACGGCGGAAGCGGACAGCGTTTGCAGCCCCTTCTGGTGCGGCCGAGACGACATCGCAGGTCTCGTCAACCGTCCAGGCGCCAGTGAGATGGCCGCTATGGGCTTCGCCCGAATAGATGACGCTTTCGAGCTGGGCATCCGACAGCAGGCCCTCGTCGATGATCGCATCAGGAAGAAGCGGCCGATAGGAAGGTTTTGGTGGCGCGACGGCGGCCATTGCGGCTGACTGTACGAGCGGCGTCGGATGCGGCTTTGCGCGGGGAATGTCGGTCGACTGGAGCGCGAACGGTTCGTAGATCGTGTCGGTGAGCCGGCCGCCCTCCTCCGGCATCCAGTCGCGCAGCTCATAGGCGAGCGGGACGGCAGGCGCGCTGCTTGCCATGACCTGGCGAGCGGGCTTCGCCCGCACAATCGGACGGACCGATTGGATGGCCTTCGGAGCAGCCGTTGAGACACCGAGGGGTGCGGCTCTCGCCCCCGATCGGGCGCCCATGTGCATGGCGGCATTGCGCAGGATGCCGCTGGATAATGCACCGATCGAGTCCGGAAAGCCGCCCGGTGCTCGGGGCGGCAGGGCGGAGATCCAGGAGAGCAACGTCTCGACATCCATGGCCTTGCCCGGCGAGCCGGAGAAGCTGGTTGGGTCGGTAGCAGGAACTTTGTCGATGATGGTCAAGCGGGTCTCAGTGGTGGTGCCATGGCGGGCGTAGACACGGCCGTCGATCGCCGCGGTGAAGACAATGGTGCCCTGCTGCTGCAGGCGTTCGAAGGCGGGCCGCCATTTGGGGTTTTCGGAAGACAGGCCGGTGCCGGTGATGGCGACCAGGCGCCCGCCCGGACGCAGGCGTGCGAATGCGGAAGAGAGGTGCCGCCATGCCGCATCGGCGACATGGCCGTCGACATAGGCGCCGACGCTGAAGGGTGGATTCATCAGGACGACGGACGGCTMCATGGCCGCGTCGAGATGATCGTCGATATGGGCAGCGTCGTACCGCGACACGGAAAACCGTGGAAACAGCAGGCCGAGAAGATCGGCCCGCGTCGCGGCAAGCTCGTTGAGCGCGATCGAAGCGCGCGTCATCTCGGCATGGACGGCGAGCAGGCCGGTGCCGGCGGAGGGTTCGAGAACGAGGTCGCAAGATGCGATCGCCGCGGCGTGCGCCGTGACGAAAGCAAGCGGCAAGGGCGTGGAGAGCTGCTGCATGGCCCGGCTCTCGTCGGAGCGCCGCGTGTGAGTGGGAAGAAGATCGGCGATCCGCTTCATCATCGCCAGCATTGCGTGGGGCGAGCTCGACCGCGACAGGATCGCCGGACCGAACCGGCGCAGAAACAGTACCTGGGCGACTTCGAGCGCCTCATAAGCGTCCTTCCAGACCCAGAACCCTTGCGCATCGCTGCCGCCAAAACTGGTCGTCATGGCGGTGCGCAGTGCGGCGGTGGTGACAGGCTTGCCCTGCTCGAGGAAAGGCAGAAGCAGCGTTGCCGCTTGATGAATCGCCTGGGCGGTGTCGATGGAGGCCGGCGTCGGCGCACCGATTGGAGTAGCCGTCCGGGCAACGGCAGGTGTGGTCGAAACGATGTTCATGGAAATGTCCTTCGCGAGAGGGGAATGGCGCCCGCGCCGACACTCTCTCCACGCCAGCCGGGCCACGCTCCTCCCGGCTCCCCTCTGCCTCTGGCGCCGATGCACCAAAGGGGTTGCGCTCTTTGCAAACCCATGACTTCAATGCGCGCACAGGGATGCGGCGGCGACCTGGAGCTGTGGAGGTGATGCGACGGTTCAGAATTGGCAGTGCGGTCTACGAGGAGGCAGCGCCTGACCTGCAGGCGGCGCTGGCGAGTGCCTATGCCCGCAGCGAGCGTCCGCTATGCCTGTGCCGCGAGCCGGGCTGCCCGATGTACATCGCCCGCATAGGCGACCTTCATCTGATCAAGCGCATGCCGCTCAGCGGCGGCGGGCATGATCTGTCCTGTGATTCCTATGAATCACCTTACGAACTGTCCGGGCTGGGCGCCTTGATGGGCAGCGCGATACAGCTCGATCCGCAAAACGGCTTGGCGGCCCTCAAGTTGGACTTCAGCCTGTCGAAGACGGGGAGCCGGGCGGCATCGGTGCCTGCCGGGCAAAGTTCCGCCAGCGTAACTGCCGACCCCAGGAG
>NZ_JBFUEQ010000031.1:0-7224 GCF_056403835.1 Mesorhizobium sp. P2_E6
GTTCGGGCCCGGCTTGGCCGAGGTGGGCATGTTTCCAATCCCCATCCTAACGCGTGACATTCCGGGCTACGAAATTCCGCCGCACACGGATACACATTGGATGGGCATCACGGTGCAGCTTTACCTGCCACCAGACGAGGCACACACCAACATCGGGACGATCTTTCACGAGGAGCTGCCGGGCGGCGGGCTGGCGAAAAAGATGCAGATGCGTTTCGCGCCGAACACAGGCTATGCTTTCGCGGTAGACAAGGACACGTGGCACTCGGCGGACATAGTGGGGCCGGAAGTGACAACACGGGACAGCATCCTGCTGACGTATTTTGTGGATAGCGGGTTGCTGCGCATCCTGCGTAACCGGGGGAAACGGGTGGGCAACTTTATCGGCAACGAGATCCGGAATTTGGGCTGGTTCATACCGGGCACATGAGTCCCGGGTTGCGGCCTCCGTTCGTTGCCGGTTGAGAAAGCGTTCCCGATACAATCATCCGCCAGGCTGCCCTTTCGGAATCCGGAAGAAAAACGTCGGCTGACGAACGCCGCCGCTGCAGCTATTGGAGCTCCAATTGGTCTGTGGGAGCTCTTCCACAAGCTGCTATTGTCTCCGGGTCCTTCGTGGTAACGCAAATTGGATTGCCACCAAGGTAAGGTTTATACTTAAGAACCGCTCTGGCATCATCGATTTTGTTATTTCTCACATCAAGAACTGTTAACCTGCTCATATTATCGAGCAGCTTGACATTCTCAATCCGATTCCCGCTCAAATTCAGTGTTCTTATCGTTTCCGGGATATTCCACCCTCTGCCGACAAACGCGATTCTATTATTACTCAGATCGAGCCATTTCAGCCGGTAGTTTAATCCTCCGTCGGTTAAGCTGCCTGGAATAGCCTCGATAATATTGCCGGCCAAAGATAGTCGCTCCAATCGGAAGAGTTCGTGGAGCGGTCCTATGTCCTCGATCTGGTTCCTGGCAAGGAATAGTTCTTTCAAGGCATGAAATAACCGAATCGGAGTCAAATCCCGAATGTTACGTCGGTTTAAGTTCAGGCTTTCGACTCTCGTTGCCCACCCTTCAACGTCGCTACAATTGTCAACATTGACGCCGTATGATTTAGCAATCTCAACGACGGCATCTATAAGTGGGCGCCGCTCAGCTAGCGCGTCAGGTGCGAATTTTCGCACCAGGCAGTACTCCATGAAGCCGCGATACGTGATCGACAAATTCCGTATTTCAGCATGCTGTAAGCGCGGTAGAAGCGCCAGGGGGCGAATATACGTCACTGATGTATTGCTTATATCTATGTCCTCAATGAACGGCATTGATGCAACACCTTCAAGAGACCTAATAGGATTATTTGCTACCGACAGTGCCGTAAGCTTCGATATTCTATGCAAACTCTCAAGATTGCTTAGCTTGTTTTCCTTCAGATCGAGACGAACTAGCGCATTGAGATCTGCGAGACCCGCGACGTCGGTCAACTTGTTATTCTGCAACTCGAGTGATTCGACCTTCTGCAGCAGGGAGAAATAGCCGAGTGTCGTCAGCTCGGCGCCCGCGACGCGCAGGTTGGTTACATGCTGCAGATATTCCTGGGACTCGAGGCATGTCGGCTTTTTTGCGGCCTCGAAGAGTGCAGTGACTTCGGCGCGCTGATCTGCGTTGAGCGCATTGTCGGCATTGCGCATCAGGCAAGCCGGCAGATAGCTGGAAACATCGACCGGGTTGCCGGTCAGATCAAGCGTTTCGAGGTTCAAAAGTTGGCCAATCGGCGAAATGTCGCGGATGCTGTTGGCGATGAGGTTGAGCTTGCGCAAATCGGTGAGCGACTTGAGCGACGAAACGTCGACTATCGAATTGTAGGACAGATCGAGGTTACGCAAGTTGGCAAGCAGAGCAAGAGGTCGGACGTCGCTGATGCCTTGGCCATTGAGCGCCAGCTCGGCCAGGGAGGAAAGAACAGCAGCTGCCTCCCGGCAGGTTTGCTTGCCCGTCGCTTTCAGCATGGCTCTGATCGTGAAGCCGAAAGGCGTCGCGTCCTGTTCATGCAGCAGGCATGTGTCGCCAAAGGTCGTGATCTGGTTCCTGACGACCGGATTGCCGTCCAACTTTACTGACACCGTGCTCGGAAACTCACCGACATAGTCCAGCATCTCTACTTGATTGTTTGACAAGTCGAGGAGGACAAGCGCGCTGAGCCCAGTGATCGGCTCGATCGCGGCACCGGTCAGGGCGTTATTGGCGAGCTTAAGCTGAGTCAGTGGCAGAAGGTGCGAAAGCGGGCCGAGGTCGCGGATTTGATTGCGCGACAGGTCAAGTTTTTGCAGCAGCGACAATGAGCTCAGGGGCCGCAGGTTGGAAATCTTGTTACCGGCGAGGTTGAGCTCAGTGAGGACGGGGAGGGGACTGAGCGGCGAGAGGTTCGCGATCTCGTTCCGGCTCAGGTCGAGGATGCCAAGACCGGTGAGTTGGGCCAACCCTGAAATGTCAGCCAGCCTGTTGCCGGAAAGATTGAGGAAGGTGAGCTTCGAAAGCGGAGCCAAAGGCGCGACGTCTGTAATTTGCTGGTCCGACAGATCGAGTGAATGAAGCGCCTCCAGAGATGTTTCTGCACGCCGACACGCTGACGGGTTGCCGAAAGCCGCCTCACCTTCGGGCGTTGCCTTAAGCATTGCGACGACGGTAGCGGCCTGCGCAGGAGACAAGTCTGGTCTCGCACACCAGGCGGCGAAAGTTCCAGGCGAGGACTGGATCGGCTCCCCAGCCTTACATTCTATCTCGAAGGTGGCGTTGGGATAGAATGGGGTCGGGTCAGCGTCGACAGCTATCGAGGGATCAATCTTGAGTGCGTCGAACAGGCCCTTACAGCCGGGGATGTAGAGCTTATTCGTGTAGGCAGCAGGATTGCTCTCCTCCGGGAACTGCAGATAAAACCGCCCGTCGTGCCGAAAAGCGCGGATCACATAGGACTCGCTCCGGGGGCAAAGAACGGGATTTTCCTGCGGAGCAGCACCAGTCACGATCGGCGACAGCGGGTCAAGCACTGTTGACGGGACGCTGGTGAAGCCGAGGCCACGAATGACATCCTCTTCGTCGCTCTGCTGCGAACAACGGATCCGGTAACCGCGTCCGGCGGATATCAGGAGGGGATAGTTGAGGCGCATTCCGCCGCTGGACGCACCGTTGTCCTCTACCAGCACCGTTCGCGGTTGAGTATCTGCGGCATGTGCGGCCAAAGTCGGCATCACAGCGCATAGAACAAAACCCAATAGAATTTGCTTCGAACTAGGAAGCCACATCGTCCGTCGTTGCTCGCCTGACAATGATATATTGTACTCAGCTAAGCTGCCTTGTCGATATTGACTGCGAAGAAGAAGGGGTATCGCCGGCCGATCTGAACGCAACATAGGCTGTGTGAAGGGCAGCCTCGCGTCGGTCGCTCAAGTTCAATTTGCCGTCTCCAAAAGCGAGGGTCTCGAAAGAACGACCGCTCAGCCTGGCTGCCTTTTGGATCGGCTACCCGGCTGCCTCGAGTGGCGGATCTGTAAAACAGGCGGATTTGTCCTCGTTCGCAGGAGTGCCTAAGAGCGCGTCTTAACGATGCAAGTTTAGTATTGAGACCTCTTGTGCCGTACGATCTGATGGTTCCCTCAGCCAGCGGTTACAGCTCAGCGGACCAGCGTGGACATTATTTCAGGCGTCGCCCTCCCCAACAAGCCGCGAGGGGTGCCGCGCGTCGATGACCGGCGGGTGCTCAACGGCATCTTCTGGGCGCTGCGATCCGGTGCGCCATGGCGCGATCTGCCGGAGCGATACGGCCCACGCTCCACCTGCTACAACCGCTTTGTCCGATGGCGGAAAGCAGGTGTGTGGGACCGACTCATGGCCGACATTGCCAAAGCCCATGACGGCGAGGTGCAGATGATCGACACCTCCAAGTTCGCGTCCATCAGCACGGCGCGACGGCAAAAAGGGGGGTCGAGATTATTGTCTCGGTCGTTCTCGAGGCGGGCTGACAACCAAAATCCATGCTCTTGTCGACGCCCAAGGGAGGCCGATCAAGCTTGCGAGACGCCTGCAAGGGGGCGGCTCGGAAGGGCCGACAGCGGACGGACAGATTCGCGCCGCTCATCGCGCCCGTACCGACAGCGCGACGTAGTGTCGATCGCCGGCGGTCACCTCAGCGGCGCACCGGCCGCGGCCAGATTCTCAAACGACGACGAGTTCCCAAGGTCGAGAACGACGTGTGCGTGGCCACAGCGTACTATGTAGTCGTTGGCGGATCTGGCTATCCGTACGGCAGCCGTGCTGCGGCGTATGTCCCGCGCCTATGCCAGCGCGCCAACTCGATGGCGCAATGGTTCGGTTCCACAATCCGTGACATAAGCCGACAGAACCAGCATTCAGGCGACCGATCGGCGGCTACGCGAGCGCATAACGTTTGGCCTCGCGCGCCGCCTGACACACGGTTCAAAGTCCTCGAAAGGTTGCCAAAGATCGTCATTGACGCCTCCAGGGAGTTACAGACGACGCGCGGTCTCGATTGAAGGAACGCTATCCTTTGATGAAGGCGAGCAGGTCAGCGTTGACCTGATCCTGGTGTGTGGCTGTGATGCCGTGCGGCGCCCCGGGGTAATAGATATCCTTTGCGCCCTTGATCAGCCGCGCCGACTTCAGTGCCGAGTCCTTGACGGGGACGATCTGGTCGTCCTCGCCATGCAAGACCAGGGTCGGTATGTCGAACTTCTTGAGGTCCTCGGTGAAATCGGTCTCGGAGAACGCCTTAACGCTTTCATACGCATTCAAGAGACCGGCCTGCATGCTCCAGAGCCAGAATTGATCTAGAGTCCCCTGGGAAACCTTGGCGCCTGGCCTGTTTGCACCATAAAACGCCGGTGCCAGGTCTCGGTAGTACTGCGAGCGATCCTTGACGAGGCCAGCCCGTATGCCGTCGAACACCTCAATCGGCAGACCTTCCGGATTGGCCGGCGTCTTTACCATGATCGGAGGAACAGCGGCGATAAGAACTGCCTTGGCGACCCGCTTCGTACCGTGCCGTCCGATATAGCGAGCGACCTCACCACCCCCGGTGGAGTGACCCACGAGCGTGGCGTCCTTGAGGTCTAGCGCTTCGATGACGGCCGCGAGATCGTCGGCATAGCCGTTCATGTCATTGCTAGACGAAGTTTGGCTGGATCGGCCATGGCCGCGCCGATCATGCGCCACCACACGGAAGCCATTCTGCGCGAGGAAAAGCATTTGGCCGTCCCAGGCATCGGAACTCAGCGGCCATCCATGTGAGAATGTTATGACCGGGCCCTTGCCCCAGTCCTTGTAATAGATTTCGGTGCCGTCCTTGGTCGTAATGTTGCTCATCGTATTGGTTCCTTGGTTTGATTGAGAGGTGCGGAGGTTTGATTTTCGAGTGGCCGGAGATGACGGACTGGTCGGCAGAAAAGCGGTGCCTGCGACGATCACGCCGGCCAACAAGACGTCGCGGCGGGATGCGCCAATAGTGAAAAGTCCATCCTTACTCATCGTATCCATCCATGATGCGTGGTCTTCAAGATCCGGCTCACCATCACGATCATCGGGTCGACCTGCACGGTCGCGCTCGGGGAGGGGCGAGCGAAGGAGCGGCAACGCTCGATGATCGTGATGGCTTGCGAGGAAGAGAATGCGCCGATCCGGCCTACAAACCCATTCTACGGAGGGGTCTGTCATGCGATGCAAAGGTGTAGGACAAGCTGAGATATGGGCCTAGCCCAGGCTGGCCTAGTTCTCGCAAACGCAAGTCAACCCTAGGCCTGGTCAGGGGCGGACCGAGGCGCACGGCAGGCGCCAGATCCTATTGCACAGAGCAGTGCTGAGTGGGTTCGCACAAATCGTGCGAGTAATTGGCGGTCACCGGACTCCGAAAGACTGGCCTTCAATGATAACCGATATCTGCTCGAACCTTGCCGCGAAAGACCCAATAGGACCAGCCGGTGTACATCAGGATCACCGGCAGCAGTACAAGTGTGCCGACAAGTAGGAAGGCCTGGGTGCGCTCGGACGAAGCTGATTCCCAAAGCGTGAAATGGTAGGGAACGATCATCGGAAAGAGGCTGATCGCGATCCCGATATAAGAAAGCACAAAAAGGCCGATGGCGCCGATGAAAGGCTTCATTTCGCTTGCGCTTCCCAAGGCCCGCCAGGTGAAGAAGGCGACAGCCGCTGTCGCCACAGGCACCGGCGCTAAGAGCAGAATGTTGGGCCATGCAAACCAGCGCGAGGCGATGGCCTCACTCATGAACGGGGTCCAGATGCTGACGATTGCGATGCTAAGGAGGACGCCCGCAAGGCACACGCGGCCGTGCCGACGCGCCGCCTCTTGCACCGTCCCCTCCGTCTTCAGGATCAGCCAGCCGGTGCCCAAAAGCCCATAGCCGAACAACAGGGCAAAGCCGGTCAAAAGCGAGAACGGTGTAAGAAAATCGAAGGATCCGCCGGAGAACTGCCTGCCAGTGACTTCGAAACCCTGGATGAAAGCGCCGAGCACGACGCCTTGAGCGAAGGTGGCGACAGCCGAACCATAGCAGAAACCATGGTCCCAGAAGGTCTTGTGCTCGGCATCGCGGAAGCGGAACTCGAACGCAACGCCACGGAACACCAGCGCCAGCAGCATGACGAGGATCGGAAAATACACCGCGGGAATGATGATGGCGAAGGCAAGCGGAAACGCCGCAAGAAGTCCTAGGCCGCCCAGTACCAGCCAGGTCTCGTTGCCGTCCCAGATCGGCGCGATCGAGTTCATGATCGTGTTGCGGGACGCCGTGTCGGGCGCGAAGCCGTAAAGCATGCCGACGCCAAGGTCGAAGCCGTCCAGAAGCACGTAGAAGAATACCGCCATGCCGAGGATCAGTGTCCATATCGGCACGAAATCGAGGACCTGGCTCATCGCACTTCCCCCTCTCGAAGTTCGACCGCTCCGGCTCGGACCGGCGCCTCGGGCCTGCCCCCTTCGATCTCAGCGCCCTCGTCGGCGACGATGGACGGGCCTTTGCGCACGATGCGCAGCATCAGGAAGAGGCCCGCGGGATAGATGATGAGGTAGACGGCGATGTAGCCAAGCAGCGAGATCACAACATCGGACCTCGTTAGCGACGGTGTCACCGATTCCGCCGTGCGTAGAAGGCCGTAGACCGTCCWGGGCTGACGTCCGACCTCGGTGGTTATACATCC
>NZ_JBFUEQ010000032.1:0-5287 GCF_056403835.1 Mesorhizobium sp. P2_E6
TTCGAAGCCATTGAGGCTACTATCAATTTGAAACTCAGTCGCTGCGTAGGATGTTCGCTTCCAACGCCGCTGCGACGAAGGCCCGTCTCGCAACCGGCGTCTGAGCTTCACCGCGCAGAACCTGAAGTAATCAGCAGCAGTTCATAATGTGAAGGAACGCGCCGAACACGCGATTTTCCCAGCAGGCAGGCCCGATCGGCCTTCGGCGTGCTGCGCATTATTTTCCGACATGAGATCTTTGGCTGTCGTTCAAAACGCAGTCGAGGAGATTTTCATGTCACACGAAACCAGCTCTCTGGTCACCGAACTGAAGGCGTGGCTGACGCAACAGCGATTCAATCCATTTGTAATTTACAATTATTGCCGCAACGCCGAGTATTTTCTGCAGCATCTTTCCGAGCGAGGCATAGCTCTGGAGATGGTAACGCCGGATGATGTGTCGAAATACCTTCGCCTCGCCGTGCGTCGATTTCGAAAACGATATGGTCATCCACCGGCACCTCATTGGGAGGCCACCCCGCGGGCGGCAATCCATGCCCTTTTACGACGTTCGCTTAAGCGATGGCCTCCAGAACCGGACCCGACCGATGCTGGCGAACGTCTCTACCGCGAGGTTTTGGCTCATTATGAGGGCGGAGCCGGTACCGATCATGCTACAGCACTGGGCGGCGGCACGGTCGACGGCGAACCATGCCGCCGAATGCGAGAAGCTCGCGCGCGTGCTGGGCAAGGCGCTTAACCGTTTGATCCGGCGATCATGCCGAAACGTCCCGACCCGCGGCCGGGACAGCAGGTCGCGAAGCAATGGCGCCGGCCCTACATCTACAGTGTCGAAGAGATCCGTCGGCTTCTCGATATCGCCCAATCCTACCCTTCACCGCGGTCACCGCTCCGACCGGTGAGCCTCTACGTGATGCTGGTATTGGCCTATTGCTGCGGGTTGCGGCTGGGGGAACTCGCGCGTCTCGATCTTGGTGATGTCGATCTGATTGCCGGCACGATCACCATCCGGGAAACGAAGTTCTTCAAGTCCCGGATCCTGCCGCTTGCCGGCAGCACACTGGCGGCGCTGACGGAATATCTGGTGATGAGGCGTAAGGCGAAGGCGCCGCAAAATGCGGAGTCCGGCCTGTTCTGGCACGATCAAGGCAATGCCCGATACACGTCGCAGGCCATCGCCCGTTGCCTGATCGACATCCTGCGTCGTGCTGGGCTCAAACCGGCGACAGGCAAAACCGGACCTCGCATTCACGATCTTCGCCACTCGTTCGTGGTGAACCGTATTCTCGAATGGTACCGCGCCGGCATCAATCCGCAGGACAAGTTGCCGTTCCTCGCGACGTATCTTGGTCACCGCGATATCCATTCGACGCTCGTCTACATCACCGTCACCCAGGATCTTCTGGAACAGGCAAACCAACGCTTCCGAAGGTTCGGGGCACATTGCCTTGCCGTATCGGAAGGGGTGCGGCCATGAGGATGGTCGACCCATTCCCGCGTCTGCTTCATGCCTTCTTCTATGAATGGCTGGTCCAGCAGCGAAACGCATCCAAACATACTGTGCGTTCTTACCGTGACACCTGGCGCCTATTCCTAAGGTTCGTCGCGCAGCAACGGCATCGATCGRTTGCCCGGCTCACTCTGGCGGACCTGACAGCCGCCGAGGTCAGCGCCTTCCTGCGCCATACCGAGCAGGAGCGAGGAGACACGATTGGCACGCGCAATTGCCGCTTGTCGGCCTTGCGCAGCTTTTTTGGCTTCGTTGCTGGTCGGGAACCAGCGGCTATCGCACAGTGCACCGAAATCCTGCATGTGCCGATGAAGAAGGCACCAACCCCCGCGCCATGCTATCTGGAACCGGAAGAAGTGAAGGCGATTCTAGCCCAGCCCGATCGCTCGACGGTCGAGGGGCAGCGCGACCACGCGCTGCTCTCCTTCCTTTACAATACGGGTGCGCGCATCCAGGAAGCGCTCGACGTTTGCCCCGGGGCAATCCGGTTCGATACGCCTGCTTGCGTCCGTCTCTACGGTAAGGGCCGGAAAGAACGCATCAGCCCTCTCTGGCCGGAAACCATCTTGCTGCTGCGATCATTACTTCGGCGGCAGCCAAGACGCGAGGACGAACCGATCTTCGTCAATCGGTATGGCGCTTCACTCGGCGCTTCGGGCGTCCGCTTCAAACTGGTCGAATATGTCGAAGCGGCAACAAAGATCGCGCCCAGCCTCGCTTCCAAGACGATTACACCCCACAGCTTCCGTCATGCGACGGCGGTTCATTTGGTGGCGGCGGGCGTCGACATCACGGTGATCCGGAGCTGGCTTGGCCACGTCAGCCTTGACACCACCAACCACTACGCTCAGGCGAATCTGGAAACGAAGCGCATGGCATTGGAGCGGCTCGAAATCCCATCGCCACCAGGCAAACGCGCGTCGTGGAAGGAGGACCAGAGCGTTATCGCCTGGCTCGACACCTTGTAATTCCGCAAAAATAATGTCGAGGAACGCGTCACCACCGGCCCAGCAAAAACCACGTGTTCGGCGCGTTCCTTCTCATTATGAACTGCTGCTGATGTCTGCGCTAATGGCGAGCTCGCCATTACTGAAGACATGCATCCATAGACAGTTTTCGCTTCGTCGTCTGATGAGGGAAACTCCGCAGCAGGATCGCGGCTGCGTCGTTCACATCGAATATGACGCGCTCACGCTCCTGCCGGCCAACTTGCACCACCACGGGCCGGACGAACCTGCTCGACATGCTTACACTTTCAATTCAGGTCATGACACGGACTTCGAGTATCAGGACGTGGGGTCAGTTTATACAGCAGGCCCCGAAAAGAAACCGCGGTTACTCAATCTCGAGAGAAGTTGCCTGTCCAATTTCAGCAGGCCGCTACCTGAATCCGGAGGGGCCTCGGTCCTGTTGCGCAAGAAAGCACAGCGGAATTCTGTCGCATCCGGAAGATGAAGCTGCGCTTGGTCCCATGCTCGAGCTTTCCTGAAGAAGGCCGCGCCTTCCTTCCTGGTCGTAAGCCTTGAAGAGGCTGCTGCCGCAATGGCGACGCTTCTAGGGGCGCAGGCGCCGGGAGAGAAAGAGGGCGGGCGGGTTGCGGTGGCGGGTAAAGGTCCGGGAGAGAGTCTTCCGGCGCCCGCCGAGGAGCGACACCCATGACCCAGATGGAAATTCACACGCCAAAGCGCAACGAGCGTGCCGGTTACAAGGTCGACGTCAGCCGCGGCCAGCGCATCGGCCGCGTCTCGTCAGAATGGTTTAACCGGCCGGCGGACGAGCGATACCTGTCGCTTGCCGACCTCCGGAATTCGGTAAAGAGCCGATCGGAGCGCAGCAAGACCCGCATCGTCGAAAGTGAGCTGATCCGCGTCGAGGCCAGCCGCGACGATCCCGAGCGCCTGAGACTAATGCTGCCCGATGCGCGTGCGCCTGTTGCCCCCACGCATTGGAGTTTTGGCCAACTCGCCAGCCTGGTCGGCGCGCCGGCCACCTATCTGCGTCAGCTGCCGGCTCCGCTCGCGGCGATCAACCTACAGCATGGTCTCCTCAACCATCGCGCCGAGCAGGTCAAGACGCTGGAGATCGAGAACGGACGCCTCGAGTTGCGGGCGGTAACAGGCCCTGATTACGGCAGAATATTTGACTCAGAACTGGTGGACGCGGTGCAAAAGATCGCCGGCAACGGAACCGGCGACACCCGCTGGAAGGTGCCCRGTGTGCTCGACTGGTCGACAGGTATCTACAATCCGCACGTCGACATCTCCCGCGATACCACGACGCTCTACGCGTCAGACCGCGATGTCTTTGTGTTCCTCGTCGACGATCTGAACCCGATCCAGGCCGGACGGCTGCCAAATGGGGAACCGGATCTCTATTTCCGCGGCTTCTACTGCTGGAATTCCGAGGTCGGTGCCCGCACCCTCGGGATCGCCAGCTTTTATCTGCGCGCCGTGTGTCAGAATCGCAATTTGTGGGGCGTGGAAGATTTCGAGGAAATCACCATCCGCCATTCAAAATACGCGGCCTCCCGTTTCGCACTGGAAGCCGAACCGGCCCTGATCCAGTTTGCCGATTCCTCCCCCATGCCGTTCGTCAACGGCATCAAGACGGCGCGGCAAAGGATCGTGGCCCGAGATGACGAAGACCGCCAAAACTTCCTGCGCAAGCGCGGCTTCTCCAAGTCGGAGACCACGAAGATCATCGATACTGTTCTCATGGAGGAAGGCCGACCACCGGAATCGATCTTTGATTTCGTGCAGGGCATCACGCGGGTCGCGCGCGACAAGCCGCATCAGGATGTCCGACTGGACCTGGAGGGCAAAGCCAAGAAGCTCCTCGACTTCGCCGCCTGATCCTGCGGAGGCCGGCAGCGAAAACTGTCGTTGTCGGCCTCGTCTCCGGCCGTCTCCATCGATCCCAGCGCCGTCCTCCGAAGTAAGAGGACGGCGCTTTTTTCGTTTGAGAACCCGGTGAAGCCAACATGCTGGAGGGATGCACCTCCGGCGGCTCGGCCGCGTCGAGGTCTGAGCCGGGGCCGGGTCGGCGTGAGGCCTGGAGGCAGAGGGGGGAGGGGAGGGTTTTTGACGGGCTTGGAGGTTCGGGGAGAGGCCCCGGGCCGCCCGTCATGGAGAACCTGACCATGGCAAAGAACGCCATTCAGAAGATCGCGATGAACGCCGCGGAGAATATTCCCTATGACAAGCTGATGCTGTCGCAGAAAAATGTCCGGCGCATCAAGGACGGCGTGTCGATTGAGCAGCTGGCCGAAGACATCGGACGGCGAAAGCTGATCCAGAGCCTGAACGTCCGTCCCGTGCTCGACGGCGAGGGCGAGGAGACCGGCACGTACGAGGTGCCCGCCGGCGGCCGGCGTTATCTCGCGCTCGGCATCCTCATCAAGCAAAAGCGCCTGGCCAAGAATGAGCCAATCCCCTGCATCGTCAATCGCGGGCAGGAGACCTCGGCCGAGGAGGATTCGCTTGCCGAAAACCTGCGGCGCGCCGACCTCCATCCGCTCGACCAGTTTCGGGCCTTCAAGACGCTCAGCGATCAGGGCCTCGATCCGGACGAGATCGGCGCCCGCTTCTTCGTATCGCCGGCGACGGTCCGGCAGCGCCTGCGGCTAGCCTCGGTGTCGCCAAAACTTCTCGATCACTACGAGAACGACGAAATCCGTCTCGAACAGATCATGGCGTTTTCGATCTCGGACGATCACGCGCGCCAGGAACAGGTCTGGGAGCGGATTTCCAGCTCGCACACGCAGGAACCCTATTACAT
>NZ_JBFUEQ010000033.1:0-4207 GCF_056403835.1 Mesorhizobium sp. P2_E6
CAGGAACCCTATTACATCAGGCGCCTGCTGACCGAGACCACCGTTCGCGCCGACGATCGCCGGGCCGTCTATGTCGGCGCCCAAGCCTATGAAGCGGCTGGAGGGGGCATCCTTCGCGACCTCTTCGAGCAGGATTCCGGCGGCTGGTTCCAGGATGCCGCGCTCCTCGAGCAGCTTGTCTTCGACAGGCTGAAGGGGGATGCCGAGGCGATCCGCGCCGAAGGCTGGAAATGGGTCGAGGCGGCGATCAGCTTTCCTTATGGCCACACCTCCGGCATGCGGCGCATCTACGCCGAGGCGCAGGAGCTCAGCGCCGAGGAGATCGAACGCTACGACGCGCTAAAGGCCGAATACGACAAGCTGGATGCGGACTATGCCAAGGCCGAGGATGCCGACGAAGCAATCGAGGCGAAGCTCGACCAGCTGGGTGCCGAGCTCGATGCGATCGATGATCGTCCTCAAAGCTACGATCCCGCCCAGAAGGCCATTGCCGGTGTGTTCGTTACGCTTGCCGCCAACGGCAAGCTCCAGGTCGACGCCGGTTTCGTGCGGTCCGAGGACGAGCCGCGGGCCGAAACCGGCGACGTCGATGAGGGCGAGGACGGGGGCGGCGACGGCGGAACCCGATCCAATGGCGACGACGATGGCGATGGTGTTGTCGTCAACGGCAAGCCGGTGAACGACAGCGTTAGCGACGACGGTGAGGACGATGGCATCAAGCCACTGCCCGATCGGCTCGTCTTCGACCTGACCGCGCAGCGCACGCTGGCGCTACGCAACGCGCTCGCCGGCGACGTCGATATCGCCATCATCGCCGCACTCCATGCCTTCGTCTTGCAGGTCTTCTATCGCTTCGCGCCGAACACGTGCCTGGAGATGAGCATGAAGAGCGGCAGCTTCAGCCAGGTCGACGGTCTTGCCGAGACATCCTGGGCCAAGGAGATCGCCGAGCGGCACGAAGCCTGGGACCGCGATTTGCCCGATCAGGCGGAAGGCCTGTGGGACTTCCTTCTCGGCCTCGATGAAGCAAGCCGCAAGGCGCTGTTCGCGCACTGCGTCTCGCTGACCCTCAATGCGGTGGTCGAACCCTGGAACAGGCGAGCGAAGGCGCTCGAGCATGCAGACGTGCTTGGCCGCTCGCTCCAGTTCGACATGATCGACGCCGGCTGGACGCCCACGGTCGAGTTCCTCGGGAGGCTCACCAAGGCGCGGATTTTACAAGCTGTCCGTGAAGCGCGTGGCGCAGACTCCGCGCAGCTGATCGACCACATGAAGAAGGACATCATGGCCCGTGAAGCCGCCCGTCTTCTCGAAGGCTCGAACTGGCTGCCGGAGCCGCTGCGCGTTGAGGTCGATGAAGTGTCTGCCGATGCTGGCGACGCGGTCGCCGGCGACGTGTCGGACGAGGCGGCTCTCGACGGCGATGCCGCCGAGCTTCCGGCCTTCCTCGCCGACGATGCGGACCCGTCCTCCGATGAGCCGGTGACCATCGACGGCGACGAAACGGACCACCTCCAGGCCGCCGAATAACCGGCATCACGCTCGCACCGGGCCCGGCACTCCCGCCGGACCCATTTCAGTTCCAACTCACTCTCGAGCCCGGGATCGCTATCGCGACCCCGGGCGCTTGCGTTTCATGGAGATCGACATGTTCGACTGGAACAGAAGCTGCTCCTACGACGAGCAGCAGAAGAGACGTTTCCACACCACAGCCCGTTCACGCCTGAAGAAACTTGCCGCTGAATTAAACCTGCCGTCGGGCAGCTTTGACCTGCGCTCAAACAGGGCGGACATCGCCGTTTGCGGTGAAATTACCCTGCACCATGACCACGCCTACATCCAGRTCGGCCAGTTCGGTTTGTCCTCAGGTCACGGTATCCTGATCCGCACCTGCAAGGGCCGTAAGGACTACACCGGCGGGGCCAACCACTTCGTTGCACTCGGCATGCTTGACGATATCCCGGCGCTCGCCGCCGCCGTCCGTGCCATAACCGGGGTTGGTCGAGACGCTTCGCGTTCCTCCGAACGATGCGCCGCCTGAACCCCTGCAAACCCCATCATCGCCGATGCACGCGCCGGCCGCAGGCTCGGCCCGTCGCCAGCCACAACACACCAAGCAGTTGCCATGGCGCGGTGATGCCGCGCGTGGCCGACTTGCCTTCAGGAGAACCTCATGACCGCACATCCACCCTTCAGGAAGGTGCTCGACGGCGTCGCCACCCCCGAGCAGATGTACCAACTGTTCAGCCGTCACAAAGACACTCCCGGCATCGATCCCAATTCCGGCACTGCCTATTCAGCCGAGTGGTTCGAGATCAACGCGTCAGAATATCACTTCATGCTCGATTTGCTGCCGCCGCTCTTCATGCGCACCGGCATGTTCGGAATGTCTGAGTATAAGGCCGGCAACGTCACCAGCGTATTCTTCGCGATCCGGATCTGGGGCCGCGAGCGCTGGTTTCACGGGTTCTGTGACCTCTCGGACAAACGCAGCCCGGATGTTATGCGGGCCGCCATCGCCGCCTATGAAACTGGTGCGATCGACAGTATGACGCGCGCGGAAAAGCTAGAGGCGGTCTGGAACATGACCTCAGTCGATTTCAAGGGGATCGCCGGCAAAGCAGATCCCGAGATCGACGAGTTCCTGCCAAAGTGCGATTGCGTCGGAGCTGACAAGGAAGAACGACGATGGGCATCTATATGAACCGCGCCTCGACGGCGAAACCTCTCACGGTGACGACTTTGGCTCAATGGATGCACCCGCGTACTGCCCGTGCGAGACCGTATGGCCAACTGCCACGAGAATATAAGCATCCGGCCTTCAGCAAAACTTCAGTGCCTGCCACGCGGGAAGTACCCGGCATTGCGTAAAGCGCCGATGAACAGGCTGGCCGGGCCGGCGATACTCGTCCTGGCCTGCGTTGCGAGCGGCAGCGTGTTCCAGTCCTCCAAAGGAGCGATAAAGCTGGAGAAAGCGCCATTGACCATGCAATGGCTGGTCAAATGGCCTTGCTTATCCAGCACCAGAACGCCTGTCTGATTGCTGGGATACCGGATGGCGGCGACGCGCTGAAGTTCCATGTCGCCATCGATGCGCAAATTGAAAAGCAGGACGCCCTGGCTTCTGTTGGCGACTTCCGCGACTTTTTCCGTGAAAGGGACAGGAAGCGCCCGAACGCTGTCGACCGCCATCCCGAAAACAAGCGCGTCCAGCTCATCCGCCGCCATGAGAAGATTAGTTCCCAAGACTCCGCCAGCTAGACGCCTGAGCATCGCGTGTATGAGGCAGCGCTCTCTCGGTAGGCATGTTTGCCCCCGTTCATTGAGCCGATTGCCCTAGGCCCATGACACACCGCTTGCTCGTTGCGGGGTTTCTCCGATAAAGCACGGCGAAAGCGATATGATAACGTCGGGTACTCGCTAACCCAAACTGCGACTTGGCTAGCAAGTCATGCTCACATCAAGGAACAGACTATGAAGCGCCAGATCCGGCCATTCATCGTGGAAATGAAACAGAGGCGCGGTAAGCAGAAGCCAAGCCATTCGATCTGGGGCGATCTCGACCTGTCCAGGATTGCCACGGAGATGACGCAGCCGGGCTATGCTGCTCCGCTCCCAAATTCCCAGGTCATTGACTTCAGTATAAGACCCCTTGATGCTGAAGGAGGGGATAAACCACAAGCGGAGTATATGATGGCCGATTTTCAGGACGCTCAGACTGTTCAGATGACAGTTGCCCCAGCCAAAGTGGAAGTGCCTGAATCGAAGAAGAAAGTTCCGCGAGGAAAGAAAGCGAAGGCAGAGCTCGTAAAGCCGGTCCGCAAGAACGAAGCGAAACCCGCGCCCGCGGCCGCAGAAGCTCCCGTGGTAGCTAAGACCGCCCGCAAAACATATTCCGAGAATGAACGCACCCAGAAGCTTGCCCAGATCGAGAAATCGATCGCTGCCGGCGCGACCAGCAAGATTGCGGTCGGCCAGGCCGGCATATCGGAGCAGACCTACTATTATTGGAAGAGGGCTGCCGCACCTTCCTCAGACAGCGGCGATCTCCGCGATCTTGTCGCCCTCGAAGAAGAAAACAAGCGCCTCAAGAATCTGCTTGCCGAGCGTCTGCGCAAGGAAAATGCCGAGCTCAAGAAGAAGCTGGGCCTGGCCTAAGGCATCGTGAGCATCGCTGGAAATTCCGCCGACACTCAAGGCGGTAGCG
>NZ_JBFUEQ010000034.1:0-2367 GCF_056403835.1 Mesorhizobium sp. P2_E6
AGTATCGCCAGTGGCGCCTGTCGAGCCGGTTGCTCCAGTCGAACCTGTGGCTCCGGTATCGCCAGTGGCGCCAGTCGAGCCAGTTGCTCCCGTCGAGCCGGTATCGCCAGTGGAGCCCGTATCGCCGGTCGCACCTGTGGCTCCGGTTGCCCCAGTCGAACCAGTGGCACCGGTAGAGCCCGTCGCTCCAGTATCGCCCGTCGCTCCGGTCGAACCCGTAGAGCCCGTCGCGCCAGTATCACCAGTTGCGCCGGTGGAACCCGTAGCACCTGTGGCTCCGGTTGCACCGGTCGAGCCAGTAGCTCCGGTATCGCCGGTCGCGCCTGTGGCGCCGGTTGCTCCAGTCGAACCCGTGGCACCGGTAGAGCCGGTTGCACCGGTCGAGCCAGTCGAGCCGGTGGCTCCGGTCGAGCCGGTGGCTCCGGTCGAGCCGGTATCGCCAGTTGCACCCGTCGAGCCAGTGGCGCCAGTCGAGCCAGTCGAACCCGTTGCACCAGTGTCGCCAGTCGCACCTGTCGAGCCAGTTGCGCCGGTCGAGCCGGTATCACCAGTCGAACCAGTCGAGCCAGTCGCACCAGTCGAGCCAGTTGCACCCGTCGAGCCAGTTGCGCCGGTCGAACCAGTCGAGCCGGTGGCTCCGGTCGAGCCGGTATCGCCAGTTGCACCCGTCGAGCCAGTGGCGCCAGTCGAGCCGGTGGCTCCGGTCGAGCCCGTCGCTCCAGTATCGCCCGTCGCTCCGGTCGAACCCGTAGAGCCCGTCGCGCCGGTATCACCAGTTGCGCCGGTGGAACCCGTAGCACCTGTGGCTCCGGTTGCTCCAGTCGAACCTGTGGCTCCCGTATCGCCAGTTGCCCCAGTCGAGCCGGTGGCGCCCGTATCGCCGGTCGCGCCTGTGGCTCCGGTTGAACCGGTCGAGCCAGTAGCTCCGGTATCGCCGGTTGCGCCGGTCGAACCTGTTGAGCCCGTCGCTCCGGTATCGCCGGTTGCACCCGTGGCGCCTGTATCCCCGGTTGCGCCAGTCGAACCCGTGGCGCCCGTATCACCAGTCGCACCTGTGGCTCCGGTTGCTCCAGTCGAACCTGTTGCACCGGTAGAGCCCGTCGCTCCAGTATCGCCGGTTGCGCCGGTTGAACCAGTGGCGCCAGTATCGCCGGTCGCGCCGGTGGTACCAGTCGAACCCGTTGCGCCGGTATCGCCGGTCGCACCTGTGGCTCCGGTTGCTCCAGTCGAACCTGTGGCTCCCGTATCGCCAGTGGCGCCTGTCGAACCCGTGGCGCCGGTATCGCCGGTCGCACCTGTGGCTCCGGTTGCTCCAGTCGAACCTGTGGCTCCCGTATCGCCAGTGGCGCCTGTCGAACCCGTGGCGCCGGTATCGCCGGTCGCACCTGTGGCTCCGGTCGAGCCGGTGGCGCCCGTATCGCCGGTCGAACCTGTGGCTCCGGTTGAACCGGTCGAGCCAGTAGCTCCGGTATCGCCAGTTGCGCCAGTCGAACCCGTGGCACCGGTATCGCCGGTTGCGCCGGTCGAACCTGTTGAGCCCGTCGCTCCGGTATCGCCGGTTGCGCCTGTGGCTCCGGTTGCACCCGTGGCGCCTGTATCCCCGGTTGCGCCAGTCGAACCCGTGGCGCCCGTATCACCAGTGGCGCCAGTCGAACCCGTGGCGCCCGTATCGCCGGTCGCACCTGTGGCTCCGGTTGCTCCCGTCGAACCCGTAGCTCCCGTATCGCCGGTTGCGCCGGTCGAACCCGTGGCGCCGGTATCGCCGGTCGCACCTGTGGCTCCGGTTGCTCCAGTCGAACCTGTAGCTCCCGTATCGCCAGTGGCGCCTGTCGAACCCGTGGCGCCGGTATCGCCGGTCGCACCTGTGGCTCCGGTTGCTCCAGTCGAACCCGTGGCGCCCGTATCACCAGTCGCACCTGTGGCTCCGGTTGCTCCAGTCGAACCTGTGGCTCCCGTATCGCCAGTTGCGCCTGTCGAACCCGTGGCACCGGTATCGCCGGTCGCGCCTGTGGCTCCGGTCGAACCTGTGGCTCCCGTGTCGCCGGTCGCGCCGGTCGACCCCGTGGCGCCAGTATCGCCGGTCGCACCTGTGGCTCCGGTTGCTCCAGTCGAACCAGTAGCTCCCGTATCCCCTGTGGCGCCGGTTGAACCCGTGGCGCCTGTATCGCCGGTCGCGCCTGTGGCTCCGGTTGCTCCAGTCGAACCTGTGGCTCCCGTATCGCCAGTTGCGCCTGTCGAACCCGTGGCACCGGTATCGCCGGTCGCGCCTGTGGCTCCGGTCGAACCTGTGGCTCCCGTGTCGCCGGTCGCGCCGGTCGACCCCGTGGCGCCAGTATCGCCGGTCGCACCTGTGGCTCCGGTTGCTCC
>NZ_JBFUEQ010000035.1:0-2137 GCF_056403835.1 Mesorhizobium sp. P2_E6
CACCGTCGACACGACCGCTCCGGCGGCGCCGACGGCCCTCGATCTGGCGGCCGCCGACGATACCGGTTCGAGCAGCACCGACAACATCACCAAGAACACCTCGGCCCTGACCATCAGTGGCTCGGGCGAGAACGGCGCGACGGTCACGCTGTTCGACGACACCAACAACAACGGCATAGTCGATGGAGGCGAGGGCCTCGGGACCACGACGGTGAGCGGCGGGGCATTCAGCCTCGACGTCTCTCTTGCGCAAGGCACGCACAATGTGCGGGCGATCCAGACCGATGTCGCAGGCAACGCCAGCGCGGCCTCGACCTCGCATGCGCTCGACATTACCGTCGACACGACCGCTCCGGCGGCTTCAATCGCCACCAATACGAACACGAGTTCGGGAAATCCGCGCTTAGCAACCTTCAACGTAACCTTCATCGAGTCTGTAACAGGAGTTGACGTATCAGATTTCGCGACTTCCGGGACTGTCTCCGGAGCAACCATTGCATCGGTTAGTGGTTCAGGATCTTCTTACGTTGTTACGGTGAACTACCCACCGGGAGGCAACAGCGGAAAAACCCTGACGCTAACGATGAAGGACGGCAGTCTTACCGGCATTGCCGATATTGCTGGAAACCTTGCTCCAGCCAATACGGTCGGAGCAACATTTGGCAGCTTGAATCCCGCCGGTGTCGCCGGCCACTCCATCAACCTGGCCCTATTCGACACGGCTGATCATCTCGGCCCTATCACGGTGGCCATCGCGGGCGTTCCTGTCGGCTGGACGCTGAGCGAGGGCGTCAACAATGGCGACGGCACCTGGACGGTAAGCACCGCCGATCCGGGGGCACTTACTGTCACGTCGGCGGCTGACTTCACCGGCGCGGTCGTCCTCGATATCAATGTCACTTGGACAAACACCAATGGCACCACCGGCAGCCTGATGGTCTCCGACAACGTCGAGGTCTTCGCATCGGGCTCACCCATCTTCGCCTGGTCCGGTGACGATGTGCTGACCGGTTCCGGCGGGAACGACCTGTTCGTCTTCTCGCAGCCGATCGGCCATGACACGGTGCACAGCTTCGACACGGCCGCGGATCAGGTCGATCTCATCGGCTATTCCGGTTTCGCGAGCTTCGCCGACGTCCAGGCCCACATGGCCGACGACGCCAACGGCAATGCCTTGATCACGCTTGCGGATGGCCAGTCGATCACACTGGACGGCGTGCATTCAGCGGCGCTGACCGGAAGCAATTTTGTCTTCGACCAGACCCCGGTGGTGAACAATGCCGGGACCATGACGATCGGCGACGGCGCACTGCTGCCGCTGAGCGGCACAATCAACAATACTGGCCTTATCTCGCTCGACTCGGCCGGCAACAACACCCTGCTGCAGCTGATCCAGCACGGAATCACGCTGCAAGGTGGTGGGCAAATCGTCCTGTCCGATAGCGATGCGAACGTGATCTCGGGCACGGCTGCCGATGTCACCTTGACCAATATCGACAACACCATCTCCGGCGCTGGCCAACTCGGCGGCGGCCTGCTGGGTCTGAACAATCAAGGCACGATCATCGCCACCGGCACCCATGCACTGGTTATCGACACCGGCAGCAACACCGTCGTCAACTCGGGAACGCTGGAGGCGACGGGGTCAGGTGGCCTTGCGATCAACGGTGCCGTCGCCAATTCCGGATTGATCTGGGCCAATGGCGGCAATGTCGCTATAGGCGGTCAGGTTACCGGCGACGGCGATGCCATCATTGGAAACATGTCACAGCTGGAATTTCACGCCGCCTCGTCCGCAGACGTCATTTTCGGTGTGGATGCAGCCGGCACACTGCGGCTGGATGATTCATTTGATTTCAGCGGAAGCATCGCCGGCATCACCAATGACGACAAAGTAGACCTCGGAGATATCTGGTTCAGCACCGGAACATCCGCTGTCTATCAGGCAAACCAGGATGGAAGTGGAGGAACGTTGACTGTTTCGGACGGCACCCATGATGCCACGCTCCACATCATCGGCACTTACGATGCGGACAGCTTCACCGTAGCAGACGACGGCGCTGGGCGGACAGTGGTTGGGTACAATCCGGCGGACGACTTCCACTTCGTCTGACGTTGAAGGCCGCTGGCCCAAAGT
>NZ_JBFUEQ010000036.1:0-2083 GCF_056403835.1 Mesorhizobium sp. P2_E6
ACCATGTTCCTTCTCCTGAAGGAGTTCACGAGCACTGGTTCCACGCCGCAAAGGACCGGGAGATGGCGCAGCGCGCCGACTTTGGCATGATGGTCTGGGACGGCGCATCACCCGGCACTGCCGTCAACGTGCTTCGGCTCGCCATCGCAAACAAGCCGTGCGTCATTTATGATCTGGTCAGGGGCAGCGTGGCGAGGACGTACAATGTGGAGGACTGGTGCGCCATCCTCCGCCATGTCGATCCGGACATTCGCCGCCAGGTCGAAGCCCGCATGATGCCGGACGAGCGTCTGGCGTTGCCAGGATGATGGATGCGGTCCAGCCGACAGCCCGGCGGGTTCCTTATGTTCATCCGGCTCCTCGCCGCCTAATCCACTTGTATGAGCGGCCGAAGCCGGCCCCTTTCCCACGCGCAGAGCGCCGGGCGTTGTGCGGATGATCATCTTGACCCGTCTCGCCTCTGAAGCGGGTGCAAGCCTGCCGAACAACATCCTGGCTTGCCGGGTCATCCAACCTGACTGCGCGGTATCGTCCCGAGGGGCGTGAGTTCGCTGTCAGCCGGCTCCGATCTCGAAACCGCTATGCCGCCATTCCGAACACGCAAGGAGGTCACGCGCCGGGCTGCTGTTCGATGTGTTGGCAATGCCGACGACATGACCCGAGAGGCTGCAGCATGTTCCTGCGATCCGGCAGCGTTGCGTCGGCGGTCAAGCGATGGCGGCCTGGGTTCTTGTCCATCTGCCGCATCCGGAGCCATTCCCGTTTCATGTCGCCTTTGTAGACGACCGCCTGCTTTGTGCGGTCAACCCCCGTTGGGGGTACACTCGGCGAATATTCAGGAAAATTCGATTTCTGTTTTTGGTCAGCGGGCAGGCGAAGGGCCTGCCCGCAATTTTTCGGCAAATAGAATTTTCCAGAATTTTCGCCGAGATGACCGCAGCAGGACGGCCCTCTCCTTTGGCGCCATCGGGAATGGTCCCGATGCAACCGAAGGAGAAATACCATGGCCACCACGATCGCAAATCTCACCACCAAGGCCGACGGCTCGATGGAAGGTGTCTTCGCGACGCTCCGGGTCAATGCCCCGATCACCCTCATCCCGAACACCAACAAGTCGCGCGAGGACGCGCCCGACTACCGGATCGTCAACAAGCGCACGGGCTTCGAGATCGGAGCCGGCTGGCACCGCATCTCCCAGCGTTCGGGAGAGGAATACCTCTCGGTCAAGCTGGAAGCGCCCGAGATCGGCGTGATCTTCGGCAATCTGGCTCCCGCCCCCGGTGGCGAGGAAAACAAGAAGGTCATCCTCTGGAACAACCCCCAGTGAGGCATCGATGGCCGGCCCCTCGAGGGGCCGGCTCCCCACCGGCAAAAGGAGGTTGCAATGAGCCGTTACACAATTACCGTCACCGGGCAGGGGCGCTCAGACCCGGACGCAATCATCGGTTACGACCCACCGCTTCGGACCTACTTCCTGCAAGCGTTCCCCCACGAAGAAACCGACGAGCCCGGTCTTTGGCTTGGCACCCACGATGGCGCGTTCGAAACACTTGGATATCTTCGCCATGCAGCCATTTCACACGGCTACGACTTCATGCCGCTGTCGCCCAAACTGGCCGCAAAGCTGGCCGACGACAAAGCGGCAGCCAGCGGGCGTCCGGTGCAAAACGCAATCCTCGGCCATGTGCTGAAACACCTCAACCAACCCAAGTAGGCAACACGTCTCAGGGCCCGCGCCGGAGTGCTCCGTCGCGGGCCCTTTTTTTGCGCGTCGCAAAGAGCCAAGCACATCGCCCGTCGCAGCATGCGACAGCGACTCCAAACCGCCGATTATTCCGGCAGTTTGTGCTTATGAATGCGGATATAATCCTGCACAGCTTTTCGCAGCAGCTCGGTCATGCTGTGCCCGTTGCTGATTGCCAGCAACTTGAACTGACGCTGCTCGGCAGCCGTCAGGTAGTAGCCGCAGCGGATCATCTCCTCCTCGCGAATCTTCTTTCCGGCGATGGGGTCCTTTTTCTGACCTTGTCGCAGCAGCTTGCGAAAATCGGGCCCGACTGCCGGGGACGGCTTTGTCGGTACC
>NZ_JBFUEQ010000037.1:0-2037 GCF_056403835.1 Mesorhizobium sp. P2_E6
ACCGTCAGCGGCGCCGGCACCAATCTGGGCAGCCTCGTCCTGGCCGCCAACGGCTCCTACACCTACTCCGTCGCCAACGCCGCCGTGCAGTTCCTCGCCGGCAGCGACGCCAACGGCGGCACCAGCACCCATGTCGACACCTTCACGGTGACGGCCGCCGACGGCACCACCCAGCTCGTCAGCTTCACCATCCACGGCACCAACGACGCCGCCGTCAATGGTGTGCCAGCTTCCCAATCAACCGACAGCAACACGGCAAAGGTGTTCAGTTCGGCGAACGGCAACGCGATCAGCATTTCCGACGTGGACAATTCAAGCCACACGGTAACGCTGACGTCGAGCAACGGTACCCTCACGCTTAGCGGCCTCGCTGGCCTGTCCTTTTCAGTGGGCGACGGCAGCGCGGATGGGACGATGACTTTCAGTGGTACGGATACGGCCATCAACGCGGCGCTGAATGGCCTGAGCTTCGCACCTACGAACAACTTCCACGGTTCGGCGTCGATCCAGATCACCACGAATGATGGAAGCCTGTCCGATACGGATACGGTGAACATCACGGTCGTTGATACGGTTGCACCGAATGCGCCGGTCATCACCTCCGTCACGGACGACGTGTCTCCGGTCACGGCGACCTATGCGACCTCCGGCGTGACAACCAATGACACTGATCTGACCGTCAAGGTTACGCTGCCGACCAGTGGTTCACCGGCCGAGGCGGGCGATACGATCCGGCTCTATAACGGCACTGGCACAGGCATCCCGCTGGGAGGCGCCTACACACTGACCGCAGCGGATATCGTCAGTGGCTTCGTCAGCCTCCAGACGGGCACGCTGACCAATGGGACCACTTACAACCTGACGGCCAGGATCACCGATGCAGCCACCAATCAGAGCGCGGCGTCGAACACCTTCGTGGTCACGGAAGACACGACCGCTCCGTCTGCGCCGACGGCCCTCGATCTGGCGGCAGTCGACGATAGCGGTTCGAGCAGCACCGACAACATCACCAAGAACACCTCAGCCCTGACCATCAGCGGCTCGGGCGAGAACGGTGCGACGGTCACCCTGTTCGACGACGCCAACAACAACGGCATAGTCGAAGGAGGCGAGAGCCTCGGGACCACGACGGTGAGCGGCGGGGCATTCAGCCTCGACGTCTCTCTTGCGCAAGGCACGCACAACGTGCGGGCGATCCAGACCGATGTCGCAGGCAACGCCAGCGCGGCCTCGACCTCGCATGCGCTCGACATCACCGTCGACACGACCGCTCCGGCGGCGCCGACGGCCCTCGATCTGGCGGCAGTCGACGATAGCGGTTCGAGCAGCACCGACAACATCACCAAGAACACCTCGGCCCTGACCATCAGTGGCTCGGGCGAGAACGGTGCGACGGTCACGCTCTTCGACGACGCCAACAACAACGGCATAGTTGATGGAGGCGAAAGCCTCGGGACCGCGACGGTGAGCGGCGGGGCATTCAGCCTCGACGTCTCTCTCGCGCAAGGCACGCACAATGTGCGGGCGATCCAGACCGATGTCGCAGGCAACGCCAGCGCGGCCTCGACCTCGCATGCGCTCGACATCACCGTCGACACGACCGCTCCGGCGGCGCCGACGGCCCTCGATCTGGCGGCCGCCGACGATACCGGTTCGAGCAGCACCGACAACATCACCAAGAACACCTCGGCCCTGACCATCAGTGGCTCGGGCGAGAACGGCGCGACGGTCACGCTGTTCGACGACACCAACAACAACGGCATAGTCGATGGAGGCGAGAGCCTCGGGACCACGACGGTGAGCGGCGGGGCATTCAGCCTCGACGTCTCTCTTGCGCAAGGCACGCACAATGTGCGGGCGATCCAGACCGATGTCGCAGGCAACGCCAGCGCGGCCTCGACCTCGCATGCGCTCGACATCACCGTCGACACGACCGCTCCGGCGGCGCCGACGGCCCTCGATCTGGCGGCCGCCGACGATACCGGTTCGAGCAGCACCGACAACATCACCAAGAACACCTCGGCCCTGACCATCAGT
>NZ_JBFUEQ010000038.1:0-1659 GCF_056403835.1 Mesorhizobium sp. P2_E6
GGTGAGGCATCTACCTATCTGTAGGCCATCCCTATCGTAGGCTTGCGCTTACTTCTAGTTGACGCGGGGTGGAGCAGCCCGGTAGCTCGTCAGGCTCATAACCTGAAGGTCACAGGTTCAAATCCTGTCCCCGCAACCAAATTAAGACAGCCCGGCCAAGCCCGGGCTGTTTTTGTATCTGGCCGACCGTGGCCGTGAACTGCCTGTCCCCGCAACCAAATCACAAACGCCCGTCTGGCCAAAAGCCGGCCGGCGTTGCGCGTTTGGAGCATATGTGAGCCGTAGATCGGAAGCGCAAACGACAATGTCAGCGTGACACGACAAAACCGGACAGAAATGACATGCCGAGCGCGTCGGCGATCCGGTTGGAGTTCGCGTCTGTCGTCGCGCGCATGCTGCCTTGGAGATGACGACCGCGGGCATCGACTTTGCATGCCGCTCCTCGATCGCGCCGGCGCCCTCAAGGCTGAGACGACATTTCGGTCGTGCCGAATCAGGCGACGGCATCTCTCCCGGAGCCGGATGGCGGCAAGGTGGAGCATGGCCGAATCAGCCAGATTGCTAATAGATGACATCTATTGCTATCCGCGTTGGGCGCTCCCATTATGTTTGCAGGAGGTTGCCATGCCAAATTACGCTTTAAACGACCACTATGAGAGCTTCATCAGGAAGCAGCTCGAATCAGGCCGCTACAACAATGCCAGCGAGGTTGTCCGCGCGGGCCTGCGCATGCTCGAGGACTTCGAGGCGGAGCGAGAGAAATGGCTGCGTGAGGACGTACCGTCGCGCCTGGCCGAGCTCCAGCGGGATCCAACGAAAGGGACCCCTGCCGACACGGTGTTTTCGCGGCTGGAGGCGCGTCATCGCGCGAAACAGGCGAAAGCCAAGTAGGGGATGGAGTATCAGATTGTCTTCCACCCCAAGGCAGAGTCCGAGCTGGAAGCGCTCTATGACGATATAGCGGAGCGCGCATCGCCTGCGATCGCCTGGAATTTCGTTGTGGGTATCCGCGAGCATTGTCTCGGCCTGTCGACTTTTCCACAGCGCGGCACCGAGCGGGTCGAGATCATGCCTGGGCTGCGGATTGTTGGGTACCGGCGCGCTGTCAGCATTGCATTCGCCGTCGAGGGGGGAGCGGGTGCTGATTTTGGGCGTCTTTTACGCCGGCCGCAACATCACGCCGGAATTGCTTGAAGAACGGCTCTAACCGGCGCTCAAGCAGGGGGCGGCCATGGCGCACCGCCCAGCGAGGCCAGCGATTTCGGGCCGATGGCATCCGCTCGGCGCTGATCTGGTGGCGTGCTTCAGGGGGATAAGCTGCACCGGAAAGCCGGTCACAATCGGGGCAAGCCAACTCACAAATTCGGGCCTCGGCGAGATCTCCACGAGAAATCGAAAAAAGGGTGATCTTGGCTGTTGACAGTTGTTGAAGGTGGCGACTATATACGCCTCACCAACGAGGGCGGCACGCCGCTGGCGACGAAGAAGTTTGCTTCTAAGCCTGCCCGTTGTGAGATTCAAGAGAGCCGCGTAAGCGACACTCGGACGGCCCCGGAGCCAAAAGCGAAACGGGCCACGACACTGCGTCTGCGGTGTCTGTTCTTTGAAAATTGAATATTGAAGAAAGAGAAACGTGGGCGGCAGAGTCCTGCTGAACCT
>NZ_JBFUEQ010000039.1:0-1508 GCF_056403835.1 Mesorhizobium sp. P2_E6
GCCCAAGTGCATGAGCTCATCCTGGGTCAAAGGGATGGATATTCGACGGTGATCGGCCCGACCGGCGTTCGACTCTCGGGCGGCGAGCGTCAGCGCATTGGACTTGCGCGCGCGTTTTACGGCGATCCCAAGGTACTGGTTCTCGACGAGCCCAATGCAAATCTTGATTCCGACGGCGAAGCCGCACTCGAGCGGGCGATCCTCCAGGCGCGTGCACGAAAAACGACCGTGCTCGTCATAACCCATCGGCCTTCGCTCGCAGCCAAATGCGATCGCATCCTCATGCTGCGCAATGGCCAGGTTGAGATCTACGGATTGACCAAGGACGTGCTCGACCGACTTGCCGAGCGACGGGGCCAAGCAGCGACGGCCGCGGCCACTCAGTCGCATGATAACGAAGGAGTGGTGCCTTTCCCGTCACCTGCTCGCGTGGAGGTAAAGGTCGCGAATGACGGTTCCTAGCCAACCCATTCAGAGGGACGCCAAGACGTATCGCTGGCAACGCAACGTCGACACCAGCACAGATCGGATCACGCTGATGGGATATGGAAGCGTGGCGGTTTTCTTGCTCGGCTTCGGATTCTGGGCAGCTATGGCACCAATTGCTGGAGCGACGATCGCGCCAGGCGTGGTCGCAGCAGCTGGGCAGAATGTGATGATCCAGCACCTCGAGGGAGGCGTGGTCAGCAGCATCAAGGTTCGGGAGGGCGACAGGGTACTAAGAGGCCAGGCCCTGATCGTCCTCGATCCGACGGTGGCGCAGTCCCAGCTCAACCGCGTTCTCAAGCAGTGGGTGGCACAAAAAGCTGAAATTTCTCGGCTCGAAGCGGAGCGGGACGGCCTTCAGAAAATTGTCTTGTCCAGTGACCTCGGAGCCTATTCAGGCGCTTCCGAATACAGCGGTGTTTTCGCAGAACAAAACAAGGAATTTCAGGCGCGGCTAGCGCGTTATGGCGCGGAACAGGGGATTCTGAAGCAAAGGGTGGCAGCTCTTCAGGACGCCGTTGTCGGGTTAAAAGCTCAGAAGGAAGCAGCGGAAAATCAGCTTGCGATCGTCAACGAGGAGACGGAAAGAAAAAAAGACCTGCTGAATAAAGGACTCACAAATCGTTCCGAATACACCGATCTTCTGCGCAGCACTGCCGAACTGGTCGGCCAGGCAGGATCTCTGGAGGCGCAGATTGCCAGCTCGGCGACCCAGACCGTGGAAGCGCGTCAGCAGATTGAACGGCTTACAACCAGCCGGGTCGAGGATGCTGTAACGGAGCTCAACAAAGCACGGGCCCAGGTCGCGGACCTCGAGGAACAAATCAACGCTGCTCGGTCAGTCCTGGAGCGGACGACCATCCGGGCGCCGGTGGACGGCATTATCGTCCGCTCGCTTTACAATGCCGAAGGCAGCGTCATCCGAGCGGGGGAGGTGGTGATGGAGCTTCTGCCGACCACGAACGAGCTCATCATCGAGGCCAGGATAAAGCCCGAAGACATCGACTCAATCCGGGTGGGGC
>NZ_JBFUEQ010000040.1:0-1156 GCF_056403835.1 Mesorhizobium sp. P2_E6
CGCCATCGAACGAGCCGACGTCGCCGCCGCCGATGTCGTAACGGACATAGCCGCCGATGCGCAGGCAGGTTTCGGTGCCGGGGATGTAGAAGTAGCCAATGCGCAGGCAGGTTTCGGTGCCGGGGATGTAGAAGTAGCCAGCGCCGTAGACGTCGCAGATCTTGACGTATTCAGCGGGCTCCGGCTCGGCGACGACGACGGCGTCGGCGGCGCGCGCACCGGAAACTGCGAGCAGAGCCGCAGCGGAGCCGAGGAGAAGGCTCTTGATGTTCATTTTCTGACCTCCAGTCAAAAGTTAAAAAACGGGTCTGGGTATTCTTTGCTGAAGGACAGCGTTCCCTGCCCCATCCCCACTACCGAAAAAGATGCGCACCGCGCCGCTCCTTCGAATTCGACATTACCCATGAGACGGCGGCGTTCAACCACGATCGTACCGGCGAAAGGGCTGTTCGGCTGCTATCCCCTGGCGTTGTTGCACAAATGACACGATTTGGCCTCACTCAGAAAGCTCTCGTTAACCATTGGGGCCGCGGCAACCGCTTGTTTCCAGCCGAATCCGACAATCGGCCGACGGAATCATGGCAAGGCGCCGAGTCGCCAGCCAGGAAACTGCCGCAGAACCGCCGCATCGAAGGAAAGCCGCAGCTCGGTGCGTTCTTATTTTTCCATATAATGACGCGGGCTTGTTGATTGTGCCGGCGCTTTTCTTTATCCAGCGGCGCAACGGAGAGGTGGCCGAGTGGTCGAAGGCGCTCCCCTGCTAAGGGAGTAGAGGTCAAAAGCTTCTCGTGGGTTCGAATCCCATCCTCTCCGCCATCTCTGCCTGCCTCGAAGGCGGCCAATCAAAAATCATCCTATTAAATCAGATAGATAGGCAGGCAATCCGTTGCCGTCGGAACGCAACTCCGTGCCAAAAATGCACTGAAGGCAACGCTGTTTTGTTCGATTCTGACTGGAGGTCAGAAAATGAACATCAAGAGCCTTCTCCTCGGCTCCGCTGCGGCTCTGCTCGCAGTTTCCGGTGCGCGCGCCGCCGACGCCGTCGTCGTCGCCGAGCCGGAGCCCGCTGAATACGTCAAGATCTGCGACGTCTACGGCGCTGGCTACTTCTACATCCCCGGCACCGAAACCTGCCTGCGCATCGGCGGCTATGTCC
>NZ_JBFUEQ010000041.1:0-1096 GCF_056403835.1 Mesorhizobium sp. P2_E6
CGACAACCGTGCCGGCATCCTGGCCGACCGCCGTCGTGATCACCGGGCTGTCGTTGGTGCCGGTGATGGTGATGGTGACGGTTTGCGTCGCCGTCGCGCCCTTGTCGTCGGTGACCGTGGCGGTGAACGTCTGCGTGTCGCTCTCGCCCTCGGCCAGATGATCGGCCGCACCCTGATTGAGCGCAAAGCTCCAGGCGCCCGTCGTCGGGTTGATCGCAAATGCGCCATAGGTGCCCGTCGCGTCGCCGCTCCAGGTCGCCGTCGCCAGGTGGTCGACATCCGAGGAGGACAGCGTGCCGGACGCCGACGGCGTCCCGGCGACAACCGTGCCGTTGTCCAGRTTGCCGGCCTCGACAACCGTGCCGGCATCCTGGCCGACCGCCGTCGTGATCACCGGGCTGTCGTTGGTGCCGGTGATGGTGATGGTGACGGTTTGCGTCGCCGTCGCGCCCTTGTCGTCGGTGACCGTGGCGGTGAACGTCTGCGTGTCGCTCTCGCCCTCGGCCAGATGATCGGCCGCACCCTGATTGAGCGCAAAGCTCCAGGCGCCCGTCGTCGGGTTGATCGCAAACGCGCCATAGGTGCCCGTCGCGTCGCCGCTCCAGGTCGCCGTCGCCAGGTGGTCGACATCCGAGGAGGACAGCGTGCCCGACGCCGACGGCGTCCCGGCGACAACCGTGCCGTTGTCCAGGTTGCCGGCCTCGACAACCGTGCCGGCATCCTGGCCGACCGCCGTCGTGATCACCGGGCTGTCGTTGGTGCCGGTGATGGTGATGGTGACGGTTTGCGTCGCCGTCGCGCCCTTGTCGTCGGTGACCGTGGCGGTGAACGTCTGGGTGTCGCTCTCGCCCTCGGCCAGATGATCGGCCGCGCCCTGATYGAGCGCGAAGCTCCAGGCGCCCGTCGTCGGGTTGATCGCAAACGCGCCATAGGTGCCCGTCGCGTCGCCGCTCCAGGTCGCCGTCGCGCCGTGGTCGACATCCGAGGAGGTCAGCGTGCCGGACGCCGACGGCGTCCCGGCGACAACCGTGCCGTTGTCCAGGTTGCCGGCCTCGACAACCGTGCCGGCATCCTGGCCGACCGCCGTCGTGATCAC
>NZ_JBFUEQ010000042.1:0-767 GCF_056403835.1 Mesorhizobium sp. P2_E6
CCACACCCAGGAGCCGATCTCAGGTCGCGCGGCGATCATTTCGTCGAGCGACGCTTCGTAGTTTTCGTCCGCTCCGGCCGGAACGACAAAGAGCGCTATCGGGTCGTCCCTGGCCTGAAGCAACGCATTGGCGATCGGCTGGTCGGGTTGCAGGTCAAAGCGCAATCCCTTCACGCTCTTCTCGCGAAGGCGGGCGAGCCCATCGACGAGCCTTTTCTCCGGGACCGTCTCGTAGGGAATCCAGTTCTCGGAGACCACCATCAACGCAATCTCCTCGACAATGGCGAGGCCGGCCGGGTTCAGTGCGAACGTCGCGATCGTCATGAGATGCGAGCGGGAATCCGCTGCCCACAGGGACAATTCCTTTTCAAAACGCGCCTGCAAGCGGCGATGCAATGCATCGTCGATGATGAAGGGAAAACCGGGCAGGTGCCTGATGACGAGTTTCTGACCGGAGCGGGCGGGCACGATCTCCTTCACCTCGCCGACCAGGACGAGCAACTTTCGTGGACCTGATTTCGGCGGGAGCGCCGAGCCGAGAACCGCGTTGCGACGCTGCTCGATGGCTTGCCTGTTCTCGGCCCGAAACGGCTCGGGCACGAACAGGATATCGGCGAGCGGTCCGCCCCTCACTGTCATTTGCCCGGCAGCTTCGAGCAGATGCCAGCGGACATTCCACCAATCCCGTTTACCGGCCCACCCCGATGTCCAGACCGTCAGTTCGGCCTCATGCCAGAGATAATGAAGCAGGCCACGCAGCGACATCC
>NZ_JBFUEQ010000043.1:0-693 GCF_056403835.1 Mesorhizobium sp. P2_E6
GTCACCAGATTGTCGGCGTTCAGGCTGACCGGCTCGTTCGGGTCCGTCGTCGGATGGACCACCGCACGCTGCTGGTCGAGCGTCACATTGCCCGACGCATCGGTGCTGACCGTGAACACGATCACGCCGCCGACGCCCGCACGGCCGACCACCTGCCCAGCCTCGAGGCTCAGCACCACCGCCTGGCCGCTCGCCGTGTCGACCAGCCCCGTCGCGCCGGCATTGAAGCCCAGCGCATAGGTGGTCGTGCCGGCGCCATCGGCGCCATARCTCGAGGTGAAGGCGCTGGCGAAGCTCGCCGTCGCATTCGTCGTCAGATCCGTCTCGTCCACCGTCAGCGATGCACTGGCGCCCGGCGCCGAGATCGACGGGCCGTCATCCAGGAAGGTCAGGTTGCTGCCAATGTTCAGCGTCGCCGACTGATGATCGCCATCCTTGTCGGTGATCGTCGCCGTCAGCGTCACCAGATTGTCGGCGTTCAGGCTGACCGGCTCGTTCGGGTCCGTCGTCGGATGGACCACCGCACGCTGCTGGTCGAGCGTCACATTGCCCGACGCATCGGTGCTGACCGTGAACACGATCACGCCGCCGACGCCCGCACGGCCGACCACCTGCCCAGCCTCGAGGCTCAGCACCACCGCCTGGCCGCTCGCCGTGTCGACCAGCCCCGTCGCGCCGGCATTGAAGCCCAGC
>NZ_JBFUEQ010000044.1:0-568 GCF_056403835.1 Mesorhizobium sp. P2_E6
TTCACCGCCACGGTCACCGACGACAAGGGCGCGACGGCRACGCAAACCGTCACCATCACCATCACCGGCACCAACGACAGCCCGGTGATCACGACGGCGGTCGGCCAGGATGCCGGCACGGTTGTCGAGGCCGGCAACCTGGACAACGGCACGGTTGTCGCCGGGACGCCGTCGGCGTCCGGCACGCTGACCTCCTCGGATGTCGACCACGGCGCGACGGCGACCTGGAGCGGCGACGCGACGGGCACCTATGGCGCGTTTGCGATCAACCCGACGACGGGCGCCTGGAGCTTCGCGCTCGATCAGGGCGCGGCCGATCATCTGGCCGAGGGCGAGAGCGACACGCAGACGTTCACCGCCACGGTCACCGACGACAAGGGCGCGACGGCAACGCAAACCGTCACCATCACCATCACCGGCACCAACGACAGCCCGGTGATCACGACGGCGGTCGGCCAGGATGCCGGCACGGTTGTCGAGGCCGGCAACCTGGACAACGGCACGGTTGTCGCCGGGACGCCGTCGGCGTCCGGCACGCTGACCTCCTCGGATGTCGACCACGGCGCGA
>NZ_JBFUEQ010000045.1:0-560 GCF_056403835.1 Mesorhizobium sp. P2_E6
GCTGGGCTTCAATGCCGGCGCGACGGGGCTGGTCGACACGGCGAGCGGCCAGGCGGTGGTGCTGAGCCTCGAGGCTGGGCAGGTGGTCGGCCGTGCGGGCGTCGGCGGCGTGATCGTGTTCACGGTCAGCACCGATGCGTCGGGCAATGTGACGCTCGACCAGCAGCGTGCGGTGGTCCATCCGACGACGGACCCGAACGAGCCGGTCAGCCTGAACGCCGACAATCTGGTGACACTGACGGCGACGATCACCGACAAGGATGGCGATCATCAGTCGGCGACACTGAACATCGGCAACAACCTGACCTTCCTGGATGACGGCCCGTCGATCTCGGCGCCGGGCGCCAGTGCATCGCTGAGCGTCGACGAGACGGATCTGACGACGAATGCGACGGCGAGCTTCGCCAGCGCGTTCACCTCCAGCTATGGCGCCGATGGCGCCGGCACGACCACCTATGCGCTGGGCTTCAATGCCGGCGCGACGGGGCTGGTCGACACGGCGAGCGGCCAGGCGGTGGTGCTGAGCCTCGAGGCTGGGCAGGTGGTCGGCCGTGCGGGCG
>NZ_JBFUEQ010000046.1:0-539 GCF_056403835.1 Mesorhizobium sp. P2_E6
TTCGTCGTCAGATCCGTCTCGTCCACCGTCAGCGATGCACTGGCGCCCGGCGCCGAGATCGACGGGCCGTCATCCAGGAAGGTCAGGTTGCTGCCAATGTTCAGTGTCGCCGACTGATGATCGCCATCCTTGTCGGTGATCGTCGCCGTCAGTGTCACCAGATTGTCGGCGTTCAGGCTGACCGGCTCGTTCGGGTCCGTCGTCGGATGGACCACCGCACGCTGCTGGTCGAGCGTCACATTGCCCGACGCATCGGTGCTGACCGTGAACACGATCACGCCGCCGACGCCCGCACGGCCGACCACCTGGCCAGCCTCGAGGCTCAGCACCACCGCCTGGCCGCTCGCCGTGTCGACCAGCCCCGTCGCGCCGGCATTGAAGCCCAGCGCATAGGTGGTCGTGCCGGCGCCATCGGCGCCATAACTCGAGGTGAAGGCGCTGGCGAAGCTCGCCGTCGCATTCGTCGTCAGATCCGTCTCGTCCACCGTCAGCGATGCACTGGCGCCCGGCGCCGAGATCGACGGGCCGTCATCCAGGAA
>NZ_JBFUEQ010000047.1:0-528 GCF_056403835.1 Mesorhizobium sp. P2_E6
AAACCGTCACCATCACCATCACCGGCACCAACGACAGCCCGGTGATCACGACGGCGGTCGGCCAGGATGCCGGCACGGTTGTCGAGGCCGGCAATCTGGACAACGGCACGGTTGTCGCCGGGACGCCGTCGGCGTCCGGCACGCTGACCTCCTCGGATGTCGACCACGGCGCGACGGCGACCTGGAGCGGCGACGCGACGGGCACCTATGGCGCGTTTGCGATCAACCCGACGACGGGCGCCTGGAGCTTTGCGCTCGATCAGGGCGCGGCCGATCATCTGGCCGAGGGCGAGAGCGACACGCAGACATTCACCGCCACGGTCACCGACGACAAGGGCGCGACGGCAACGCAAACCGTCACCATCACCATCACCGGCACCAACGACAGCCCGGTGATCACGACGGCGGTCGGCCAGGATGCCGGCACGGTTGTCGAGGCCGGCAACCTGGACAACGGCACGGTTGTCGCCGGGACGCCGTCGGCGTCCGGCACGCTGACCTCCTCGGATGTCGACCACGGCGCGACGG
>NZ_JBFUEQ010000048.1:0-522 GCF_056403835.1 Mesorhizobium sp. P2_E6
GCGTTCAGGCTGACCGGCTCGTTCGGGTCCGTCGTCGGATGGACCACCGCACGCTGCTGGTCGAGCGTCACATTGCCCGACGCATCGGTGCTGACCGTGAACACGATCACGCCGCCGACGCCCGCACGGCCGACCACCTGCCCAGCCTCGAGGCTCAGCACCACCGCCTGGCCGCTCGCCGTGTCGACCAGCCCCGTCGCGCCGGCATTGAAGCCMAGCGCATAGGTGGTCGTGCCGGCGCCATCGGCGCCATAGCTGGAGGTGAACGCGCTGGCGAAGCTCGCCGTCGCATTCGTCGTCAGATCCGTCTCGTCCACCGTCAGCGATGCACTGGCGCCCGGCGCCGAGATCGACGGGCCGTCATCCAGGAAGGTCAGGTTGCTGCCAATGTTCAGTGTCGCCGACTGATGATCGCCATCCTTGTCGGTGATCGTCGCCGTCAGTGTCACCAGATTGTCGGCGTTCAGGCTGACCGGCTCGTTCGGGTCCGTCGTCGGATGGACCACCGCACGCTGCTGGTCG
>NZ_JBFUEQ010000049.1:0-519 GCF_056403835.1 Mesorhizobium sp. P2_E6
CGTTGGCGTTGGTGCCGTGGATGGTGAAGCTGACGAGCTGGGTGGTGCCGTCGGCGGCCGTCACCGTGAAGGTGTCGACATGGGTGCTGGTGCCGCCGTTGGCGTCGCTGCCGGCGAGGAACTGCACGGCGGCGTTGGCGACGGAGTAGGTGTAGGAGCCGTTGGCGGCCAGGACGAGGCTGCCCAGATCGGCGCCGCTGACGGTGGTCTGGACATGATCTTCGCCGGTGTCGACATCGCTGATCGAAATCGATCCCGCGGCGGTGAGCGTCACGGCCGCGCGGGTGGGCGTGTCTTCGGTGACGTCGGCGACCGTCGGGGTTCCGATCACGGCGGCGTCGGTGGTGCCGTGGCTGGTGCTGGTGAAGCTGACGAGCTGGGTGGTGCCGTCGGCGGCCGTCACCGTGAAGGTGTCGACATGGGAGCCGCCGTTGGCGTCGCTGCCGGCGAGGACCTGCACGGCGGCGTTGGCGACGGAGTAGGTGTAGGTGTAGGAGCCGTTGGCGGCCAGGACGAGGC